>JAIOAW010000023.1 GCA_019873625.1 Chloroflexota bacterium
GGGAAATCGTCATCACACGAGAAGTGGCGAGCCTTGCCGAATGGGCGGCCCGCCAGGGCGCGCTCCTCTTTGGCAGTTCCGACAAGCCCGATGAGGCCTCGCTCCCCACGGCGGAGTTGGCCCAAGAGGGCTATGTGCCCCTGCACCGCACCGTGATGAAGGTATGGGGAGAGAAAGTGGTGTGAAAAATTCGCCCTCACGCACTTGCGTGAGGGCGAACCCTTTACCTCTCCGCCAACGCCTTCCCCTCGGCGGCCCAAAGCATCCCCCGCGTAACCATCTCGAGAATCTGCGGGTCTTGCTCGAACACTTGGGCCACGTGCCCCAGCGAGCAGTAAAACACGCGCCCCTTGCCCCACATCTTGACCCAAGTCACCGGCATCACCACGTCGCCAAAGTTCGTGGTGGCCAGCACCTTGATGGCCGGGTCTATGTGCATATAGTAATGCTCCGACTTGACCTTGAAATCATGCAGGCCGCGCGTGATGGGGTGCTCGTGATCCACGATGTTCACCCAATATTCCACGCCGTCTCCGCCGGGGTGGGCCACCCACTGGCCGCCCACCATATATTGGTAATCGGTCGCCTCGCGGAAGGAATCGCCCATCCCCCCGTGGACGCCCGCCAACCCCACGCCGCTCGCCACCGCCTCGAGGAGGGGTTCGAGTTGATCGCGCTCGATTTTGCCCATCGTCCACTCCATCACGATGAGGTCGAGCGCCTTGAGCGCTTCCCGGTCGCGCAGGACGTCGAGAGTATCGGCGATCTCCACCTCAAACCCGTTTTCGCGGAGCGCCTTGGCCATAATCTCGGCCACCTGTTTCGGCTCATGGCCCTGCCAGCCGCCTTGGACGATCAACGCCTTTTTCATCACGCCTCCTTATACGCCATTTGGTGTATGCCCACACTGTAGCGCGAGGGGCGCCTCAATGCAAGCGCAAAAGGGCACCGCGTTCGCGCGCGGGGCGCCTTTGGGCGTATAATCGCCTTTTGAACGCCATCCCTAGAGGGAGCACACGAACGTGAGCGCCATACCTCCTCGATCTCTTCTCGTCGGCATTGCCGGTGGAACCGCCTCGGGCAAGAGCCGCTTTGCCGCCGCCTTGGCGCAGGCCTTGGCCGAGGGCCGGCCGCCCTTGAGCGCCCAGATTATCCCTTCGGATCATTACTTTCGCAACCATGACCCGGCCGGGCCGAAAGTTACCCTCCCCTCCGGCGAGGCCTATTTCGATTACAACCACCCCGACGCGGTAGATCACGCCCGCCTTGCCGCCGACCTGGATCGCCTATCCCAAGGGGAGGGCGCGCCGGATGTGCTCATCGTGGAGGGGTTGATGATCCTCTATGCGCCCCTCATCCGCGAGCGGTTGGATTTGAGGCTCTTTATCGAACTGGAGGCCGACGAGCGCGCCCTGCGGCGCTTGGTGCGCAACCTCGGCCAAGATCCCATTGACCTCGAAAAAGGGCGTTGGATTGCGGATTACTATACCGTCTCGGCCCGCGTGGGGCACATCCGTTATGTGGAGCCTTCGCGCGTGTATGCCGACCTCATCCTGCGCGGAGACGGCGACTTTGGGCGCTTGGCGCCGATGGTGGCCGCTGTGGTGCGCGACCTGTACGCCCGAAAACGGTCAGGAGGGGAAAGCGATGGGTAAATCGTTCATCGTGGGCATTGCCGGGGGGTCCGCCTCGGGCAAGAGCACCTTCGCGGCAGCGCTCCAAAAGGCCCTCGTCGAGGGGCAGCCGCCCCTCACGGTGGAACTCGTGAATATGGATCGCTACTTTCTCCCGCCGGAGGCCGGCGCGCCCACCTTCATCTCGCCCTCCAGCGGCCAGGTGCGCGTAGATCGCAACCGGCCCGATTCCGCCGATAACGCCCGCCTCGTGGCAGACGTCCGCGCGCGCAGCCAGGCGGAGGATGCGCCGGATGCCATCCTCATCGAGGGGCTGATGGCGCTCTATGTGCCCGAAATCCGCGAACTCTTGGACCTGCGCCTGTTCGTAGACCTCGATGCGGATGTGCGCGCCCTGCGGCGGATGCTGCGCGGCCGTGGCCGAGGCCCCAATGACCCCTTGACGATGGAGCGCCTCATCGGGGGCATCAACTACTACCGCGAGTCAGCGCGGGTGGGGCATCAGTTATACGTCCAACCCTCGATGGCCTATGCGGATCTCGTCATCCGCGGGGATGCAGATTTTGCGCGCACGGCGGACTTTGTGGCCGATATCGTGCGGGCGCGCCTGAAGCACCGCTAGGCCTTGGCCGCGCGGGGTTGAAAGGCGCGCACCAGGGCCATGGCTACCCAGGCCAAGAGCGACCCCTCTACGAGGTGCACCTGGCCGAGGAGGAGCCATTCCCAGCCCAGGGCCTCGGCCACGGCTTGGCCCACGGCAAACCCCAAGAGGCTTACAAACCAATAGAGGACGAGTTCGCGCCACCTGCGCCCGAAAAGAAGGTGAAAAAGGCCCGCCCAGGCCGTGGCCACCGCAGACCCCAAAAGAAAAACCGGCGACGAGAAGAACATCCTCTGCGCTCCTTATGGTGTGGCTGGCTCGGCGTTCGCCGGGATGGGCCGGACGATGATTCCCCCGCCGAGGACGCGCTCCCCCTGGTAGAGCACTACGGCCTGGCCCGGCGTAATATCGCGTAGGGGCTGGGTAAAAAAGATCTGCGCTCGACCATCGCCGCTATCATAGACGCGCGCCGGCACCCTTGGGGCCTTGTAACGGATTTTCGCCTCCACCATAGTCCCCTGGGGCGGCGCCTCGCCGCTGACATAGGTCATCTCTTCGGCGAGGAGGGCGCTCTCTCCCAATGCCTCGTCATAGCCCACGATGAGGGCGTTGCGCGCAGCATCCAGGGCCAATACATAGAGCGGCCTCGGCGCCGAAAGGCCCAACCCCTCGCGCTGGCCCACCGTATAGAAGGGGAGGCCGCGATGCTCCCCCAAAAGGCGCCCTTCGACATCGTAAATGGGGCCTGGCCGGATGCTCTCCGGCAGGTGCTCGGCCACAAAGCGGCGGTAATCGCCCCCTGGCAAGAAGCAAATATCCTGGCTTTCGGGGCGGTCGGCCACGGGGAGGCCGCGCTCTTGGGCATAGGCGCGCACCTCTTCTTTGGTCCACTCGCCCAAGGGGAAGAGGAGATGGGCCAAATCTTCCTGCCCCAGCGCGTAGAGAAAATACGACTGGTCTTTTTTCGCATCGCGCCCGCAGAGGAGGGCATAACGCCCCTCCTCGCGGATTAGGCGCGCATAATGGCCCGTGGCCAAATACTTGGCCCCCTGCGCCTTGGCCCAGCCCCACAGGAGGCCGAACTTGATGCGGCGATTGCAGCGCACGCAGGGGTTCGGCGTGCGTGCGCGGGCATACTCCTGCAAAAAATAGTGGACGACTTCCCGGTAAAAGGCCTCTGCCAAATCCACCACATAGTGAGAGATGCCCAACCGCGCGCACACGGCCCGCGCGCTCTCCACCGCATCGGGCCGAGAAGGGTCCTCCGCCGGGCCTTCCCTCCAGAGGCGCATCGTCACGCCCCAAACGGCATATCCCCGTTCTTTGAGGAGGGCCGCCGCGACGGAACTATCCACCCCGCCGCTCATAGCCACGGCCACGGGACTAGGCATCGTTCCCTTGGGCGGCGGCATCGGCTATAGAGGGGCGCGCCTCCGGGTGCCGCTTGAAATAATCCTCCAGAGCGGCGTGAAGGGCGCTGATGGCCAAGACGGAACAGTGCAATTTCGGCTCGGGCAAGCCCAGTTCCTCGGCGATCTGCTCATCGGTGATTTGAGCGGCCTCGGCAATCGTCTTGCCCTTGATCCATTCCGAGGCGAGCGAACTGCTGGCGATGGCGGCCGCACAGCCGAAGGTGCGGAACTTGATATCCGCGATGCGGTCTCCCTCGATGCGCAAATAGATTTCCATCATATCGCCGCAGACGGAACTCTCCACCTGGGCATAGCCGTCGGGGTTCTCGATGACCCCCACGTTGCGGGGGTTCATAAAGTGTTCGATGACGATCTCTTTGTACATCTATCCTCCACGGCGAGGCGCGCCCGCCAAAATGGGAATCAACGCAAGGCGGCGTCGGGGCATATCGGCGAGAATTCGCGCAGTTTCTCGATGATGGGCGGCAACACGCGGAGGACGTATTCGACATCCTCTTCGGTGTTTTCGCGCCCCAGCGAGAGGCGCAGGCTCCCCAAGGCCTGGCGGCCGGTGATGCCCATCGCTTCCAGCACGGGCGAGGGGCCGCTTTCGCTGGAGGCACAGGCCGAACCGGTGCTCGCGGCCACGTTGGCCCGGTCGAGATACATCAAAATGGCCTCGCCATCTACTCCGCCAAAGACGAAACTGGCGTGCCCCGGCAGGCGCTGGGTGCGGTGCCCCGTCAACCGCGCCCCAGGGATGCGCTCCAGGACGCCCTCGATGAGCCGATCGCGCAACCTCTGGAGGCGCGGTGCCTCTTCATCCAGCGAGGCATAGGCCAACTCGAGCGCCTTGGCCATCCCGACGATGTAGGGCACGTTTTCCGTCCCCGCGCGGCGATGAAACTCCTGGCCGCCGCCCGTTTGGGTGGGCAAAAGGGGCGTGCCCTCGCGCACATAGAGCGCGCCCACCCCCTTGGGCGCATAGAACTTGTGGCCCGAAAGGGAGAGGAGGTCCACGTGGAGGGCGTCCACGTCAATGGGGAGTTGGCCGCCGGCCTGCACGGCATCCGTATGGAAGGGGATGCCCCGCTCGCGGGCGATCTGGCCGATTTCGGCGATTGGCTCGATGGTGCCTACCTCGTTATTGGCGTACATCACCGAGATGAGGATCGTCTCATCGGTGATGGCGCGCGCCACATCCTCCGGGTCCACCAGGCCGTCGCGATCCACCGGCACGTAGGTGATGCGAAACCCGAACTCCCTTTCCAACTGCTCGCAGGTATGCGTGACGGCGTGGTGCTCGATGGGCGTGGTGATGATGTGGCGCCCCTTGTGGCGGCTGGCCCAGGCCACGCCGCGCAGGGCCAAATTGTCGCTCTCGGTGCCGCAACTCGTAAAGAGGATTTCCTTGGGGCGCGCCCCGATGAGTTCGGCAATCGTTTGCCTTGCCGCCTCGATGGCCGCGCGCGCCTCCGCTCCCAGGCGGTACACGCTGGAGGGGTTCCCATAGCGTTCGGTGAAATAGGGCAGCATCGCCTCCACCACGCGGGGGTCCACCGGCGTGGTGGCCGAATGATCCATATAGATGACTCGCCTTGTGCTCATCGTCTCCTCGGCTGAGAATCGGCTTCACCCGCCGGCCGAATCCTGCGCATCGAGAGAAGGGGCGGTTACCTCGCGTGCGCACTGCTCTTGCAGGGCGCGCCGCAGGGCGGCGATCTCCTCTTCAATCTCTTGAAAGCGCGCTTCCACCTGGCGGAAGGCATCGGCGAACGGATCCGGCAGGCGGTCATGATCCAACAGGAAACTGGGGGCCTGGTGGAGGTGTGGGCCACGCACTATGCGCGCTGGAACTCCCACGGCCGTCGAATCGGGCGGCACCGAGCGGATGACCACCGCCCCCGAACCGATGCGCGCGTTATCTCCAATGGTAATCGGCCCCAAGATCACGGCGTTAGAACCGATGACGACCCCATTGCCCACGGTGGGGTGGCGCTTCCCCTTGCTGAGCGAGGTGCCCCCTAAGACGGCGCCTTTATACATCAGCACGTCATCGCCGATTTCCGCTGTCTCGCCGATGACGATGCCCATCCCGTGGTCAATGAAAAAGCGCCGGCCGATCTTGGCGCCGGGGTGAATCTCGATGCCCGTGAGAAAGCGGTTGATGTGCGAAAGGAACCGCGCCAGCCAGTAGAACTTGTGCCGCCACAGCCAATGGGCGATGCGGTGCATCCAGATGGCATGCAACCCCGGGTAGCACGTGATCGCCTCCCACCAGGTGCGGCTGGCCGGGTCTTTATCGAATACGGTGCGGATATCTTCGCGGAGGATCTCCCAAAACGTCATCGCGCCCTTTCTCACTCAGCGTTTTTGGATGACATCGGCCAGGGTCATCGTATCGAGCGTCTGGCTCAAAACGGCGGCCACGTGCTCCCACACGCTGCGCGTGGCACAGATGGCCTCGCGGTTACAGCGAGGGCCGCCTTTGACCAAACAGCCGATGGGCAAGAGATCCCCCTCCACAGCGGTCAACACCTCGCTCACGCGGATGCGCGCCGGCTCGCGCGTGAGGTAATATCCGCCGTGCGCGCCGCGCATACTTGCCACCAACCCGGCCCGGCGCAAGAGGGCCGTCACGCGCTCCAGGTAAGCCAAAGGCAGGCCCTGCGCGGCGGCCACCTCGCTGAGCGCGGCGGGGCCATCCCCATAGCGGCGGGCGAATTCGGCCATTGCCAAAAGGGCCGTGCGTTCTTTCGAAGTGAGCCTCATCGCGAGAATTCCGACTGAGAAGTCGGAATTAAGGATAGCATTATCTTGCGAGCTTGTCAATTGACGCTTGTTCTTGCGCCAACGGATCTTTACCGGCTGAAGGGGGCTTTCGAGCGACCTCTACGAGGCGGGCAATATGCGCACGAAGATGCTCATCTCCCCTCTGCGATACCCCTCGCTCCAGGCCCGCGACCCGGAACCTGATTACGATCCCCTCGTCGCGCATCACACGCTGCCATCACCCAGGATTTCGATTGGGTCGCCGGCTCGCACGACGCCCGGCTCCAGCACCCGGACAAAGATCCCCTCGCGCGGCATAACGCAATCTCCCGCCGCCTGGTAGATGGCGCATTTCGTATGGCACCCTTTGCCGATTTGCGTCACCTCCACGAGGGCCGTGCCCAGGCGCAGGCGCGTGCCGATGGGCAGGGTATAGAGTTCCAGCCCCTCGGTGGTGATATTTTCGGCAAAACTGCCGGGGTGAACGTTCAGCCCTTTGGCGCGCATCTTTTCGATGCTCTCGATGGCCAAAAGGCTCACTTGGCGGTGCCAGGCGCCCGCATGGGCGTCTCCTTCCAGGCCCCATTGGGCCTGCAGAATGCCCTCGGCGATGGGCTTTTTGGGGATGCCCGTCCGATCGCTGATGCAAACGGCCACGACCTTACCCGTGCGTTGGGGCTTCATCGTCCTCCTCCAAGATGATTTCGCCGTTCTTGCCGCCCGTTTTACGCACCAGGCGGATGTTCCCAATGCGCATAGCGCGGTCCACCGCCTTGCACATATCATAGATGGTCAGCGCCGCCACGCTCACCGCCGTGAGGGCCTCCATTTCCACGCCGGTAACGCCCGTGGAGCGCACCCGCGCCGTGATAGCGACTGCCGAGCGCGCTTCGTCGAAGGCGAAATCCACCGCGATGGCGCTGAGCGCCAGGGGATGGCAAAGAGGGATGAGTTCCGCCGTGCGCTTGGCGGCCATAATCCCCGCGATGCGCGCCACGGCGAGCACATCGCCTTTGGGCAGGCCCCCTTGCTGGATGAGCGCCAACGTCTCGGGGCGCATCAGGATTTCTCCGGCGGCCACCGCCTCGCGTTCGGTGGCCCCCTTGCCGCTCACATCCACCATCTGGGCGCGGCCCTGTTCATCGAGATGGGTTAGGTGCGGCATCGTTCACCCCCCTATGCGAGACATCGTATGCGAGGTGGTCGTCACGTAGCGATCGAGTTGATGCCCCGGCCCTTTGGCCGCCACGGCTTGCCGAAAGACCTGGCGAAGTGCCTCATCATCAGCGCCGCGGCGCAAGGGCGTGCGCACGTCCAACTCCACATCACTAAACAGGCAGGGGAAGAGGCGCCCATCCGCCGAAAGGCGCAGGCGATTGCAAGTGGCGCAAAAATGCTCGCTCAGGGCGCTGATGAACCCGATCGTCCCGGCCATGGGGGGCGCGCCGGCCAGGCGCCAGGTGCGCGCTGGGCCGCTCCCCTCCACATGGGCTGGCTCTAGGGGGCCGAGGGTCTCCTCAAGGCGAGCGCGCACCTCTTGCATACTGACGAATCGCTCCCGCGCCAGGGCCGGCTCCCGGCCCAAAGGCATATACTCGATGAAACGCACGTGCCAGCCCCGTTCGAGGCTAAGGCGTGCCAAATCGGTTACCTCATCGTCATTGATGGCGCGCATCACGACCATATTGATCTTGATGGGGTCAAGGCCGGCGCGTTGGGCCGCCTCGATGCCGGCGAGGGCGTCGCTCAACTCGCCTCGCCGGGTGATGGCCCGGTAGCGTTCGGGGCGCAAGGTATCCAGGCTGATGTTCACGCGGCGCAAGCCGGCTCGGGCCAAATCCTCGGCGAGGGGGGCGAGCAGGGTGCCGTTCGTGGTGAGGGCGAGGTCTTCCAGGCCCGGCAGGGCGGCGAGCATACGGACGAGTTCCACCACGCCGCGCCGCGCCAGGGGTTCGCCGCCCGTGAGGCGCACCCGCGTGATGCCCAGGCCAATGGCGATCTCGACGAGGCGACGAATCTCCTCAAAACGCAGGATATCTTCATGGCGCATCAACGGGATGCCCTCTTCGGGCATACAGTAGATGCAGCGCAGGTTGCACCGGTCGGTGATCGAAACGCGGAGATAGCGGATCTGCCGCGCGAAGGCATCATAGAGGGCGCCTGTCATCGGGGAACCTCCACTTCGGGCAGGTCAAGGCGGATGGCCTCGACCATAGCGCCCGCCTCGAGATCGCCCACGCCGCGCGGGATGCATAGGAGCGCATTCGCGCCAGCCAGAGAAAGGAGGCGGCTGGAGATTTGGGAACCCGTCGTCTCCGCCCACCACGTGCCCTCTTGCGGGGTCAGCCGGGCGCGCTGAAACTCCAGGCGGTCTGGCTCGTGGCGCACGGCGTGCTTTAGGCGGGCCTGCACCCTGGGGCGGTGGATGGCGCGGTGCCCCCCCAAGAGGCGCATCAGGGGGCGCACGACCATCTCGAACATAACGAGCGAGGAGACGGGGTTGCCGGGCAAGCCCAAGATGTACGTACGCCCCACGGTGGCAAAGGTGAGCGGTTTGCCGGGTTTGATGGCCACCCGGCCGAAATGCACCGTGCCCAACGCTTCGAGGATGGGCTTGATGAGGTCGCGCGTCCCCATCGAGACGCCGCCTGAGGTGAGCACGATATCCGCCGCGCCGATGGCCCGTTCCAAGCCTTGGCGTAGGGCGGCGGCCTCATCAGGCAAGTGCTCGACGAGGGCCACCGATCCCCCGTGAAGGGCCACCGCCGCAGCCAGGGCGGGCGCGTTGCTATTGGGGATTTGCCCAGGCCGTAGGGCCTGGCCCGGCGGCACGATTTCATCCCCCGTGGTGAGGATGGCCACGCGCGGCCTGGGGTAAACGAGCGCCTCGGCGCGGTTCAACGTGGCGAGCAGGCCGATTTCCGCAGGCCCCAGTGGCGTGCCCTGCTGGAGCACGCCACTCCCCGCGCGCACATCGGCCCCCACGGGGCGGACGTTCTCGCCGGGGCGCACCGCCCGTTGGGGGATCATCTGCCCATCCCGTTCCGCCGCCTCTTCCACGGGGAGCACGGCGTCGGCGCCCTCCGGCAGGGGAGCGCCCGTCATAATGCGCAGGCACACCCCTTCCGCGAGGCGCACGGCCTCGGCGCGGCCCGCCTCCCGCTCGCCCAAGATGCGCCGGGGCGCGAGGCCCTCGGCGGCGCGTAGGGCATAGCCATCCATAGTGGCCGCGGCAAAGGGCGGCCAATCCTCAGTAGCGACGATCTCCTCCGCCAAGACGAGGCCGGCCAGCCTCTCCAAGGGCAGCCGCTCCGGCGAGAGGGGCCGCGCCTGCCTTTCGACGAGGCGCCAGGCCTCCTCAAAAGGAATCATCGGGTAGGGGCTGACGTTAGGGAAGACGTTCATACCTCAGCCTCCTAGAACGGGTGGCGGTGGGAAGAGGAGCACGCTCACCGAACTGCCGGCGGCGAGGTGATCGCAATCCTCTGGGATGATGGCCAGGCCGTCGGCCTGCACCATCGAAGAGAGGATGCCCGAACCCTGGTCGCCCGTGAGGGAGGCTTCCCAGCCTTCTTCGGTGGATCTCAACCGTACGCGCAGGTAGTGGCGGCGCCCATCTTTGCGCGAGATGGCTTCGCGCAAACGGGCGTTTAGGGTGGGGAGTTCCCACGTGGAGTAGCCCAGCATCTTGCGGATGGCTGGCCGCCCAAAGAGAAGGAAGGCGATCATCGCCGAGACGGGGTTGCCCGGCAAAGCGAGGAGCGGCACCCCGCCCAGGAGGCCGAAGGCCATCGGCCGGCCGGGGCGCATATTCACCCACCAAAAGTCGAGCCGCCCCTGCGCCGCCAGCACCTGTTTGGTGAGGTCGAAATCTCCCGCCGAGACGCCTCCTGAGGTCAGGATGAGGTCGGCGGGCAGGCCAAGCGCCTGGCGCAGCCGGGCGACGAGGGCCGATTCCTCGTCGGGCGCCACCTCCAGCACGTGAGGGAGGCCCCCCGCCTCCAGCACGGCAGCGGCCAGGCTGTACGAGTTGCTATCGCGGATTTGCCCCGGTTTTAGGGCGGCGCCAAGAGGGGCTACCTCATCGCCTGTGGAGAGGACGGCGACCTTGGGCCGGCGCACCACCGCGGCCTCGGCGCGCCCCAAGGCGGCAAGCATCCCAATCTCTTGCGGGCGCAGGAGCGTTCCACGCGCTAACACCCGTTGGCCAGCGCGCACGTCCTCGCCGGCGGCGCGCACATCCCGCCCTTGGGAAATGCGCCGTTTGACGAGGAGCCACTCGCCCTCCACGGCGGCATCTTCAAAACGGATGACCGTATCCGCGCCCGGCGGGATGGGCGCACCGGTCATAATGCGCACCGCCTCACCCTGGCCCAAAGGCTCCCTACGAACCCGCCCCGCCGGCACTTCGCCTACGATCCGCAAGCGCGGCGGTTCGCCCGTGGGCTGGCTTTCGAGATCGGCAAAGCGCACGGCGTAGCCATCCATCGCCGAGTTGGGCAAAGGGGGGATATCCATCTCGCTCACCACATCCTCGGCGAGGATGCGCCCTAAGGCCTGAAGGATGGGTACCCTTTCCGATTCGAGCGGCGAGACGTAACCGAGGATGCGTTCGCGGGCCTCTTCTACGCTTAGGATGGGGTAAGCCTCACGATCGGCCATTGTGGGGCACCTCGTGTTCCAAATTGCGCCCTTGGGCAATCTGCACGGCGTGGGGCAATACGGGCGCGAGGATCTCCATTCCCTCGGCCACGGCGCGCGGGCTGCCGGGGAGGTTCACGATGAGGCAGGCCCCGCGCAACCCCGCCACACCGCGCGAAAGGACGGCCAGAGGCGTCTTGCGGTAGCCCTCGAAGCGCAAGAGTTCGGCCAGGCCCGGCATCTCGCGGTCAATCACGCTCAGGGTGGCCTCCGGCGTGTGGTCTCGTGGGGCGGGGCCGGTGCCGCCCGTGGTCATAATGAGGTCGAGGCGCGCCTCGTCGGCCAGGCGGATGAGTTCGCGGCGGATGAGGTCCGGCTCATCGGGCACGAGGACGCGCTCGCACACCTCGGCGCCCATCTGTTCGAGAAGAGAGGCCAAAAGGGGGCCGCTCAGGTCCTCCCTTTGGCCGGCATAGCCCTTGTCGCTGATCGTCATCACGGCGGCGCGTATGGCCATAGGGCCTCCTTATCGGTTCATCAAAACACCCGGCGCTCGCGGAGGAACGCCGGGTGCAACAACACCACGCCTGGGCGTTCTCCTTTCCAAACACGGGAGGCACGGGCGTTTCCCCCCGTACCCTTGCGGCGAGCCACGCTGCTCACTCCGCGCGACCACTGCCCATAGGCAAGCCGTTAGGCGCAGTGGTTCGGAGAAGACCGGTCAGGTTGTGAGAGCATCATAGAGGATAAAGGCGAGGCTGTCAAATGCTTATAGGGCTTATATTTTGGGGCTAGCGGCATTTATCAAAATGCCGTTTGGCAACCCAAAGCCTCAAATATAGGGGACTAGGGAAACCCCTAGGGATTGTATCAGGCGGAGGGGGTGGGATTCGAACCCACGGTGAGGATAAACCCCACAACGGTTTTCGAGACCGCCCCGATCAGCCTCTCCGGCACCCCTCCGAAGCGAAATGTCTTTTTACTCCTCTTCGCCCTGCCGCAAACCCTCGAAAAAGGTCCGCATCACGGCACGCACCTCGCTCTCCAGCACGCCGCGAATCACCTTCAGCCGATGGTTCAACCAGGGCGAACGGACGATATCATACACCGAGCCGGCCGCGCCCGTCTTGGGGTCGGCCACGGCGTAGACGAGCGTTTCCACGCGGGCATTCACCAAGGCCCCAGCGCACATCGGGCAAGGCTCCAAAGTGCTGTAAAGGGTTGCCCCCGTCAGCCGCCAGCCGCCCAGCGTCTGCGCCGCCTCGCGGAGCGCCAGCATCTCGGCGTGGGCCGTCGGGTCAGCCAAAGTTTCTTTGGCGTTGTGCCCCCGCCCGATGATGCGCCCCTGCCACACCACCACGGCCCCCACGGGGATCTCCCCTTTGGCCGCTGCACGCTGGGCCTCCGCCAGGGCCTCGCGCATCCATTGCTCGTGCTCCATTAGATATTATTATACTACGAGCACACTATGGCGCCAAACATTTGGCCTGTGGTTCGCGCCCCGGATATGGAGTGCTGAACCTTGGTTCAGCACCTGCGGGGGGTGGCCCTCACCCTGGCCCTCTCCCGCGCCAGCGCGGGAGAGGGAACTCGGAGCGCGAGGCTCCCGCCTCGCACGCGGGCCAGGAGGCCCGCGCTCCGACTATGGCGTGCTGAACCTTGGTTTAGCATCTGCGGAAGCTCCGCTTCCGCACTCCATATCTTTCCCCTCTCCCACCTAGAGTGGGAGAGGGGCAGCGTGAGGGGGGCCATGCGCCGTTTGCCTCTGCCTCTCCTCTCCTCTATAATCCGCCCTAGCCCTTGGAGAGGTGAACCCTATGAAAGAGACGCGAGCCTACCTCCCGCGCTTTGCACCGCGTTTCGGGTGGGCGAACCGCCTGCTGCGCATTGACCTCAGCACGCACCGCATCAGCGCGGAGCCAATGGACGCCTACATCCCCGATTTCATCGGCGGTCGGGGCGCCGCCGCGCGCCTGATGTGGAACGAATACCCCGAGCCGGTAGACCCCTTGGCGCCGGAGGCGCCGCTCATCGTGATGACCGGCGCGCTCACGGGCACGCGTTCCCCCTATTCGGGGCGCACGGCCATCTGCGGGTTTGCCCCACAGGCCTACCCTTACTCGTGGTACACGCGCGCCAACATCGGCGCCCACTTTGGCGGGGAACTCAAACGCGCCGGTTACGATGGCCTGGTGATTACCGGCGCAAGCGAGGCGCCCGTCCAAATCCTCATCGCCGATGACGAGGTGCGCCTCCTTAGCGCCGAGGCATGGTGGGGGCTGGATGCCTACGATACCTTGGAGGCGGCCCGCGCCGCCCACGGCCAAGAGGCCCGCACGCTCACCATCGGCCCGGCCGGCGAGCGGCTCAGCCGCATCGCCACCATTCAGACGGCTACCTCCTCCGCCGCTGGCCAAGGGGGGTTCGGCGCGGTGATGGGCGCCAAGAAACTCAAGGCCATCACAGTCATCGGGAGCGGGAAGGTGCCCGTTGCTGAGCCGGAGGCCTTTGAGCGCTTGATCCGCGCCATCGGCGAAGACGTCCGCGCCTACCGCGGCCCGGGCGACCTGAAGGCCCTCAACGAGCAACTCCGTTGCGCGCGCGGGGGCCGCGTGCGCCCGTATGCCTGCACGGAATCATGCCCGACGCCTTGCAATCGCTACTTTGCCGATATGCCGGGCGTCGCCTATCCCGATCGGCGTTGGGAAGGCCACTGGGCTTGCGTGGGCACGCTCTTGCGGGGCCTCCCGGCAGATGGCCCCTTCCCCACGAACGGCCTGTTTGATTGGCAACTGGGCCTTTACGGCGGGCTGGAGATGAACGTCCTTTCCAACCGTTACGGCATCAACCAGTGGGAATTGATCATCAGCCTGGTGCCTTGGCTCGAGACGTGCCAACGATTTGGGCTTATCTCCGAATGGAACGGCGCGCCGATGGATTGGCAAAGCGCCCCCTTCTGGGCCAAATTCTTGCACGATATCGCCTACCGCGAAGGGATGGGAGACGCGCTCGCCGAGGGCGGCCTGCGCGCTGCCGAGATCTTGGGCCTGGGCGAGGAGATCGTGGGGCGCTATTACACGGGCTGGGGCTATGGCGGCCATTGGGATGGCCATGCCTCTTGGAGCAACTATCTCGTCTTCCCCTATTGGGTCGTCTCGGCGCTCCAATGGGCCACCGACACACGAGACCCTTACAGCAGCAGCCATTGCTACGTGCAGAACGTGATGAACTGGGGGCCGCTGGGCAATCGGGGTGCCCAGGCGCTCACGTGGGACCAGATGCGCGCCATCGCCCAAAAGGTCTATGGCAGCGCCGATGCGGTGGACCCTTACAGCGGCTATAAAGATAAAGCCTTCCCCGCCTTTTACCACGATCGGCGCGCGGCGATGAAAGACTCCCTGCCCACCGACGACCAGGTTTTCACGCTCATCTACAGTGTCACCACGGAGGATCGCTTCTGCCGCATTTTGGGGATTGACGGGCCGGATATTGACGCTCACCTTTTCCGCCTGGGCACGGGCACAGACTGGTCCCCCGCCGATTTCGACCGCGCCGCCGAACGCATTTACACCCAAGAGCGGGCCATCTGCGTGCGCCACTGGGGGCGCGACCGCGCTATGGACGAGGCCGTCCTCCCCGCCTTTGAGTATGAGGAAAACTGGGTAAACCCCCTCCTGGGCGAGAAAAAGGCCCTGGATCGCGCCGCTTTCCGGCCTGTGATGGACGAATACTATGCTCACTTGGGTTGGGAGGCGCACACCGGCTGGCCCACGCGCGAGCGCCTGGAAGCCCTCGGCCTGGGAGACGTGTACGAACCGATGATCGCCGGCGCCCAGCGCGCCCGCGCCGTGCGCCCCCCTTGGCGCGAGCCGAAACCGATCCGCATCTAAGCCACCGCGAGGGCCTGGCGCGCGAGGGGGGTGCCAGGCCCTTTTGAGGATTGCCCAAAATGCTTTTCCGATTGGCCCGTTTTGCCCTTTTTGCCGCCCTGCTGATGGGCGCTTTGGCGTGCGGGGTGCTTGCCCCACCTGAGCCTGCACCCACGGCTGCCCCTACGCCTACGGCGACCCCTACGCCTGCGGCCACGCCTACGTTCACGCCGGTCCCCACGGCCACACCATCGCCTACGGCCACGCCGACACCCACCCCCACGCCGTGGCCGCTCCAGGTGAGCATCACCGTGGACCCGCCCCAGGTGCTCCAAGGGGAAAGCGCCATCGTGCGCGTGGCGGCAAATCGCCCTTGCACGTTGACCGGCGCCCTTGAGGGGCGTGCGCTCTTTTTCATCCAAGAAGAGGCCCCTCCCGAAGGGCCATACCGCTATGCAGCCTATCTTGGGGTGCACGCTATGGCGCCGCTCGGGGCACAGGCCCTGCGGGTGCAGGCCCGCGCCGAAGACGGCCAGCAAATAACCCTAGAGACGGCCCTCACCGTGCTGGCCGGCCATTATGCCGAGGAACGCATCCGCCTCACCGCAGAAACGCAACAACTCCTCGACCCAGCCATCAGCGAGCCAGAACAACGCAAGGTGGATGCCATCTACGCCCGCGCCACGCCCGCGCGGGTGTGGCAGGGCCTGTTCACGTGGCCCTGGCAAGGGCCGATTACATCCTCTTTTGGCACGCGGCGCGCCTACGGCGCTGGCCCGGCCAGCACCTTCCACGCCGGCCTCGATATTGACGGCGAAGAGGGAGATCCCATCCGGGCGCCCGCAGCGGGCACCGTGGCCTTGGCCGAGATGCTCCAAGTGCGCGGAGGTGCCGTCATTTTGGACCACGGGGCCGGCGTGCTGAGCGGCTACTTCCACCTGCGGAGCATCGCCGTGCACGAAGGAGAAAAGGTCGAGCGCGGCGCCCTGTTGGGCGAGATGGGTTCCACCGGTTTGAGCACCGGCTCGCACCTGCACTGGGAAGTGCGCATCGGCGGCATCGCCGTGAACCCGCTCGAATGGCTCGAGCGGCCGATGGATTGACGCAAAGGAGCGTACGATGACAACCGAGCCTTTTTACCGTGAAGATCGCCCGCTGATCATCGCCCATCGCGGCGCGCGGGATGTGGCCCCCGAAAACACTCTGGCGGCCTTTCGGGCCGCGCTAGAGGCCGGGGCCGACGGCATCGAATTGGATGTGACCCGTTGCGCCACGGGCGAAATCGTCGTCATCCATGATGACACCGTGGACCGCACGACGGACGGCCACGGCCGCGTGGCCGAGATGCCCTTCCCTGCCCTGCGCGAACTCGATGCCGGCCGCTGGTTCGGCGAGGCCTTTGCGGGGGAGCGCATCCCCCTCCTGGCGGAAGTGCTCGATGCGGTGGGCGGCATACTCCGCCTCAACATCGAGATCAAGGGCAAAGATTGGCGCGATTCGGGGATCGAGGCCGAAATCGCCGAGATGATCCGCCGCCGCAACCTCGCCCCGCTGGTGATCATCTCCTCGTTCAACCCGTGGGCCTTGCGGCGTATGCGGCGCGCTGCCCCCGAGGTGCGCTGCGGGTTCCTTTACGCTGCGCCGCGGTTGAAATGCGACCTCGCGCCGTTCCTTGCCCCCCGGTTCTTGGGGGTGGAGGCGCTGCATCCTCACCTGGCGCTCGTGGATGACACCTATGTGGCGCGCGCTCAGCGGCTGGGGCTGCGCCTCAACGTGTGGACGGTCAACGCCCCCGAAGATATCCGGCGCTTGGCGGCCCTCGGCGTAGATGGCATCATCACCGACCACCCCGCCCTCGCCAAAGACCTGTTGGGCGCGTAGGGATGGCGTCCTAGCGATTACGCGAACGGACGATCTCCAGCCACCGCAAGAGATCCCGCGTGATGCCGATGGCCAGGGCGGCTTGTTCGTCGCTTGGCATCAGCCCACGGTGGACGACATCATTGCGCAGGTCGTTCAATTCTCCAAAGGAACGCCAAAGGGCGTATTGGTCTCGCTTGAGGCTGAACCCCGTATAGCGGCGCAGGAGGACGTCTAACTTGGCGGTGAGGCTGCGCGTCGAGAGCACATCGTCAATCTCCTCGTCGGAGGAGCCTTGCCGCTTCATCCCATAGGTGAGGAGCGCAGAGACGGCCGCCTCGACGGTGGAATGGCACGTCACGATGGCCTGGCGGGGGAAGCGCTGTTTCAAGGCGCGCTCGGCCTCGATGAGGAGATCGTCCGCGAGGCTTATGGTTTCCCCTTCTTGCAGGGCATTGCGTAAGGCCTCATACCAGGCATCTCCCTCCTGGGTGAGGTTGTACACCTCGCTCTCGGCCTCTTCCTGGCGGATCAACTGCGCCTGCAAGGGGTCTTCCAGAAGGATGGCCCCCTCCGCATCGCGGATGGAGACGTCTATATCCTCCCGGCGCAGGTCGAGCACATGGTAAAGCCGGGCCTGCCGCCGCACGATGGCGATGAGCGCATTGAAGGCCCCCAGCGCCGCCTTGGCAAAGGTCTCCATCCGCCCTACGAGCGCGGGATCCTCGAGCGAAATCTCCGGCGGCAAGGGTTCGGCCACTGTGGCGGAGGAATTGAGCGAGCCGAGCGCCGCCACGTTCCGCCCGAACATCACGCGGAGGATGAAGGGATGATCATACCACGTGTACGTGGTGAACTCTTCGCCCTCGCCATCTTCGGGAATCCACTGGGCCAGTTCGGGCCGCGAGGTGATGGAGAGGAAGCGATGATAGCGCTGTTCGGAGACGTGCACCGTTCGCACATCGGCGCCCACGCGCACGGTATAGGCCCCGCCCCGCAGGCCAAAGGGGAGGCTGGTAAAGGATACCAGGAGCCGAGGCGGCGGCGCAGGCGGTGGAGGGGGCGCGCGGCGTTTGGTGCGGCGGGAGGATTTCTTCATCGCGCTCAGTCTTCCTCTCGGATCGGGCGGCGCCTTTCGGCCTTGATCAGCCCGCGCGCCCGCTTGGCCCGCAGGCGCCTCTCGCGCGAGGCCGCTGTGGGTTGGGTGGCCAAACGGGGGCGCCTTGGGCGCAGGCCCCGCGCCAAAAGCGCCTGAAAGCGCGCCAGCACCTCTTGTCGGTTGCGCCACTGCGAGGGAGATTCCTGCGAGACGAGGCGCAGCACCCCACGGCCATCCAAATGGGGCGCCAAATGGCGCAACAGGAGCGCACGCTCCGCCTCGCCGAGGCTGGGCGAAGAGGCCACGTCAAAAAGCATCTCCACCCGAGAAGCCGTGCGGTTCACGTTCTGCCCGCCGGGGCCGCTGGAGCGCGAAAAGCGGAAGGTAATCTCCTCTAAAGGGATCGCCAACCGCTCGTTGATGCGAATGACCTCTTGATCCAGGCCCATTTCCTCAGCCGTATCATACTGCGTGGTTTAGCCCAGTTTATCATCCCCTTGGCAAGGGGTCAAAAGGCCCACTTCCATTGACGCCCCTTGGCGAACCCTTTAGAATGGCGCCAATCACCGCCCTCACCGCGATAAGGAGGACCCCGATGGTCTCTGTGGCAGACGCCCGGCTCCTGTATCGGCGTATTGCGAACGCCTGGTGTATGTATGATTGGGCCAATTCCGCCTTTTCCACCACGGTTATGGCCGCGCTCCTACCGCCCTACTTTTCGAACGTGGCCGCCCAGGGCCTGCCCAAGGCGCAAGCCTCCAGCATCTGGGGGTACTCGACCTCCTTCGCTATGCTCCTTGGGGCCGTGGCCGGGCCGATTTTGGGGGCCATTGCCGACCACACGGGGCGCAAAAAGGCCTTTATGCGCTTCTTCTGGCTGATGGCCGTCCTTTTTACGGCCTGCCTGGTCTTTGTGGGCGAGGGAGATTGGCTGCCGGCGGTGATCTTTTTCATCTTGGCCAGCGTGGGCACCGAGGCCGCCAACATCTTTTATGACTCGCTCCTGCCCCACGTGGCCGGGCCAGAGGAGATGGATCGCGTCTCCGCCAAAGGGTATGCATTGGGTTACCTGGGCGGCGGGCTGCTCTTGCTCATCAACCTCCTGTGGTATATGAAGCCCTCTTGGTTTGGCTTCCCCGATGGGAGCGCGGCCATCCGCGCCTCCTTTTTGAGCGTGGCTGTGTGGTGGGTGGTGTTCGCCCTGCCCCTCTTTCGCTGGGTGCCCGAGCCGCCCGCCGCGCCCCAAACGGGGCACATCAACCCCATCCGCGCGGGGTTCCAGCGCGTGGGGCGCACCTTCCGGGAGATTCGCCGCTACAAGGAACTCTTTAAATTCCTCATCGCCTTCTGGCTCTATGCCGATGGCATCGGCACCATTATGAAGATGGCCACCATCTATGGCGCGGAAATCGGCATCGGCACGGCAGACCTCGCCGGCGCCTTGCTCCTCACGCAGATCATCGGCGTGCCGTTCACCTTCCTTTTCGGCGCCTTGCCCAAGTGGATCGGCACCAAGCGCTCCATCTATATCTCGCTGGGCGTGTATGCCTTTATTTCCGTGGCCGCCTATTGGATGAGCCAGCCTTGGCACTTTTGGGTTCTGGCCGGCCTGGTGGGCACCGTGCAAGGGGGGAGCCAGGCCCTCAGCCGTTCGCTCTTTGGCGCGATGTGCCCCAAGGCGCGTTCCGCCGAGTTTTACGGCTTCTATGACGTCTCCAGCAAGTTCGCCGGCATCGCCGGGCCGTTCCTCTTTGGCGTAACGGCTATGCTCACCGGCTCCAGCCGTTACAGCATCTTTTCGCTCATCGTCTTTTTCGTGTTCGGCGCGTTCCTCCTGAGCCGCGTGAACGAGCGCGAGGGGATGGCCATCGCCGCCGCCGAAAATACGGGAGGTGCCGCCCAATGACGCGGATCGTACACATCGCTTGGGCGAGATTGCGCGGCCAGCGCCCCCGCGCGGCGGGCTGCAACGCCCGTTTGGGGCCGCACGGGCAGGCCGTCTCTTCGGGCGTGGCCCGCATATGGGCGGAGGATGGCGCCGAGGGCTGGGGATGGTCGAACATCCGCCGCGAGGAGGCCGAGCGGCTCGTAGGCCAGGACCTAGAAGCCCTCTTGGCGCCCGATGGGGCCATCTCCGAGCGGGGCCGCGCCCTGGAGTATCCCCTCTTGGACCTCGCCGCCAAGCGCGCCGGCGTGCCCGTCTATACCCTGACGAGCGGCCGCCGCCCCACGCCAGGAGAACCTCTGCGCGTGCCCTGTTATGACACGTCGCTCTATATGGACGATCTCCACCTGGCCGATGACCGGGCCGCCGCTGACCTCCTAGCCGCCGAGGCCGCCGAGGGTTGGGCGCGGGGGCACCGCGCCTTCAAGGCCAAAGTCGGCCGGGGGGCGATGCATATGCCCTTAGAGGAGGGCACCCGCCGCGACGTCGCCATCCTGCGCGCCTTGCGCCAGGCCATCGGGCCTGAGGCCCGCCTGATGGCCGACGCGAACAACGGGTACAACCTCAACCTGGCCAAGCGCGTCTTGGCGGAGACGGCCGACTGCGCCCTCTATTGGCTGGAGGAACCCTTTCACGAGGATGGCCAACTCTACCGACACCTGAAAGAATGGCTCGCCGCCCAAGGGTTAGGGACGCTCATCGCCGATGGCGAGGGAGACGCCTCGCCGCGCCTCCTCGAGTGGGCACGCCAAGGGTGGGTGGATGTCATCCAATACGATATCTTGGGGTATGGCTTTTCGCGCTGGCTGGAACTGGGCGCCCAACTCGATGCCTGGGGCGTGCGCACGGCGCCGCACCACTACGGCGAGCCGTTGGGGAATTATTACGCAGGCCACCTGGCGCCCGCCCTGCGCCGCTTTGAGGCCGTAGAGTGGGACGAGGCCTCCCTCGACGGCGTGGACGCCTCCGCCTACCGTCTCGTGGAGGGGTATGTAGAGGTGCCAGACCTGGCGGGGTTCGGCCTCTCTTTGGATGAGGGCGCCTGGGAGAAGGCGCTCAACGAAGGGGGTTGGGAGATATAAAAAAAGGCGGAGAGGGCGGGATTTGAACCCGCGGGGCTCATCGCCCACACGATTTCCAATCGTGCGCACTCGACCGGACTATGCGACCTCTCCGCTGCGCATTATAGCACGCCCCAGAGTATGCGCCAAACGGTCTCTGGCCTTCCGCACGTCCCTCGCCTTGCCAGAGGGGCCGCTTGATTCTATCATCGGGGCACAGCCTTTTCACATCAAGGATTTAGGAGGCCTTTCGAGATGGCGACGCCCTCCACAGGAAATGCCCCTTTGGGCCCGAACGTGCTCTGGTATGACCGCCCCGCCCACTATTGGGTAGAAGCGCTCCCCCTGGGGAATGGCCGGCTTGGCGCGATGATCTTTGGCGGCACGGATAGGGAGCGGGTGCAGTTCAACGAGGAGTCTCTATGGTCGGGCTACCCCCGCGACCACACGAACCCCACGGCCCCCTCTTACCTCCCCAAGGTGCGCGAGGCCGTGTTCGCCGGCCAATATGACCTGGCAGATCGCCTGGTCCGCGGGATGCAAGGCCCATATACCCAGAGTTACCTGCCCTTTGGCGACGTATATCTGGATTTCGGCCATGCCGAGGTGCAGGGCTATCGCCGCTGGCTTGACCTGGATACGGCCAGCCATCACGTGGCATATCGCCTGGGCGAGGCCCATTACACGCGCGAGGCCTTTATCTCCGCCCCGGCCAATGCGCTCATCCTGCGGCTCGCGGCCTCGCGCCCCGGCGGGCTGACCTTCCGCGTGCGGATGACTAGCCCCCTCCAATCCCGCACCCAGGCCCAAGGGGATAGCCTTTTGCTCACCGGCAAGGCTCCCGAACAGGACGATCCCCACTATTTGCACACCGAAAACCCCATCCGCTATGGGGAGGAGGGGATGACCTTCGCGGCCCGCGTGTGGGTGTGCCCCCAAGGGGGGCGCCTGACGAGCCTCGAAGAGGCGCTCGAGGTTTCTGGGGCGGATGAGGTGCTGCTCATCCTCGTGGCGGCCACCAGTTTCAACGGGTTTGATCGCTCG
The DNA here is from genome assembly GCA_019873625.1 of Chloroflexota bacterium. Lineage (GTDB taxonomy): Bacteria > Chloroflexota > Anaerolineae > UBA1429 > UBA1429 > JAIOAW01. Next base: position 21,939 of record JAIOAW010000023.1, read on the forward strand.
CCCAGCCGCGAGGGCAAGGATCCGCTCGCCATCACCGCTGCCGCGCTTTCCGCGCTGCAGGGCCGCGTGCGGGGCGAGCCAGCAGCGGGTTTTGCCGCCCTGCGGCGAGAGCACCTCGCCGAATATCAGCCCCTCTTCCGGCGGCTAACGATCCGCCTGAGGGAGGAAACCACCGCCCCCGATCTCCCCACTGACCGGCGCATCGCGGCCTTTCAGGAGACGCGGGATCCCTCGCTCGTCGCGCTTCTCTTCCAATATGGGCGATACCTGCTCATCGCGAGTTCTCGGCCCCATACTCTACCGGCCAACTTGCAGGGCATCTGGAACGACCAACTCCAGCCGCCTTGGTCGAGCAACTATACGCTCAACATCAACACGCAGATGAACTACTGGCCGGCCGAAACGACGAATCTCCCCGAATGCACGACGGCCCTTTTCGATTTTATCCAAAACCTGCGCGTCAATGGGGAAAAGGTTGCCCGCACGAATTACGGTTGCCGGGGGTGGTGCTCTCACCACAATTCCGATATCTGGGCGCAGGCCGCCCCCGTGGGGAATTACGGCGGCGGCGAGCCGACTTGGGCGAACTTTGCCCTCTCCGGCCCCTGGCTGTGCACCCACCTCTGGGAGCATTTTGCCTTTGGGGGTGACCTCGATTTCTTGCGAGAAACGGCCTATCCCCTTATGAAAGGCGCGGCGGAATTCTGCCTGGATTGGCTCATCGAGGACCAGGAGGGGCACCTCGTCACGTGCCCTTCCGTCTCGTGTGAAAACACGTTCATCACCGAGGCCGGTTTGAAAGCGCAAACGAGTATGGCGAGCACCTTTGATATGGCCATCATCCGGCAGCATTTCGACGATTGCATTGCCGCAGCCGAAACCCTTGGGGTGGATGCCGAGTTCGCGGCGCGATTGAAGGCGGCGCGCGCTCGACTTTACCCCTTCAAGATTGGGAAAAAGGGAGATTTGCAGGAGTGGTTCAAAGATTGGGAGGCCGCCGACCCGCACCATCGGCACATCTCGCACCTTATGGGCCTCCACCCCTTCAGCCTGATCACCCGCAGAGAGACGCCCGAGTTGTTCGAGGCCTGCAAGCGCTCGCTTGACCTACGCGGCGATGAGAGCACGGGCTGGTCTATGGGGTGGAAGGTCAACTGCTGGGCGCGCCTCAAAGATGGCGACCGCGCCTTCAAAATCCTCACCGACCTTTTCACGCTGATTGACCCCGCCGATTTTAACTACCGGCGAGGGGGGCTGTACCCCAACCTGTTCGACGCGCACCCGCCTTTTCAGATTGACGGAAATATGGGCGCCACGGCGGGCATCGCTGAGATGCTGCTCCAGAGTCACGAGGGATTTTTGGCCTTCCTGCCCGCCCTGCCCAGCGCTTGGCAAGAGGGTTATGTAAAGGGCCTACGTGCGCGGGGCGGTTTTGAGGTTACACTCTCGTGGAAAGGGGGCCAACTCACAGAGGCCGAAATCCTCTCCAGGCTCGGGCGGCCTTGCCGCCTCGAAGCGCTGGCCAACTGGGTTATCCTCTCCTCGAACGGCCAAGAGGTGCCCGTGAGGAGGGTCGCCCAGGACGTGCTCGAATTCCCCACTCAGCCGGGCGAGGTATACCGCATCGTGCCCGCCCCATCCTAATCATCGGGAGCGCCCGTAAGGGGCCTCTCCCCTTTGGCCAGGCTCCGGCTGCAAATAGCCCACCGCGATGGGGCTAGCCGCAGCCGGAGCCTATACGGAAGGCCTCTCTTTTCAGAGGTTCGACCCTTGCCTACGCCTCATCGAGAGCAAACACGGTTCCCTCGGGCGCATCCGTCGGGCTTTCAAAATAGAGGGAGTACCCATCTGGATCGGTTACGCCGGTGACCCACATCCCATTGCCCACAAAGGGGGGCGAGGCCTCTATGCCCCGCCCTTTGAACTCGCGATAGAGGGCGATCGCATCGCGGCAGATAACATAGAGGCACATCCCCGCGCCGAGCACCCCCTCTGGCGCCCCCTCGTGCGAACCGTCTTGCCAAAATTCCTGCAGCATCAAAGCCGCACCCTCGCGTTCCAGCCAGCACCAGCGCATCTTCCCGTCGGGCATCCATCGCTTGGTCACAGCAAACCCCAGGCCCTCTACATAGAACCGCAGGGAGGTTGGCATATCGTGGACCCCCAAAAAGGGCACGACCTGTTGGATATTGGCGCTCTCAACGGCCTTTTGGGGCATCACCCTGTTCCTCCTCCATAGGGCTTGCGACCGAGAACCCCTTATTTGCCAAAGCGCATCGTGTTCACCGTGTGCTTGCGGATGTATTCCCAATCCAGCGTCACGCCCAACCCCGGCCCTGTGGGCGCATAGACGCACCCCTTGTCATCCACCGCGTCGAACCCATCCTCATAGTCGAGGTAAATCGGCGCGCCCCAACGCGGCGTCTTGGGGTTGAGGAGGCCCATCTCGTAATAGTTCGTGTTGCGGAGGGCCGTCATCACGTGGCGCTGGGCGGGGCCGGGGCCGTGGAGTTCGATGTCAATCCCCAAGCCCTCGGCGGCGTGGGCCAGTTTCATCACGCCCGTGATGCCATCATAGACGATATCTCCCCGCACAAAATCGGTCGCATCGGCCAGGGCGAAATCCACGTGGGGTTCGAGCGTGCGCACATGCTCCGTCTGCAAGAGGGGCGTGCGAATCAACTGGCGTAGTTTGCGGTGCGCAAATTGCGAGATGCCCCCGTCCTTGTAGGGGTCCTCCAGCCAGAAAAAGTGCTCCTCATCGCAGGCGCGCCCCACCTTGATGGCATCGCCAAAGGTGTTCAATTCGCAAGCCGGGTCGAGCATCAGGTCCATCTTGCCGCCCACGCGTTTGCCCACGGCGTGGATATTGGCGATCTCTAACTCGACGAGCGAATTCCCCCAGCCGTGGATCTTGAAGGCCGGGTAGCCGCGTTCCAGGCACTGCTCGGCATAATCGGCATAGGCCTCCGGCGAATCGAGGCCCCCGTTGTGGTCGCCATGGGTGGTGCTGGCGTAGCATTTGAGCGGCTTGATGTGCCCGCCCAACAGTTCGTAGATGGGCGCTTCGTAGAATTTGCCGGCGATATCCCACAGGGCCACGTCCACCGCGGCCATGCCCAGCCGCGCGTACTGCCGCAGGGCGCGCTTGACGTCTTGATAGATACGCTCGCGCTCCAGGGCGTTCTTGCCGATGAGATAGTCGGCGAACATCGGCAGGGTGAACATATGCATCAGGCTCGTCTCATATTCACCCACGAGGCCCTGATCGGTGAACACCTGGAGGACGGCCCCCTTCATCGTGACCTTGCCGCCCGGCTCATAGATGAGGTTGAACCCGTTGTAATCCCTCCCAAACTCCTCCAAAACGTAGGTAAACTCGGTGATCTCTAACCCGGTGATGATCGGTCTTGCGGCCATCTTTCGCCTCCTTACCAAGATGCCTGCCCTGCCCCTATGATGCACAACCCTCCGCGCTTGGCAAGCGCGCCAGGCTCCCCAGGGCGCTCCATAGGCCCATTTGACAGATTAGACGTTTGAGCCTATATATGTTTTTGTCATATATACACGAGGTGCAGTTAAATGAGATTTGACCCACATCACCACCATCACCCTGGCCCAGAAGGGGGCTGTTGCCTAGGGGGCCGGCTGAGGGGGTTCCTTCAGCCCTGCCTCCTCCTGCTCCTTTCTCAGGGCGCTAGCCACGGCTACGAGTTGATGGAACGCCTGGCCCGCGACCCTATGTTGCCCCACGCCGACCCCGGCCTCCTCTACCGCACCCTGCGGCAAATGGAGGCCGAAGGGTGGGTTACCTCCACGTGGGATACGGAGGGCCAAGGCCCGGCGCGGCGCCGCTACACCATCACCGAGGAGGGCCTGGAGTTCCTTCGCGTGTGGGCGGCGCGGCTCGCCGCAATGCGGGCCGATATTGACGCCTTTTTGGAGCGGCTAGAGCGCGATATGGGCGCGCGCCAAGATCAATAGGAGGTTCACGATGGAAAGAGGACCGCGTTTCGGCTTTCGCTTTGGGATGGGCGGCCCGTGCCATCACGAGGGAGAGGGGCGGTGGGGGCCTTTCGGCTTTCACCACGCCTTCGGAAGATGGTTCTGCGGCTGCCACGGCGAGGGGCCTATCCCCTTCCGCCGCCGCTTTGTCTCCCGCGAGGAGCGCATCGCCTGGCTGGAGCGCTACCTTGAGGCCCTTCGCCAGGAAATGAAGGCGGTGGAAGAGCACCTTGCCGACCTCAAGGCCAAAGCGAAATCCCCAGAGGAGTAGGGGTTACGGAAGCACTGCGGGCTAGTTAGCCCGCAGTGCCTTTTAGCGGATGATGTAACGCCCTTTGCCGGCTGCGTCGGAGTAGGTTACGCGTAGCCCCTCAAAGCCGCGATAGGGCGTATAGCGCTTGGGCGGCCGGCGGACCTCGCGAGGGGCGCTGGCGCGGTAATCCAAATAGTGCTTTAGAGCGCGCAGGATCAGGTTCCCCAAACCCAAACTGATCAGGAGCCAGGCCACGAGTGCCCCTCGCCAAGGCTGGGCCACCTGGTGAACGGCCAACGCCCCGATGGCCCCGAGGATGGTGAGCACCGCCAAGAACACGCCTTTCATCGCCTTACCTCCCTCTCCTTACTCAGCGCGCCTCCCCCTGGGGCTGATAGGCCTCCGGGTTCAGGGCGAGTTCCAGGGCGCGCCGCGCCTTGGCGCGGTTGAAGCCGCCCGTCGGCAGGTGTGCCTTGGTGAGCCGATAAATCCAGTTGGACGAGGGTTCCTTGCCATGTTGCTCCACGTAACGGCGGATTTCGCGAAGCACCGAGGGAGGAATCTCATCGAGCGGGCGCCCGCCCATACCGCCCGACCCCCAACTGGCCTCCCTCTCCACGGCGGCCACCGCGGCGACCTCTTCTCTGGCGCGCACGGGCACCATCGGCGGCCTCGGCGGGTAGCGCCGGCTCCAATCTTCCAGCAAATCGGGCGTGACGCAGGCCGCCTGAAAGTGCCGCACCGTGCTGCCGTTCACGACGATGAAATCGCCCCGCCCGCGGAGGTGCTCAGCGCCCGTATCGTTGCGCGCGGTGGCGTTGTAGGCCGCCGTGCGGTCGGCCACGCGGCCTACGAGGCGCACGGGGATGTTGCGCATCGTCATAGGGCCTAATTGGCTGGCCAACAAGTGTTGTGCGCCGATGATGAGGTGAATGCCGGCGTGGCGCCCGGCCTGGGCCAACCGAGCCAGGTATTCGCGGATGCGCGGCCGTTGAACGATGAGTTCCGGCACCTCATCCACAAAGACGTAGAGTAACCCCTCGCGCCGCCGCCCTAGGCCGTTCGCCAGGGCCTCCAGGCCGATTTCGCATTCATCCGGCGTGCGGAATAGCCCCCCGCGCCACACGGAGGGGTGCCCTGAGAGGGGATAGAAGCCGTTGCTTGGGTCGAACAAGGCCACCTGCGCGCCCCCCACCAATTCCGCCGAAAGGATCATCGTGCGCATCAGGGTGGATTTGCCGCTCCCCGTCATCCCGATGACGGCAGCATGCACGTTCGTGGGCGCCGTCATATCGAGCAAGAGTTGGTGATGGTCGTCATCCACCCCCAACAGGAGGCTCCCCACGGGGATATCCGGCTGGATGTTCCACGCCTGCCGAAAGGTGATGAGGGGCATCTTGCCCTCGTGGGGGATGGGCACGCGGATGTAGACGATGTTGCCATCCACCTCCACCGAGGCGCTCGGCACGTTGAGGGCGTAGGCGAATTGATCGGCCATACGCCGCAGGCGCGGCAAGACGCGAGGGTTCACGCGCAGGCCGTACTTTTCGTACTGGGGGGTTACGAGCACCGTCCCCACGGGGGTGATGTCATCCACCCGTTTCGTCTCGACCACGCCGTTGCGGTAGGTTACGCGCTCATCGTGCCACAGGATGCCGCAATCTTGGCAGACGCTCAAAATGCGGTGCATCCGATCGGCATAATGGGTTCCCTGGCGCTTGCGATCGAGGGGGTTATTCCAGGCGAGCATCTTGGCCTCCCTCTCAAGGATATTAGAACGTTTGTTCTAACTCCATTGTAGCAAATCCGCCGTGCTTTGTCAAGTGGTGTGTGGCCATTTCAAATAAATTGGGTTATTTTGGATAACTTTTGGGATAGGGTTGGGATAGTTTTTCTGCGGAAAGCGTCCATTTGCCCGATGGCGCGCCTGGGCTATAATGGGGCAGTGTACTTGCGGGGTGCGCCCTTGTGCCCACTCCAGCCGAACTTGCCGATAAGGAGGTTTGCGAGTCTATGCCAACCTACCAATATCGCTGCGAAGATTGCGGAATCACCTTTGAGCGCTTTCAGCACTTTTCAGAGCAGCCCTTGACGACGTGCCCTGAGTGCGGCGGTTCGGTGCATCGCGTCATCCAGCCGGTGGGCATCATCTTCAAGGGGAGCGGCTTTTACGTGACGGATCACAAGGCCTCGACCTCGAACCTTATGCCCAAGTCAGACCACAGCGCCTCCAAGGGCGCCGAAGAAAAGCATTCCTCCGAAACGAAAACCCCTGAAAAAAGCGACGATTGATCTTTTCCCCTCTTGAAAAAGCGCGATGCCGGGCCGCTTGGGCGGACCCGGCATCTATTTTCATACGTTCGACGGGTGCTAAAGCTGAAAGCCCCCCGTGTGCTCGACGACCTTGTATTGGAACCCGGTAACCAGGCGTTCCAGGCGCTCGCGGAAGGCGGCCCACGCCTCGCTATTCAGCGCCTGCTCCATCGTGCGCAGGTCTTGCGCCACGCCGCCCGCGATGACCTGCGGCCCTTGCCCCCACACGGCATACCAGGCATCCGTGGGTTGGATGCCCATCGCCATAATCGCCTTGGCAAACTCTTGGGTCAGGAATTCGAGGTATTCGGTCTCTTTGCCTTCGCGGATGTTCCACGTCATAATGAGTTTGACCATCATCTTCGCTAACCCCCTATTCGATTAGACTATAACCCAAGCGTGGCGCATAGGCAAGTTGCCTCGCACCGAATGGGGATCGCGGACGCACTCTAGCGGGAGGAGGGGCCTTGAGGGCGGTCATCCAGAGGGTATCGCGCGGTTCGGTCTCCGTCAACGGGGAAGTCATCGGGCAGATCGGCCCGGGGCTGGTGATCTTGGTCGGCGTCAAAACGGGAGATGGCCCCGAAGAAGCGGCCTGGCTCGCCCAAAAGGTGGCCCATCTGCGCATCTTTGCCGATGAGGAGGGCAAGTTCAACCGTTCGCTCCTCGAGGTGGGGGGAGAGGCACTGGTCGTTTCGCAATTCACCCTGTATGGAGATGCCCAACGCGGCCGCCGCCCCAGTTTCAGCGATGCCGCCCCGCCCGAAGTGGCTTCCCCATTGATAGACGCTTTTGTCGAACGCCTGCGCCAAGAGGGCGTGCGCCGCGTGGAGACGGGCCGCTTCGGCGCGATGATGCTCGTGGAAATCCTCAACGACGGCCCTGTAACCATCCTGCTGGATACGGATATCTCCCGCCGCGGCCACCCGAAGGCCTCTTAGCCCTTCTTCACGGCACCCCCCGGAGGCCTCTCGCAGGGCCTCAAAATAGGCGTCGAAGGCGTCCGCATAGGCGCGGGCTAAGCGATCCAGCGCCGAGGGGTCTCGGGCGAGTTGCGCCTCGCGGTTATGGGTGATAAAGAGCGTCTCGCTCAAGACGCCGGGCATCTCGCTGGGGCGCACGATGCGCTCTGACTTGGGCCCGAGAAGGATGAGATGCGCCCCCGGCACCCCCTTTTCGCGCAGGACGTAATCATCCAGCACGCCGCGGTCGCGCACATCGTGCCCCAAATCGTGAAACGCCTCGAGGATCTTTTCGTGCACCTTTTGGGCGAGGAGATAACTTTGCTCGCTGAAGGGGCGATCGGCACAGTAATAGACCACCGTGCCCCCCACGTCGCCCACCGGCCGCCCATCGGGATATTCGAAGGCGTTCTGGTGGATGGAGAGAAAGGCCTCCGCACCACTCGCGTTGATGAAATCCACGCGGGCCTGGCTCTCATCCACCGTGTTCACCTCGCCGTCGCCGTTCACATCTTGGTCCTCGAACAGGCGGTAATCTCCATCCCGCGTGAGGAGCACGCGGTAGCCCCGCGCCACGAGGAGGTCGCGCACGCGCAGGGCCAAATCGAGGTTGACCTGGGCCTCGTAAAAATCCATATGTCCCGCCTCATCAAAGTGGCGCGCCCCGAGGTCCTTGCCGCCGTGGCCGGCGTCAATGACGACGAGCGGCCCCCACTCCGTCGGTGGGGGCGTGGGCGTGAGGGGCGGCGTAGCAGTAGGGGCCGGATCGGGCGGGGCCTTGGGTGCGGCCGTCGGCGTAGGGGGCAGGGGCGTAGGTGGGGCCTGGAGGGCGGGCGTTGAGGGCGGAGGGGAAGGCGCCGCCGGCGTAAGCGCCTCCGCCGGGGCACCGGAGGTCGCCCGGCACCCCAAGAGGAGCACGGCGAGGCACACCAACCCCCACAGCACACCCCCGCGCCGCACCACGGCAGGCGAGATCATTCCGCGCCCCAACCGATGATCCACGCGCACAGGCCGGCCACGCCCACGCACAGGGCGCTCAGGGCCGCCAATTGCCCCGGCGTCAGCCCTTTGCCTCGCGCAGCGACAAGAAAGAGGATGACCATCCCCACAGAAAGGACGAGCCAACTCGCCAACCGTGGGTGCCCTTGAAAAAGGGTTTTGAAAAACGCGCGCATCAATCGTCCCCCTTTCTTTCACAGCCTGCCCACGGCGCCGTTTCGGGTGCGGGCGGCGCGCCGGGCAAGGCATTCCAGGCGCGCACCACTTGCCGCCAGGTCTCCTCGAGGGGGCCCGAGTTCTCAATGACCACATCGGCGCGGGCCACCTTGAGCGCCTGCGGCGGCTGGGCCGCGATGCGCACCTCCGCCTCCTCCGCGCTGAGGCCCCGCGTTGTCATCAGCCGCGCCAACTGCACCTCACGCGAGCAGGTAACCACCCACACCGTATGGCAATGGCGGTGCATCTCGGCCTCCAGGAGTTTGATGGCCTCCACCACGGCCACGGGGCGCTCACAGGCCCCCAGGCGGCGCAGCGTCTCGGCGATCACCGCCGGGTGAACGATGCGTTCCAAGTCAGCCAGCGCCTCCGCATCCCGAAAGACGATGGCCCCCAAGGCACGCCGGTCAATCTCCCCATTCCCGGCCAAGATGCCCTCGCCAAAGCGCTCTACGATGGCGCGATACACCGCCGTGCCCGGGCGCATAGCCTCGTGGGCCAGGCGATCGGCGTCAATCACACAAGCGCCCAGCGCCTCGAGCATCTTGGCCACGGTGCTCTTGCCGCAGGCGATATTCCCCGTCAGGCCGATGACGATCATCCCTGCTCCTCGGCTAGGCTGGCCAGGCGCTCCCACTCCTCCAGCCGCTCGGCCAGGGCTTGCTCGATGGCCTCGTATTCGCGCCCCAGGGCGGCGACGCGGGCCGCATCCTGCGCGGCGCTGGCCGCATCCAACCGAGAGGCGGTGCGCTCCAAGGCCTCTTCCAATTGGGCGATTTCGCGCTCCAAGGTGTGTAGGCGCTCCTCGCGCCGGCGCAGGGCCAACTGTCTCTGCCGCAGGGCGCGCTGGCGCATCGCCCACTCGGACGCGCTATCCTCCTTGGCGAGCGCCCGTTCGGCGGCGAGGGCCTGTTTGGCGGCCTGATAGGCCGTATAGTTCCCCTCGAACTGGCGCAGTTCCCCCTGTTCGATTTCCCAAATGTGCGTGGCCAGGGCGTCAATCAAATAGCGGTCATGCGAGACAAAGAGGATCGTCCCCTCGAACTCGCCGAGCACCTGCTGAAGCACTTCTTGTGAAGCGATATCGAGGTGCGTCGTCGGCTCATCCAAGATGAGCAGGTTTGCCCCACGGAGCGTCAGGAGGCAGAGCGCCAGGCGCGCGAGTTCCCCGCCCGAAAGGACGGCCGTCTCTTTGAATACCTCCTCCCCCGAAAAAAGGAACCGCCCCAAGATGTGGCGCGCCTCCTCGGCCAAGAGGCCGCTAGAAGCCATCACCTGCTCGAGCACCGTCAGGGTCGGGTCGAGCCAACCGGGCGCCTGCGGCAAATAGCCGATGCGCACACTCGCCCCCAGGCGGATGTGCCCTTCCAGCGGCTTGAGTTCCCCCAAGATGGTGCGGATGAACGTCGTCTTGCCGGAGCCATTCGGCCCCAAAAGGGCCACACGATTTCCCCGTTCGACGAGTATCGGCCCCGTGCGAAAGAGGATGCGAGGGCTGCCCTCGCCCTCAGCCTGGCCCGGCGGCGCACTGAACCCGATGGTTATCCCATCCTGTGCGATGAGCACCTGATCGCCCGAGCGCAGGTCGGCCTCCAGGCGCATAGCCATCGTGCGATCTTGCCGGGGGGCCTCCAAACGCGCCAAGCGGTTGAGGCGCTTTTCGCGCCCTTTGGCCTCGCGCGACCTTTGGCCCGCCTTGTAACGGCGGATGAATTCCTCCGTCTTGGCGATGTAGGCCTGTTGGGCCTCGAACTCGCGCTCGGCGCGCAGGCGCTTCGCCTCTCGCTGCTCGACGTAATGGCTGTAATTGCCCCGATAGGCCTCCAGGCGGCCATGGTTCAATTCCCATACCCGCGTGGCCACCTTATCGAGAAAATACCGGTCGTGCGAGACGACGATGAGGCTGTGCGGCCAACTTTGCAGATAGCCCTCCAGCCACTCCAACGCCGCCAAATCGAGATAGTTCGTCGGCTCATCGAGCACGAGGAGTTCCGGCGCTTGCAGGAGGAGGCGCGCCAGGAGGGCGCGCGTGATCTGCCCGCCGCTCAAGATGGCGATGGGCCAAGAATAGGTCTCCGGCCCGAACCCTAAACCGCTCAGCACCCGTTGGATGCGGTTCTCGTACTCGTAGCCGCCCGCGAGTTCAAAGCGCTCCGCCGCCTCGGCATAGCGGCGCATCGCCTCTTCGGAGGCGGGGTGAAGGGCCATCTCGTGGGCCAGGTCTTCAAGGGCGGCCTGCTGCGCGCGCAACTCGGCAAAGACGTTCAACATCTCGCCATAGAGCGTCTGGTCGCTAGCCAGCGTGGGCTTTTGGGGCAGGTAGCCGATGCGCAGGCCCCGCGCCCGGCGGATCGTGCCGGCCGAAGGCTCCTCCAGGCCCACCAGGAGCCGTAGAAGGGTCGTCTTGCCGGCGCCGTTTGGGCCGACGAGGGCAATCTTATCCCCCCTGGCCACCGAGAGCTCCAGCCCCGAGAAGACCTCTTGCGCGCCGTAGAATTTGCTCAGCCCTGAGGCAGAAAGGATGGACATCCCCAAACCCTTCCGGAAATTGCTCGGCTATTATACCACACCCACCCTGGCCTACCCAATGGAGCGTTCTTCTCCCAATAAAAACTCCTTCTGTGGGCTAATGCCCACAGAAGGAGTTGGCCAAACCTTCGATTTTGCCGCAACACGAACCCCTATGAGGCGAGTGGGAAAGTGCGAATCGCCGCTTTTTTATTAGGTCAGGCCCCCCATAAGCACCAACACGGCTAGGATCCCATGGATAGGCCCGGCGATAACCAAAACCCATGCTGTCGCCTTCCGCAAGACGGTGAAGGGAATAGCCAGATAGAAGAAGAGCATCGCAAAGGCGATGAATTGCACCACGCCGCATATCAGCCCGGCTAGGCTAAACGCGGATACGATGCTGTATATCATCTGGACTATCATCACCACCGCCCCAAAGGCGCTATAGAACCCCAACCCTCGTGCGTCGAAATCCCACAAACCCACGCCGGCCACCAGCGCCGCATAGATCGCCCAAACGACTACCGCAGCAGAGAGGGCTGAAGCCGAAGCCGGCGTAAGGAGAGGCAGGGGCTTCAGGGCAAGGAGCAAGGCAAGAAGGGTCGCCCCTGCAGCCCCTATCAATCCCGTCGTTTTGGGCGCTGAAAAGCCAAACAACTGCCAGGCGTGCATAAACATAACCACACCCAGAATCAAACCCGCTACAACCGCCATCGTCCCCCTCCTTCAGGTTCCCTTGCCACTCGCCTCGACATAATGATATGACATAAATTATAATCAGTAAAATCTTCTTCAACCCTCGTTTTTGACCATCTCCCCTTTTTGGGGCACAATAAATATGATACGTCTGCGAACCGTAGTATATGCCCCTTGAAATGGAGTAATGGCGATGCACACACTGGTTCTCGTTCGCCACGGCGAGAGTATCTGGAATTTGGAAAACCGCTTCACGGGCTGGACGGATGTGGACCTCTCTGAAAAGGGCAAAGAGGAAGCCAAACAGGCCGCCCAATTCCTCATCGAGGGCGGCTATACGTTCGATGTGGCCTATACCTCCGTCCTCAAGCGCGCCATCCGCACGCTGTGGATCATCCTCGACGAGATGGACCTGATGTGGATTCCCGTCTACCGCTCCTGGCGCCTCAACGAACGGCATTATGGCGCCCTACAAGGCCTGAACAAGGCCGAGACGGCCGCCCTGCACGGCGAGGAGCAGGTGCACATCTGGCGGCGCTCCTATGACGTGCCGCCCCCGCCCCTCACGGAGGACGACCCGCGCCACCCCAGGCGAGATCGCCGCTATGCTAGCCTCTCCAAAGAGGAACTCCCCCTGACGGAGAGCCTCAAAGATACCGTCAAGCGGATGCTCCCCTATTGGCATGAAACCATCGCGCCCGTGGTCAAGGCGGGCCAGCGCGTGCTCATCGTGGCCCACGGCAACAGCCTGCGTGCCCTGGTCAAATATCTCGATCATATCTCCGATCAAGAGATCACCGAACTCAACATCCCCACGGGCAGCCCCCTGGTGTACGAGTTGGATGACGATCTCCGGCCGATCCGCCATTATTATTTGGACCCCGAGGCCGAGGCCAAGGCCGCGGCCGTCGCCGCTCAGGCCAAGGTCAGGAACACGGAACAGTAGCGCGCCCCAAAAGGAAGCGGCCCCACAACCCTCGGGTTGTGGGGCCGCTTTTTCTGCCCAAAGGCCAATCGCTCTACTTGGCGAGCACCCGCGCCATCTCGTAATCGTGCGCGTCTATGGTGCGCGTGCGGGCCACCACCTCCGCCAAAGGCGTTGCCGCCAAGCGCCCTTCGAGCACGCCCACCATCACGCCGCTCGCCCCTTGGGCCAGTTGCCGCACGGCCTCTGCCCCCAGCCGCGTAGCCCAAAAACGGTCATACGCCGTGGGCGAGCCGCCGCGCTGAATATGCCCCAGCAGGCTCAAACGGACCTCAAACCCCGTCTCGGCGCGGCGTTTGGCCATCGCCTCGGCCATCTCTGCCGCGGAGGGTTTGGCACCCTCGGCCACCATCACGATGCAGTGCTTCTTGCCGCGCACGTAAGCGGCGGCGATTTCTTGGATCACCTGCTCCAGGGTGTAGGGCGCCTCCGGGATGCAGACCATCTCCGCGCCGCCCGCGATCCCCGCCATCAGCGCCAAATAGCCCGACTTTTGGCCGGCTACCTCGATGAGGAAGGCCTGCTCGTGCGAAGAGGCCGTGTCTTTGATGCGGTCTATGGCATCCAGGGCCGTGTTGAGCGCCGTATCCACGCCAATGGCCATATCGGTGCCGTACACGTCGTTCTCGATGGTCGCCGGCACCCCCACCGTCGGGAAGCCGGCCTCGCTGAGCGCCTGGGCGCCGTGCATACTCCCATCGCCGCCGATGATCACCAATCCCTCAATCCCGGCCTCGTTCAGGCTGCGCAGGGCCTGCCGCACCCCGAGGGGCGAACGCAAGAGGTCGCTCCGCGAGGAGCCGAGGATGGTGCCCCCACGGCCGATAATGTTGCTCACCGAACGCGAGGTGAGCGGTTCGCCGATGCCCTGCAACAGGCCAGCGAACCCCCGTTCGATGCCGTATGGCGCCCACCCCAGGGCGAGCGCCATACGCACCACGGCGCGCACGATGGCATTTTGCCCGGGGCTATCGCTCCCACTCGTGAGGACGGCCAACCGCCGCCTTGGCTCGCTCATCTTTCCCTCGATGGCACGCTATTTCTTATCGTTCAACGCGGCGATGCCGGGCAGTTCGATGCCCTCCAAGAACTCGAGCGAGGCCCCGCCCCCCGTAGAGATGTGGGTTATCCGGTCGGCCACGCCCGATTGCTCCACCGCTGCCGCCGAATCGCCCCCGCCGATGATGGTCACCCCTTGGCTCTCGGCCATCGCCCTGGCCAGGGCAAAGGTCCCCTCGGCAAAGGGCGGCAGTTCGAACACGCCCATCGGGCCGTTCCACACCACGGTGCCGGCCGCCTTGACCTTTTCGGCGTAGAGGGCCACCGTTTGTGGGCCGATATCGAGCACGCGCCAGCCCGGCGTCACGCCATCGGCCGGCACCACGCGCTTTTGCGCCTCTGCCGAAAAGGCGTCGGCCACCACGACATCCACGGGCAAATAGAGTTTGCCCTCGCCTGCGGCCATCAACTCCTTGGCCAGAGGGACGCTCGCCTCCTCCACGAGGGAATCGCCCATCTCGTAGCCCTTGGCTTTTAGGAAGGTGTTCGCCATGCCTCCGCCGATGAGGAGCATATCCGCCTTGGAGAGGAGGTTTTTGATGACGCCGATCTTATCCGAAATCTTGGCGCCTCCCAGCACCGCCACAAAGGGCCGGGTGGGGTTCTCTAAGGCTTGGCCCAAGAAGGTGAGTTCCTTTTCCAAAAGGAACCCCGCCACGGCCGGCAAATAGGCCGCCACCCCCGCTGTGGAGGCGTGGGCGCGGTGCGCCGTGCCAAAGGCGTCGTTCACATAGACGTCGGCCAACGCGGCCAACTGCCGCGCAAAGGCGGGGTCGTTCTTTTCCTCTTCGGGGTGAAAGCGCAAGTTCTCCAAGAGGAGCACATCGCCGGGGTTCATCGCCTTCGCCGCCGCCTCGACCTCTGAGCCGACGCAATCGTTCAATTTGTTCACCGGGCGCCCCAAGAGTTCCTCCAGGCGTTTGGCGACGGGGTCCAGGCGGAGAGATTCCGTCACCCCTTTGGGCCGGCCCAAGTGCGAGCACAGAATCACCGCTGCGCCATGCTCAAGGAGGTATTGAATGGTCGGCACAGCCGCGCGGATGCGCATATCATCGGTGATGCGGCGAGATTCATCGAGCGGCACGTTGAAATCGCAGCGCACCAGCGCGCGTTTGCCGGCCCAATCCACATCGCGGATGGTCATCTTTTTCATAGGAGCCTCCTACCTCTTGCGATCTCAAAATCCCTTCGAAGCGGCGGCATTCTAGCACAAGGCCCGCCTCGTGTAAAGAGGCGCCCACGCTGAAGCGAGGCTCTAGCACGCCGCATCCGGAGCGCGGGCCTCCTGGCCCGCGGGCGAGGCAGGAGCCTCGCGCTCCCGTGCAGGGCGCTTTGCCGCCTAACGTCGTGCGGTGTAGAATCATCCAGAACCTTTCCCAAGAGAGGATACGATGAGCCAAACGACACGCGCCGTCTTGGTGGGGTGCGGAGGAATCAGCCGCACCTGGCTACGCAGCATCGCCGAAATGCCCGAGGTCGAGATCGTCGGCCTGGTGGATATCGCCGAAGAGGCAGCCCGCGCCCGCGCCCAGGAGTTCAACCTCCAGGTGCCCACAGGCGCCGACCTTGCCTCAATGCTCGAACGTACCCGGCCCGATGCGGTGTTCAACTGCACCATCCCTGAGGCCCACAAAGAGGTTACCCTCACGGCGCTGGCCTATGGGTGCCACGTCTTGGGAGAAAAACCCTTGGCCGATTCGATGGAGAACGCCCGCGCGATGATCGCCGCGGCTAACGAGGCCGGCAAGATTTTGGCCGTCATCCAAAACCGCCGCTATGATGCGCGCATCCGCCGCTTGCGCCACTTTATCGAGAGCGGCGCGATCGGCCCCCTCACCACGGCCAACTGCGATTTCTACATCGGGGCGCACTTTGGCGGGTTCCGAGACCATATGGAGCACGTCCTCCTGCTGGATATGGCCATTCACACCTTTGACGCGGCGCGGTTCATCACGGGGTCAGACCCCGTTTCCGTTTACTGCCACGAATGGAACCCCGCCGGCTCCTGGTACGATCACGATGCGTCGGCCGTGGCCATCTTTGAGATGACGGGCGGCATCGTCTTTACCTACCGGGGGAGTTGGTGCGCCGAGGGGCTGAACACCACTTGGGAGGGGGATTGGCGCCTCATTGGCCAGAAGGGCAGCGCCCGCTGGGATGGCGCCGACGCTATGGAGGCCGAAGTGGCCGTCAAAACGGGGTCTTTTATCTCCGAACTCGAGCGGCTGACCATCCCCCCGTATGACGCGGGGGCCAAGGTGGGCGGCCATGCGGGGGTCATCCGCGAATTTGTGCACTGCGTCCAGCATGGCGGCCAGCCCGAGACGGCGGCTACCGATAACATCAAGAGCCTGGCGATGGTCTTTGGCGCCATCGAAAGCGCTCGCCTGGGCAAGCCCGTCTCCATCGCGGTGTAGCGGGCGCGTATCGAGCGAAAGGAGGAATTCCTATCTATGTTTCGCCGTATTGTCCTCGCCCTTATGAGCGTTATCCTAACCCTTTTGCCCCTATCGGCCTGCGTGCCCAAGATGATGATGCCCGCCTCGGAGCCGGTCACGCTCACCGTGGCCTATCGCGGAGAGCGGCCAGAGATGAAGGCCCTGTTCGAGCGCTTTACCCAGGCGCACCCCAACATCAAGGTGCAGGCCCTCGAGGTCACCGGCCCCGGCGCCGATTTGCGCCGCACCATCGCCGCCTCAGAGGTTGACCTCTTTCGCGATTCGCGCGATTCCCTTTCTTATTACATCTCCTCGAACCTCATCCGCCCCTTGGATGAGATGCAGTTGATGGATTGGGCGGATATCCGCGACGATTACTTTCCCAACACGTGGGAGGCCCTCAACGTAGGCGGCCAGCAGTGGGGCATCCCGGCGGGGGTGGACGTGCTCGTGGCCTACATCAACCTCGATCAGGCCAGCGCCCTTGGCGTGGCCGTGCCCAATAACAACTGGGACCTGTTCGATTTTCTCGACGTGACGAACAAGTTGAACTTCCCCGAGGGCTTGCCCAACAGTTCGGCGCGGCTCTTTGGCTTTTGCACCTCCCCCACCTCGATGGACCCCATCGTCTTTGTGTACCTGCACGGCGGGGGCATTGTGGATAACATCAACGACCCCAAGCGCCCCACGCTGGATGATCCGCGCACCGTAGAGGCCGTCCAGTGGTATGCCGATCTTTTTAACCGCTACGGCGTGGCGCCCAAGGCGGACCTCTTGCGGCAGGCCTTCCCGCGTTACGGCATCACCGAGGCCCAAGTGCGCGGGGGGTGCGCCGTATGGCTGGGGCAATACAGCACGCGCGGCGGGCGGAATATGCCCATCGAGTGGACCATCAAATGGAAGATGCTCCCCCTCCCCAAAGATGCCGTGCAAGCGGGGTTTGGCGACGTAGAGGGCTATTTTATCACGACGAAATCGGCGCACCCCAAAGAGGCGCTCCTCCTGGCGCGGTATTTGGCGGATAGTTGGCAGGCCGCGGGGGGCCTCCTCCCGCCGAGGCGGTCGCTCGCCACGAGCAAAGATTACGCCAAGGCCGCCGGCGAGGAGATGGCCACCATCGCCGTGAGCCAAAGCGAGAACCTCATCGTCGTTCCGGCGGTGCTCTCGGCGAGCCTGGAAGGGGTAGGACAGATCTTTTTCAACGCACTGACGACGATCATCAACGAGGACCTGGATGCCGCCTCGGTGCTCGGAGAGGCCCAGGCCCGCGCGGAGGCCCTCTTCAAAAAACCCTAGACCGCCCCATTACCACACGAACACGAAGGTGAGGTCATTCACGTTCGTGTTCGTCGGCCCGGTGAGGAGGAGGTCTCCCAAAGCGGCGAAGAAGGGATAGGCGTTGTTTTCGGCCAGGTGCGCGCGGGCGTCGAGGCCCAAGGCGCGAGCGCGCTCGAGCGTTTGCCCGTCCACCAGGGCGCCGGCGGCGTCGGTGGGGCCATCGGTGCCATCCGTTGCCAGGCAGACGAGGGCGGCATCGCGCAGGCCGGCCATTTGGATGGCCCCCGCCAGGGCCATCTCTTGGTTGCGGCCGCCCTTGCCCCGGCCGCGCACGGTGACGGTCGTCTCGCCCCCGGCGATGAGGCAGGCCGGCCGAGGGAGCGGCCGCCCCGAGGCAAGTTCTTCCTTGGCCAGCGCCACAAAGACCTTGGCCACCTCGCGCGCCTCGCCCTCCACAAAGGTCGTGAGGAGCACCGTGTGGAAGCCCAACGCCTGCGCGGCGCGTTCCGCCGCTTGGGCCGCCAGGTCATTGCTCGCCACGATGACGTTCTGCACCCGCTCAAAGAGCGCATCGCCCGGTTTGGGATTTTCCGCCGCTTGGCCCGAACGCCCCGCCTCAAGGTAGCGGCGGATGGAAGCCGGCGCCCCCTCCCAAAGGCCGTAACGCTGCAAAATCTCGCAGGCCCCCTCAAAGGTGGTCTCATCGGGCACTGTGGGGCCGGAGGCGATGGCATCGAGCGGGTTGCCCACCACATCCGAAAGGATGAGCGCGATGAGCGGCGCCGAGGTCATCGCGGCCAATTTGCCCCCCTTGAGCCGATCGAGGTGCTTGCGGATGGTGTTGATTTCCACGATGTTCGCCCCGGCCCGCAGGAGAGCGTCCGTCAGGGCCTGCAAATCGGCGAGAGTGACCCCCTCCACGGGCAGGGGCATCAGCGCCGAACCGCCACCCGAGATGAGGCAAATGACCAAATCGCGCGGCCCGGCCTGGCCCAGGAGGCGCGCGATCTCCTCCGCGCCCCACACGCCCGCCTCATCGGGGATGGGGTGGCCTGCCTCATGGATGTGCACGTGTTCCGTGGGCGCTGTATGGGCATATTTGACGTTCACCCACCCGGCCGCGATGCGCCCCCCCAACACCTCCTCCACGGCCTGGGCCATGGGCGCGCCCGCCTTGCCCGCGCCCACCACAACCACGCGCTCGATCTTTGTAAGGTCATAGGGGCGGCCGTTGACCCAGAGAGTCTCCCCTTCGCGCCGCACAAAGCGCCGCACCGCCTCGCGGGGGTCCACAGCCTCGAGTGCGGCCTCTAGCACGCGGACGATCTGCCGCCTCCGCACCCCCTCCAGGCCCGGCCGATCGTAAAGCGCAGGGGCAAAACGCACCATAACACCACCTCCCATAGACAAAACTCCCGCAGAAAAGGTTCTGCGGGAGGATGATCATCCCTTGCCCCTCAGGCCAAGGCCGGCCTTAGGCCGCCTGCCGCCGAGGGCGGAATAGTTTGGCCAGTTCGCCCCGCTCCCACACGACCAGGAGTGGCACCGCGAAAAAGAGCGACGAATAGGTGCCTGAAACCATCCCCACGAGCATCACGATCATAAACTGGCGGATGGTGGCCCCGCCGAAAAAGATGATGGCGATCATCACAAAGATGGCGTTCAACTGCGTGGCCAGCGACCGGTGGAGCGTCTCCAGCAGACTGCGGTTGACGATGGTCTCGAACGGCTCGCCACGGCGGCGGCGGATGTTCTCGCGGATGCGGTCGAACACGACGATAACATCCTGCACCGAAAAGCCCACCACCGTGACCATCGCCGTCAAGAAAAGGGAGTCCACCTCCCAGCCGGCCACCAGCCCCAAGATGCTTGCCAAGCCGAGGATGACCAGGACGTCATGGAACATCTTGGTGATGGCGCACACCCCATAGCGGAAGGCATTCGGCACTTTGCGGAAGGCTATGGCGATAAAGAAGAGGATGGCCACCGACGCGGCCAAGATGGCTAGCACGGCGGCGCGGGTCGTCTCTCGGCCCACCGTGGGGCCGACGCTCTCAAAGCGCAGTTCGGTCAAAGGGCCAAAGGCCTCCGCCAGGGCGGCCTTAAAGGCCTCTTTGGCCTCGACTTCCATCGGCTTGGTGCGGATGACGACCGTCTGCCCATCGCCCACCGTTTGCACGGCGGCTACATCCACCCCATTCGCCGCGGCCACCTCGCGCACCTCGCCGGGCGTGATGGCCTTCTCAAAGCGCACCTCCAGCAGGGAGCCGCTCGTGAAATCAATGCCCAATTGCACGGGCGTCCCCGTCTTAACCGTCGAGTAGAGCATCGCCAGCAAACCGGGGATGATCAACAAGGCGGAAATGAGAAAATACCAACGGCGCTTTTGGACGAGTTCAAACATCCCTCTCTCTTCCTCCCTTGATGATCCCCCTAAATGCCCAACAGCCAGCGCTTCTCGCGCAGCCGCTCCCCGGCGAGGGCGAACACGGTATGCACAAAGGTGCGCGTCACGGTTACGGCGGTGAACATACTCACCAACACGCCAAGGGCCAACGTCACGGCAAACCCCTTCACCGTGCTCGCCCCGAAACTGCTCCCGAACAACCACAAGATGAGGCAGGTGATCCAGGTGGAGACGTTGGAATCAAAGATCGAGGTCCAAGCGCGCTGGAACCCCGCCTCGATGGCCCGCTCGAGGGTGCGCCCCTGGCGCAGTTCCTCACGCATACGCTCAAAGATGAGGATGTTCGCATCTACGGCCATCCCCACCGAGAGCAGGAACCCCGCGATGCCGGGGAGCGTGAGCGTCACCGGAATCAATTTGTACAGGGCGAGCGTCAAGAGCGCATAGATGAGCAGGGCCAGGTCCGCCAAGAACCCCGGCAAACGATAGTAGATGAGCATAAACAGGAGGACGATGACGAGGCCGATGACCCCCGCCCGCACGCTGCGTTGCACCGAATCTTGCCCCAAGGTGGGGCCGACGGCCCGCGTATCGAGCACCCGCAGAGGGATGGGCAGGGCGCCGTAACGCAACTGCAACACCAGAGATTTGGCCTCGGCCACGGTGAATTGGCCGGTGATCTGCCCTCGCCCCTCGGGGATGGCCGACTGGATGCGCGGGCAGGAGATGACCTCGCCATCTAGGACGATGGCCAGAAAGCGATCCACATTCGCCGCCGTGTGCTCGGCAAAGATCTTGGCGCCCTCGGAATTCAACTCAAAGGCGATGACGGGCTGGTTCGTCTGGGGTTCGAACTCCACGCGCGCCGTCTTGAGGTCGCCCCCCGTGAGCACCGTGTGATAAATCTTTTGGGTGGGCGTGATCTCCGTCGAGGCCTGCGGCGTGCGGTAATCGGTGAGGATTTTGGTGCCGGGCGGGAGGAACTCGGTGCCCGTATCCACAAACTCGAGGAGGCCCGTCTGCTTCAGCGTGGCCACGGCCGCTTCGGGGTCTTCAATGCCCGGCAGTTCCACCAAGATGCGGTTCCCGCTCACCGCCTGGACGATCGGCTCCGCCACGCCCAGGCCGTTCACGCGGTTCTCGACGATGCCGCGGGCGGCGGCCATCGCCTCCGCATCCACCGTTTGGCCGGCGGGGAGGTCCGGCTCAAGGAGCATCTGCATCCCCCCTTGGAGGTCCAGCCCCAGGCGCAGGTCCAAAGAGCGGTTGAACTCCTTGCTCCCCACGCGCAGATGGATGCCCGGGTTCGTGGGCCAGGCCACCCAGCCCGCCCCAACGGCGATCACGAGAATGAGAATCAATAGCCGTATATACCGCCGCGCCATAGGCTCCCCTTCCTCACGGTAGTCCAATGGGTGATAGACAAAACCTCCCGCTCGGGCGCTTGAGGGCCTTCCTGCCGCCCTGCGGCGTATGCGCCCCAACGCGGGAGATACCCGACCAAACGTTTGCCATTATAGCCGCCGATGGTGAGGTGTCAAGGAAGGGCCGAGTGGGTGCTCCAATGGGCTCGAGGCCTTCGAGCGAACCCTCCCCCTGGCCGGATGATCATCCCAACGGGCACGACGATCAGCCCCATCGCCCTGGGCCGCCCGCGAGGGGATGGGCTTGGTTACCCTTGCCCTGCGGTAGTCCTCGCTAGCCCCGGGCGCTGCCTGGCCGT
>JAIOAW010000024.1 GCA_019873625.1 Chloroflexota bacterium
GCCGGCGTCGTCACCCAAATCATCGAGTAAACGACATTTCGTATTCGGGCCTAGGGCGGCGTTCGCCGGCCCCAGGCCCTCGATCCGAGGAGACTATGGCGAAACAGCAACGGATCAGGATTCGACTCAAGGCATACGACCATCGCGTTCTCGATCAATCGGCGCGGCAGATCGTGGATACGGCGGAGCGCACGGGCGCGGCCGTGGTGGGGCCGGTGCCCCTCCCGACCAAGATCGAGCGCTTTAGCGTGGCGCGGTCTCCGTTTATCGACCGGGATTCGCGCGAGCAATTGGAGATCCGCACGCACAAGCGCCTGATTGATGTGCTGGACCCCAATTCCAGGACGATTGATGCGCTGATGCGCCTGGATCTGCCTGGCGGCGTGGATATCGAGATCAAATTGTAAAACGCCCGCAAGGGCATAAAAACAACGGGGGAAGGGGGAATGTGCCCCTGCAGCCCTCCTGGAAGGCCCTGCGGCCGCCAGCGGCTGCCCAAATTTGGCCCCCCTGAGGTGGGAGATGGCAAAGCGAAAAGGCCTTTTGGGCAAGAAAATCGGGATGACGCGCCTTTTTACCGAGACTGGGGAAGTCCAGCCGGTAACAATTATTCAACTGGGGCCTTGCTATGTGACCCAGGTGAAAACGGTGGCCACCGATGGCTATAACGCCATTCAAATCGGCTATGGCCACAAACCTCGGCTCAACAAGCCGGAGGCGGGGCATCTGGGGTCTAACCCGCCGGTGCGGTACTTGCGCGAAATCCGCACCGATGATGCGGCCGAGTACCAGGTGGGCCAGGTGATTGACGTGAGCGTATTCAAGCCGGGCGACCTGGTGGATGTTACGGGCACTTCCAAAGGGAAAGGGTTTGCGGGCGCGGTAAAGCGCTATGGCTTCCGCGGAGGCCCCAAGACGCACGGCCAATCTGACCGGCATCGTGCGGTGGGTTCGATTGGTTCTACCACCACGCCGGGCCGCGTGTTCAAAGGATTGCGCGCGCCGGGGCATATGGGGAACCGCCGCACCACGGTTCTGAACCTCGAAGTGGTCAAGGTGGATGTCGAGCGCAACGTGATCGCCGTGCGCGGCGCGGTGCCTGGGCCAACGGGCGGCCTCCTTTTGGTGCGCAACGCGATCAAATCCTAAGCCGTGGAACGAGCAGGGGTGAACCCAGTGCCCGCTTGCCGGGTAGATGAAACGCAGGAGATGTAGCCATGCAAGTACCGGTTCGCAACATGGCCGGCGATACGGTGGATCAAATAGAGTTACGGGATGATATTTTCGCGATTGAGCCGAACGTGGCCGTGATGCATCAGGCCCTGGTGCGCCAAATGGCCAACGCACGCCTCGGCACGCACAGCACCAAAACGCGCGGCGAGGTATCGGGCGGGGGGCGCAAGCCCTGGCGGCAAAAGGGCACTGGCCGCGCGCGCCAAGGGAGCATCGTGGCGCCGCACTGGGTGGGGGGCGGCATTGCCCTGGGGCCCAAGCCGCGTTCCTACGCGCAAAAGATGAACCGCAAAATGCGGCGCCTCGCCTTGCGTTCGGCGCTGTCGGTCAAAGCGGCGGAAGACCAAATCGTCGTGCTGGATTCGCTCGAGATGCCCGAGCCGCGCACCAAAGAGGTCTCGGCGATGCTGGAGCGGTTGAATATCGCCGACGAAACGGTGTTGGTGCTCTTGCCCGAGCCGAACGACAATTTTGAACTTTCGGCGCGTAACTTGCCCTTTATCAAGACGTTGCGAGCGAACTGCCTCAGCGTGCGGGACCTTTTGCGCTACGACCGCATCTTGATGACGCGTGACGCCGTGGAGATGATTCACGGCTGGCTCGGCGCCACCCGCGAGGCCTAAAGCCTGGGGCCAGGCCGATTTAGCAGGTAAACGGAGAATAAGGCGATGCATCTGTTCGAAGTTCTCAAACGGCCCATCTTGACCGAAAAATCGAACTACCAGGCCGACGAGTTAGCGCAGTACACCTTTGAGGTGGATGTGCGCGCCAACAAACTCTTGGTGCGCAAGGCCGTCGAGGCGGTGTTCAACGTGCACGTGCAAGAGGTCAACATCATCTCTATGCGCGGCAAGAAGCGCCGTTTTGGCCGGCATGAGGCCCAACTCAAGAGTTGGAAGAAGGCCATCGTGAAATTGGCCCCGGGCGAGAGCATCTCGTTCTTTGAGGGCGTGTAATCGCGGATGGGGCCTGCGCGTCGTCGTTAGCCGTAGTGAAGGGGAGCGATTATGGCGATCAAACTCTACAAGCCCACAACGCCTTCTCGTCGAGGCATGACGGGGTACACATTCGAAGAGATTACGCGGGATGAACCCGAAAAGTCGCTGGTGGTGCCGCTGCCCGAAAAGGCCGGGCGCAACGTTCGCGGCAAGATCACGGTGCGCCACCGCGGTGGGGGGCACAAGCGCCTGTATCGGATTATTGACTTTCGCCGCGATAAGGTCGGCATCCCGGCGCGGGTGGATTCCATCGAGTACGATCCGAACCGCTCGGCGCGCATCGCGCTCCTCGTCTATGCCGATGGCGAGAAGCGCTACATCTTGGCGCCGATGGGGCTAGCGGTGAACGATACGGTGATGTCTGGCCCAGGGGCCGAGGTGCGTGTGGGCAATGCCCTGCCCTTGGAGAACATCCCCTTGGGCACGATGATCCATAATATCGAGTTGTACAAGGGGCGTGGCGGCCAATTGGTGCGGGCGGCCGGCACGGCGGCGCAGTTACTGGCCAAAGAGGGAGAATACGTCCAGGTGCGTTTGCCCTCTGGCGAGGTGCGTATGATCCGCAAAGAGTGTATGGCCACCATCGGCCAGGTGAGCAATGTGGATCACGCGAATATCAAACTCGGCAAGGCGGGGCGCAAGCGCTGGTTGGGCTTCCGGCCTACGACCCGTGGCTCGGCGATGACGCCGCGCGATCACCCGCACGGCGGTGGCGAGGGCAAGGCCCCCGTCGGGATGCCCGGCCCCAAGACGCCTTGGGGCAAGCCCGCCTTGGGGTACAAGACGCGGCGCAACAAGCGCACCGATAAGTACATCGTTCGCCGGCGGGGTGGGAATCGCAAGTAGGCTCAAGCCGGCGCGAGTTCGCCTGGCGATGTGAACTGGTTAGGAGGAGCGAAATATGTCGCGATCGTTGAAAAAGGGCCCGTATGTATCGCCCAAACTCCTAAAAAAGATTGAGGAGATGAACCGCCGCGGAGAGAAACGCGTCATCCGCACGTGGTCTCGGGCGTCAACGGTGTTCCCTCAGATGGTGGGGCATACCATCGCCGTGCATGATGGGCGGCGGCATATCCCCATCTATATCACCGAGAATATGGTGGGCCATAAACTGGGCGAGTTCGCACCGACGCGCTTTTTCCGCGGCCACGAGGCGAAGGAACGCCGAACGCGCGTTAAATAGAGGATGGCCACCCGCCGAGGTCCCATCATACCCAAGGGGGCGTAAGGCGCAATCACGGGGCACGCGAGGAGTATAGGGATGGCTGTAGAAGTCCGGGCAGTTGCTAAATACATTCGCATGTCGCCGCACAAAGTGCGGCTGGTTACAGACCTTGTGCGCGGCCGCGATGTGGATGAGGCGTTGGCCCTGCTGCGCTTCACCCCCAAAGTAGCGGCCAAGGCCGTGAGTAAGGTGATCGCCTCGGCAGCGGCCAATGCGGAGGAGAACCTGGGCCTCTCCTCGAACGAGTTGTACATCGCCGAGATTCGGGCCGACGAGGGGCCTATGCTCAAGCGGGGGCGCCCAGGGCCGCGCGGGCGGTTCAAGCCGATCCTGAAGCGGAGCACGCATATCACCGTCGTGCTGGCCGAAAAGCAGGCCTAACGCGGGTTCGGCGGAGTTTAGGGGCAGCAAGGAGGAAAACTTGGGCCGTAAGGTAAATCCAATAGGCTTTCGACTGGGGATTATCAAGGATTGGGAGTCCAAGTGGTTCGCTGAGGGCCGGGAGTACGCCCGGCTTGTCACGGAGGATATTACGATCCGTGATACGATTAAGCGAATCCTGGGGCGCGCCGGCATCTCGCGCATCGAAATCCAGCGCTTCCCCAAGCAGATCAGCGTTACCATTGTGACGGCCAAGCCGGGCATCGTCATCGGGCGGCGCGGGGCGAGCGTCAACGCGCTCAAAGAGGAACTGGAAAAGTTGACCAGCATCACCGGCAAGAATCTGCGCGTGGATGTCGTCGAGGTCGAGCGCCCCGAATTGGATGCCCATGTGGTGGCCGAGAGCATCGTCGAGCAAATCGAGCGGCGCGTTTCGCACAAGCGGGCTATGCGCCAAGCGGTGATTCGGGCGATGCGCGGGGGCGCCAAGGGAATCAAGATCGTCTGCGCGGGTCGCCTTTCTGGGGCGGAAATGAAGCGGACCGAGTGGGTGCGCGAGGGGCGCGTGCCCCTGCATACGATCCGCGCCGATATTGACTACGCCCACGATGAGGCATTGACCACCTACGGGCGCATCGGCGTCAAAGTGTGGATTTACCGGGGCGATGTGCTGCCGGAAGCGGCCCAAGTGAGCACGGAGGCCCAGAGGGAGTTGTAACGATGTTAATGCCAAAAAGGCTCAAATATCGGCGGCAGCATCGCGGCCGCATGAAGGGCAAAGCCACTCGGGGCACCGAGTTGTATTACGGCGATTACGCCATCAAGGCTTTGGAGGCCGCCTGGATCACCAGCCGGCAAATTGAGGCCGCGCGGCGCGTCATCGTGCGCACGCTGCGGCGCGCGGGCAAGGTGTGGATTCGCATCTTCCCCGATAAGCCGGTGACGATGAAACCCGCCGAGACCCGTATGGGCGGCGGCAAAGGGGCGGTGGATCACTATGTGGCGGTGGTCAAGCCGGGGCGCATCTTGTTCGAGGTGGGCGGTATTGACCGCGAGACGGCGCGAGAGGCGCTCTTGCAGGCCTCGCACAAGTTGCCCATTGCCACCGAGTTCATCGAGCGCGAAGAGGTCGAACTCAGCGGAGGTGAGGGAGCATGAAGGCAAAAGAACTCCGCGAGATGAGCCGTGAAGAGTTGCTTCGCACACTGGATGAACTTTACCGAGAGCAAATGAACCTGCGCTTTCAAGCGGCGACGCGCCAAATCAAGAATACGGCGCGCTTCCAGCAGGTACGGCGAGATATTGCTCGCGTCAAGACGATCTTGCGCGAGCGCGAGTTGGGTGCGGAGGTGCACTAGGTATGCCGCGTAAAGTTCTAGAAGGCCGTGTGGTCAGCGATAAGATGCTCAAGACCGTCGTCGTGGCGGTAGAAACGACGACTCGGCATCCGCTCTATAACAAGGTGCTCCGCCGCACAAAAAAATATATGGCGCACGATGAGGAAGACGTGTGCCAGATGGGCGATTGGGTGCGCATCGAAGAATGCCGCCCGATGAGCCGGCGCAAGCGCTGGAAGGTGATCGAGATCGTTCGCCGGGCCAGCCCTGAGATCGAGGTGAACGCCTAGGGTGCGGCCTCGCGGCGGAGCGCTTGGTCGGGCCGGCATATTCGCAGGGGAGTGAGAGACGATGATTCAACCATTCACAAGGCTCAAGGTAGCCGATAACACCGGCGCAAAAGAGATTATGTGCATCAAAGTGCTGGGTGGCACCCGGCGCCGGTATGCCGGCGTGGGCGATATCATCATCGCCTCCGTCAAAGAGGCGGCGCCTGGCGGCTCGGTAAAGAAAAAGGACGTAGTCCGCGCCGTGGTGGTGCGGGTCGCCAAGGAATACGGCCGGCCGGATGGATCCTACGTGCGGTTCGATGATAACGCCGCCGTGATCCTCGACCAGGAAAAGAACCCGCGCGGCACCCGCATCTTTGGGCCGGTGGGCCGCGAACTGCGCGAGGCCGGGTTTATGCGCATCGTGTCGCTTTCGCCCGAAGTGCTGTAAGGCCAAGGCGTGCGCAGTAGGATGAGGATGGGTAGGAGTTTCCGATGAAGATCAAAAAGGGCGATACTGTCGAAGTAATCAGCGGCGACGATAAGGGGATGCGCGGCGAAGTGCATCGCGTCATCCCCAAGGAGAATCGCGTCGTCGTTTCTGGGGTGAATATGATCCGCAAACACCAGCGGCGGACGGGCGACGTGCGCACGCAGGTGGGCATCATCGAAATGGAGGCGCCCATCCACATCTCGAATGTGGCGCTCGTGTGCCCGCATTGCGATAAACCCACCCGCGTGGGATATCAAATCGAGGCCGATGGCACCAAGGTGCGCATCTGCCGCCGCTGCAAACAAGCGGTAGATTAGGCGTGGGTGCTGGGATGAGGAGAGAGAGATGCCGAATCTAAAAGAGTTGTATCGCAAAGAGATCGTTCCGGCGATGATGGAACGGTTCGGATATAAGAACGTGATGCAAGTGCCCCGCCTAGAGAAGGTCGTCATCAACATCGGCCTGGGAGAGGCCTTGCAGAACGCCAAGGCCTTAGAGGCGGCAACGCGCGACCTGGCTATGATTTCTGGCCAGAAGCCGGTCATCACGCGGGCGCGCAAATCCATCGCGGCCTTTCGCCTGCGTGCGGGCAACCCC
This sequence comes from Chloroflexota bacterium, assembly GCA_019873625.1. Lineage (GTDB taxonomy): Bacteria > Chloroflexota > Anaerolineae > UBA1429 > UBA1429 > JAIOAW01. The sequence continues at coordinate 6,534 of JAIOAW010000024.1, forward strand.
ATCGGGGCCAAAGTTACACTGCGGGGCGAGCGGATGTATGCCTTCTTGGATCGTCTGATGAACATCGCCCTGCCTCGCCAGCGAGACTTTCGCGGCGTGCCTAGGACGTCTTTCGACGGCCGAGGGAACTATACCCTGGGCCTGAGCGAACAGTTGGTCTTTTTGGAAGTGGATTACGACCAGATTGACAAGATCCGTGGCATGGAGATCACCATCGTCACGACGGCGCGCACCGATGAAGAGGCGCGTCACCTGCTTGAACTGATGGGGATGCCTTTCGCCAAGGCGTAAGGGTCTGGTTCCGGCCGCAGGCCCCTCGGAAGGGGCGCGCGGCAAGATGATTCGGAGGAGTAACAGTGGCCAAAAAGTGCATGCCGATTCGTGAGACGCGGCGCAAGTATGCCGTTCGGGTTCGCAATCGCTGCTCGCGGTGTGGGCGGCCTCGTGGCTATATGCGGCGGTTCAACCTGTGCCGCATCTGCTTCCGTGAACTGGCTATGGAAGGCAAGATCCCAGGCATCATCAAATCGAGTTGGTAATCTAGGCGAAGGATGGAACGACCTGTCGCCGGCATCGGGAAGGGTTATCGAGCCGGCCAGGGCGATTTCGCAGAAGGGGAGTCTGATAGTGATGACCACGAGTGACCCAATTGCTGATATGCTGACGCGCATCCGCAACGGTCTGGCCGTGCGCCGGCGCTATGTGGCCGTGCCGCATTCTCGGCTGAAGCAGGCCGTGGCCGAGGTCTTGCGCGACGAAGGATACATTAGCCGCTATGAGGTCAACCGCGAGGGGCGCTTCCCGGTGCTCCGCATCTATTTGCGCTATACCGACGATCGGCGGCCCATCATCCGTGGCCTGCGGCGCGTGAGCAAGCCAGGGTGCCGCATCTACACCCGGCGCCGTGAGATCCCGTGGGTGAAGCAGGGTATGGGGACGGTCATCCTTTCCACGCCCAGGGGAGTGCTTTCGGGCCGGCAGGCGCGGCGACAGGGCGTTGGCGGGGAGATCCTCTGCGAAGTTTGGTAAGGCTCGGCGCAAGCCCGGCCATAGTGGGAGGTAAGAACTGTGTCTAGAATAGGACGTTTGCCTATTCCCATCCCGCAAGGGGTACAGGTGCACCTAGAGGGGAATAAAGTGACGGTGCAGGGGCCTCAGGGCAGGCTGAGCCGTGAATTCCACCCGAATATGCAGATTGAGATGGTGGGCGGCCGCCTCATCGTCAAGCGGCCCAATGATGAGCGCCAAAATCGCGCCCTGCACGGCCTGACCCGGGCGCTCCTGGCGAATATGGTGCTGGGGGTAACGCAGGGGTTTCAAAAGGCCTTGGTCATCAACGGCGTGGGCTACCGTGCGGAACTCCAGGGGAAGGATCTCGTGCTCCAGGTGGGGTTCAGCCATCCGGTGCGCTTTAGCCCCCCGGAGGGAATCCAATTCGAGGTGGATCGCACGGGGCAGAGGGTGGTCGTCCGCGGATATGATAAAGAGTTGGTGGGCGAAATGGCCGCCAAGATCCGCGCCGTGTACCCGCCCGAGCCGTACAAGGGCAAGGGCATCGCGTACGAGAACGAGGTTATCCGACGTAAGGCCGGCAAATCCGGCAAGGCTGGAGGCTGATATGATCAACAAGGCTCACGTGCATGAAGCACGCGCTCGGCGGCATCGCCGCGTCCGTGCGCGCGTGGTTGGGACGAGCGATCGGCCCCGACTCAGCGTGTTCCGAAGCCTGCAGCATATCTATGCGCAGGTGATTGATGATAGCATCGGGCATACCCTGGCATCCGCTTCGACGCTCGATAAAGAGGTCGAGGCGCTCTGCAAAGATCTGACCAAGTCCGAGGCGGCCCGGGTGGTGGGGCGCGTGGTTGCACAGCGCGCCTTGGCTTCGGGCGTCACTAAAGTGGTGTTTGATCGCGGGGGATATCAATATCATGGGCGCGTCAAGGCCTTGGCAGAGGCGGCGCGCGAGGCGGGGTTGCAGTTCTAGTCCCTGCGCCTCGCGGCGGCTGGACGCTTGAGGCCGCTCGAGGGGCGCGATAACGAGGAGAAGGTCATGTCGGAACGAGATTTTCACGATGAGTTTACCACTCCCGAGGGCGAGGAGTTTGAAGAGCGCGTCGTCCATATCGGCCGCGTGGCCAAAGTGGTCAAGGGCGGGCGGCGGTTTGCCTTCCGTGCGCTCGTGGTGGTTGGAGATGGCAAGGGCCGCGTCGGTGTGGGCATCGGCAAGGCGCGCGAGGTGCCTGCCGCCATCCGCAAGGGCGCGGAGCGCGCCCGCCGGAATATGGTGAACGTGCCCCTTTACGGGCGCACGCTGCCCCATGATGTCTTTGTCAAATTCGGTGCGGCCAAGGTTCTCCTCAAGCCGGCCTCGCCGGGCACGGGCGTCATCGCGGGCAGCGGCGTGCGCGCCGTGTTGGAGGCCGCCGGCGTACATGACGTGCTCTCGAAATCTCTGGGCAGCGATAACGTGTTCAACGTCGTGATGGCGACGTTCAAAGGCCTGCAAGAGATGGTCCCCGTCGAAGAACGGGCGAACCAACGCGGCAAGGCCGTGACCGATCTTTTGCCACCGTGGAGGTTGAGCGCCCATGGCGAGTAAACTACGCATTACCTATGTGCGCAGCGCCATCGGCTACAACGTGCGCCAGAAGCAGACGATTCGCGCTTTGGGCTTGACCCGCCTGGGGGCTACGGTCGAGCGCGAAGATTCGCCGATGGTCCGCGGTATGATCAGCAAAGTGCGCCATCTGGTGCGGGTGGAAGAGGTGAACGATGAAACTGCATGACTTGCGCGAACCCGAGGGCACCAAGCACCGCCGCAAGCGGCGCGGGCGAGGCATTGCCGCTGGGCAAGGTAAAACGGGCGGCTTTGGCACCAAAGGCACCGGGGCGCGGAGCGGCCATGGCGGCGGCAAGCGTTATTTCGAGGGCGGCCAACTGCCCCTCGTGCGGCGCCTGGCGGTGAAGCGCGGTTTTAACAATGTGAACCGCGTCGAATATGCCGTGGTCAACGTGGCGGCCTTGAATCGCTTCGAGGCTGGGAGCGTCGTAGATGTGGAGGCCCTGACGGCTTCGGGGCTGGTGAAGGATACCCACCGCCCCATCAAGATTTTGGGCGAGGGTGAACTCGACCGGCCGCTTACCGTCAAGGCGCATGCCTTCTCGGCCTCGGCCCAGGCCAAAATCGAGCAGGCCGGCGGGGCCGTAGAGTGGATCGGATGACCTTTGGACCTAGGGGCGCGCTCGTAGAGGACGGGAACTGATGCTGCAAGCAGTCGCAAACGCCTTCAAATTGCCAGATCTGCGCAAAAAGATTCTCTTCACGCTGCTGATCTTGGTCATCTATCGGTTTGCATCGCACGTGCCGGTGCCCGGTGTGGACCTCGTCGCCCTGCGCGAACTCTTTCGCAACAACCAGTTGCTGGGCCTGTTGGATATGTTCTCGGGCGGTGCGATGTCCAACTTTTCGGTGATGGCGTTGGGGGTCTACCCCTTTATCACGGCGCAGATCGTGCTCCAACTGTTGCAGCCTATCATTCCCGCCTTGGAGCAATTGAGTAAAGAGGGCGAGGCGGGTCGCCAAAAGATGAATATGTACACCCATCTTTTGACGATTCCCCTGGCGGCGCTCCAAGCCTTTGCCCAAGGCAACCTCTTGGCGCAATCGGCGGGCGCAACGGGCGCGGTCCTCTCGAACTTTGGCTTCCGCGCTGGGACGTGGCTCCCGACCCTGGCGACCATCGCCACGCTCACGGCAGGCACGATGTTCGCCATCTGGCTGGGGCACCTGATTGATGAGCAGGGCATTGGCAACGGTATCTCGATTATCATCTTTGGCGGCATCGTCGCCGGCGTGCCAGGGCGGATGGTTCAACTTTGGATCTCGAACCCGTGGAGCGTGATCGTCTTTGCCATCGTCACGGTGATTACCGTGGTGGGCATCGTCGTGGTGCACGAGGGGCAGCGGCGCATCCCGGTGCAATATGCCAAGCGCGTGCGCGGCACGCGCATCTATGGCGGGCAGAGCACGCACATCCCGTTGCAGGTCAACTCGGCGGGGATGATCCCTCTCATCTTTGCCGTCTCGATCATTATGCTGCCGGGGGTGATCGCCAGTTACTTTGTGAATTCACAAGTCAAATTCATCGCCAGTGTGGCGAGCGGCATCACCCGCATCTTTGATACGAATAGCGTAGTCTATTGGATTCTTTATTTCTTGTTCGTGGTCGGCTTTACCTACTTTTATGCCGACGTGATCTTTCAACAACAGAATTTGGCAGAGACGTTGCAGCGGCAGGGCGGGTTCGTCCCCGGCATTCGGCCCGGCACACGCACAGCCGAGTACCTGCAAGGGGTGTTGAGGCGCATCACCTTCGTGGGGGCGCTCTTCTTGGGCATCGTGGCCATCATCCCCTTCTTGGTGCGGCCGCTCGTGGGCACGAGCCAGATGCTCATTACTAGCACGGGCCTTCTGATCGTGGTGGGGGTGGTGCTCGATACGATGAAACAACTCGAGGCCCAACTCTTGATGCGCCACTATGAAGGCTTTATCCGAAAGATGAGGTGATGACCCTATGGACCTTGTGCTTCTTGGGGCACCGGGGGCGGGCAAAGGGACGCAGGCCAGCCTGTTGGGAGAGATTCTCCCCTTGCCGCGCGTATCGAGTGGCGATCTCTTTCGGGCGGCGCTGGCGAACCAAACGGAACTCGGCCTGAAGGCCAAGGTCTATATGGATCGGGGCGAACTCGTGCCGGATGAGATCACCATCGGCATGGTCGCGGAACGCATCAGCCAGCCCGATTGTGCGCACGGGGTGATCTTTGATGGGTTCCCGCGCACAGTGGCCCAAGCCCAGGCGCTCGATGACCTTCTCGGGCGTATGGGGCGCAAGGTGGATTTGGTCATCTACATCCGCGTTTCGACGCCGGTGCTTTTGGAGCGCCTGGCCGGGCGCTGGACGTGCCCCAAGTGCGGGCGGGTGTATCATCGCCTATATAGCCCGGAAAAGGTGCAGGGCGAGTGCGATGATTGCCATGTGCCGCTTTACCAACGCGATGATGATACGCCCGAAACGCAGAGCCGGCGCATCGCCGTCTATCTCGAGCAGACGGCCCCTTTGCAAGCCTTTTACCGCGAGCGGGGGCTGTTGGTGGAGGTCAACGGCGAGCAGGATATCCAGGCCGTCCATGCGGATATCGTGAAGGCCATTCAAAAGGCGCGCGGCGAGGCCGCGTGACGGAGCCATTGCGGGGATGACGGACGTGGTGCGCCCCAAAACCCCTGAGGAACTCGCCAAGATGCGGCGGGCAGGGGAGATTGTGGCGGAGGCCTTGGAGGCCTTGCGGCGGGCGATTGCACCGGGCATAACGACCGCAGCGTTGGATCGCCTGGCGGAGACCGTCATCCGCGATTTGGGGGGGATTCCCTCCTTCAAAGGGTACCTTGGTTACCCGGCGACCATCTGCACCTCCATCAACGAGGAGATCGTCCACGGCATCCCGGGTCAGCGGGTTTTGCGCGAGGGCGACATCATCAGCGTGGATGTGGGGGCCATTTGGCAGGGGTACCAAGGCGATGCGGCCATCACGGTGGCCGTGGGCGAGGTGAACAAGCGCCTGCTCGATTTGATGGCCGCGACGCAGGCCGCTTTGCAGGCGGGCATCCAGGCGGCGCGAGCGGGGGCGCGTCTGGGCGATGTGTCTCACGCCATCGAAAAGGCGGCGCGCAAGGCGGGGTTCGAGGTGATCCGCGAATATGGCGGGCACGGCATCGGCCAAAAGATGCATGAGCCGCCACGCATCCGCAATTGGGGGCCGCCGCACCAGGGGATGCGCCTTGAAGAAGGGATGACCTTTGCCTTGGAACCGATGTTGAGCCTGGGGGGCTATGCCACCAAGGTGCTGGCCGATGGCTGGACGGTGGTTACGGTGGATGGCAGCCCGACGGCCCACTTTGAGCATACGGTTGCTGTTACGGCTAATGGCGCCGAAATCTTGACGCGGCTGAATCGGCCGTCATAAGGGAGGCTACGATGAAGGTGAAACCGTCTATCAAAAAGCGTTGCGCCAAATGCAAGATCATCCGGCGGCATGGCGTGGTGCGCGTCATTTGCGAGAACCCGCGCCACAAGCAGCGCCAAGGGTGATGCTTGGCGCCAAGCAAGCGTTGGACCGCCACGGAGTGCAGAGGAAAGAAGTGAGGTGAGAGCGGCATGGCTCGTATTGCGGGTGTAGATATTCCGAACGAGAAGCGCGTCGAGGTCGGCTTGACCTATATTTACGGCATCGGCCTCTCGCGGAGCCGGGAGATCTTGGCCAAGACGGGGATCAACCCCGACACGCGGTGCAAAGATCTCACCGAGGCGGAACTGGCCAAGTTGCGCGAGGTGATCGCCCAAGATTACGTGGTTGAGGGCGATTTGCGGCGCGAAGTGGCTATGAACATCAAGCGGCTGATTGATATTGGCTGTTATCGCGGGCTTAGGCACCGCCGCAATTTGCCGGTGAGGGGCCAGCGGACGCGCACAAACGCGCGCACCCGCAAGGGGCCTCGCAAGACGGTGGCGGGCAAGAAGCGCAGCCGGGCCAAGAAGTAATCGAGGCGTAAGCGGAGGTAAGGTATGGGGCGTAGGAGAGCAAGAGGGAGGACCCCGCGCCGCGAAAGGCGCAACGTGCCGTTTGGGCGCGTGTACATTCAAGCGACCTTCAACAACACCATCGTAACTGTAACCGATCGCGACGGCGCGGTGCTCACGTGGCGGAGCGCTGGCCAGGATTTCAAAGGGTCGCGCAAGAGCACGCCTTTTGCGGCGCAGACGGCAGCCAACGCAGCGGCGCAGGCCGCTATGGATATGGGGATGCGTCAGGTGGATGTGTTCGTCAAAGGCCCTGGGCCTGGGCGCGAGGCCGCCCTGCGGCAGATTCAGGCCGCCGGGTTGCAGGTGCGTTCCATTACCGATGTGACGCCTATCCCCCACAACGGCTGCCGGCCTCCGAAGAAGCGCCGCATCTAGCGCGCGTGCTGGGTAGGGTTGTGTGGATGAAGCGTTCGGTAGGACGGCGGGGAAGACGCGGGGCTGTGCGTCCTGCCCCTCGGCGAAGCGTAAACCCGCTCCTGATGGCCCAAAACGTTCGGGCCATCAGCATCTTGAGGAGGTTAGATGGCTAGGTACAAGGATCCGGTATGCAAGTTGTGTCGCCGTGAAGGGATGAAGTTGTTCCTCAAGGGGGAACGCTGCCTTTCGGCCAAGTGCGCTATGGAGCGCCGGGCGTATCCGCCTGGCCCTCATGGTCGGGGAGGGCAGTTCCGCCGGCAGGAATCTGACTATGGGCAGCAGTTGCGCGAAAAGCAGCGCCTGCGCCGCATTTATGGCGTCCTCGAGCGGCAGTTCCGCCGCTACTTTGAAGATGCCCTGCGCATCCGCGGGCAAACGGGCGCCAACTTGCTCAGCATTTTGGAGAGGCGTTTCGATAACGTCATCTATCGGTTGGGTTTTGCCGATTCTCGCGCGCAGGCGCGGCAATTGGTGGCCCATGGCCATTTTGAGTTGAACGGTCACATCCATAATATTCCTTCCGCTCTTGTGAACGTCGGCGATGTGATCCGCGTGCGCGAGGCGAGCCGTCGGAACGCATACTTCCGGGGCATCGCCGAAATCTTGGAGCATCGCTCGGTGCCCGAGTGGCTCCGTTTGAATGCCGAGGATCTCTCGGCGGTGGTGGTCTCCATCCCCACGCGCGAACAGATTGACGTGCCCATCAACGAGCAACTCGTCGTCGAATACTATTCGCGGTAATCGAGAACCTCGAGGCGACGTTCGTCAAAAGGGGAAGGGCGCGTTCATCGCGCCGGAGGCCGCTCTCAAGGGCAAGGAGGTTTTCCATTGCTGCATCAGGTATTACCGAAAATTGAATGTGAAGCGAGCACCCAAAGTTATGGCCGTTATGCCATTGGCCCCATGGCGCGCGGCTATGGTTTGACGCTGGGCGTCAGCCTGCGGCGGGTTCTCTTATCGTCTCTACCGGGCGCGGCCATTACCTCGGTGCGGGTGAGCGGCATCCCCCACGAGTTTATGGCGATCCCTGGGGCCAAAGAGGATATGACGCTTCTGTTGCTCAACCTCAAGCGGGTGCGGCTCATTTGCCATTCCGATGAGCCGGTGCGGCTGAGGGTCTCGGCGCGGGGTAAGAGCGTGGTTACAGCGGGCGATATTGAGTGCCCGGCCGATGTCGAGATCGTCAACCCCGAGTTTCGGCTCTTGACGTTGGATACGCTCGACTCGGACTTGGAGATGGAGATGATCGTCGAGCGGGGCGTGGGCTATTCGCCGGCGGAGGAGCGGCGGAATTTGCCCATCGGGCAGATTCCGGTGGATGCCATCTTTAGCCCGGTGGTGAAGGTGAGCAACCGCGTGGAACCGGCGCGCATCGAGCAGATTACGAACTATGACTTGCTCAAAATGGAAATCTGGACCGATGGCACCATCTCGCCCACCGAGGCGCTAACGCAGGCGGCGGAGATCTTGATCCAGCACCTGCAACCGGTGGCCGAGTTCTCAGCGGCCGCCAAAGTCGGGGTGGGCCGCGTCGAAGAGGCGGCTATCGCGCCCGAGTATTACGACGTGCCCATCGAGGATCTCGACCTTTCGATGCGCGCCTTCAACTGCCTCAAGCGCGCGGGCATTAGCACCGTGGGTGAGGTGCTGGAGCGATTGAATCGGGGTGTGGACGAGATGCTGGCCATCCGCAATTTTGGGCAAAAGTCGCTGGCTGAACTCGTCGAGAGCCTGCGGTCAAAGGGCTATGTGCCACCCGATTATGAACCTGCCTGATGAGATGAGGGCCGCGCTGGGCGCCCCTTGGAGAGAGGATATCTGATAAAGAGGTAACGTGCGATGAGACATCGTGTGGCTGGGCGTCATCTAAGTCGCAGCACGGGTCACCGCAATGCGCTTCGAAGGAACCTGATGACGGAACTCTTCCGTTATGAACGGATCGAGACCACGCGCGCCAAGGCGCTGGCCATCCGGGCGGAGGCTGAACATCTGGTGTCTATCGCCAAGCGCGGCAAGACCAAGCGCGACGCCAACCAGCCGGACGTCTTTGAAAGGCGGCTGGTGGCGGCGGTATTGCGAGACCCGCAAGTGGTGAAAAAGTTGTTCGATGAGATCGCTCCGCGCTTTAGCGAGCGGCCGGGCGGTTATACGCGCGTGTATCGCATCGGCCAGCGCTTGGGCGATGGGGCGGAGATGGTGGTGTTGGAGTTGGTCAAGTAGCGCCATCGCCGATGGCGTGATACGGGTTCTTTAAAAGAAGGGTGGGCCGGTTGGAAACGCGCATATGGCGCGCCATCGTGGCGTATGATGGCACCGAGTACCGTGGGTTCCAGGTGCAGGCCGAAGGCCCGACCATTCAGGGCGAGTTGGAGCGCGCCCTAGAGCGCCTCACGGGGGCGCCCGTGCGGGTGCAGGGCGCGGGGCGCACCGATGCCGGGGTGCACGCCATAGGGCAGGTGATCAGTTTTGCGGCGCCCTGGCGCCACAGTTCGGAGGATCTCTGCCGGGCGTTGAACGCCACACTGCCGAGGGATATCGCGGTGCGCCGGATAGGGGAGGCCGAGGCGACCTTTCATGCGCGCTATAGCGCCCAAAGCCGCCTCTACGTGTACCACGTGTATGCGAGCCAAGAGAGGCTGCCCCTTTTGGAGCGGTATGCGCACCACGTGGCGGCGCCCTTGCCCTTGGAGGAACTCAACCGGGCGGCGGCCTTTCTGGTGGGGGAACATGACTTTGCCACCTTTGGCCAGCCCCCCGTGGGAGAGAACACGGTGCGCGTGGTGCACCGCGCCGGTTGGAATGCCCTCCCGGCCCAGGTGTGGGGGGGCGCACCCGAGGAGGTGCACCTCTACCGCTTTGAAATCGAGGCAAACGCCTTTTTGCGCGGGATGGTGCGCCGCATCGTAGGGGCACTGCTTGAGGTGGGTGCGGGGCGTTTGGGCGCGGAGGACGTGGCCGCCCTCTTAGAGGCGTGCGATATCAGCCAGGCCTGCCCGCCGGCCCCGGCCTGCGGGTTGTGCCTTTGGCAGGTGCGCTACGGGCAGGGCGAACGAGGCCCGCAAGAGCGTTATGGTGAGGAGTGAACAGCGTGAAGACATACGTGGTCAAAGCGTCGGAGATTCAACGCGAGTGGTATGTGGTAGATGCCGCCGGGCAAAACCTGGGCCGCTTGGCGAGCAGGATCGCGACGATCCTGCGGGGCAAGCACAAGCCCATCTATACCCCCGGTATGGATGTGGGCGATTTCGTCATCGTCATCAATGCCGATAAGGTAACGGTTACGGGCGATAAACTGCTGGAAAAGAAATACTATCGTCATTCCCTGTATCCCGGCGGGTTCAAGGAGGTTACCCTGGGGCGTTTGCTCGAGACGCACCCCGAGCGCGTCATCGAGTTCGCCGTCAAGGGGATGCTCCCCAAGAATCGCTTGGGCCGGGCGATGTTCAAAAAACTCAAGGTCTATGCGGGGGGAACGCATCCCCACGCTGCGCAGAAACCCAAGCCCTTGCCCCTATGAACCCCGGGCCAGGCTGGGGCAGGCGAGCGTCTCAAGTATGAGGTGGTAGGAGGAGCATTTTGGTGGCAACTCAGTATTACTATGGCGTAGGCCGCCGCAAGACGTCGGTGGCAACGGTGAGGCTCTACCCCGGCGAAAAGGGATTCGTGGTCAACGGCAAGCCGGCGGAGGCATTCTTTTCTCGCGAAAATGATCTGCAGACGGCCCTTGAGCCGCTTGAGGCGGCGGGCCTGATGGGGCAGTGCTTGGTATCGGTCGTCGTGAAGGGGGGCGGCATCTCCGGCCAGGCGGGGGCCATTCGGCATGGCGTGGCACGGGCGCTCCTTGCGATGAACCCCGACTATCGGCAGGTTCTGCGCGAGCATGGCTTCCTCACGCGCGACCCCCGCGTCAAGGAGCGCAAGAAGGCCGGCTTGAAGCGTGCCCGCAAGGCGCCGCAGTACACCAAGCGATAAGGGCGGCCTTTTCAGGGCGATTGGAAGGATATTGTGCGGCAGGGGATGCGCCTCACCGGCGCCCTCTGCCGCTTTTCCTTTTTGGCTATGGGGATAACTTGAGTGCCCCCAGGGGGTTATCTAAAAAGGCCAATAAATGACCAGGCCAGCCGTCAGCGCCCAAAGGAGGATGGCGATGAGCGTCGGCCTATCGTGAAGGACGATATCCTCCGGCGCACCCCCCAGCCCCTTGGTGTGGATGAGATAGAGGTAGCGAAAGATGCCGTACATCACAAAGGGGATGGTGAACATCATCGCGTGGTTGGGCGGCAGGTTGGGCGCCGAAAAGGTGTAGAAGGAATAGGAGACGAGCGTCGCCGCGGTGACGACGGAGGTCATCTCGTCTAAAAAGGGCACGGAATACTCTTCGAGGATGGCGCGATGGTTGTTCGCCTCTCGGTCGAGGAGGAGCATCTCGTGGCGGCGCTTGTTGATGGCGATGAACAGGGCCAGCAACGTTGTGCAGACGTAGAGCCAAGGCGAAAAGCGCGTAACTTGGGCGGCTGCCGTGCCGGCATAGACGCGCACCACGAACCCCGCTGCGACGGCCATCACGTCCAGGATGACGACGTTCTTGAGCACGAAACTGTAAAGGATCATCAGGATGGCATAGGTGAGCGCGGCCAGGCCAAAGCCCAGCGAGATGGCGAAACTCCCCGCCAAGCATCCAGCAAAGAGGATGACCGCCGCAACCTGGGCCACGCGGGGGCTTAATTCGCCGGAGGCCAGGGGCCGAAAGCGCTTCTTGGGGTGAGCGCGGTCTCGCTCGATATCCACCAAATCATTGACGAGGTACACCGCCCCTGACAGGAGGCAAAAGATCGCAAAGGCCAGGAGGCTGTTCTTGAGGCGTTCGGGGTCGCGGATGCGGCCATCAAAAAAGATGCCCGCCAAGACGAACACGTTTTTGACCCATTGTTTGGGGCGCATTGTTTTGATCAGAGCACGCAGCATGCCGCCATCTCCTTTTTGCACGTGGCATCATCTTATGGCGAAGGGGTGGCTTCGTCAAAACACACAAAAGTCTAATAATTCTTGACATCTGTGCAAACCCTCTTTATGCTCTGGGCGATGAAAGCGGTGCGGCTAGATGTTCTTTTGAGCGAAAAGGGGCTGTGCGCCAGCCGCGAACAGGCCAAGCGCCTGATTTTGGCGGGGCGCGTGCTTGTCGAGGGTGCCGTGGTAGATAAAGTGGCGGCGCGCGTCTCGCCGGAGGCGCACATTGAGGTTACCGAGAGGCCGCAATACGTCAGCCGCGGGGGGTATAAACTGACTGCGGCCTTGGAGACCTTTGGTGTGAACCCTGCCGGGCGCGTCGCAGCGGATGTGGGGGCCTCGACCGGTGGGTTTACCGATTGCCTCCTCCAGCGCGGGGCAGCCAAGGTCTATGCCCTCGATGTGGGCTATGGGCAGTTGGCCTGGGAACTGCGCCAAGACCCGCGCGTGGTGGTGATGGAGCGTGTCAACGCGCGCTATGTGGATTCTCTGCCCGAGCCGGTGTCGCTGGTGACGATAGATGTTTCTTTCATCTCGCTCAGGCACATCCTGCCGCAGGTGGCGCGCTGGCTTGGCCCCGAGGGCGAAGTCATCGCGCTCATCAAGCCGCAATTCGAGGCCGGCCCGCGTTGGGTGGGCAAGGGCGGTGTGGTGCGCGAGGCGCGCGTGCACGCCTGGGTGCTCAATCGCTTATTGCAGTGGGCGCGCGAGGAGGGGTGGGCTGTGCTCGGGCTGATGCCTTCGCCCATCAAAGGGCCGAAGGGGAATATCGAGTTCCTGGCCCACTTGGCGCGCGGCGAGGGCCGCCCCTCGGTGGACCTGGCCCAGGCTATCGAAGGGGCGTTGGCCCGCGCTCACGAGGCGCCTGACCAGCCCGTATTGTAATAAACCAAGGAGGAAGAAGACCCATGCCGCCGTGGTTGGCAACGCCGGCGCAGAGGTATCGAGCGGTGCTGATTGCCGCCGCCGTGCTGGTGTGCTTTATCGTGATCCGTGCGGCGTGGGCGGCGCTAGTGCCCTTTTTTGTGGGCCTGATCTTTGCCTATATGCTCCTGCCGGCCGTCAATTTCCTCGATCGGCACGCGCCCAAGTTCTTGCGGCGCAAGAGGCTGGCCCGGCCTCTGGCGATCCTCATTGTGTACATTGGCTTGGCGGGGATCATCGCGGGGATGCTCGCCTATTTCATCCCCGCGGTCATCAAGCAGGCGAACGTCTTTGCGGCGGCGGTGCCGGCCTATCTGCGGCGCATCAACGCCTTGCTCACCGAGGATTTGACCAACTTTCTTGAGCGCATCCCCCCCGAAATCAGCAAGGCCGTGCAAGCCAACCTCGATAAGGCGACGGAGACCCTGGCCACGGCGCTCCAAAAGGGCGTGGGGGGCACCATCCGCACCCTGTGGCAGACGGTCAGCTTCATCTTGGGGATGGCCATCGTGCCCATTTGGCTCTTTTATGTGCTGAACGACCACGAAAAGGGGCGTCGCGCTTTCTATCAACTCATCCCCGAAAAGGCACGCGAAGACGTCCGCTGTATCGAGATTATTTTAGATAACCTTTTGGGCGCCTATGTGCGGGGCCAACTCCTCTTATGCCTTCTGGTGGGGGTGATGGCCACTACCGTGCTCCTCGTCTTCCGGGTGGATTTGGCGCTCCTCCTGGGGACTTTTGCGGGCCTTTTTGAGATCGTGCCCATCGTCGGGCCATACATCGGCGCCGCGCCGGCCGTGCTCATCGCGCTCCTGAACCGCCCCATCACGGGGCTGTGGGTGGCACTCTCCTTTGCCGGCATCCAGCAGTTTGAGAACATTTTCCTCGTGCCGCGCATTTCGGGGAGCGCGGTGCGCTTTCACCCGGCCATCGTGATCGTCCTCGTCATCGTGGGCGCCGAGGTCGCCGGGCTGTGGGGCATCGTCTTGGCCGTGCCGTTCGCGGCGATGCTGAGGGATATCTTTCGCTATCTCTATTTGCGCACCACCGAACAGGGCGCTACGCCTCAAATGGCCCTCGAAAACCTCCGCGCCCGCATGCGTTGATTGCGGCGCCCCTCAATTGGGCTTCTGCTGAACCTCATGTATACTAGGGTGATCATCCGACCGCTTTTTCGATAGTGAGCGTTCACATCGTGGCTGATCAAATCGATCGCACAAACCAATTTATCCGCAATTTTTGCATCATCGCGCATATTGACCACGGCAAATCCACCCTATCCGATCGGCTGCTCGAGCGGACGGGGACCATCCCCGTGCGCGAGATGGCCGAGCAGTTCCTCGACCGGATGGATCTAGAGCGCGAGAAGGGCATTACCATCAAGGCCAAGGCCGTGCGTATGCTCTACGAACGGCCGGAGGGCGTGTATGAACTGAACCTCATTGATACGCCGGGGCATGTGGATTTCTCCTACGAGGTTTCGCATGCCCTTTCGGCCTGCGAGGGGGCCGTGCTCGTGGTAGATGCCACCCAAGGCGTGGAGGCGCAGACGCTCGCCAACCTCTATATGGCGCTCGATTTGGGGCTGGATATCGTCCCCGTGGTGAACAAGATTGATCTCCCCTCCGCCCGCCCCGATGAGGTAGCCGAAGAGATCGAGGACCTCCTCGGCATAGATGCGGCGGAGGTCTTGCAGGTTTCGGCCAAAGAGGGCATTGGGATTGAGGCGCTCCTCGAGGCGATCATTCGGCGCATTCGCCCGCCGGCCGGCCAGCCCGATGCGCCCCTGCGCGCCTTGGTATTCGATTCGCATTATGACGCCTATAAAGGGGTCATCGCCTATGTGCGCGTGGTGGATGGCGCCATCTGGCCGGAGATGCCGACGCTTATTATGTCCACCCAGCGGCGTATTGAGCCGTTGGAGGTGGGCATTTTTAGCCCCGATATGAAACCCGTGCCGCGCCTTGTGGCTGGGGAGGTGGGCTATGTGGCCACCGGCCTCAAGACCGTGCGCGATTGCCAGGTGGGCGGGACCCTCACGAGCGCCGAAAACCCCGCGCAGGAGCCTTTGCCGGGCTATCGCCCTCCCAAGCCGATGGTCTTTGCCGGGCTATACCCCGTGGATACGGAGGATTACTTTGCCCTCCGCGACGCTTTGGAAAAACTCCAACTGAACGATGCCTCGCTCGTCTTTCAGCCCGAATCGTCCGTCGCGCTGAACTTGGGGTTCCGCTGTGGGTTCTTGGGGTTGCTCCATATGGAGATCGTTCAAGAGCGGTTGGAGCGCGAATATGGCCTGGACCTCATCGCCACGGCGCCGAGCGTCGAATATCAGGTGCTTCGCAGGGATGGGACGGTGGTCGAAATCGAGAACCCCTGTGACCTGCCCGATGCCGCCGAAATCGAAGAAATCCACGAACCCTGGATGCGCGTCAGCCTCTTTACGCCCAAAGAGTACATCGGGCCGCTGATGGATTTGGCCACCTCTCGCCGGGGCGAGTTCGAAAAGATGGAATACCTCGATGAGCGCCGCGTAGTGCTCGTGTTTCAGATTCCTCTGGCGGAGATCTTGGTGGATTTTCACGATCAACTCAAATCCCGTTCGCGGGGCTATGCCTCGATGGATTATACCTTCCTCGGCTACCGCCCCGGTGATCTCGTCAAGATGGATATCCTCCTCAACGGCGAACCGGTGGATGCCTTGGCGCTCATCGTGCATCGCTCGCAGGCCTATGCCAAGGGCAGCGTGCTCGTGCGCAAACTCAAAGAGGTCATCCCCCAGCAGTTATTTCCCATCGCCATCCAAGCGGCCATCGGCGGCCGTGTGATCGCGCGTTCTACGGTCAAGGCTCTGCGAAAAGACGTGTTGGCCAAATGCTATGGCGGCGACGTGACGCGCAAACGCAAGTTGCTGGAGCGCCAGAAGGAAGGGCGCAAACGCCTGAAACGCTTTGGGCGCGTGGAACTCCCGCAAGAGGCCTTTATGGCCGTCCTTCGGCTGAACGAAGAGGCGTAACGCCGCCGCGGGCGAAATCGAGGCAGGGGGCGTTGAACCGAAGGGGTTGGCAGCGAACGGCAATCTTGGTCGCTATCCTCGTGGGGGCGGCGGGCCTACGCCTCTACGGCATCTTGTGGGATGGCGGCTATCTCTTTCACCCCGATGAACGCCAGGTAATGCTCGTGGCCGACGGCCTGCGCTTGCCTTGGCCCGTGCCGTGGCGTGCGCTCCTCACGCCTTCTAGCCCTTGGAACCCCCGCTTTTTCAGTTACGGGTCGCTGCCCATTTACCTCTTGCGGGTCTGCGCGAACCTGGCCGGGTTCATTTGGCCCAAGGTGCGCACGCTGGAGAGTTCCTTCTGGGTGGGGCGCATCCTCTCGGTGGCCTTTGATTTGGGGACGATCTACGTAACCTACCTCCTCGGGCGCCGCCTTTACCGCGAGGCCGTCGGCCTTTTGGCTGCGGCCTTGGTCGGGCTGACGGTGCTACACATCCAATTGGCCCATTTTTACGTCGTGGACCCCCCTCTGGCCTTCTTTGTGACGCTTACGATCCTTTTGGCCGTGCGCGCCGCGCAAAGGCCGCGTTTGGCGAATTGTTGGCCCTTGGGTGCGGCCTGGGGATGCGCCCTGGCCACCAAGGTGAGCGCGGCGCCCCTCGCCGTGCCCATCGCCCTGGCCTGGCTCCTCGGCACGGGGCGCCCTTACCCAAGCGCGGAGGGCGAGCGACGCGCCCTTTCGCCCCAGCGTTCGGCGGCTGGCTTTTGGCTCACGGCGTTGGTGGCGGTGGCGGTTTTTCTCTTCCTTGAGCCGTATGCCCTCATTGACCACAAGACGTTCCTGACCGATGTGGTCGGCGAGAGTATGATGGCGAGCGGGCGCATTGACGCGCCCTACACCCGGCAGTATATCGGCACCTTGCCCTACCTATACCTCATCTGGCAGACGGTGGTCTGGGGGATGGGCATTCCCCTCGGGGTGGCGGGGTTTGCCGGGTTCTTGGCGGCCATTGCCCAGGGCATTCGGCGGGTGTGCAAAAAGCAGGCCTCCCTTGTGGCGGGCGAGTTCGTGCCCCTCGGGTGGGGGCTGACCTATTTCGGCCTGATCGGGTCGCTCCATGCCAAGTTCTTGCGCTATATGCTCCCCCTGACGCCCTTGTTGTGCCTGTGGGCGGCTTGGCTCCTCGTGCAGGGCGCCTCATGGCGCGGCCGCCTATGGCGAAGAGGGCTGGGCTATGCCGCGATGGGCGTCGTCTCCGGGGGCGCGCTCTTTTATGCCCTGGCCTATATGAACGTTTACCGCCAACCCCACCCGTGGATTCAGGCGACGGCCTGGCTCTGCAAAAATCTGCCCCCGCGCAGCCGGATTATGGTGGAACATTGGGATGATCCCCTGCCGCTTTATCAGGGGACGGGCGAACTGGAATGCTACGGCCGGCATTACTTTATGGAGTTCCCGGCCTATGAGCCGGATGACCAAGGCAAACTGGATACGCTCCTGATGATGTTGCGCGCCAACGATTACATCATCTTGGCGAGCAATCGCCTGTATAATACGATTCCCCGCCTGCCGGAGAGGTACCCCCTGACGAGCCGCTATTACCAGGCCCTGCTGGGCGAGGAGTTGGGGTTCGAGTTGATCCATTACGATGCCGTGTATCCCTCCCTCTTTGGGGTGGACTTGGTGGATGATACCTTTTCGGACCCGCCCCTGCCCCAGCCCAAATTGCTTCGCGAGGGCGAGGCCCATCGGCGTAAGATTATCCTGGGTAGGGCTGACGAGAGTTTCACCGTGTACGATCACCCCAAGGTGTTGGTGTTCAAAAAGCGGGAGTTCCTCGACCGGGAGGGCTTTCGCCAGCGGTTGGGGCCGGTGACGGAGAATTTGCCGGGCAAGAAGGAGGAGCAACTCCTGCGTTGAGGCCTTTTGCGGAAGCCTTGCTTCCGCACTCGATATATCTGCGGGAGTAAGCCTCCCGCACTCCGCATAAATGCCGCCGGCATCCTGCCTGGGTGGGATGTTTTGTGAGGGGCCTTGGGGGGTGCTATAATGCGCCGCGCCCCCTGCGCACGTGGAGTAGCCCCCCTGTGGGCGATAGGAGCCTATGAAGAAGCAGCGTTTGCGCCTCATCGGTGGGATTTTGGTGAGCCTGCTCTTTTTGGGGTGGGCGCTTTGGGGCGTGCGCTGGGATGAATTCTGGCAATCCCTCAGAGGCGCCCGGTATGGCTATTTGGTGCCGGCGGCGGTCATCATCTACCTCGTCAGTTGGGTGAGGGCTTACCGCTGGCGCCTCCTGATGGCCAATGATCCGGCGCTCTCGCTGGGGCGCGTGTTCCGCTTTGTGAACATCGGTTACTTTTTCAATAACGTCCTGCCGGCCAAGGCGGGCGAGGTAGTGCGCGGCTACCTCGCAGGGCGGATCATCGAGGGGAGTTATGGGCAGGCGGCTTCCTCGCTCCTCATCGAGCGCCTTTTGGATGTGCTCTGCGTCGTAATCCTCCTTGTCATCCTGCTCCCCTTCGTGGCGCTGCCCCCTTGGCTTATGCGCGGCGGGCTGATTTTTGGCGCCGCCGCTGTGGGGGGCACCATCGTGCTCATCATCCTTTCGCGCTTTGGCGCACGAGGGGTGGATTTCGTCTGGCGGTGGGTGGGGCGCATCCCCATCGTGGGGCACCGCCGCGTCAAAGAGGCGTTGGAGCACCTTATGGAGGGGTTTGGCGTGCTCACCAACAGGCGCCTGCTGCCCGGCATCCTTTTGGGGTCGGCGCTGGTGTGGCTGGGGTATGCCCTCTTTAACTATACGGTGATGGCGGCCTTTGGGCTGAACGCGCTCCCCTTTTCGGCGGCGGCTATGGTGCTTTGTGCCACAGGGTTCGCCATGGTGCTCCCTTCGTCTCCGGGGGCCATCGGGGTGTTCGAAAAGGCGGGGATGATCGCCCTGGCGCTTTACGGGGTGGGCGAATCGTTGGCCTTTAGCACGATGCTCGTGTTGCACTTGTATACGAATGTCATCCTCATCGCATTGGGGTTGGTGGGCCTGGCGATGGAGGGCCTGAGTTACCGCCGCCTGCGCGAGGAGGCCATCGCCCGCGAGGAGGCCTTGCCGAAATCCTAAGTCTTGGAATCGTTACCCTTGGAGGGGAGAAGCGCCTGTATGAGAGTTCTCGTGGCCCTGACGTATTATTACCCGCACTGGACGGGCCTTACCGCCTTTGCCCAACGCATTTCGGAGGGGCTGGCCGCGCGCGGCCACCAGATTACGGTGGTTACCTCGCGCTATAGGCCCGATTTGGCGCCCGAAGAGGTGCACAACGGCGTGCGCATCGTGCGCGTCAAGCCCATTATGCGCCTGAGCCGCGGCCAGGTGATGCCGGGGTTTTTGCCCACCATCGCCAAGTTGGTCAAGGAGCATGACGTCGTCCAAGTGCACACGCCGATGCTGGAGACCTGGCCGGTGGGCGTCATCGCCCACCGCGCGGGGCGCCAACTCCTGATGACCCATCATGGCGACCTCGTGATGCCGGCGGGGCTGTGGAACCGCATCGTCCAGCATACGGTGGGCTATATGTTGAAGCGCGGTGCGGAGGTGGCCGACCGCATCAGCATCTACACGCAAGATTACGTGGAGCATTCGGATTTTTTGCGCCCTCACGCCCACAAGATCGTGACCATCTTCCCGCCGGTGGTCTTCCCCAAGCCGGACCTCGAAGCGGCCCGCGCCTGGCGGCAAGAGTTGGGGCTGGATGGCGCCCGTCTCATCGGGTTTGCGGGGCGCTTTGTGGAGGAAAAGGGGTTTGATTACCTCCTCAAGGCGATCCCTTATGTTCTGGAAAAGGTGCCCAACGCGCGGTTCGTGTTCGCCGGCGAGCACCGCGTGGTGTATGAGGATTTCTATCAGCGCTGCTTGCCCCTCATCGAGGCGCAAAAAGAGCACCTCGTTATGCTGGGGCTGATCACTGACCCGCGCCGAATGGCCAACTTTTACGCGATGTGCGACGTGTTCGCCCTCCCCAGCCGCACCGATTGCCTGGCGAGCGTGCAGGTGGAGGCTATGCTCTGCGGCACGCCCGTGGTGGCCACGAACATCCCCGGCGCACGGCAGGCCGTCAAGCGTTCGAATATGGGCCTTTTGGTAACACCCCGCGATGAGAGGGCCTTGGCGGAGGGGATTATCCAAGTGCTGGAACAGCGCCAGGCCTACGTGCGGCCTTATGAGGAGATTTTGACGACGTTTGACCCGATGACCTCCATCCTCGAATACGAGTGCCTTTTGCAGAGTATGTGCCGTTAGGCGTTACGCTCACCCTGAATTCGGGAGGTGGGCCTTGCCGCTGACCGACCCGCAACGCCAGATCATCGAGCGCTTTTTGCGTAACGAATCGGACGTGGCCTACAAGCGCCGCGTGCGCACTATGCTCGATTACCTCGACCTCGCCCCTGGGCAGACGGCCCTCGATTGCGGCACGGGGATGGGGTTCTACACGAAACTCCTCTCCACACTCTATCCTTCCGCGCGCCTTTACGGCATTGACCAAGACAAGAAGGCGCTGGCCTTTGCCGCCGGCCAACTGCGCGGGCGCAACGTGCTCCTTACGGAGGGGGATATCCTCCATTTGCCCTTTGCGGACGCCTCTTTTGATGCCGTGGTGATGTCTGAGGTGCTGGAACACCTGGTGGATGACGCGGCGGGTGCGCGCGAGGTGTGGCGGGTCCTCAAGCCGGGGGGTACGCTGGCCGTTACAGTGCCATATGCCCGCTACCCTTGGTGGTATGATCCCATCAACCGCGCGGCCGAGGCGCTGAGGGGGCGGCCCATCCGCCAGGGGCCTTTTGCGGGCATTTGGGCCAACCATAAGCGCCTCTACACGGCGGAGCAACTCGCCGCCGTGCTGGAAGGGGCGGGGTTCGCCATCGAGCGGCTCGAGTTCCTCACGCATTACTGCTTTCCTGGGACGCAGACGATCGTCTATACTTTCGGCAAGGGGCTTATCGAGCATAACCTCCTGCCGGAGGCGATTAGCCGCTCGGCGCATCGCTTCCGCAGCGAGGAAAACCGCGGCAGCCGCTGGAACCCAGTGAATTGGGCTTTGGCCGTGTTCAACTGGGTGGACCATTTCAACGAGCGCCCCGGTGGCGCGAGCCGGCATCGAACCTTTGTGAACATTGCCGTCAAAGCAAGAAAGGTCTAAACGGGGCCTATGGGCGCGGAGAAACGAGGGAAGGCTCTCTTGCGCTTGGGGGTGGCTACGGTGTGCGCCTTTGCGGCGCAATGCCTGTTGACGGCGCGCCGCGCCTCCGTGTGGGATGGGATCGCCCTCTATGCCTTGGCTATGGCCATCCTAGCCGGCGCCTGGCGCGAGAGGGCGCCCGCACGGGGCGAGGGGTTGTTCCGCGAGGTCATTAGGGGTTTGTGGCAGGCCCTCGATCGCAGTGCCCTGCGCCTTGCGATGGCCCTTGTGGGGTGCGCCTTGGTCGCCTCGGCGGCCTTTGCGGCACCGGGGAGGCACCCTCAACAACCCTATATGGACCTTCTCGCCCTATGGCTGGTGGGCCTGGCGGCCTTTGGCGGGGCGTTTGTGCGTTGGGGCGCTTTCTCCAACAAGGCCCTGTGGCGGCGCGCTCTTCAGCCGGAGGGGGTGGGCGTTGGGCTGATCGTCCTCGGCACCATCCTTCTGCGGGCCGTTGCGGTGGAGTATATCCCTTCCGTCCTTTCCGGCGATGAGGCTTCCTTCGGGCTGGAGGCCTTGCGCGTCTTGCGAAGGGAACTGGGCAACCCCTTTGCCACGGGGTGGCTTTCTCACCCCTCCCTCTATTTCTTTATCCAGGCCGCGTTCATCCGCTGGTTCGGCGCCACGACGGCCGCGCTGCGCCTTTCTTCGGCGTTCATCTCGGGGGGGAGCGTGTTGCTCCTCTACCTTTTGGCGAAACGCTTTTGGGGGCGTGGCGTGGCCTTTATGGCGGCCCTCTATTTTGCCGTCTATCATTACGCCATTCACTTTGGGCGGCTGGGGCTGAATAATATCTGGGATACGTTTTGGGCGCTGGGGAGCCTTTACGCCCTCACGCGCGGCTTGCAGGAACGGCACCCCGGTTGGATGGCCTTGGGCGGCCTTTTTACAGGGATGGCCATCTATTTCTACCTCGGCGCGCGCTTGGTGCCGGTTTTGGCGGGGGTGTATATCCTCCTTTGGGCGTGGCAAGAGAAGGGGTTTTGGCGCGCGCACGGCGCGCACCTCATCCTCTTTGGGGTGATGGCCTTGCTGGCGGCCCTGCCGCTTTTGGCTTTCTTCCGCCTGCACCCCGAACAGTTTACCGCGCGGTGGAGGTGGGTGGGCATCTTTCCGAGCGGCTGGGTGGCCTCGGAGATGGCTCGCACGGGGCGCAGTGTCTTCAGCCTGCTGTGGGAGCAATTCCTCAAATCCATCTTGGCCTTCAATGCCATCCCAGACCCCACCTTTTGGTACCGCCCGGAACGCCCCCTGTTGCTTTGGATGAGCGCGGTCTGGTTTGTATGGGGGGTGACGTACTGCCTCGTGCATTGGCGTAAACGGCCTTGCGCCTTGCTCCTCATCTGGTTTTTGGGCGTCGTGATCTTTGGCGGGGTGCTGCTCGAGAACCCCCCTTCCAGCCCGCGCTTTGTGATGGCCATCCCTCCGGTGGTGATGATGATCGCTTTGGGGATTCGCCAGGCGGCAGGCCTGGTGAGTGACCTCTGGGGGGGCCGCAAGGCCGTAACTTGGATTATGGCCCTCGTGCTCTTGGGGCTGTGCACGTATGAGAGCCTGCATTTCTACTTTGGCGTCTATACGCCCAGGCGGATGTTCTCCGACGAGAACACGGCCGTTGCCGACGCCATCGGGAAGTACCTGCGCGCCAAAGGGCCAGGCACGACGTGCTTTTTGGCCGGCCCGCCTCGGCTGTATTTCGGCCATGCGACCATCCCTTACCTGGCCCAGGGGGTAACGGGGGTGGACATCGTCGAACCCCTGACCGATCCGCAATCGTTGGATATTCCGGCCGGGGCCGTGTTCATCTTTTTGCCGGAACGGGCCGGCGAATTGGATGCCCTCTGGCCGTACTATCCGCAAGGGACCATCTGGCGCTACCATGACACACGGGGCAACCTCCAATTCATCGCTTACGAACTGCCGTAAGGGCGGTGCGTGGTGGGGTATGGCGCTCGGCGCGGCCCTTGCCGCTGCCGGGCAGGCCCTGCTCGATCGGCGGCAGATGCTATGGCTCGCCGCGGCCTGCTTGGCAGGGGGCGCGGTGGCCTTGGCGTGCACCGCGCCGGGCCTGGCCGGGCCAAGGGCACCCACAGGAGAGGCCCCAAGGGTGGCCATCAAATGGCCGTACCTTTTGGCGCTCGTGCCGCTTGGGGCCGTGTGCTTTTGGCGCTCGGCGGGGAACCGCTTCCGCTGGGAGGGGGTGCTGGCCTGGGCGGCGGGGTTTGCCTGCCTTGGGGTTGCGGCAGGCGTGGATTGGCCGCGCCGAATGGCTTTAGCCCTTAAACGGGCCTGGCGCGAGGGCATACACCTGGGCGCGGATGCGCTCCCCTTAGGGGGCATCGTGGCGCTCGGGGCCTTCTTCCGGCTGTATCGCATCGGCGAGATTCCCCTGGAGATGGGCTGCGACCTGCCGCTCATCCAAGGGAATATCGCCCAAATCCTAAAAGGGGAGTTCCCCACCTTTTTCACCTCCCATCCGGGGCGCGAGGCGCTCTTTTTCTACCTGGCGGCGCCCCTTGGTGCGGCCTTTGGCCTGAACCATACGACGATCAAAGTGGCCTCGGCCCTGGTGGGTGTGGGGTGCCTATGGCTCATCTATCTCTTGGGGCGGGAGATGTTCGACCGCCGCGTGGGGGTGTGGGCCGCCTTCTTACTGGGCATCAGCCATTGGCATATCATCCTTTCGCGAACGGGGTTTCGCCTGAACACCTTGCCGCTGGTGTTTATGGCGATGTGGTATTTCGCCCTGCGCGGGGCGCGCACGGGCCGGCTTGGGGCGTGGATGGCCGCCGGCGCTTTCTTGGGGCTGGGGTACTATACCTACAATGCGTTCATCGTGGCGCCCTTGGCGCTCTGCGCCATCCTCCTTTGGGGACGAAAGCGCATACGCCGGCTGCCCCTCGCCCATTGGGGGATGGCGATTCTGGCGGCGTTGTGGGTGCTCTTGCCCTTGGGGCGGTATATCTATGATGACCCAGCGCGCTATGTCTATCGTGTGGCCACCCGCATCACGGATCTCGAGGTGCCCTTGCCGGAGCACCCTTGGGCCGTGCTAGGGCAGAATGCCCTGCGCGCCGCGCTGATGTTCAATATGCAAGGGGATGCCGTCTTTACCAACAACGTGCCCTTTTACCGCGAACTGGGGTTTATGAGCGCCGTTTGCTTCGTCTTGGGGGTGGGCTATGCGTTGCGTCACATTCGGGCTGCGCCGGGCAGCCTTTTGGCCGTGGGCAGCGTGATGCTCCTGCCGACGGCGCTCTCGCTCGCCTTCCCGCACGAGGTGCCCAACGCGGGCCGCGCCATCGGCGCCCTGGTGCCGGCCATCCTCCTCGCCGCGGTACCGGCCTCCCTTTTGCAAAGGGGCCTTTTCGGCGCCGTGCGCGCATCCGGCCGGGTGGGTTGGGCCGCAGGCGCTTTGGGCGTTCTTTTCATCGCCTCCTTTGCCGCCGAGGGGGTGAGCGTCTACCCGCTCTATTTCGAGAGGTACGTGTGGCACTTGCCGGACCACAACTATTCTATCTCGCTCGATATGGCGCGGACGATAGACGCTTTTGGCGAGAACGGGGAGGCCTATATCAAAGTGTGGCCCTATTGGTATGATGGGAACGCCATCCGCGCCCAACTGCGCCGCGTGGACTTTCCTTGGGAGCACGAATTGACGACCCTGGACGTATCCAAGCCGCCCTTTACGGGCGAGCCGGGCAAGTTCTTGATGATCATCCACCCGGCGGATGCGGAGACTTTGGCCCAACTGCGCAAGGCCTTCCCCCACGGGGTGCTCTTGGAGCACCGCAAGAATAGCGGTGAAATCGCCTTCTATGCCTTCTACGGAGAACGCGAACCCTATGGACGATAAACCGACCACCCCAATCCCCCAAGAGGATTTGCCCAGCGAAGAGAACGCGCTCACGTGGGCGGCCGTGGGCCGGGCCTTACGGCAAACCTGGCAGGCCCTGCCCCGCCTGGTGGAGGAGCCACCTTACGCGGCCCTTTTGCTCGTGGCCATCTTGATCTTGGCGGGGGCCTTTCGCTTCACCGGGTTAGATTGGGATGAGGGCCAGCACCTTCATCCCGACGAGCGCTTTCTCACGATGGTGGAAAACAGCCTGCAATGGCCGAAATCGTGGGGAGAGTATTGGGATACGGCCGTTAACCCCCTCAACCCGAATAATCACAACTTTGGCTCCTATGTGTATGGCCTCTTCCCCGTGGTTGTAACCAAGTTTATGGGCGAGTTGCTCGGGATGACGGGCTACGGCGCCGTGTACTTGGTGGGGCGCGCCCTTTCGGGGGTGATGGACCTCCTCTCCATCGTCATCGTGTTCCTATTGGGGAGGAGGCTCTATAACGCGCGCGTGGGGCTAGTGGGCGCGCTCCTCGGCGCGTTGACGGTGCTGACGATCCAGCAATCGCACTTTTTCACGGTGGATAACTTTACCACCTTCTTTATCACGTTGGCGCTTTATGCCGCGGTGCGCGTGGCCCAAGGCGAGGGGTGGGGGAGCGTGCTCCTCTTGGGGGTGGCCTTTGGGCTGGCCGTCTCTTGCAAAATCAACGCCCTGACGTTCCTGCTCATCATCGGCTTGGCCTTTATCTTGCGGGCTGCGCGCCGCGCGGCCCTCTTTACAGAAGCGCCTGCCCACACGCGGCAAGTGCGCTTGGGGCGCTTTCAAATGCGCTGGGAGTGGGGCGCGAACCCACTCTGTGGCCCCCTGCCAAGCCGCGAGCGGTTTTTCGCCAAGGCCGTCGAGGCCATACCGGCCCTTTTGCTCGTGCTCGTGGTGGCCTTTTGGACCTTCCGCATCGTCCAGCCGCAGGCGTTTACCGGGCCGGGATTTTTCGACGTGCGCCTGAACCCGCAGTGGCTGGAGCAGATGGATTTCATCCGCAAACTGGTGGGCGGGGAGATTGACTACCCGCCCAGCCACCAGTGGGCGGCGCGCGCGCCTGTGCTCTATATGCTGGAGCATATGGTCCTATGGGGGCTGGGGCTGCCCTTGGGCCTTGCCGTCTGGGCGGCGTGGGCGCTTATGGCCTATGAACTCTATCACCTGCGGTGGAAACACCTCCTCCCCTGGGCCTGGATGACCTTTACCTTCTTTTATCAGAGCGTGCAATTCGTCAAGACGGTGCGCTATCTCCTGCCCATCTACCCGACGATGGCGCTGATGGCTGCCTACGGCCTCGTCTATGCTTGGGATTGGGCGCGCCGCCCCAGGCGAGGGCGCCTGCTCTGGCTGCGGCGCTTGACGAGGGGCGCGGTGCGGGCGCTGGTGATCGTGATCGTTGTGGGGACGGGCCTATGGGCCTTGGCCTTTACGAGCATCTATACCCGGCCGGTGACGCGCGTGGCGGCCTCGCGTTGGATTTTCCAGAACATCCCCAAGGGATCTACGCTCTCGTATGAACTGTGGGATGATGCCCTGCCCCTCAATATAGATGGCCGCCTGGCCGATGCGAATTATCGGCAGATCCGTATGGACCTCTATTGGGAGGACGTGCCCGAAAAGCGCGAACAGTTGTACCGGTGGTTGCAGGATACGGAATACATCATCCTCTCCAGCAACCGCTTGTATGGGTCCATCCCCCGCCTGCCTATGCGCTACCCGATGACCCGGCGCTACTATCAAGCGCTCTTTTCGGGCGAACTGGGCTACGAGCTGTTTGCCACCTTTACCTCTTACCCACGGATTTTCGGCCTCGAGATTGTCGATGACGCGGCGGATGAATCCTTTACCGTGTACGATCACCCCAAGGTGCTCATCTTCAAAAAGCGCCCCGATTTCAGCCTGGAGAACGTCAAGGCCATCCTGGGCGGCTATGACCTCGACCGCGTGGTGCGGATGCTACCCAAGCAGGTATCTGCCGCGCCTAACGGCCTGATGCTCTACCGCAGCGAATGGGCGGCCCAGCAGACCGGCGGCACGTGGATAGCCATTTTCAACCCTGCCAGCCTGATGAATCAATTCCCGCTCTTGTGGTGGCTTGTAATCTTGGAGGGGGTGGGATGGGTGGCCTTCCCCCTGGCGTTCGTGGCCTTGAGCGCCTTGCGAGATCGCGGCTTTGCTCTGGCCAAGGCGGTGGGGCTACTCCTTTGGGGGTATGTTACCTGGCTTCTGCCGAGCCTCAAATGGGTGCCCTATAGCCGCGAACTCATTGCGGGGGCCTTGGCGGGGCTGGCGCTGCTTTCCTTGGGGGTGGGGATAGGGCGCCACGCGGAGATGGCGGCCTTTTTCAAGGCACGGTGGCGGCTCGTGATCGCTTACGAGGTCATCTTCTTGGCCGCCTTCGGGGCCTTTCTCTGGGTGCGGTGCGGCAACCCGGATTTGTGGCACCCCGTCACCGGCGGCGAAAAGCCGATGGACCTTGCCTATCTCACGGCCATCCTCAAGAGCGTCTCCTTCCCGCCGTATGACCCGTGGTTCGCCGGCGGGGCGATGAACTATTACTACTTTGGCTGGGTGCTCTTGGCGAGCATCATCAAACTGACGGGCATCGTGCCGGAGGTGGCCTATAACTTGGCCATCCCCACGCTGTTTGCCTTGGTGTTCAGCGGCGCCGTGGGGATCGTGTACAACCTCACCGCCTCGGCGGAGGAGGAAGGGGGCTGGTTCCCACGGCCCTTGCGTTACGGCCTGGCCGGGGGATGCCTCTTGGCCATCCTTGGCAACTTGGGGGAACTCACCCTGGTGGTGGGGGGCCTGCGGCAACTCGGCGAGGGGGTGGCCTTCCAAAGCCGCGTGCCCCTCTTGAAGGCCATCGTCCAAGTGGGCGCGGGGCTGTGGCAGGTCCTTTCCAAGCGGACGCCCCTTCCCTTCCGCAGCGAGTGGTGGTATTGGAACCCCACCCGCGTGATGAAGTTCGGGGAAATCAACGAGTTCCCCTTCTTTTCCTTCCTCTATGGAGACCTGCACGCCCATATCCTCGCCATGGCGCTGGCCCTTTTGGCCTTGGGCGCGGCCCTACAAGTGGCCCTGCGGAGCCGGGCGCGCGCCCCGTGGGAAGGCAGGCCGGCGGCGCCGTGGCCCGGCATCCTGGGGCGGCTAGGCCTCTCGACGGATACTATCCTCTCGTTGGGGTTGGGGAGTTTGGTCTTGGGCGCGCTGTGGGCCGCCAACACGTGGGATTACCCAACCTACACGCTCATCTTTCTCATCGCCCTGGCCATCGGCGTGTATGAGGAGCGGCGGCGCTTCGATCGGCAGGCTTGGCTGTGGCTAGGGGTGCGAGGGGCATCCACGGTAGTGGCGAGTTATCTCCTCTTTGGGCCGTTCCACGGGCGGTTTGGCTCGGCCTACTCTCAAATCGAACGATGGCGCGGCCCGCGCACCCCGCTGGGGGATTATGTGATCATCCACGGGGTGTTCCTCTTTATCTTGGCCTTTTATCTCCTCGCCTTGGCCTTTCGGCCTGGCGTGCGCAACGGGGTGGCGCGCACGGTGCGCCTTTTCTGGCATCATTGGAAGAGGCGCTGGCGCGCCTGGGTGCTCTATGAGCGCTGGGTGCGCTGCCCTACCTTGGGCTATTCTCTGGCCTGGGTGGCGCTCGCCTTGGGGGGCGCCGTGTGGCTGGGCCTTGTGATGGCGGGGGCTTGGCTGTGGGCGCTTGCCCTGCCCCTGGTGGGGGTTGGAGCCGCGCTGTGCCTTTCGGCCCGTTTAGCGCCGGAGCGTCGCTTGCAGGCGGTATGGATCACCCTGGGGCTGGCGATGACGCTCGCCGTGGAAGTGGTGGTGCTCAAGGGGGATATCGGGCGGATGAACACCGTCTTTAAATTCTACCTGCAAGTATGGATCCTCTGGGCGCTCTCGGCGGGGGCGGGGCTGGCCTACCTCGCCCGCGATGAGGCCAGATGGCCCAGGCGTTGGCGCGCCCTCTGGCGATGGGGGCTGGGGGTGCTCCTTTTGGCCGCTTCGATGTATCCGCCGCTGGCGACGTGGGCGCGCCTGCGCGATCGTTGGGATCCCTCATTACCACCCACCCTGGATGGTATGGCCTATATGACGACGGCTGCCCACTCGGAAAACGGCTCGCCCATTACCCTAGAATACGACCGCCGCGCCATCTGGTGGATGCGCGAGCACATCCCGGGCACGCCCGTGGTGGCCGAAGCGAATACGCCGTTCTATCGCTGGGGAGGGCGCATCTCCGTCTATACCGGGCTGCCCACCATCCTCGGCTGGGATTGGCACCAAAAACAGCAGCGCGCGGCTTACAGCGGCCTTGTGGTGGATTGGCGCCAGCAAGATGTGAACGACCTCTATAACACGCACGACGTTTCGCTCGCGCGCCAGATCATCGCACGTTACAACGTGCGCTACATCTATGTGGGGGAATTGGAGGCTGCCTACTATGACCCCGCCGGCCTCGCCAAGTTCGAGGCTATGGTGGGGACGGATCTGGAGGTCGTTTACCGCGATGGGCCGGTGACGATTTACCGCGTGCTGGGCGGGGAGGGCGTAACTGGCGCCGTGCGACCGATGGGCCTTGGGCGACAGATTGCCCATTGGCTGCGCGCGCATTGGGTGCCCCCGGTAGTCAAGGCAGAGGCCCCCGCAGAGGCAAACCCTATGCTGAGCACGCCGGTTGAAGAACTCCCCGTATTGCGAGACCGGGGCTGGAACCGCCTGGCGAACGCCTCGCCCATCGGGGCCATCTTGTGCTGGTGGGGGGTGCTGCAACTGATCGGTTTGGCCGCCTGGCCCCTGGCGCGGCGGGTCTTTGGCGCCGAGGATGGCGGATACGCCCTCGCCAAGCCGTTGGGGCTGTTGGTGCTCTCTTATGGCTTGTGGCTTGGGATGAGCCTGCGCCTCGTGCGCAATACGCCGCTCGCCGCCTGGGTCGGTTTGGCTCTCTTGGGGGGAGTGTGCACCCTCTTGTGGGGGTGGCGCTGGCGGAGGGCAGCGCGCCCTTTTGCCTGGCGCCTCCTCGCGGCGGAGGAGGGCCTTTTTAGCGCCGCCTTCGCCGCCTGGGTGGTGCTGCGCCTCCTCAACCCCGACCTTTGGCAACCCTGGTTCGGCGGCGAAAAGATGATGGAGATCGCCTTCCTCAACGCCATAACACGCTCGGCCTATATGCCCCCCTATGACCCGTACTTTGCGGGGGGCATCATCAACTATTATTACTATGGCTATTTTATGGTGAATATCCTCGTCAAGATGACGGGTTTGCGGCCGGAGGTGGCCTTCAACGTGGCGGTGCCCACCTTTTTCGCTCTGATGGCCTCCATCACTTTTTGGGCCGGGCGGAGCCTGACGCGCCTGGGGATGACGGCGAAGGAGGGCGAAAAGGGGCATTGGGCCATATGGGGGGGCGCGGCGGCCGTCTTTTTCGTCGTGTTGGCCGGGAACCTGACGGGCGCCAAACAACTGCTGGATGGCCTAGCCCAAGCGGGAGGAGCGCCCTTGGAAGAGGGGCGGCGGAACATCTTGGGGTATGCCCTCCCTGGCCTCGTGCGCATCGCCCAGGGGAAGGCCGTGCTGCCGCCGTTCGATTATTGGTGGGGCGGCACGCGCGTCATCCCAGGGACGATCAGCGAATTCCCCTTTTTCACCTTCCTATTTGCGGATTTGCACCCCCACTTGATGGCTTTGCCCTTTACCGCGTTGGCCTTGGCGGCGCTGGTGGATATGGGCGCCTCGCGCGAGGCTTGGCTTGCCCCGGATCTTTGGCGGTGGGGCGCCCTGGCGCTTACGGTGGGCGCCTTGGGGGCCATCAACACCTGGGACCTGCCCACCTATCTTGGCCTGGCCTGTTTGGGGCTGTGCTGGGCGGGGTGGCGCAGCCGTTCCTCGCGGGGGATTTTGATGGCCCTTTTGGGGTGTGCAACCCTCGTGGCCGGGGCCTTTTTTCTTTACAGCCCTTTTTATGCGCATTACCGCCCGCAATATGTGGGGTTCAAGTTGGCCCTTGTGCCGCAAGGCTTGCGCTCTCGGCCAAAGGATTGGAACCTCGTCTGGGGAGGGATGCTCTTCTTGAGCGCCTCCGGGCTATGTTACGGCCTGCGCCTTTCGGCCGCCGTGCGCACGGTGGGCCTCATCGCTCGCTACGGTGCGCGGCGCGCCTGGGGCACCCTGCGCCGGTTTGGGGTCGTTTCTCCGGCGAAGGTGGCCGGCCTCCTCTGCCTTGTGGGCCTGACGGCGGCCGGCGCGGCCCTGGCGGCGGGGCAGGGCTTCCCCACGGTGGGCATCTTGTTGGCCTTGGTGGTTCTCGCGGCGTGGAATATCGCCCTCTGCCGGCGCGAGGCGCGTGCGCTCCCCTATGCGCTCATCCTGTTGGGGTTGCTCATCATCGCGGGCACCGAGGTCTTTTATCTGCGCGACTTTTTGGAGGGCAGCGAATGGCGCCGGATGAACACGGTGTTCAAGTTTGGCTTACAGGCCTGGGTGCTCATCGGGTTGGGCGGCGCGGCGCTCTTCCCTTTGGTTTGGAAGGGCTGGCGAGGCGTTTGGCGCGGCGCGGCGGCGCTTTGCCTAATTGCCGTTGCGGTGTACCCGCTCAAAGCCGTACCGGTGCGCGTGGAAGAGCGCTTCCCGGAATATCCTGGCCCCCGGTGGACGCTCGACGGCACCGCCTATATGGAGAATGCCACCTATACCTGGCCGGATGAAACCCACCGCATCGCGATGCGCTACGACCGCGAGGCGCTCGAGTGGTTGTGGCAGAACGTTGAAGGCACGCCCGTCATCCTCGAGGCGCCCGTGGGGTTCTACCGCGAGGGCGGGTTGCGCATCTCATCCTATACGGGGTTCCCGACGCTCCTAGGGGCGCACGAGGGCGAACAGCGCCCTTGGCCCGTGGTGGCCGAACGGGAGCGGGATGCCATCCGCCTCTATACCACGCCCTATGCGGAGGAGGCGGCGCACTTGCTCGAAAAGTATCGCGTCCGCTATGTGTACATCGGTCCGTTGGAGCGGGTGCTCTATGCCGAAGAGGGCCTGCGCGGGCTAGAGGCCCTGGCAGAACAGGGGGCGCTGTGGTGCGTCTTTCAAAACGAGGGGGTAACGATTTACCGGGTTCAGCCCACGCAGCCCTTAGAAGGGTAAAGGGAGAGAGACGATGCTCGCCGTGATCGTTTGGTGGGTGGCGCTTGACGTCATCGCCCTGCTTGCCTTGCCCATCGCCTGGCGGCTCCTGCGCCCCCTGCCCGATAGGGGTCTGGCGCTGGCCCGGCTCGTGGGGCTTCTCCTTACGGCGTACCTCTTTTGGCTTTTGGTGAGTTTGGGCATCCTTCACAACACGCGCGCCAATATCCTCGCCGTGCTCCTCCTTGTGGGGGGCGGTTCATTCCTCGTGGTGCGGCGGCACGGCCCCGCCCTTTGGGCTGACCTCGTCTCTCGGCGCACGGTGTGGCTCATTGGCGAAATCCTTTTTGGCCTGGCCCTGTGCGCCTTTTGCCTCTTTCGGGCCTATAACCCCGACATCGCGGCCACCGAAAAACCGATGGAATTCGGCTTCATCAACGCCACCCTGCGCAGCCGCACCTTCCCGCCCAACGACCCCTGGCTTTCGGGATATAGCATCAGTTACTACTATTTCGGCTATGTGATGATCGCTATGCTCACCCGCCTCACGGGCCTTCCGAGCAGTATCACCTTCAACCTGGCCGGCGCCACTTGGTTTGCGATGACGGCCGTGGCCTCGTTCAGCCTGGCCTATAACCTAGCCAAGGCGGGCGATGTGGGCCAAGCGGTGCGCGCCGGCGCCGTGCGCTTGGGGCACATCTTTGCCGGCCTTCTGGGGGCCTTTTTCGTGGCCCTGATGGGCAACCTGGAGGGGATTTTCGAGATCGTGCGCGCCTGCGGTTGGGGCACCCCCTCGCTGTGGGCCTGGTTGGATATCAAAGGGATGCCCCTTGCGGCCTCTCGCGTGCCGTGCTTGCCCGATGACCCCTGGTGGTG
>JAIOAW010000025.1 GCA_019873625.1 Chloroflexota bacterium
CCGATCTCACCTTTTCGCCGATGCGGAAGGCCACGCTCGGCGTGGTGGGCGCGATGAGGGCATCGCACACCTCCAAGGCGCGGTCAAAATCCTCTTTGATGAGCGTGCGCACCTTTTGCGCCTTGAGGTAATAGGCGTCATAGTATCCCGCCGAGAGGGCATAGGTGCCCAGCATAATGCGCCGCTTCACCTCAGCGCCGAACCCATATTGGCGCGTCTTGCGGTAGGCATCCCAAATATCCTGCGCCTCGGGGTAGAGGTAGCCATAGCGCACCCCGTCGTAGCGCGCCAAGTTCGCCGAGGCCTCAGCCGGCGCGAGGAGATAATAGGTGGGGAGCGCATACTCGGTATGCGGCATCGAAACCTCGACGAGTTCCGCCCCCAGCGCTTCCCACACGTTGAGCGCCGCGCGGATGGCGCGCTCCACCTCCGGCTGAATCCCTTGGCCAAAGTATTCCTTGGGCACGCCGAGGCGCATCCCTTTGATTTCGCCCGTAAGGGCCGCCGCATAGGGCGGCACAGGGAGGTCCGCCGAGGTGGAATCCTTCGGGTCATAGCCGGCTAGGGCCTCGAGGAGGAGGGCACAATCCACAACGTCTTTGCCGAGGGGGCCGGCCTGGTCCAGCGAGGAGGCAAAGGCCACCAGCCCATAGCGAGAGACGCGCCCATACGTGGGCTTTAGCCCGGCCACGCCGCAAAAGGCTGCCGGCTGGCGGATGCTCCCCCCCGTGTCGGTGCCCACAGCGCCGAGGCACAAATCGGCGGCTACCGCTGCGGCGCTCCCCCCGCTTGAACCGCCCGGCACGCGATCCAGCGCCCAGGGGTTGTGCGTGGGAAAGTAGGCTGAGTTCTCGGTGGAGGAACCCATGGCGAATTCGTCAGTGTTCGTCTTGCCCAGGATCACGGCCCCGGCGGCGCGCAGTTTGGCCACCAGCGTGGCATCATAGGGCGGCACAAACCCTTGTAAGATGCGCGAGCCACAGGTCGTCTCGATGCCCTTGGTGCAGAGGACGTCTTTGATGGCTAGCGGGATGCCTAATAGGGGATGATCCTCCCCCTCGGCGCGGCGGCGGTCGGCTTCTTGGGCCGCGCGAAGAGCTGCCTCGGGGGTGACGCGCAGATAGGCCTTTACCAAGGGGTCAAGGCGTTCGATGCGCTCCAGGACGGCTTGCGTCAGTTCGACGGAAGAGATTTCTCGGCGGCGCAAGAGGTGCTGCGCCTCGTGGATGGTGAGTTCGTACAATTCCAAGGAGGGGCCTCCAAGGTTGGGTTGGTTTATCCGAGCGGGTTTACGCCGCGCTATTCCTCCAGAATGGGCTTCACCCGAAAGAAATCGTCTTGGCGTTGGGGCGCGTTAGCCAGCACCTCTTCAACGGGCAAGGAGGGCTGCACCACGTCATCCCTCGTGACGTTGCGCTGGATGATGGCCTGCGCCATAGGCGAGATGGCCTCCGTATCGAGCGCGTTCAGCCGCTCCGCGTAGGCTAAAATCTCCGAGAGTTGTTCGGTAAACCGCTCCACCTCTTGCTCGCTCAAGCCGAGTTTAGCGAGTTCCGCGATGTGAAGCACCTGCTCACGGCTCAAAGGCATCGGCCGTATTCCTCCTGCTGGGTGGGGCCTTGCCCTGCCCAGCCCTATGGGGATGTGTACATCGCCATTATAGCCGTATTGGGGCGGCCTGTCTATAAGCGCCCTGCGAGCGCACAAACGCGCAGCCTATCCCCAGCACATGCGGACTTGCGGCCCGCCGCGCCTTGCGGCTACAATCCTTCGAAGAGGCGATGATGCACCATTCCGATTTATGGAAACGATTGGGCCAGCCGTTGGCCCTCTGCGCGGCGCTCCTGTGGGGCCTTGCAGAGGCCTGTGTGCCCTTTGGCATCCGCTCGTGGGCCTTGCCCAGCCCCACGCCGCGTGCGGCCACCTATGCAGCGCGAGGCAAGGGCACTTCCGCCGTTTGGCCGCAGGCGCTCCATCTGCCCATTTATGCCATCCAAGGGGCCTCGCACCGCTCGCCCTATGTGGAGAGCCTGGTCGTTACCGAGGGCATCGTGACGGCGCGCTCGGCCCAGGGGTTCTGGATGGAATCCCCTACCCCCGATGGCGATGAGGCGACTTCGGAAGGGTTGTACGTCTACACGGCGAGCGCCCCTGACGTAGCGGTGGGAGATCGCGTCGTGGTGACGGGCACCGTGGCGGAGTACTATCCCGCCGGATATGCCTCGGGGAACCTCTCCACCACCGAGATGATCAACCCCACGCTGCACGTCGTCTCTTCCGGGCACCCTCTGCCGGTGACCCTCGTGGGGCTGGGCGGGCGCCTACCGCCGGGCGAGATCATCGAGGATGACGCCACCGGAGACGTGGAGACGAGCGGGGTTTTTGACCCGGCCTCGGACGGCCTCGACTTCTACGAGAGCCTGGAAGGGATGCACCTGCGGGTGGAGAATGCCCTCGTCGTCGGCCCCAAGGACGCCTCCGGCGAGATCGCCATCGTGGGAGATGGCGGCGCCCACGCCGGCCTGCGCACGGCGCGCGGGGGGTTGCTCCTCCGCGCCCAGGATGCGAACCCCGAGCGCATCCTGCTGGATAACGCGCTGACGCCCCTCCCCGCCGCCCAGGTGGGCGATCGGTTCGCTTTCGTCGTCGGCGTGCTGGATTACCGCTACGGCAATTTCAAACTGCTCGTAACCGAGATCGCGCCGCACGAGCAGGGCGTTCTCCCTCAAGAGGTAGCCCCGCCGCGCGATGAGAGTTGGCTGCGCGCAGCGACGCTCAATGTGCAGAACCTGGCCCCGAACAGCCCGCGTTTGGCCGCCTTGGGCGAGGAAATCGCACACAACTTGGGGGCGCCCGATATCCTCGGCCTGCAAGAGGTGCAGGATAACTCCGGCCCCAGCGATGACGGCGTGACGGCGGCCGACACCACCTGGGAAGCGCTCATAAGCGCCATTGCAGCGGCGGGCGGGCCGACCTACGCCTGGCGAGATATCGCCCCTCTCGATAATCAAGATGGCGGCGCACCGGGCAGCAACATCCGCGTGGGGTTCCTCTTCCGGCCAGATCGCGTCACGTTCGTGGATCGGCCAGGCGGCGATGCGGTAACGCCTGTTACGGCCACGTTGGGGGCCGATGGCCCGCAACTCTCCCTTAGCCCTGGGCGCATCGCCCCTTTGGACCCCGCCTTTGTGGATAGCCGCAAACCCCTCGTGGGCGAATTTCTTTTTAAGGGGCAAAAGGTCTTTGCCATCGTGAACCACTGGAAATCCAAAACGGAAGATGGCCCCCTCTTTGGGCGCCTTCAGCCGCCCCTTTCGGCGACCGAGCCACAAAGGCTGGCCCAGGCTCAAGCCGTGAGCGCCTTTGTGCGGCATCTCCTCGCGCTGGACCCCCAAGCGCGCGTCCTCCTTTTGGGAGATTTGAACGATTTCCCCTTTTCGGCATCGCTTCAGGCTCTCAAGAGCGCCGGCTTGAGGAACCTGGTCGAGGCGCTCCCCCTCGCCGAACAGTACACCTATGTGTATGATGGGAATGCCGAGGCGTTGGATCATCTCTTTGTCACGCCGGCCTTGTATGCGCGGTCTTGGGGGGTGGATATCGTCCACCTCAACGCCGAGTATCCCGCCTCCAGCCGGCCTACGGATCACGACGCGGTGGTGGCCGATTTCGGGTTTGCGGTACGTTGGTACCATTTGCCCTTTCTAATGGCCCTTTCGTCGCAAATACCCTAAAAAAAGAGGAGGTTGAAAATGGCTCTACGCGTTTGGTTAGCCCCTTCGTGGGCGCGGCAATATCCCGATACGCCCGCCCCGCCCGCCGAAAGGCCGCTGATGCTGCACACGGCCCGCAACGAGCGCTCCAGCGCCCAACTCGCTGTGCGCCTGGAGGAGGATAGGCCCCAACCGGTTCAGGTCCGTGCCCAGGGGCCGGAGGGCTGGCAGGTGCGCGTGCGGCGCGTGGGCTATGTGCCCGTGCGCCACCACAACTGGCCCGTGAGCGCCGACCCTTTGGAGACGGAACGCCCGGGCCATTTGCCTGGCTATGTGCCCGACCCCCTGTTTGAGGAGGATGCCCTCATCCTCTTCCCCGGCGAGACGCATGCCTTCTGGCTCACGCTCCAGCCGCCGGAAGGCGCTGCGCCGGGCGACTACACCATCGCCCTCACCGTGGAGATGGCCGGCGAGACGGCCGCGCGGCGCGAATTGGCCATCCGCCTGTACGATGTGGCCCTCGAGCGGCGACGAGACTTTCATTTTACGCACTGGTTCTATGTGGATGCCTTGATAGACTGGTACCGCACCGACCTCTTTGACGCACGTTTTTGGGAGATTCTCCCGCGTTACTTGCGCGACCTGGCCGAACACGGGGCCGATACGGTCTATGTGCCCGTCTTTACGCCGCCGCTCGATGGGGTGAAGCGGCCCAGCCAACTCCTCAAGGTGGCGCGCCGAGGCGCGGGGGAATACGCCTTTGATTGGAGCGATGTGCGCCGCTACGTGCGCCTAGCCCAGGAGTGCGGCCTCACCCATTTCGAGTGGTGCCACCTCTTTACCCAGTGGGGCGCCCGTTATGCCCTGCGCGTGTATGAGGGCCAAGGCCGAGAGGAGGTGCTCCTTTGGCCGCCGGAGACGCCGGCCACCTCCGAAACGTACCGCGCCTTCCTGGCCCAATTCCTCCCGGCCCTCAAGCGGTTCATCGAGGAAGAGGGCATCGCCGATCGCTCCTTCTTCCACCTCTCCGATGAGCCTCACGGCGAGGCCCAACGGGCCACTTACGGCGCGGCGCGGGCGCTCTTGCGCGAACTGGCCCCCTGGATGCGCGTGATGGATGCCCTGACCGAAATCGCCTTTGCCCGCGAAGGGCTGACAGATGTGCCCATCCCTTCCATCTCAGTGGCGCCCCAGTTCGCCCAAGAGGGCATCCCTTGTTGGTGTTACTATTGCTGTGAGCCGCGCGGCCCCTATCTCAACTGGCTGTTGGATACCCCTCTGCCCAAGGTGGCGATGCACGGGTTCCTCTTTTATCGTTGGCCCTTCCAGGGGTTTCTCCATTGGGGATATAATTATTGGTACAAACGGGCCACGCGCCAACTGTTGGACCCCTTCTGCGAGCAGGATGGCTTGGCCTGGCATGAGGGGTGGGCCTATGGGGATACGTTCCGCGTCTACCCGGGGCCGGAAGGGCCAGTGGATTCTATCCGTTGGGAAGTGTTCGCCGAGGCGATGCAGGATTACACCCTTCTGCAAACCCTGAGCATCGCCCGGGAGGATGCGCTCTTGGCGCCCATCGTGAGTTTTGCCGAGTTCCCCAAAGAGGCTTCGTGGCGCGAGGAGGCACGCAAGAAACTCCTGATGCGCCGCTGAAATAGGGCGTGCTGAAAGAGGTTTCGGCAAGATCTGGGGTGCGGAAAGAACGCTTCCGCCCCCCAGATGCAGGATGGCTTGACGCCTTCCGCGCCCTCGCCTATACTAGGGGGGCCTTCTAGGAAATGGGCGAGGGAATGGGCCGTGTCAGAGAGCGACCAAAAAGTGAAAGAGGAGATCCTGACGCGGCTGCGCCGCGTCGAGGGGCAAATTCGGGGCATCCAGCGTATGGTAGAGGAAGATCGCGCCTGCGAGGCCATCGCTACCCAGTTGATGGCCGCCCGCGCCGCGTTGGATAAGGCCAGCCTGCACATTATGAGCCATCACATCGAGCGTTGTTTGATGGCCCCCGAAGGCCGGGTTGATAAGGCGCAGATCGAGCGCGTCATCGCCTTCTTTATGCGTTTCGTGGGTGAATCGGCCGAGTTGCCGCCGGAGGATGCGGCGGGGCAAATGCCCCCCGAAGATTAGGGGCGCGTCTGCGCTCAAGTAGACGTAAATTTGCATCTTTGCCCTGCGCATGATATACTGATTGCAGATTGACGAGGGAAAGTGGGCGTCCGATCTCCCACTTTTCTTCTTGTAGCAGCCCTTGCTGCTATGGGGAGGTTCAGGAGCGCATGAAAAGCGAGTTTGAGATTGCGATCACCCAGTTGAGCGCCGATCGCAACCTAGCGCCCGAAGTGATCATCGAGGCGATTGAGACGGCGTTGGTCTCCGCCTACAAGCGCAACTTTGGCTCCAACCAGAATGTCGAGGTGGTCATCAACCCACGGACGGGGCAGGCGCAGGTGTTCGTGCGCAAAACGGTGGTCGAGCGCGTTGAGGATGAACAAACGGAAATCTCCCTGGCCGAGGCGCGTCTGTATAACCCGAACGCCAAATTGGGCGATACGGTCTCCATCGAGGTCAAGCCGCGCAATTTCGGGCGCATCGCCGCGCAGACGGCCAAGCAAGTCATCACCCAACGCATTCGCGAGGCCGAACGCGATTCGGTATATCAAGAGTATTTCGAGCGCGTGGGCGAGATCGTCAATGCCACGGTGCGCAATATAGATGGCCGCACGCAGAACGTCATCTTGACGTTGGGCAAGGCCGAAGCCGTCTTGCCCAGGAGCGAGCAGATTCCCGGCGAGCACTATCGCGTGGGCCAGAGGCTGCGCGTCTATCTCCTTTCGGTGGAGCGCACGCCCAAGGGGCCGCAGATTACCGTCTCTCGCGCCCACCGAGACCTGCTGCGCCGCTTATTGGAACTCGAGGTGCCCGAAATTTATAACGGCATCGTAGAGGTCAAGTCCATCGCGCGAGAGCCGGGCTTCCGGTCCAAGGTGGCCGTGGCCGCCCTCCAGCCGGGCGTGGACCCCGTCGGCTCCTGCGTGGGGATGCGCGGTGTGCGCATTCAGAACATCGTGAACGAACTGAGCGGCGAAAAGATTGACGTGGTGGCCTGGTCGTCGGACGAGCGCACCTTCATCGCCAATGCCCTCAGCCCCGCCAAGGTAGTGGCCGTCTATTTGAACCCCGTGGATAAGGCGGCCAAAGTCATCGTGCCCGATCATGCGCTGTCTCTCGCCATCGGCAAAGAGGGGCAGAACGCCCGCCTGGCGGCCAAATTGACCGGCTGGCGCATTGATATCAAGAGCGAGAGTGAGGCCGCCGCCGAGGCCGATCAACTCAAGGCCGAGATGGAAGAGGCCATGCGGCGGGCGCGCGAATTGGAAGAGGCGCGGCGCGCTGCCGCTGAGCTCTTGGCGCAGGCCCAGGCCTCTTTGGAAGAGGAAGAGGATCTCGAGCAAGAAGAGCCGCTTGTTGAGGAAGAAGCGCCTGTCGCCGTCGAGGAGCCAGAGGCCCCGGCCGAGGTGCCCTTATCCCTTGAAGTGGAGGCTGGGGAGGCCGCTCCCGCCGCCGAGGCGGCCGAGGTCGCCCCGGTGAAAGAGGCGGAGCCTGCCCCTGCCTTTGATTTGGATACGATACCCACTCCTGTGATATCACGCCAAGTCGAGGATCAGGAACAAGTGGAAGACGTGTTCGAAGAAGAGTTCGCTGAGGAAGAGGACGAGTTCGAGGAAGAAGAGGATGAGGAGGGTCGGCCTGCGCGCGGCCGCAAGGGCAAGCGCCGCGGGCGTTACCTCGAATATGATGAGCGTGCCGGCCGCCTCGTGGCCCGCAAACAGCGCAAGCGCGGCCGCCGCCAAGATTGGGACCTTTGGGAAGAAGACTAAGCCGTAGCACGCACAAAAGGCAATGACACAGCGCCATATCAAACGGCAGCCGCAGCGCACCTGCATCGCCTGTGGGCGGACGGATGCCAAACGACAATTGATGCGTTTGGTGCGCCG
Organism: Chloroflexota bacterium; assembly: GCA_019873625.1. Lineage (GTDB taxonomy): Bacteria > Chloroflexota > Anaerolineae > UBA1429 > UBA1429 > JAIOAW01. The sequence goes on from JAIOAW010000025.1 coordinate 7,703, forward strand.
GCCCAATGGCGAGGTCGTGGTGGACCCCACGGGCAAACTGGCCGGGCGCGGCGCGTACCTTTGTAAAACGAGGGCCTGCTGGGAGCGCGCCCTTCAGCAAAAACGCATCGGGCGCGCCCTCAAGGTGGAACTGACGGCCGAGCAGCAGGCCCAATTGGCCGAGTTCGCCAAAACCTTGCCGGAGGAAGAGGCAGCCGAGGCGGCACCCGAAGATGGCACGCCAACTGCATTGCGATGATAAACTGTATAGATCCAGTGGGCCGCTGGGCCAAGGGAGAGGCATAATGTAACCGCCGGTCGAGCGCGTTCGCCCAAACTCCCCCGGTTCGTTCCCCTCTCCCTTCCCCCACGGCCTACCCAAGGTTTTTTATAGCACAGCGCCCGGCTTTTTGTGTGCTTGTGCATCGCCAAGCCGACGGGCCAGGGCGCTGGCAAGAAAGGGGGATCCCTATGGCAAACCAACCCGCACCCAAGAGTAAAGCGGCCAAAGGCGGCCCGGCCTCTCGCCGCCCTGCGCCGAGCCGCAGCGCCGAATTTGTAGAAGAGATGGATGAGGGGGCGCGCTCCTCCCGCCGAGGCGGCCCTGCCAAGCGCCCGGAGGAAAGGCGACCTAGCCCCGCGCCTCAAAAACCGGCCCCCGAGGCCCCTGCTCAGCCGGAAAAACCGCGCCTGCTGGAACTCCCGCCCTCCATCACCGTGCGCGATTTGGCGCAAAAAATGGGTTGCAGCCCCATTGATCTCATCAAGGCGCTGATGAACGCCGGCGTGATGGCGAACATCAACCAACAGATTGATTTCGACACGGCCGCCATCGTGGCCGAGGATATGGGCTTCACGGTGCAAGAGTTCAAGGCGCCCGAGCCGCAGGTCGCTGTGGAAGAGGCCAAACCGGCGCCTGCCGCCAAAAAACAACGCGAGTACACCGAAGAGGAGCGCAAATACTTGCGCGAACGGCCCCCTGTGGTAACCATCCTGGGCCATGTGGATCACGGCAAGACCTCACTTCTGGACGTCATCCGTTCGACGAATGTCCAGGCCCGCGAGGCGGGGGGCATCACCCAGCACATCGGCGCCTACCAGGTGGAGATAGATGGCAAGGCCATCACCTTCCTCGATACGCCCGGCCATGAGGCCTTTGCCGCTATGCGGGCGCGCGGTGCGATGGTTACAGATATCGCCGTGCTCGTGGTGGCCGCCGATGACGGGGTTCAGCCCCAAACGCGGGAGGCCATTGACCACGCCCGCGCCGCCCAGGTGCCCATCATCGTGGCCATCAACAAGATAGACCTACCCAACGCCAACCCGGATTATGTTAAACAACAACTGGCCGATTTAGGCTTGGTGCCGGAGGATTGGGGCGGCGAGACGATCTGCGTGCCCGTTTCGGCCAAGCAAAAGATCGGCATTGACGCCCTGCTGGAATCCATCCTCCTCGTGGCCGAGATGGCCGAACTGAAGGCCAACCCGCGCGCCAACCCCAGGGGCTGGGTCATCGAAAGCCGCCTCGACCGCGCTTTGGGGCCTACGGCCACGCTTCTCATCCAAGAGGGCACCCTCAAGGCGGGAGATACCATCCTGGTGGGCACCACCTATGGCAAGATCCGCGCGATGTATGATTACAAGGGCAAACCGGTCAACCGCGCCACGCCGGCGATGCCCGTGGTGGTGGCCGGCTTGAAAGACGTGCCCAATGCGGGCGATCAATTCGAAGCCGTAGAAAGCGAGCGCGTCGCACGCGAGATGGCCGCCCAGCGCGCCCAAGAGGCCCAGCAGAAGGCCCCTCGGCCCGCCCAACCGCTCAGTCTGGAGGAGATTTACGCTCAGGCGCAAGCCGGCAATGTGCAATCGCTGAATATCGTCCTCAAGGCGGATGTACAAGGGAGCATCGAACCGATCGTCAACTCCCTCTCCAAGATCAAGGTGGGCGAACTGGGCATCGAGTTCATCCACCAGGGGCTGGGGAACATCACCGAATCGGACGTGATGCTGGCCATCGCCTCCAAGGCCATCGTCATCGGGTTCAATGTGGATATCGAGCCGGCGGCGGAACGCTTGGCGAACGCCGAAGGGGTGGATGTGCGCACATATAACGTCATCTACCGCCTCATTGAAGATGTGCAGTTGGCCTTGGCCGGTATGCTGGAGCCGCAGTATCACGATGTGTTCCAAGGGCGGGCCATCGTGCGCCAGGTGTTCCACATCTCCCGCGTGGGTGACGTGGCCGGCGCGCAGGTGGTGGAAGGCAAGGCCTTGCGCAACGCCAAGATGCGCATCCTGCGCAACGGCGAGGTCCTTTTCGAAGGCCCTGTGGCCTCGCTCAAGCGTTTTACCGAGGATGTGCGCGAGGTGCTCACGGGCTTTGAGTGCGGCATCGGCGTGGGAGATTTCAAGGGCCTGCAAGTGGGCGATATCATCGAATTTTACACGCGAGAACGGGTTACGGGGTAAGATGCTGCACCACCGCCGCGAAAGGGCTGAACAATTCATCTTGGAGGAACTCTCCCTCATCCTGCAGAACGAGGTGGCTGACCCGCGCGTGGCACCTTTGACGGTTACGGCCGTATCGCTGACCAAAGATCGGCGCATTGCCAAAATCTACGTCACGGCCTACTCCGGCGAGGAGGACCTGCAAGCGGGCCTTGCCGGCCTAGAGAGCGCCAAGGGGTACCTTCGTTCGCGTTTGAGCGAACTCTTGGCTTGGCGCTTTACGCCGGAACTCCTCTTTGTGCCCGACCGGACGTGGCAAAAGGCCGCGCGCCTCGAGCAGTTGTTCCAGGAAATCGAGCGGGAGAAGGCCGCGCGCGAAGGCCATGAGCAATCCCCTTCCTGAGATTCGCCGCCTGCTCGAGGGGGCCAAACGCGTCCTCATCGTCAGCCACGTGTCGCCGGATGGCGATACGGTAGGGTCGGCCCTAGGGCTGGCCTGGGCGCTTCGGGCCGAGGGGAAGGAGGTGCGCCTGGCCTGCGCCGATCCTATCCCGCTCGAGTTGGCCTTTTTGCCGGGCGCCCACGAGTTCTCCACCCGCCGCGCGGGCGATGAGGAGATCATCTTTTGCCTGGACGCCTCGGACCCGGCCCGCCTAGGCGCGCTATATGACGCGGAGGCATTCCAGCGGGCGCCGGTGGTCAACCTCGACCATCACATCACGAATACCCTCTATGGCGATATCCATTGGGTCCTGCCGCTGGCCTCGACGGCGGAGATCGTCCTCGAGGTGATCCGTGGGGTGGGCCTATCCCTCGACCGCGCCGTGGCCACCTGCCTCTTGACCGGCATCGTGACGGATACGCGCGGCTTTCGCACGCCGAACACCACGGCCGAGACCTTGCGCCACGCCTGCGACCTGATGGAGGCCGGTGCGCCCCTCGCCGAGATTACAGAGGCCGTGTTCGATCACCGCGCGCTCCGCACGCTGCGCCTTTGGGGCGCGGTGCTATCGAGTATGGAATGGGAGGAGGGCCTCTTGTGGGCCGAACTGCCCCTCGCGCTCCTCGAGGCCTACGGGGCAACGAGCGAGGCGAGCAAGGGCCTAGTGAACTTTATGAGCACCTGCGCCGAGGCCGAGATCACGGTGCTTTTGCGCGAGATGGAGGGCGGCCAAGGCGTGGATGTGGGCCTGCGCGCCCGGCCGGGATATGACGTCTCGGCCGTGGCGTTAGCCTTTGGCGGGGGAGGGCATCCTCAAGCGGCGGGTTGCCAATTGCGCGGGTCGCTTCAAGAGGCGAAAGAGCGCCTTTTGCCGGCGCTCAAGGCGCTCATCGCCCAAAAGGCATAAAGCCGAAGAAAGGGGGCGTTCTATGGCACGGACGGTTACCTTCCATACCGCCGGCGAGATCGTCTTCGGCAAGGGTTGCGCCGAGACGGTGGGCGAACGGGCGCGCCGCCTAGGGGCAAGCCGCGTCCTCCTCCTGACGGATGCGGGGGTGGCCCGCGCCGGCTTGGCCGAGCAGGTGCGCGCTTGGCTGGCCAAGGCGGGCCTTTCGGTGGAGGTCCTTGCGGAGGTCCAGCCCGAGCCGAGCACGCACACGGTGGCTGCGCTCTTGGAAAAGGCCAAGGCGGCCCAGGCGGACCTCCTCGTGGGCGTGGGCGGCGGGAGCACGCTGGATTGCACCAAGGCTGTGGCTATGCTCCTCGTCAACGGGGGCCGCGTAGAAGACTACCTAGGCGCCGATTTAGTGCCGCGCCGTGGGCTGCCCACCATCCTCTTGCCCACGACGGCGGGCACGGGGTCTGAAGTGACGCCGAACGCCGTCTTTGCCGTGCCCGAAAAGCACACCAAACAGGTCATCGTGAGCCACCTCATCCTGCCCTCCATTGCTATGGTGGACCCCGTTTTGACCTACACCGCGCCGCCTTCGGTGACGGCAGCCTCTGGGATAGATGCCCTCTGCCATGCCATCGAGGCCTACACCGGCCTTACGCCCAACCCCCTTGGCGACCCCTATGCCCTGGCCGCGATGCGCCTGATTGCCCAGCACCTGCGCGCCGCCGTGTACGATGGGCATAACGCCGAGGCGCGCGAGGGGATGGCCCTGGGGAGCCTTTATGCCGGTTTGGCGCTGGCCAACGCGCCGATGAACGCCGTGCACGCTCTGGCCTATCCGCTCCAGGGGTGGCACCATATCGCCCATGGGTTAGCCAATGCGCTCCTCTTGCCCCATGTGGTGGCCTATAACGCGAGCGGCCATATCGAGCGCTTTGCCCGCGTGGCCGAGGCGTTGGGCCAGCCCACTGCGCACCTCTCGCCGCGCCAGGCCGCCGCCGCAGCGGCCGAGGCCTGCCGCATCCTCAACGAGGATGTCGGCATCCCCAAAGGGCTGCGGGAGGTGGGCATTTCGGCGGAGCAGATTCCCCTCCTTGTGGAAGGGGCCTTGCAAATCGAGCGCCTCCTCCGATACAACCCGCGCCCCTTGCGGGCCGAGGATATCGCCGCGATTTACGAACGCGCGCTCTAGGGAAGGGCGATGGCGGAGCAGTCTGGCGGCTCGAAGGGCCTAGATGGCTTCCTTATCCTCGATAAACCGCGCGGCTTTACCTCCCACGACGTCGTTGCCCGCGTGCGGCGCCTTACCAGGGTGCGGCGCGTGGGCCACGCCGGCACGCTCGACCCTTTAGCCACGGGCGTGCTCGTGGTGTGCTTGGGCAAGGCGACGCGGCTCGCCGAATACATCGCCGAGGGGGATAAGATGTACCGCGCGGAGATACGCCTAGGCGTGGAGACGGACACGTGGGATGCCGACGGCGCCCTCCTCGCCGAGAGGGATGCTTCGCACGTCGCGCGCCAAGCCGTGGAAGAGGTGCTAGCGCGGTTTACCGGCGAAATCTGGCAGAGGCCCCCGGCCTTTTCGGCCCTCAAACATCAGGGCCGCCCCCTGTATCGCCTGGCGCGCCAAGGGGCGCCCGTTGAACCGCCCCTCCGGCGGGTGATGATCCACCGCATCTCCCTCGACCTTTGGGCGCCCCCTACGATGACCCTCACCGTGCACTGTTCCAAGGGGACCTATATCCGTTCTCTGGCGCACGATATCGGCCAGGCTTTAGGCGTGGGGGCGCACTTGGCGGGGTTGGCGCGCCTGGCAGTAGGGCCGTTCCGCCTGGAAGAGGCCATCTCCCTCGATGCGCTGGCGCAGGCGACCCAAACGGGAGATTGGGCTAGGCACCTCGTGCCTATGGCCCGCGCCCTCGGCCACTGGCCCTCCGTCAGGGTGGAGGGGCCAACGCTCCAGGCGATTCTCCACGGCCAACAAGTGCCGCTCGATAGCCCTCCGGAGGCCGGCCTTTGCGCCGCCTTGAGCGCCGCAGGGGAATTGGTGGCCATCTTGGCTTATGAGGCAAAGAGCGGCCTTTGGCAGCCGCGCAAGGTATTGATGGAAGAACCCACAGGGCGAGGGAACGCCGATGCGGGGTGAAGGAGGCCCAATGGCCGATGCGGATATCCTCACGCGCGAAGCGATCTGGGCGGTGTACACGCCACGCCTTTTAGGGCGCGAGATGGAAATCTATCGCGAAATAGATTCCACAAATACGCGCGCTGTAACGCTCGCCCAAAAGGGCGCGCCGGAGGGGCTGCTCGTCCTCGCTGACCACCAAACGCAGGGGCGGGGCCGCCTGGGGCGGCAGTGGTTTGCCCCGCCGGGGAGTTCGCTCCTCTTTTCGCTTCTCCTGAGGCCGCCCTTGGCGGTAAGCCAGGCCCAACGCGCCACGATGGTCTGCACGGTGGCGATGGTAGAGGCCATCGCCGAGGTGACGGGCCTCAAGGCCCAGATCAAATGGCCCAATGACATCCTTCTATGCGGCGGTAAACTGGGCGGGGTGTTGACCGAACTGGGCGCGCGGGGCGCGGCGCTGGAATACGCCGTAGTGGGGATGGGGCTGAACGTCAACCTTGATCTCGCCTCCCTCCCCCCTGTGATGACGCCGCCGGCCAGCCTTTCGGCGGCCTTGGGGCGAAAGGTCCCCCGCGCGGTGCTCCTCGGCGCCTTTTTGCGGCACGCCGAGGCCCTCTATGAGGCCTTGAAGGGAGGCTGGTCCCCCTATGAGGTTTGGCGAGAGCATTTGGCCACGCTTGGCCAGCGCGTAGCCGTCGGCACGGCGGAAGAGGTGATCGAGGGCCTCGCAAAAGATGTAGATGCCGACGGCGCCCTCCTCATCCGCACCGACGCGGGGGATTTACGGCGCATCCTCGCCGGAGACGTCACCCTCCGCGGAGAGCGGCTCTAAAGGCTTTTCCATCGGGATAAAGACGATGCCTTCTTGGGCCTGCCGGGGGCCGGTGGCCCGGAACCCCAGCCGCTCGTAGATGAACGCCGAATTGGGCGAGGCGTTCACGGTGATCTTGGCCACGTTCGGATCCCGCCGGCGCGCTAGGGCGATGGCCTCCTCCAGCAGGGCGCGGGCGATGCCCCTCCCTTGGAACATCGCGTCCACAAAGAGGAGTGAGATGTGCCGCCCCTCGCGGAGTTCCACCATACCCACTGGCGCCTTATCCACAAAGGCCAAAAGGATGTCATAGCCTTGGGCCGCCCGTTCGCGCAGGCGCTGCGGTTCGATGTAGCGGTAAAACGATTCCACGCCCTCCGGCTCATATTCGGGCGCCACAAAGCGGTCAAACACGCGGCGCACGAGGGCGCTCACCATCTCCTCTTCGCCAGGTTCCATAGGGCGGATGGTCCAAAAGTCGTGCATAGCCTCTCCTCTCACTGGGCCACGGCGGCTATCATCACATACCAGTGGTTGATGTGCAGTTCGCCGTTCACCTCGCGCAGCCCTAGGGCTTGGCGTTGGGCCTCTGTTAAACCGTCGAGAAACGCGTAAAGGGTGCGGGCATCTTCGGGGGCAGCCCGTTCCACGAGCGAGGAAGCCAGCGGCCGGTGCTGGAGATACGGCTCCACCGCCTCGACGTGCAACCCCGCCCCCTCGAGCAGGCCCACCCACTCGCTCGCCCGATATTCGCGCACGTGCGAGGGATCATGCAGGGTGTCGAGGTAATTCATCGCCGTGTCGAGCCAATCCTCCTCCGGCACAGAGCGGTCGTCAATCACCAAACGGCCTCCGGGCCGCAGGGCGCGGCGCATCTCGGCCAGGGCTTTGGGCAAATCCACAAAGTGGTGGGCGGCGCGGCGGCACGTGATGAGGTCCACCAACCCCGAGGCGACGGGCAGGGCGTGGGCATCTGCCACGGTGAAAAAGACGTTCATCAGCCCCTTTTGGGCGCGCAAGGCCTCCCCTTCGGCGAGCATTTGGGGCGTAAAGTCAATGCCCAACACGTAGGCGACGTGCGGCGCCACGGCAAAGGCCGTGTGGCCCGTGCCCGTGCCCACATCGAGGGCGAGCCACGATTTCTGCGCTTGCGCCAGGGCGACGACGCGCCCCAGCACGACGGGATCCGTATGGGTGGCGCTGTACGTATACGTTGCCGCACGCGCCCCGAAGACGTGTTGTGCGGAATCTCGTGTAGGCAATGGATGGCCTCCTAAGGGGCAAAACCTGCCCCCATTATAAGCAAGGCCCGCCCTCCATCCAAGAGAGGGGGTTCGAGGGCAGGCGGGGCGCCTCCTCACAGGTTGCGCCGAAGCAGGGCTTCACCCACGGGGCGGCTTGCCAAAATAGAACAATTGTTCTATACTCTCCCTGCGCGGGCCTGGGGGTTGGCTATGCGGAGGCAAGGATGGACGATCGCGAGATCGAAGCGATCATCGAAGCCCTTGAACGCGCCCGCGAAGAAGAGTTCCTCTCTCTGCGGGGGTTGGCCAAGCGGCTGGGCTTTTCGCCCAGCCACCTTTCGATGATCTTGGCGCGCAAACGCCGCCCAGGCAAGCGCTTTCTTTGGGCCGCCGCCCAATCCATTGAGCCTGTGCGCCGCTTGCTGGCGGCCCATTTTGAAGAGACAAAAAGGCCCCCACGCCGCTAGGGCGTGGGGGCCTTGGCGCCTTTAGCGGCGGCGCACCGAAAGCGCCGCGACGGCGATGGTTACTTTGAGAAGGTCAGCCAAGATGAAGGGAGCCACGCCCAACTTCCAGGCTGCGCCCAAGCCGCCCACGAACGCGCTCAGCCAGGCCATCCCGCTGAGGTAGATGATCGCCAGGGCCGCCAAACCGCCCAAGGCACGCCACGCGGCACCCCGGCTCGCGCGGCGGCTGAGCCAACCCGCCGCAAAGGCGGCCAACGGGAAGGCCAACAGATACCCCGCCGTGGGCGAGGCAAAGGCCGCCAACCCGCTCAAGCCCGAGGCGGTATAGGGCGCGCCAAGCAAAATGGCCTGCAGATAGGCCACCTGCGCGGCCAAGGCGCCCCACGGCCCCAACACGAACCCGCTAAGCACCACCATCAATACCTGGAGCGTGAGGGGCACCGGAGAAAAGGGCAAAAAGACGCGGACTTGAGCGCTGAGAGCCGTGGCTACGGCGAACAAGGCAGCGCCCAGCACCTTGACCCACAGCGCGGAATGGACCCGAACCAATGCGCGCGATTGCATGCCAACCCTCCTTTATGCAAACTGGGCGTAACTATAGGGGAAAGGGAACCGCTTGTCAAAACACTGCCCTGCCCCGGCCGTTGCGCTAGCGGGCGAAAAAGAGTTTTGCCAAATCTTCGCGCAAAAAGCGCCCCGCATTCAGGCGCTGGCGCAATTCGGCCACCTGCTGAAGGAAGGGGATGGCCCGCAAGTTGCGCAAAGTGCCGCTCGGCTGAGGGAGCGCCTCCGGCAGGCTGCACTGGCCGCTCTGGATGAGGCTCACCACGGCCTCCAGCACTTGGGGGTTGGCAGGCAGGCCCTGGTGGTTCTCTTCGACGTAATAGGTCTTGACGCCCTCCAGCCGCGTGGACCACAAGGGCACCTGCTCATCGCCCGAATCCTCGCCCTCATCCTGGTAGCATGGCTCGTAGGAGGGGGCGCCCCCGTCGGCATCCCCCTCGGCCTGGAAGACGTCCGTAATGGTGCGCTGGTGGCAGCCGGCGATTTCGATGATCTCCACCTGGGGGTCGGCCTTGGCCCACAGGGCGTGGAGCGCTCGCGCCTCGTCGAGGTAGCGCTGGCGGACGTTCGGCAGCCCCCAGGCCTGGGCATCGTAAAGATCCCAGTTCACGGGGTAGGGGCGATCGGTGCCAAAATACTCTGGCGGTGCGGGCAAGAGTTGGTAGACGGAGGGCAGGTTCGAGGCAAACCGCACCACGTCGTTCCCCGGGTGAATCTTGCTCACCACGCGGGAGGGCTGAGTTTGCCCGGAAAAGACGAGCGTCGCGATGGCCGCGCCGCGTAGGGGCGAGCCGAGCATAATGACGCGCTCGATTTTTTGCTCCGCCGCGCGCGGGTAGCGCGCCAGATAGGTGCGCGCGAGCATCCCGCCCATGCTGTGGCCCACCAGGGTAAAGCGCCGCTGGGGGTTCGCCCAAGACCAACGCTCGAGCGAGCGGTGCAACATATCGGCATTCCATTCTAGGTGGCGCCGCCAGTCATACGGGAATTCGTACAGGCGCGTCTCTCGCGCCAGGGTGACGATCATCTTCAAGTAGGTCAGTTTTTCGATGCCCACCGGCACGATTTCCACATCCGGCGAGCGGTCGGTTTGGCCATCCTCATCCAGGTCGAGGAGGTTGATATGGCCGTTGGTGATGATCTCTGGGTTGAACCAGAGCACCGTGCTGATGCCGCGAACGCTCGCCAAGAGCGACCCCATAATCCCCGGCAAAAAGACCGTCGCCAGGCGAGGCTGTTCCTTCAAGGGGCGCGAAAGGAGGGCGCGCACCTCCTCGGCCTCGCGTTCGCCCAAAAGGTAGTCAATCAATCGGCTGGGGGCGCGCAACTCGGCCCCTTGGCGGAGGAGCGCCATCGGCATCATTTCCAATTGAGAAATCAGCCACTGCCCGAGCAGGTTACCCCAGTCCATCGTTCGTCCTCCAAGATGTAAGGCAGGTTTAGATCAAGAGGTCGTCTCGCTGGGCGCGATCTCCTGAAGGATGGCGCGAATCACCACCGCATCCATATAATCCAGCGAGGTAAAGAGCGCCTCGCCGCGTTCCCCATCCATCACGCGCCAGATGGCCTCGGCCAGGTTGCGCCATTCCGGCGCTTGTTCGAGTTTTTCAAGCGCTTGGGCGGCCTCGGCGTCGAGCGCCTCGCCTCGGCAACTCGCGGCCACCGCGCGGATCAGTTCGCCCCACTTTTGGCGCACGGCCTCGGCGGCAGGAGAGGAAGCAAAGGCCTCCTGGGCGCGCAGCCGCCAGGTCAGCGCCTCTTCCGCGTTTCCTTCGGCCTCGGCCACCTGCTGGAGGAGGGTGTACACGCTCCAGGGTTGGCTGTCTCCGCCTTGCTCCGCATAGGCGAGCGCGGCCTGGGCGTGGGCGCGGGCCGTGGAGAAATCCTGGTGGCGCAGAGAATAGGCGCTCAGCGCCGTCTCAGCGGCCACCAGGCCGGGCAGGTGCTCGTGCTTTTGGTAAAGGCCCAACGCCTGGTTCAAACGCGCCTCCGCATCGGCCGGGCGATCCGCGTCCTCGGCGAGGTCGGCCATCTCAAAAAGGATCTGCCCCTGCAAGGGGATGTTCCCGGCCTTTTCAGCCCAAGAGAGGGCCTGGTCGAAACAATCCTGCGCCTCTTCGGCATCTTGTTCGGTGCGCCAGGCCACCTGGCCCAGCCGCCGCCACAGCGTAGCCACAGCGTGGGCATCGCCTTCGGCCTCCAAGAGTTCGAGTGCGGCGCGAAAATGCTGGCGGGCGCGCTCCACCTCCCCTTCGGCCAGCGCGATGTTCCCCAACTGCGCCCGCAGCGTGCCCGTGGCGCGGCGGGCCTCCAGGGCCTGTGCCGTCCCTAGGGCCTGTTCGCAGAGGGTTTTGGCCTCCTCCCACTGGCCGGCGGCCATCAACACGTCGGCCATATCGCTGCGGATGGAGACCAGCATCTGCTGGGCCTCGCGAGTCACTGCGCTGGAAAGGAGTTGCGTCGCCAGTTGCCAGGCGCCCAAGGCTACCTCCGGGCGCCCCATAGCCCGCAAAACGCGCCCCCAACTGTGGAGCACCGCACCCCGGTCGAGCGTGGCCTCGATGCCGCTGTAAGAGAGGCCATCTTCCCGGTTGATGCGCACGTTCAGTTCCTGCAAGAGCGCGGCGCTCTCGCTCAGCCGGCCCGCCTGGGCCAACTGTTCGCTCTGCCGCAAGATAAAGTGCACGCCAGCGCGCCCTAGGGGGCCTTCGGGCGGGGCGATCTCTTGAGAAACGTGCGACACGCGCGCGGCAAGGAGGTTCCAGGCATCGCGGAACCCCAACGGCCTCAAGAAGGCCAACATCGCCTGAACCATAGCCATCGCCTCGTTCACCTCTTGGCGCGCCAGGAGGAACTCGACGGCGCGCCGCAAATTGGCAAGTTCCAGGCGAAAGAGCGTTTCGGCCAGTTTGGGCGCACGGGAGGCAAGCCCCCCAAGCCACCCCAAAAAGCCGCCGTATTCCACCAAGAAGCGCTCTTCGAGTTCGGCGCGTTGCGTTTTGGTCCATTGGCGCGCCCAGGTGCGCCCCAACGCCGGGTGCAAGCGGATGAGCGGCACCGTTAGCCCCGGCAAGGGGGTGGTGCGCAGGAGATGGCCGGCCTCTAGGCGCTGGATCGCCTCGGTCCAAGGGGCCTCATCCAGGCCGGCGATGTGCCGCCCTAGGGGGCTCATCATCCCGCTGGCAAAGATGCCCAGCCGCCCCAAGGCAAGGCGCGTCCCCTCGTTGAACGTATTCAGGGCATAGCCGATGGCCGCCTCCAAGGCTTGGTTGCGCAGGCGCGCCTCGCCCATATCCAGCCCCGGCAGGAGCGCCCGCAGGCCCTCCAGCGCCTCGGCAGGGGACCCGGCAAAGTGGGCTAGGATGACCAAGGCGAGGGGGTGGCCGCCCAGCCGCTCGATGAGCGCCTCGGCCGAGGCCCGGTCTGGCAGGGCGTGATGCGCCCTTTGCCAAAGGCGCCCCAAAAGGGCGAGCGCCTCAGCAGGGGGCAGTGCTTCTATCGGGAGCGCCCGCGAGGTTTCGGCGATCGTGAGGGCATCTTGGGGCAAGGCCGGCCCATTGGCGAGGAGACACAGCCGGCTTGGCCCCGTGTTGAAACGTTGAGCCAGCTCCTTGAGGCCGGCAATCTGCCCCGCGGGCAGGGGGGCCTCCCCTTCGGCCAAGATGGTCTCCACATCATCCCAAAGGATGAGCGTTTTCGTAGTGCGCAGGGCCTCCGCCAGGCGCTCGAGAGGGTTCTGCTCCCCGCCGGGGAAGGCCTCTCCTAAAAGGGTTTGGCCCGCGTCATACAGGGCCTCTTCGGGGAGGTTACCCCCCGCAAAAGAAGTATAGATGACGCGCTCAAAGCGCCCCGTGCGCACCAACCACCGCGCCGTATGGAGGATGAGGCTCGTCTTGCCCAGGCCCTCATAGCCATAGAGCCAGATGGGCGGTTCGGCCTCTTCGGAGGTAAGCCACCTTTCCAAGGTGGCGCGCTCTTGGCCTCGCCCCACAAAACCATGGGGCAGGTCGGGGGGCAGGCCGCCCGGCATCGGCTCGCTCGGCAGGCGTTGCCAGGCCGGCAGGAGGTCTGGGCTGGGGAAGCGCACCACCTTGCGGATGCCCGAAGTTTCGCCCTCGGCCGTGGGCCAAAGGGCCAAGGTCGGCTCGGCGCCGACCGCTCGGCATTGGAAGGCCCCCCCTTTCAGGCCGAAGGGGGCCTCTTGCGCCCCGCCCAACCAGGCGGTCAAGGCGTCTCTCCCGGCCTGGTGCGAGGCCTCGGCGGCCGCCTGATGGAGCGAGCGACCGGCAAGCAGGGCCTCCCAAAAGGCCGCCCACCCCCGTGAGGCCGCCTCGCCCACCAAGTCGGCGCTAAGGAGTACCAAGGGCGCCCCGCTGAATGCCTCAAACGCCGCGAGTGCCTCTTCGGTAAGGCCGCCTATCATCACGAGCGAAGCGCGGGAAGCCATCTCCCCAAGGGCCTGGCAAAGGAGAAGGTCCTCGCCCGCGGGAGCCTCCAGGGCCAGTGCCCACCCCTGGGGGGTGGGCAGGATCGGCCCCTCTATGTAGAGGATGGGCGTATCGTCCCTTTCCAGGCGCCGGGCAAGGGCCTCTCGGGTGGCCGGGCGCAGGTATTCGATGGCGATGGGGGCGCCTTGGGCCTCCAAAGCGCCGTAAAGCGCCTCGATGCGATGGAACGCGGCGGAGACATCGCGCCCTGACGGTTTGGGCGCTACGATGACGAGGCGCGCACGCGGCGCAGAGGAATCCATGGCGATGACCTCCTACAAGCGCGGTGATAAAAAGATTATAGGCGAGAAGCGGAGCCTTGCGAAAAGCCGCCCTCGAAAGTACGATTTTAGATGAACGAACACGCCCTTAGTGCAGGGGCACAAACCCCTTTGACACGCCCCACCCCTGATTCTAGAATGCGCGCGAATAGCCCTTTGTGAGGAGGCCTTTATGATCACCGTGGCCCTTTTCGGCGCGGCCGGCAAGATGGGCACGCGCCTGGCGGAGAAATTGCGTGCTGCCCCCGAATACCGCCTGCTATGTGTAGAGGCGGGCGAGGCGGGCCTGGCCGCCCTACGCGCTCGCGGCCTCACGCCTATGCCGGCGGAGGAGGCGGCTCGCGAGGCGGAGATCGTCATCCTCGCCATTCCCGATCGGCTCATTGGCCGCGTGGCGAGCCACATCGTGCCGCTCCTCAAGAGCGGGGCCATGGTCGTCTGCCTAGACCCCGCCGCGCCTTACGGCGGCCAACTCCCCGAACGGGCGGATATCGCCTATTTCGTGGCGCACCCCTGCCATCCGCCTTTGGTGAAGGAGGAGGAGACGCCCGAGGCCCGCGCCGACTTTTTCGGGGGCGTGGCCAAGCAGAGCGTGGTCTGCGCCCTGATGCAGGGCACGGAGGAGGATTACCAGCGCGGCGAGGCCCTCTGCCGGACGATCTTTGCGCCCATCCTGCGCGTCCACCGCATCACCGTGGAGCAGATGGCCATCCTCGAGCCGGCCATGGCCGAGAGCGTAACCCTCACGCTGATGATGGCCATCCGCGAGGCGCTCGATGAGGCCATCGCCCGTGGGGTGGATGCCGAGGCGGCGCGCGATTTTATGTTGGGGCACCTCGGCGTGAATGTGGGCATCCTATTCGGGTTTATCGAGGCCGAAGTCTCCGACGGGGCCAAGATGGCCGTCGAGCGGGGCAAAGCGCAAATCCTCCAACCGGGTTGGAAAAGGGTCTTTGAGCGCGAGAGCATCCTCGCCGAGGTGCGCGCCATTACGGAAGGTCTTCAGGGGGCAAAGCGATGAGGCTGGGCGTCAGTTCCTTCACTTTTACCTGGGCGGTTGGCCTGCCGGGATATGTCCCCGCGCGGCCCCTCGGGCCGGTGGACCTCATCCGTCGCGCCGTGGAACTGGGCGTCAAGGTGGTGCAGTTTGGCGATAATTTGCCCTTGCATCTGTGCCCCACGGAGACTTGGCGCGACCTCCGACGCGCCGCGCTGGCCGAGGGCATCTCGCTGGAGGTGGGGGCGCGCACCTTGGAGGAATCTCTCCTTAGGCGTTACGTGGGCCTGGCGGCGGAACTCGGCTCGCCCATCTTGCGCCTAGTGGCCGACCCTGCCGAAGGGGAACCCTCCGTGAGCGCCATTGCCGATCGCCTGCGGCCGATCCTCCCCGATTTGCGCGCGGCGGGCGTTACGCTCGCCATCGAGAATCATGACCGCCTCACCTCCGCCCAACTGGTGGCCCTCCTTGAGGCCTTGGCTAGTGAAAACGTCGGCATCTGCCTCGATACGGTGAACTCCTTCGGCGCGCTGGAGGGGCCTCCGCTCGTCATCGAGACGCTGGCGCCCTATGCCGTCAATCTGCACCTCAAAGATTTCGTCATCTTTCGCGCGCCGCAGAATATGGGGTTCATCATCGAGGGGCGTCCTTTGGGGCAAGGGAGGTTGGATATCCCCTGGGTGCTGGAAGCCCTCCGCGCCCACGGGCGCGACCCAAACGCCATCCTCGAATTGTGGACGCCCGCCCAAAAGACGCTTGAAGAAACCATCGCCCTGGAGCGCCGTTGGGCCGAGGAGAGCGTGCGTGCGGCGCGGCGCTTTATCGCCGAATAGGGCGCGCCGGAGGGAGTCCGATGGTCACTGATGTCCACATCCTGCGCTACGGCTCTCCCGATCCCCTCCCCGAAGCGGTGCCCCTGAGGGCGGGGCCGATTTCCTGCGTCTTTATGGCAGGGGAGTTGCGGGATATCGCGCTCGCTGGGCAGATCGTCCTCCGGCGCATCTATGTGGCCGTGCGAGATGCCCACTGGGGCACGGTGCCGCTCATCCTGCGCGATGTGGAACTCGTCCACCGCGAAGGGGAGTTTGAAATCGCCTTTTGGGCCGAGCACCATCAGGGGGAGGTCCATTTCGCCTGGCGCGGTGCCTTCTATGGCGGCCTCGAGGGCACACTCGATTTGGTGATGGAAGGCCGGGCGCTGGCGGCCTTCTCGGCGAACCGCATCGGCTTTTGTGTTCTATATCCGGAGACGTGCGCCGGCGCGCCGTGCACTGTGGAACACACAGATGGCTCGGTGGAAGAAGGGCACTTTCCCCAGGCCATCTCGCCACACCAGCCCTTTTTCGCCATCCGCGCCATCTCTCATACAGCGTGGCCCGGTGTGCGCCTTCGCGTGGATCTCGAGGGCGATACCTTCGAGATGGAAGACCAGCGCAATTGGAGCGATGCCTCGTTCAAGGTGTACAGCCGGCCGCTGGCCCTGCCCTACCCCTTTGCCGTCGCGCACGATGGCCGCATTGCCCAGGCGGTGCGCGTCAAGGTGTCGGGCTGCGCTCCTCGGATTCTAGCGAAAGACGAGCCGACCCTTCTCGAGATCCTCCCCCAAAGCGTGGGCCGCTTGCCCGCCTTGGGGTTCGGCATTCCCCACCGGCCGCCTCCTGCGGGGCCGGCGCGCGAGCGCCTGAGGGCGCTCCGCCCTGCCCACTTGCGCCTGGACCTCGACCCAACGCTCGATGGGTGGCCCCGCGATGCCGAGCAAGCCGCAGCCTGGGCGCAGGCGTTGGGCGCGCCGTTGGAGATAGCGCTCTTTTTGCCCGATGAATGGGGAAGCGCCCTCGAGGGGTGCGCGCGTGCTCTGCGCGGCTGCGGGGCGCCCATTTGCCGCTGGCTTCTCTATAGGCAAGGGCAGCCGGCGACGCCTCCGGGGCTGATCTCCTTGGCGCGCACGGTGTTGGCGCCGCTTGCGCCAGGGGCTAAGTTCGCGGTGGGCACGCCGATGCACTTTACGGAACTCAACCGCGCCCGCCCCAGCCTCGAGGGGGCCGAGGCCGTGGCCTGGTCGCTCACGCCTCAGGTGCACGCCTTCGATAACGCCTCCCTCATAGAGACGCTCGCCATCCAGGCGCAAATCGCCGAGAATGCCCGCGCCCTTTACCCCCAAGCCCGGCGGGTCATCTCGCCCATCACGCTCAAACCTCGGCCCCCTTTGGCCGATCGGCGCCGCGAGGGGGCCACTCCCGCGCTCGGCGTAGATGTACGCCAACCTTCCCTCTTTGCAGCGGCTTGGACGTTAGGCAGCATCGCATCTCTTGCCGGGGCCGGCGCCTCAAGCCTAACCTATTATGAGGCGCTGGGGCGCCGTGGGCTGATGGAGGAAGAGCGCGTTTTCCCCGTGTACCACGCCTTGGCATGGCTTGCGCCCTGGCGCGGGGCGGAGGTGCTTCGCACCACCTCAAGCGCTCCTTTGAAGGCCGTGGCCTTGGCACTCGAGAAAGAGGGGCAGCGCGCGGCTTTTTTGGCGAACCTTACGCCTCAGCCCCAGCCCGCCCTCCTGAGGCCGGCTAGGAAAGAGGTGCGCCTCGTGCGGCTGAACGAGGTGAACGCCGAAGCGGCGATGGCCTGCCCAGAAGGGGATTGGCCTTTGCGATCCACCCTCACCCCCACCGTAGGGGGCGCGCTGGCCATCCTCCTATGGCCCTATGAAGTGGCGTGGGTTGATGGGCTCCTTTAGCCCTTTCCCAGGCGCATCCGAAGGGGCGGCCTCGTCAACGCTGGGGCCTCTCCTGGGGCGGGGGCGCACGGCGGAAATCTATGCCTGGGGAGAGGGCCAGGTCATCAAACTGTTCCTCGAAGGCTGGCCGGAGGAGGCCATCTCGCACGAAGAGGAGGTGGCGCGCCTCGTCACGGCGCTAGGGCTGGCGGCTCCCAAACTCTTGGGGCGCGCCCAGGTGGGGCGCCGAACGGGCCTCCTCTACGAGCGCATCGAAGGCCCCTCGATGCTCCAGGCGCTATGCCGCACGCCCTGGCGTTTCGTGCGCTATGCCGAGCGCTTCGCCGCGCTCCACGCCGCGATGCATCGCCAAACTCAGCCGGGCTTGCCCTCGTATAAAGAGGGCCTGGCGCAACGCATTCGCCGCGCCCCGCTCCTCACGGAGGCGCAAAAAGGGATCATCCTCTCCTACCTAGAGGCCCTGCCGGAGGGGGACGCCGTGTGCCACGGCGACTTTCACCCCGATAACATCCTGATGGCCCCGCGCGGGCCAGTGGTGATCGATTGGAACGATGCCAAGCGCGGCCACCCGGCCGGCGATGTGGCCCGTACCATCCTCCTTTTTCGGGCGCCCCTTGCCCTGGAAGGCCTCAGCGGCCCCAAACGATGGCTCCTTGCGGCGGCAAAAGGGGCCTTTTTGCGGGCCTATCTGCGGGCCTACCGCCGCCTTCATCCTCTTTCCCCAAGGGATGTCGAAAGATGGATGCTCCCCGTGGCCGCTGCCCGCCTCGCCGAAGGCATCCCCGGCGAGGCGGGGTTTCTCTTGGCCATAATCCGCTCGAGGGTTCGGCTAGGCCCCCCGATGCAAGGCGCTTACTGATCCCACCGGCGGTCTGGTTGCCAGAAGCCCAATTTGGGCGTGTTCCATTCCTCCGTCGGCTCAAACAAGCCCCCGGAACGCAGGTTCGCCGCGATGCCCTCCAGATGGAGATCCACCCCCAACCCCGGTTTCTCGGGCACGCGCACATAGCCCTCTTCGATGAGGGGATCAGCCAGGCCGGTGACGAGGTCCTTCCAGAAGGGCAGGTCGAGCCAGTGCGCCTCGAGCGCGATGAAACTGGGGAGGGCCGCCGCGCAGTGCACGTTCGCCATAAACCCGATGGGCGAACTCGCGCAGTGGAGCACGGTGGGCAGGCCGTAGCGTTCAGCGTAATCGGCAATCTTTTTCGTCTCCAGCATCCCGCCCGCCGTGAGGAGGTCAGGCTGGATGATATCTATGGCGCGGCGCTCGATCATCTCGCGCCACCCATCGAGGAGGTAGATATCCTCGCCGTTCAGAGTGGGCACGTTGATGGCCCGCGTGACGATGCGGTTGGCCTCCACATCCTCCCAGGGCATCAAATCCTCCAGCCAGGCCAGGGCATAGGGTTCCAAGGCGCGGCCGATGCGGATGGCATCTTTGATGCTGATGGGGCCGAAATGGTCAATAGCGAGGGGGATTTCCCAACCCACGGCCTCGCGCACCGCGGCGGTGATCTCCGCAAAGCGCGCCACGCCCTTTTCGGTGAGTTGCGTGCCCACGAGGCCCCGCGCGTTACGCCTTTGGCTAAAGCGCATCGCGTATTCATAAGGGCTGGGCGAGCCGACGAGGTATCCCTCGCCTGGCGGGAATTGGTGAATGCCCACGTCGAACTTGATGAAGGTGAGGCCCATCTTTTTGCGGCCGAGGACGCGCTCGGCATAGCCCTGCGGCGTTTTCTCCTTCGGCGCGGGCGTATCGGCATAGATGCGCACCCGATCGCGATATTTGCCCCCCAGGAATTGGTAGCAGGGCACGCCGTAGGCCTTGCCGATGAGATCCCACAGGGCCACCTCAATCCCCGAGACGCCCCCGCCCTCGCGCCCCCAGGAGCCGAACTGCTTTATCGTGCGAAAGATGAAATCAATATTGCAGGGGTTCTGCCCCAAGAGGAAACTCTTGAAGCGCAGGGCGTCCTCTTTGTGGCCCGCGTCGCGCACCTCGCCCAGGCCGTAGAGGCCCTGGTTCGTGTCAATGCGCAGGATGGGGTAATCATAGTTCGAGGCGACCACCGCCACGCGCAGGTCGGTGATCTTGAGTTGCGAGGGGCGGGAATAGGTGCGGAGGGCATCCTCCACACGCCCCAGGGCCGTTTGGTCATCTTGGCTCATCATCGCTTCCCTCCGAGGTTCAAGGATACCACCGCAGATACGGCCCCAGCCGCTCCCACACGCGGTCTATCTCGCGCAGATCGTCCTCATCGAGCGGCCGGGCCTGCAGGCGCATACGGTGATTTTTGAAGACGCCCCGCCGCACCATAATCTCCTTGGCGAAGGCCATACCCATCAGGCCCTCCAGGTCAATGGCGGGCAGGGCGCGCTCAAAGAGGTCGCGGGCGGCCTCCTCTTGGCCGGCTTCGAGGAGGTCCCAAATGGCCTGGATGACGTCGCATATCTCGCAGGCATGGACGACCCCCTTCGACCCGCGCGCCCATTCGGTGATCATATAGCGCCCGCCCGCGCCGCCCATCACCCCTTTGAGCGCCGGGCAGTTCCTTTTGACCAGGGCGCTGATGCTGTGCGTGCTGGGGGGCACTTCTTCCTTCACCCAAGAGACGCGTTCGATTTCGGTGCAGAGGGTGATGATTTGATCGGGAGAGAGGGCGGCAACCCCCGCATTCTGGATCCACACCGGCACGCTGACCACGTCTGAAATGGCCTGATAGTAGCCCAAAAGGCGCTCCCAATCGGGCCGGTGGATGTACGGCGGCATAGCGATGACGGCATCGGCCCCCACTTCTTCGGCATAGCGGGCATAGGAGACGGCCAACGGCGTGTTCACGGCGGCGCAGTTCGCCACCACCGGCACGCGCCCCGCCGCCTGCTCCACCGGAATGCGGATCATCGTGCGCCGTTCCTCTTCCGAGAGGTAAAAGAACTCGCTCACCATCACCGGCGTTACGATGCCCCGCGCCCCGGCCTGGATGCAAAACTCGATTTCGGCGCGGAGCACGTCCTCATCTATGCGATCCTTCTCGTCAAAGGGCGTCATTGGGATGGCGAAACTGCCCCGCCACGCCTCTTCTCCCACGGAACTGGGCATCACCACACCTCCTCGGCCAAGGCCGGCGCGTAACGCGCCAGGTCTTGGCGCAGTTTGAAAAGGGCCAAATCTCGCGCTTTGGCCTCGAGCATCACGTCGAAGGCAGGCAGGCCCCGCGCCATCTCCATAAAGCGGATGAATTCAAAGGGGTTGACGCAGTCGGCATGCTCCGTCCACGAGGGCATTTTGATGCGGCCGTTTGCCCCGAGGCCGCGCAGTTCGGTGCGCGGCGAACTAAAGTGCACCTTGGGGCGCACGCCGCTTGGCCAGGTGCTCAGGCAGTAGGCGAGCGCCTCGCGCGCGGGCACACCCTGGGGGTTGAGCACATCGTGATGGAGGGTGTCGAACACCAAAGGCACGCCAGAACGGGCGTGGATGGCCTGCACATCGGCAAAACTGAAACGGCGGTCATCCTGCTCGAGCACGACGCGGCGGCGCACAGCCTCCGGCAGGGCCTCATAGCGCCGTATAAAACGCTCGCGCGAAGAAAGGGGGTCATCATACACCCCGCCCACGTGGAGCACGACGACGGCTTCTGGCCCCAGGCCAAGCGCCTCGAGAAAGGCGGCGTGGGCCTCGAGGAGCGCGCAGGAGCGGGCCGCTTGCTCCTCGTTCAGGGCGCTGAGGATGACGCTGCTGTAAGGGTGAAAGGAGAGGCGCACCGCCGCCGAGGCGATGAGGCCGCGCACGGTCTCTAACTGCGCCTGGCACTCGGCGATTTGCTCCTGGAGGCGCTCGCCTACGGCGGGGAGCAAGCGCGAGTGCAGGCGGTACATCCGCACCTGGTTGGCCTGGAGGTAGAGGAGAATATCGCGCAGATAGGCCAAACTCACGCTGAGGTGAGGCCCTCTCACCCCGTTCAGGGCGGGGTGAGAGGGTAAATTCGCCTCGCCAAAGATGCGGATGGAAAAACCCAAGCGTATACGTTCCGTCAGGGGCTGCCTCCTCGGCGCCGGCGCGCCGATAAACGGGCTAGATGAGCGGTGGCTCGCCCTGGATGCTCTCTACGAGGGCCACGGCCCTCTTGACGACCTCCTCGCTCCCCACGAGGAGAAGGCGCACCGCCCCTTCCGCCCCGGCGATGCCCCCCGCCGCCACGGGGATGGCCTCCACGCCGCAGAGCGTCTCCAACGCCTCGATTTCGGTAAAGATGTGCCCCCGCACGGGCCACAACGAGTGCACCGTGCCCAGGCGCTCGTCGGGTTCAGCGAGGAGCGCGGCCGCCTCCTCGATATCGAAGGGGATTTCCTTCTCTAGCCCCACGGGGATGAGCAGGCGCAGTTTGCTCCCCACGATGGTGCCCAGGGCGCCGCCGAGCGTCCCTCCGCGGGGGTGGCCGATGCTCACCCCGGCCACGCCCGCTGCATAGTTCAGGGCGTTCGCCCCTTTGATGTAGACGTCGCCCGAGGACATCCTCTCCAGGGCGCTAAAGCGATCCAGCGTGGGGTCGGGCCGCCCATCCACCAAGACGAGGTCTGGGAGGGGTTTTACATCCCACGCGGGTGTGGCCTTGGCTGGCGTGGTGCGCCCCGTCAGGTAGGCGCGGCGATCAATCTTTTGGCCGGTGAGTTCCTCATAGATGTACCCGTTCGTGCTGCCCGTGGTGACCACGATGATGCCTTTGTGCATCTTTTCCTGGATGTAATCCAGCGCCGCCACGCCCTTGGCGATGAGGCGTTTCGACTCGGCCACGGTGAGGACGACTTCTGCTCGCATTCCTGTTTCCTCCATCATTGAATGGTGATATAAGGGGCGATTTTCTCATAGCAGGCTGGGCCAATCCCCTGCACCTGCATCACCTCCTCGGGCGCCTTGAACGGCCCGTGCGCTTGGCGGTAGGCCACGATGCGCTCGGCATACACGGGGCCGATGCCGGGCAGGGCCTCGAGTTCAGCGGCCGTGGCCGTGTTGATGTTCACCTTTTGCGCACCGCCCGCCGTTTTCGGGGCGTTCAAAGGCGTTGGGCTGGGCGGGGGCGGCGTCCCCGCGAAGGGCACGTAGAGTTGCGCCCCATCGCGGAGAAAATCCGCCAGGTTGATGCCTTCCGTATCGGCCCCCGGCGCTGGGCCGCCGGCGGCGTTCACCGCGTCTATCACGCGGCTCTGCGCCGGAAGGGTGTACACACCGGGGCGCACCACGGCCCCCACCACGTGCACATAGATGGGCGCCGGCGTGGGGCGGGGCGCCTCCGTGGGTGTGGCGATTTCGATGGGCACGACGGAGTTGGCCCCCCATGAGGCGCACCCCCCGCACAAGGCACCGGCGAGGAGCAAAGATAAGCCGCCAACCCAACGGAAGCGCGTCGCCCTGCCGGCCATCTCAGCGATCTGCCGCCTCCGGCGCTTGGCGGGCCGCATGGCGCAGCCACTGGCACAGGAGCCTCACGCCATAGCCCGTGGCGCCTTGGGGCGTCTCAAATTGGGCCTTTTCAGACCAGACCATACCGGCAATATCCACGTGCGCCCATGGGTACCCTTCGGCGAACCGCTTGAGGAACATCCCGCCGATGATGGGGCTGGCCTCGCGCCCGCCCGAGTTTTTGAGATCTGCCACCTCGCTCTTGATCTGTTCGGCGTATTCATCATACAAGGGGAGCGGCCAGGTCTTTTCGCCGCTCTCTTCGGCGGCCTGGCGCAAGGCCTGGATGAGCGCCTCGTCGGTGCCCATAAGGCCGCTCGCCACGCGCCCCAGGGCCACCACGCACCCGCCGGTGAGGGTGGCCAAATCTACCACGGCCCTGGGTTGGTAACGTTTGGCATAGGTTAGGGCATCCGCCAAGATGAGCCGGCCCTCCGCATCTGTGCTGATGACCTCGATCGTCAACCCGGAGAGGGATTTCAGCACGTCGCCCGGCTTGTAGGCCTTGCCGCTGGGCAAATTCTCGGTGGCGGCGATGAGGCCCACCACGTGGATGGGCAGTTTGAGGAGCGCCACGGCGCGCAGCACTCCCAATGTGGCCGCCGCGCCGGCCATATCGTTCTTCATCAGGTGCATCCCCTCGCCCGGCTTGAGGGAGATGCCCCCCGAATCGAAGGTGATGCCTTTGCCCACGATGACATAGGGCGCCGCTTTAGGCTCGCCGCCCGAATATTCCAAGATGATAAAACGCGGCGGCTGGTCGGAGCCTTGGGCCACGCCGAGGAGCGCGCCCATCCCGAGGGCAGCCATCTGTTCCTCGTCGAGCACATCGCAGCGCAGGCCCACCTCTTGCGCCATGGCCAAGGCCGCCTGGGCGAGCATCGCCGGCGTCATATAGTTCGCCGGGCGGTTGACGAGGTCGCGCACAAAGCAGGTGGATTCAGCGATGATCCGCCCAGCGCGGGCGCCTTCCTCCACCTCTTGCTGCTGCGCCGCGCCGAACAGGACGATGGCCATCCGCTCGATGGGCGCGGGCCTATCCGGCGAGGGCGCACCATACCCCGTAAAGGCATAGGTGCCGAGGATGGTCCCCTCGACGATGGCCTGCGCCGCCTCGGCCGGGGGAACCCCGCCGGCCCCCGCGCCGTGCAGGATGGTGTGAAAGGTCCTCACGCCCAGCCTTTGCGCCGCCTGCGCGGCGCT
Organism: Chloroflexota bacterium; assembly: GCA_019873625.1. GTDB lineage: Bacteria > Chloroflexota > Anaerolineae > UBA1429 > UBA1429 > JAIOAW01. The sequence continues at coordinate 31,835 of JAIOAW010000025.1, forward strand.
GGCCGCCGCGCGGCGCACGGCCTGAGCGTTGAAAGAGGCCCTCTCTCCCAAGCCCACCACCATCACGCGGCGCGCGGGGATGGCCCCGCGCGGGTAGAGCACGGCCGTCTCGCCGAGTTTGCCCCGAAAGTCGCCCGCCGCGATGAGTTCTGTGATGGCGCCCCCTAGGGCGCGATCTACCGCGCCCGTGGCCCCGCCGGGCTGTTCCACCCCTTGAAAGAGGTTGACGACGATCAACTCCGAGGCGATCTCTTGAATCGAACCCAGACGAATTTCGACCTCCATAGCCACCCCTTTTCGCCCATTTAGGGAACTTTGCTACAAAAGCGATAGGTTACATCATACAACACATCGAACATAAAGGGCAGGTTCTCCAACCAGAGGCGCTCGTTGTGGGCATGGGCGCCGGCTCCCTCTACCCCCTCCGGCAGGGGCAGAGAGGGAATGAACCCGTACACGGGGATACCCCTCGGCACGAGGTGTTTCGCATCGGTGGACCCCGCACACTGCCAGGGGATGACCATCGCCTCCTCGCAGCGCTCGGCGATGACCCGGCGGATCACCTCGACGATGGGCGCCTCAGTAGGGGATTCCAGCCCCGGCGAATATTCCTCGCGGTAGAGGGAGATTTCCACCTCCTCTCCGGCGCAACGCCGCAGAGATTCGATGAACCCCTCCTGCGTTTGGCCAGGGAGGATACGGCCATCCACATAGGCCGTGGCCGTGAGGGGGATGACGTTGATGCTTTCGGGGTCGCCGGCGCGCAGGCCCGTTACAGAGGCCGTATCGTAAAAGAGGGGGCGTGCCCGCGCCAGGCTTTCGCCCTCAAAACCGGCCTCGGCCAGGGCCTGCTCGATTTGTCCCTGAGCGAGCAGGCGCTGGACGCGCTTTTCGGCTTTCTCCGATTGGGCCGCGGCGATCATCCCCAGGGCGATGCGCATCGTCTCGATGGCGCGCCCGTTGAGGTGCCCATCTCCCAGGCGGGCGATGGCGCGGGCCAGTTTGAAGGTGGCAAGGTCCGCTCGCGGCTGTGAGGCATGGCCGCTACGCCCCTGCGCCCGCCACACCGTGCGGCAAACGCCCTTTTCTGCCGTTTGGCAGGTAAAAAAGAGCCGGTCGTTGATGCGCAAGGCCGCGCCGCCCCCCTCGTTGAGGACGCAGGCAGCCCGCACGAGTTCGGGGTATTCGCGCACCACATAGCCGATGCCCAGGCGCCCCCCGCGCTCTTCATCGGCCGTGGCCGCCAAGATTACGTCGCGCTTCAAGGGGCGGCCCAGGCTGGCCAACGCCAAGAGGATCACCGCCCCCACGGCGACCATCTGCTTGTTATCGGTGCTCCCCCGGCCCCACAGGAACCCTTCGGCGATCTCCGCGCTGAAAGGCGGGTAGCGCCATTCCTCGGCGTTCGCCGCCACCACATCGAGGTGGCCCATCATCATCAGCGGTGCGGCCTCGCCGCTCCCCCTCAGCCGCGCGATGAGGCTCCCACGCCCGGGCGCCGGTTCGATGATGTGCGTTTCGATGCCGGCCGGCTCTAGGAGCGCCTTGAGGTAGCGCGCACAGGCGATCTCGTTCCCTGGGGGGTTCGTCGTATCCATACGCACCAGGTCGCGCAGCACCTGGAGCACCTGCTGATGAAGGGCCTCTGGATCCATCGTCTACCTCGCTCCTCACGATTCGCCGCGCGGCCGAGGGCGCTCCGGCTCGCGCGAACGCGGCAGAGGGATGTACTCGACGGACGGGCGCCGTTGGGCCGTCTGCGGGTAGAGCGCCATAATGCGGTAAATCTCTTTCGGCATCTCCGTGCTCACGGGCAGGCCCAACTCGCGCGCCTCGCGCACCGTGATGGGGTAATCATGCGTCCAAACGCCGGTCGAGAGCATCGTGGCCACCCGCTCGGCCTGGTCTGGGGCCATCTTGTCGGAGAGCAAATCCAAGACGGTCGCCTTTACCTGGCGAATCGCCTTTTCGGCTACGTCGGCCATAATAACCGTGTCATCGTCCACCTCGGCGATGGGCTTGCGCTCCAACACCTTGAGGATGGAGGCGGCCGGGTACTGCCCAAGTTGCGGGTCCACCGGCCCGAGCACGGCGTTCTCGTCCATCACGATCTCATCCGCCGCCAGGGCGATGAGCGACCCACCGGACATCGCATAGTGCGGCACGAACACGGTGACCTTGGCGCGGTGCTTCTTCAAAGCATAGGCGATTTGCTCGGCGGCGAGCACCAACCCGCCAGGGGTGTGCAGGATGAGATCAATGGGCACGTCGGGGTCCGTCATATGGATGGCCCGCAAGACGGCCTCCGAATCCTCAATATTGATGTAGCGCACCAAGGGGAACCCCAATAAGCTCAAGGTCTCTTGCCGGTGGATGAGCACGATGACACGGCTAGAACGCCGGCGCTCCAACCGTTCCAGCAACTTGAGCCGTTCCATCTCGAGCATCTTCTGGCGGATGATCGGCTGAAGCGATGAGATGATGAAAAAGAGCCAGAAAAACGAGAGAAAGTCCATGCCCCACCTCCTGCGCGCTTACCAAGGAAAGTATTCGTCCCAATACACGCGGCGGATGTAGCGCCGCCGGCCAAAGAGCGGCGCGGCCACAAGCCCGGCCACGAACCCTCCCACATGCGCCCACCAGGCCACCCCGCCAAAGGCCTGCATCCCGCTGATGATGGTCAAAAAGCCGTTGAGCAGTTGCGAGATGAACCAAAGGCCGATGTAAAGAAGGGCAGGAATCTCGACGAACCAGGGCAAGAAGAAGAGCGGCACCAACGTGATGACCCGCGCAAAGGGGAAAAAGAGGAGATAGGCCGCGAGCACCCCGCTGATGGCGCCGCTGGCCCCGATGGTAGGGACCGTCGAACGGGGGTTAAAGACCACATGGACGAGCGCGGCCACCACGCCGCACAAGAGATAGAACAGCAGATAGCGGCCGCTCCCCATACGGTCTTCGACGTTATCTCCAAAGATGTACAGGGCGAACATATTACTAAAAAGGTGTGCCCATCCCCCGTGCAGGAACATCGAGGTCAGGAGCGTCAAAGCGTTATGCAGGTCAAAATGGCGGAGCAGCCGCTCAGGCACCACGCCTAGGGCGTTCGCCCAAGCCTCCGCCTGGGGGCCGAGGCCGAGGAGCACGATGAAAATCAAGACGTTGAGCGCGATCAACAGCCAGTTGACGATGGGGAAGGACCGCGCGCGAACCGTATCTCTCAAGGGGAACATACCATCTCCTTACTAGCCGGTGTGGGCCTCGTGGCGTTTGCGCTGCAAGGCGTGAACCCCCGTTCGAGTTGGCACCGAGCATACTCGATAACGCGTGCTCAGGCAAGTACCCGGGCGCCTTTTAGGCCCAATCCGGTTATTCGCCGCCTGCGGCCCGGGGTGCTATAATCGCCCTTGCCCACGCCGGGCGATGATAGGTTGGGTGCAGACGATGTATCTTGAGACGCGCCGCAAACGCCGCCGAGGCGGCGAGTATTGGCCTTGGCTCCTTTCGGTGCTCGTGGCCTTTAGCGCAGCTTGGTATCTCTACAGCCGGCAGACGCGCATTATCGAGGCCGTGCGTGGCCCCCTGCCCACGCCCACGCCCACCGAGATCAGCGCCGCGCAGTACGTCTCTCGCGGGGATGCCCTCTTCGAGCAGGGCCAATACGATGAGGCGATCGCGGCCTATCGGCGCGCTACGGAACTCGACCCCGCCTTGACCGTGGCCTACGCCCGCTGGGGGCGCATCCTGGCCCTGCGCCACAAGGCCGCCGAGGCGGAACGCCTAGCGCGCCGCGCCGTGGAACTCGACGCCGAGTGCGCCGAGTGCCAGGCCATCCTCGGTATGGTGCTCGACTGGGCGGGCAAGGTGCCCGAGGCCGTCGGCGCCTGCCTGCGCGCTACACAAATCGCCCCCGAAGAGGCCCTGGGGTACGCCTGCTTGGCCGAGGCCTATGGCGATTACGGCCGCCTGGCCGAGGCCGCCGCCGCGGCCGAAAAGGCCGTGCAACTCGGGCCAGAGAACCTCTTTGCCCTGCGCACGTTGGGCTATATGGACGAACTCGCCGGCCGCTATCAGGAGGCCATTCCGAAATACCAAGCAGCCGTGGAACGCTACCCCAACCACGCCTTCCTTTACCTCGATTTGGGGCGAAACTATCGCGCCTTGGGCAAGATGGAAGAGGCCGCCGAACAGTTCACCCGCGCCACCCAGGTGGACCCCACCGACGCCATCGGGTTTGATCAACTCGGCTGGACCTATTTCGCCCAAGGGCTGTATGCTACGGCCATCGAACAACTGCAAAAGGCTATCCAGGTGGATCCTTCTTATGCGCCGGCCTACGGCCATTTGGGGGTTACCTATTACGTCCAGCGCAACTACGAAGAGGCCATCGTACACCTAGAGAAGGCGAACGCCCTGGGCAAACCCGTCGAGGAATACTGCTATACGCTGGGGTTTTGTTACGCCTACTTGGGGCGTTGTGAGGAGGCCCTCCCTTGGTTTGAGAAGGCCCTCGAACTGAACCCCGGCTCGCAGGTGGCCCAACAAGGTTTGGAATACTGCGGCGCACGCTGAGCGCCAAACGGGAGAGGCATATGAAGAGGTCAAGCGCCTATCGGCGCCAAAGGCAACGCGTGTTGATATGGATCTTGAGCGGGCTTGTGGTCTTGAGTATGGTGTGCGGGTATGCCTTTTCCTTCAGTATGCCCAAGTCAACGCCCCAGCCCACCTCGCCGGCGCCCACCCTCACGCCCTCCCCCACACCCACCCTCACGCCCACGCCGAGCGTCGGCTAGGGGCCTTGGAAGTGAGTTGTATCATTGGCCTACCCTATACACACGAGGATACATCCATAGTGTTAGGAGAAAAACTAATGATGCACCCGCAGGTGCCGAGAGAGAAGGCGGGTAATACAGTGTGTCGCAGCCCTTTCGCGCGGTCGCACCCCTTGCTTTTGCCCTTATGCAAAGTGGTGCTAAAATAAAA
>JAIOAW010000026.1 GCA_019873625.1 Chloroflexota bacterium
TGCGGGAGGGTTGCTGAAGCTGCGCTTCAGCACTCCATACTCGGAGCGCGGGCCTCCCGGCCCGCGACGCGAGGCAGGAGCCTCGCGCTCCTTATCCCCTCTCCCGCGTTGGCGTGGGAGAGGGCTAGGGTGAGGGCCAAACACCCTCCTGCGACTTCAAGCCCTGCGGGAGGGTTGCTGAAGCTGCGCTTCAGCACTCCATACTCGGAGCGCGGGCCTCCCGGCCCGCGACGCGAGGCAGGAGCCTCGCGCTCCTTATCCCCTCTCCCGCGTTAGCGCGGGAGAGGGCTAGGGTGAGGGCCAAACACCCTCCCGCGACTTCAAGCCCTGCGGCGGTTTGACGCCGCGCCGTGCCCTCGCTTGCGCGCTCAGGCGCTTTCTGCCATAATGCCTCGCGGTTTTGCCACATCGAATGGGGAGGTAAAAGGAGATGTTCTTCGAGTTCCGCTTCTACCGCGTCAAAGAGGGGTGCCGCGAGGCCTTTGTCAAACTCATGGAAGAGGAGGTCATCCCCTTCCAAATTTCCAAAGGCATGGTGGTGGTCGGCAGTTTCGTGGGCGAGCAGGAGGAGGATCTCTACGTCTGGATCCGCCGCTTCGAAAGCGAAGAAGAGCGTGAGGCCCTCTACAAAGCCGTATACGAGAGCGATACCTGGAAAAACGTCATCTCACCCAAAGTGGGGGACCTCCTGTATCGCGAAAAGATCGTCGTATACCGCCTGGTGCCCACGCCCAAGTCGGTCATCCGCTGAACCTCGAGTCTCTAAAAGGAGGGCCTGCGTATGGACGTGTTCGAAGCCATCGAGAAGCGTCACAGTTATCGGGGGCCTTTCAAAGACGTTCCCGTGCCGCGTGAGGATCTGGAGCGCATCGTCCAGGCGGCCCTGCGCGCGCCTTCGGGGTACAATGCGCAGACCACGTCGTTCGTCATCGTGGATGATCCGGCGCTCTTGGCCGCGTTGAGCGCGATGAACCCGGAAAGCGTGGCCCTACGCACGGCCAAGGCCGTCATCGTCTGCTGTATGGATAAACCCGAGCCGGATTCGGAGCGCATATTCTTCGGGCCGGAGAATTACGGCGCAGCGGTGGAGAACGCCTGGCTCGCGGCCACGGCCCTCGGCTACGCCACGGTGTGGATTGACGGCTGGCTGCGGCGCGAGGGGCGCGCTCAGGCCGTGGGGCGCCTCCTTGGCGTGCCAGAAAACGTTGAGGTGCGCGTCTTACTGCCCATCGGCGTGCCGGCGGAGCCGGGCCGCCAGCGCGAAAAGCGCCCCTTCCACGAACGCGCCTGGTGGAACCGCTACGGCGGGTGATGAATATCGCAACACGCTAGGAAAGAAGCACGATGCAAGACGCTGACACATTCCCCTATGCCGTAATGCCGCCGGAAAGCGTGGGCCTTTCTTCCAAGCGGCTTGAGCGCATAACGCGCCTGCTGGAAGGCTATGTGGAAAGGGGCCAGGTGGCCGGGTTCTTGGCCGCCGTGGCCCGGAAAGGATACATTGTCTACTCAGAATGCCTGGGCTGGGCCGACCGTGAGGCGGGGTTGCCCATCCGGCCGGAGACGATCTTTCGCATCTACTCGATGAGCAAGCCGATTACGGCTGCCGCCTTGATGACCCTCTACGAGGAGGGGCACTTTCGGCTGGATGACCCCGTTTCCGCGTACATCCCCGCCTTCAAAGAGACGCCGGTCTATGCCGGCGAGGGAGGCTTGGGCATTGCCACGGCGCCCGCCGAGCGCCCGATGACGATTCGGCACCTCTTTACCCACACCTCGGGGCTGGTGTACCCGGCCGGCATTTTGGAGGGCGAACAGGTTCACCCCATAGAGCGCTTATTCGCCGAGCGCCTGCGGGAGCATCACGGGGGCGATGCGGATTGGCTGTTTGACGGCGATCTGGCCGCCTTCGTCGAGTTCGTGGCCCAAATCCCGCTGGCGCACCAGCCGGGCACCGTGTGGCATTATGGCGTCTCGGTGGACGTCTTGGGGCGGCTGGTGGAGATCTTTTCGGGCAAGACGTTCGGCGAATTCCTGCGCGAACGCCTCTTTGAGCCGCTGGGGATGAAGGACACGGCCTTTTTCGTGCCGCCGGCCAAGTTGGAGCGCTTTTCCGTCGTATACGGCCCCGATGAAGCCGGGCGCCTCGCCCCACTGGACGGCCGCGACGGGGGCTTCTCTCGGCCAAGGGCCTTTGAAATGCCCGGCGGGGGCCTGGTGGCCACGGCGGGAGATTACCTCCGCTTTGCGCAGATGATGCTCAACGGGGGCGAGTTGGGCGGCGTACGCGTCTTGGGCCGCAAGACGGTGGAGTTTATGTGCCTTGACCATATGCCCACCACGGCCAAACCCTTCTCGATGGATGGCGATGGGATGTGGCATGGCTATGGCCATGCCTTGGGGTTTGCCATGGTCAAAGAGCCAGCCCTCACGGGGCTTCCTCACTCCAAGGGGACGTTTCATTGGGCGGGGGCGGCGGCCACCTATTTCTGGGTGGACCCGCAGGAGGAACTCATCGGCCTCTTGATGCCTCAATTTATGGGGCTGGGCCGGGCCTCTTACCCCTTCCAAGAGCAGTTCCGCACCTTGGTCTATCAGGCCCTGGTGGATTGACCGCGATGACGACCCCGTTCCTCAGAGCCGCCTAAGCCTTGCGCGAAGGGGGCAAAGGTAGCCACTCTGGGAGGCCGCCCCGAGGCGCGGTCTCTCAGAGTGGCTCCTTGGGTGGGGGCGAAGGAATACCGCCTCATGGCCCCCAATGCGGCCACTGTTCCAGCGCCGTGCTCGTCGTCAGGTTGAGGCGCTCGCCCGTTTGCGTATCGAGGCGGTAGATATCCCAGCCCTTGTCTCGGTTTGAGTACCATACCAGGTAGCGGCCCCAGGGTGCCCAGGCGGGGCCGTGGTCGTTGGCATAGGTATCTTGGCTGAGGTTGCGCAGGTTCGAGCCATCCGGCGCGGCGCTATAGATTTCCATATTGCCGTCGCGGTAACTCTCCCAAGTGATCTCGCCCTCTGGCGACCACGTGGGCGCCTGGTCGGTAGCGGGGTCGTTCGTAAAGCGCACCACGGCACCCGTGGCCAGTTCAAGGATGTAGATCTCGAGGTTGCCGTCCCGATCGGAGACGAAGGCCAGCCGCGAGCCATCGGGGGACCAAGCAGGGCTGTAATCGGCGGCGCTGTGGCGCGTCAACCGCTTCGGGTTTGAGCCGTCGGCGTTCATCACATAGAGTTCCCAGTTGCCGTCTCGATACGAGGCAAAGGCAATCTGTTTGCCATCGGGCGACCATGTCGGCGTCCAATCTTCGGCGGCGTTCCGCGTGAGGTTCTGCTGATCGCTCCCGTCGGCGTTCATCACATACACCTCGCGGTTGCCATCCCGGTCGGAGACGAAGGCGATGCGGCGCCCATCGGGCGAGACGGCCGGCGCCGTATCGTTTGCCTCGTTGAAGGTCAGGCGCGTGGGGTCCGAACCATCCGCCCGCATATGGTAAATGGCCCATTTATCCTGCGGCGTGGCCTTGGCGATGTACACGATGCTCCCCCCTAAGACACCCCGCTCCGGCGTGATCGAGGGCACGGGCGATGGGGAATTGCCCGTTGGGGCCTCTTCTGGCGTGGGGGTTGCCGTCCAGATAGTTTGCACTTCGCGAGAACGCCACACAAAGGCAATGGCCCCCACCAGGAAGACGGCGATGGCGCTCAGCACCACGCTCATCCAATCGACGCGTTGGCGCCGCCAGGGAGAGATGGCCCTTTGGCGGATGGGTTGAACCCCCGGCGCGCGGCGCACCACCGCGGCGAGGCTCTGGGTCTGCTTGATCCAGTGAAAGAATAGCCCATTGCGGATGCGAAAGGTCCGCCCTCCCAATTCCTCCAAAATGCCCCGCCTTTCAAGGCGATCGAGCACCTCGTCGGCGGCCTCTTTGGAGAGGCGCACGTGGGCGCGCGCCAAGTGCAGCATCACATCCTCGGCGGTGCCCAGGCCCTGGTTGCCGATGCGTTCCGCAAATACGCAGAGCACCACGCGCTCCAGGGGGCTGGCCGCCTGCCAAAGCGTTTCGAACTCCGCCGAGGCCTCGGCGACGATTCTCTCTGCGGCGCGGTCTACATCCGGCAGGCTCACCCAACCGTGGCGCTCGCGGGCCTCAAAAAGGAGCCGCCCGAAATGCTGGACGAAAAGCGGCTCCCCGCCGGAGAGGACGTGAATGCGCCGCACGGATTCGGGGTCAAAGTGGATCGTTCCCTCGGTGAGGAACATCAGGAGTTCGGAGGTATCGTCAAGGGAGAAGGGGCCGAGCACCAGCGTGCGGCCGGGCAGCGCCCCTAGGGGCTGGGTCATCTCCTCCGGTTTGCCCTCCACGGCGATCAGGATGGCCAGCGAAGGCGCTTGCCGCAGGGCCTCTGCGAGCGCCTCCAGGGCGTGCGCCCCGTTCATCTCCCCCAGGCTGCGGATGGGCAAGGCGTCAAAACAAAAGAGGGCGATACGCCCTTCGGGCACATCGCGCTGAAGCGCCCGGAACGCCTCGGCGAGGGGAAGGGAGGGCGCCTCTTGCCCTAGGGTAGAGGCCATCTCGCGCATCAAAGCCTGAGGAACGGATGCCCCGGGCACAGGGGCCTCGCCCCACAGGATGTGATACACCTCGTAGCGACTGCCGAGCCGCAAAGGGAGTTGGTTGAGGAAAGAAGTCTTTCCGATGCGGCGTTTGCCAAAGAGGAAGAACAGCCGCGCGCCTTCCAAAAGCCCCTCTTGTAGGCGCTCAAACAGGGCATCTCGGCCGTAAAAGGGATCCTCTTCGGTTAGGGGGCGATCCGTGATAAACGGGTTGCGCAAAGGTGGGCCATCTCCATCGGGCAGGGTAGGGGAGAGAGATCACCCTCGGTAAAGGATGCGCCCGCATCCCTCGCAAAGGACGATCGTCTCATCGCCGCGCTCGATCATCTGAGCCTTTCCGGAGGGCACCGAGACGCGGCAAGCCTGACAAATGCCATCTCGCACGGGGGCGAGGGGCGTTCCCCCCTTGGTACGGCGCAGCGCATCGTATACCACGAGGGCACGCGCCTCGATTTGGCTCCGCAGGCGCTCGCGTTCCTCCTGCAAGGCCTGCAGGCGGGCGCGGAGTTCGTGATAGAGGGCCGTATCCGCCTCGCGTTCCGCGGCCCAATGCGCCTCGAAGGCGGCCAGTTCGGCCTCCCCCTGAGAGGTCTCGCGCTCCAGGGCCTCCACCGCTTCCATCAGGTCAAGGAGCGACTCTTCGATTTGGCTGATGCGCTGTTTGAGATGCTCGCAATCGCGCCGAAGGTTCTCCAATTCGCGTGAGGAGGTGATGCGCCCGCTGTAAAGGGCCTCTTCGGCCTGCCGAACCTTCTCTTGGAGTGTGCTCAATTCGAGTTCGCCATCTCGCAAGGCGCCACGCTTTTGGCTGAGGGCTGTTCGGCGGGCCTCTTGGGCTTGGCGCGCGGCCTCTAAAGGCGATGAATCGGCCAGGCGCTGGCGCACGGCCTGATAGAGCCGCCCCTTTTCATCCCACTCTTGATCTATGGCATTCAATCGGCAAAGGGCCTCGATGAGGTGCACGGGTCATCCCTCCCGGTGCGCAGATGGCCCAACGTCAGGTGAAAGCGAGTATACCACGCCCTTAGGGGGGCGGCAACTCGATGACGCCGGCCAGGTGCACCTCGCCGAGGAGGAGTTTATCCTGCCCATCGGGCGTGGTGAGGCGCTGGCCGGTTTGCGGGTCATACAGGCCCACGTAGAGAAGAAGGGTGCTCGGCGCACCCTCCGGCAAAAAGAGGCCGTGACGATCCAAAATGGTCTCGCCGGGTGCCCAAATGGTGGTGGGGGCGCGGCCTGCAGCGGGGATGCCGTCATGTTGGGCCACCAAGCGCCCCGCGCTATCTAGGGCGTGCACGAAGACGGCTAGGTTCCCTGAAATGGGCTGTTCGGCCTGCCACAGGAGGGCCAAGGTGACGGCCCCCCCTTGGGGGATATCGTCCGTCCATATGGCGCTTTCAAGGCGGATGTAGCCCAACGTTTGGCCAATGGGCGCCTGGCGCCAGGCGCCCTGGGGCGTGGCATAAGCGCGGTAGAGCGTATTCCCCTGCCATTCGCCGCCGGCGGGGTAAAAGGTGCCGTCGAGCCATTCCAGAAGGGGTGCGTTCGGGCCATAGTCCCCCATATGAAAGACGAACCAGAGGCGATGGTGCGTGCGCCCGTATGCCTCGAGGCGCGCGATGAGGCGATCCATCGGCTCGATGATCGGCTCCCAGCGCTGAGCGTAGAACCACGGTGCGTCTTGAGGGGAGCGCAAAGCCTCATACCACCCGGCCCGCGCCAACACGTTGAAAAAGACGAAATCTTGCGGCCCGGCGTGCTGGGCCAGGTAGCGGTAATCTTCCGTGGGGTCAAAAGGATCCGTAACCTCGAGCGTCTTTTCATAGACGAATCGCGTACTACTCGGCCAGTAAAAGAAGGCAAAGAGGACCAGGGCGATGGGCAACAGGATTTTGGCCCTTTGGGCCAAACGGTCCAACGCCCAGCCCACGGCAAGGCCGAATAGGGCGCTGGCCGGCACAAGGTGGCGGACGGCGAACCACAAGGTGCGCACGCTGTAGGCCACGCCGATGATGCTCCACCCCACGGCGAGGAAGGGCAGGAGCAGGCCCCTGGCCTCCGTGCGGCGCCATGGTCGGGCCGCCGCGCCCAAGAGGAGCACCCCGCCCAGGAGCCATTCCACGCCCGGCCGCGTGCCATACGCAAAGGCCAGCCCTCCCCAGCAGGCCTTGAGGAGGGAGAGCATCTCCAAAAGCGCGTTTTCGCCTCCGGGGCCGCTCCCCAGGCGCGCCGTGAGCGTGCCGTAGGCGTAAAAGAGCCAAGGGAGGTATAGAGCGAGCACGCCCAACCCCACGAACATCAGCCGCTTCCAGCGGCGCGGGTAGGCCAAGAGGCCATAGGCCCACACCCCGGCCACGGCCCAGGCGGTGTGGTATAGCGTGTAAAGGCTCAATAGGGTGCTGAAAAGGAGCGCGGCCTCCCAGCGCCACGAGGGCGTGCGGAGACTGCGGATGAGGCACCATACGGTGAGGAGCACGGCGAGCGCCGAAAGGGCGTACATCCGCGCCACCTGCCCATAATAGACGAGGAGCGGCCACACGGCCGCGTAGGCGGCGGCCAAAATCGCCAAACGCGCGGGGTGTTTTGCCCCCCAGGAGATGGCCCATTCCCTGGCGGCGGCATAGGCCGTAGGGATGGCCAAAACGCCCCAAAAGGCCGAAAAGAGGCGGATGCCCCACCCCGTGATGCCCCCTTTGGGCAGGCCCACCAAAAGCCACAGTTTGAGGAGGGCCATATAGAGCGGGGGGTGGCGGTCTTCGGCGGCCACGCGCACGAGGTCTGCCCAGGGGAGGCTGGCATGGGCCAGGCTCCAACCCTCATCCCAACGCAACACCGGGCCGCCCAAGCGGTAAAGGCGCAGCGCAAACCCCAAGAGGGTCAGGGCGCCCACCCACAGGGCGGGGAATTGCCCAAGGCTCCGGGCGCTCTCGATCAAGGGGCGGAATCTAACGCGGTTCATCGCACCCTCGCACCTGGGCAAGCCACCCGCCATGCAGGATTTCGCCCGCCCATTCGCACCCACTGTGTTCTACCGCCCAGGGGCAGGCCTCAAGGGGGTGGCGCGGTGGAGATATCCCCCAGCCTTGGAGAGCGCAGTATAGGTGGCATAGAGGCAGGCCCACCACGTTCGCATAGCAACCCTCCAGCCGTTCCACAGGCGCGAACCCCTCGTGCTGCACGGCATACCCCCCGGCCTTATCGAGGGGGTCGCCGGTGGCCACATAGCGCTGAATCTCCTCATCGCGATAAGGGCGCATCCAAACGGGCGTTTCGGCCACCCAGGCTCCCTGGCGGTGGGCCAAGGCCCACCACAGGGCAAACCCCGAATCCACCAGGTGGCGGCGCCCTCGCAGGCGTTCCAGCATAGATACGGCCTCTTGGGGGGAACCGGGCTTGCCGAGGATCTCCCCCTCGAGGACGACGAGGGTATCCGCCGCGATGATGAGGGCCTCCGGAAATTGTTCGGCCACTTTGCGCGCCTTGGCGCAGGCCAGGCGAAGCGCGAGGGCGCGCGGGTCCGCTGAGGGCGAGAATGACTCATCCACGTCGGCGGGGGCGATGTGGAACGTCAAACCAAGGGCGGCCAAAAGTTGGCGTCGCCTTGGCGAGGCCGAGGCTAATACAAGATACGTGTGTGCCATAGGCGCTCCATAGGGCGATCTTGGCGTATTATACGCGAGGTTTCGTGTGCGCAAGCCTCGCTCACCGCGAACATTCCCCAGAAGGGGCACATAGGCCCATTTGGAATTCAACGCAAGTTATGTATAATAAAAATGTTTTGTGCGTCGCTTCCGGGAGCCTCGCTGCCGCAAGCCACGCGAAATCTCTATAGAAAGCACGCGGATGATGCTTACCGGTAGCGGCCTGGATTTCGAGACCTCTTCGTTTCTACTGCCCAGCCTGTATCAAGCCTTTTGGTACCACGTGGCGCAAGAGCGCTTTTCGGGGATTTTGGCCAAGGCCGAACGAATCCCTTTTGATACGCATTCGCGCCTCGTCTTTTTCTCCGATCTCCATCGGGGAGACGCCGGCCGCGCCGATGCCTTTGTGCGCAACCGCGCTATCTTCCTTGGCGCCCTGGAGTACTACTGGGAGCGCGGGTTCACCTACATCGAGGTGGGCGATGGCGATGAGTTGTGGAAGAATTCCTCGTTCCTAGAGGTTCGCCGCGCCCACGGCGCCGTGTTCGACACACTCCATCGCTTTCACGAGGCAGGGCGATTGCGCCTCCTCGGCGGGAACCACGACGGCATCCCCTCTGGCGGCCGAGATGGCCTCCCGGTGAGCGAAGCGCTGCTCCTCCAATTCCGCGAGACGGAACAAGAGGTCATCGTCCTCCATGGCCACCAGGCCGATTTCAAGAACGACCGCCTTCAGCCCGCCCTGCAATGGTTTGCCCGCCACATCTGGCGGCACCTGCAAGATCACGGCCTGCGCAACACCCTGCCCGACGTGGAAGATCTCCCGGCAGCGCGGCGCATCGTGCGCGGCGTGGCGCATTTGGCCATGGCCAACCAGGGCGCCATCGAGAATCGGCTGAAAGCGCTCGCTCAAAATCTTGGGCGGGCCATCATCTGTGGCCACACCCATCGCCCCGCCTTTGCCCCAGAGGGCGGCGTGCCCTATTTCAACTCGGGGAGCGGCATCCAGCCCGGCTACATTACGGGCCTGGAGATTGCCCAAGGGCAAATCGCGCTCATCCGCTGGAAAGAACCCTCTATGGGTGCAGCCGGTCAGCGCGAGGTGCTCGCCGCGCCCCGGCCGCTTGCCCTCTTTGCCCCGCGCGCCCCGGCCTGGGCCTAACGCCCCGCGAGCGCCCGCTGGAGGTCCTCGCGGCTCCTCAAGCGCGAGGCCCGTTGCATAAACTCGGCCAGCGAGGCGCTTTGGGCGCGCAGGGCGCGCATCTCCTCGCCGATGGGGTCCACGGAGGTGGGGGCATCCGCATAGGTGCCGTGAAAGGCAAAGTAGGCCTGGTTCAGCCGCCGGATAAAGTACCCCTCTTCCAAGAGTTGCTGTCGGCGGGCCTCCATATAGGCCTCGGCCTCCTCAATCTCCCCAGCGGCCAAAAGGCGATCCACCTCCAAACGGGTTTCGCGCATAAAGCGGTTATAGTCAAAGGCCGGCTCCCCAAGGGCGGGTGGGGCCGTGCCCTCCGGCCTAGGTGCCAACTCGGGATAGTACCTCTGCAGGATTTCGTCGCGCAGTTCCTTGGCCACGATGCCGGCCGCCGTCTCGTTCAGGCGGGCGATCTCGTAATCTCGGCGCAGGCCCAATAGGTGCAGCACGTAGCGGAAGCCGAGCGGCGTAAAGGCGAAATATTGGTGCGCCCACTCCTCGCAGATCGTCTCCAGCGTGCCGCGTGGCGACCCGGATTCCACGACGAGGCTGGGGAAGGTACCGCCGAACCCGCCAATCTCTTCGACGAGGGCCGAAACGCCCCGAGGCGCCCACGGGGCCTCGAGGCGCTCTACGGCGCGTTCGAGGGCCTCGATGTGCGCGAGCGAAAGGTCGCTCACGAGCAGGGCTTGCCGCGCGCTCTCGATGCGGTCTCGCGGGGAGACGATGAGCGTATAGGGGGCCTCGGTGAGGACGAACCGCACCGGCGGGAAGAGGATTCGCCCCGGCCAAAGGCCCCAGGGGTTTGCGGCGCCTTCGGCCCGTAGGACCTCCTCGACTTGCCCCGCCAAGATGCCCTGCACCCGAGGGCGAAGGGCATCGTAGCGCTTGCGAAGGGCCTCCAGGTCATATTCCTCGCAATGGGGGCAGGTGATGCGTTCCGCGCCGCGCTGCGAGGCAATCATCTGCTCCTGCTCGCGCACGGCCTGGGCCAAGGCGAAATACAACCGCACCGCGTTCGCCCCTTCCGAGAGGTCTTCTCGCGGGTAAGCCCTGAAGGCTTGAGGGAGGTGGGCGACTTCCCACTGGAGGAGGCGAAAACGGTACGGGGCGATGAGGCGCCCCAGGTGCGCATCGAAGGTCGCCCTGGGCGCACAGCCTATGAGCGCGGCGAACAAGGCCCCGGCCGCAAGCAGGATGGTCGCTCTTCTCGCCCACCCGCGGATCATACCTCCCCCCACGCATGCGTTAGGGCGATTATAACCCATCGCTTGCCCTTGCGGTAACGGGGCGTTCGGGTTATCCTTGGCCCCCGAGGGGCGTTGCATCTTTGCAAGGAGGATGCCGATGTTTATGGAGATTACGCGGTTTCGCTGTGCCCAGGTGGTCCATTTTGGGCCAGGCGCCGTAGCCCGCCTGGGCGATGAGATTGGCCGCTTGGGCGCCGAGAGGGCCGCGCTCCTCACGGACCCCGGCGTGCGCGCGGCGGGGCTGGTGGAGCAGGTCCTGAAGAATATCCCTGTGCCGGTGGAGGTCTTTGCCGAAGTGGAACCGGAGCCGCCTTACCCCTTGGTGATGCGGGCGACGGCGTTCATCAAGGCCTGTGGTGCCCAGGTGGTCATCGGCCTGGGGGGCGGCAGTTCGATGGACGTGGCCAAGATGTCCGCCGCGATGACGGCCAACCCCGGCACCGTGGCGGATTACTGGGGGGTGGATCGCCTCCCACGCCGTGGCTTGCCGGTGATCGCCATCCCTACCACGGCGGGCACGAGCAGCGAAATCTCGCCGGCCGCCGTCTTTATAGACCCCGAAAGCCGCACCAAGCGCGGCGTCAATTCCAGCCACCTGCTCCCGATGGTTGCCATTCTGGACCCCGAGTTGACCTTGGGCTTGCCGCCCCATCTGACGGCCTCCACGGGGATGGATGCGCTTACCCATGCCATCGAGGCCTACACCTCGCCCCGCGCTTCGCTCCTCACCGAGGGGACGGCCGAACGGGGCATTCAACTCATCGGTCAGTTCTTGCGGCGCGCCTATGCCCGCGGGCAAGACCTGGAGGCGCGCACGGGGATGTTCGCCGGCTGCTTTTTCGCCGGGATGGCCCTGGCGGAGGTAAACGTCGGCGCGGTGCACGGCCTGGCACAAGCCTTGGGCGGATGCTTCCCCGTGGGGCACGGGCTAGCGAATGCCCTCTTTTTGCCCTATGTGATGGCCTTCAACCGCATCGCCTGCCGAGAAAAGTATGCCCGCGTGGCCGCGCTACTAGGCGAACCCATCGAGGGCTTCTCGCTTGATGAGGCCTCCGCAATGGGTGTGGAGGCCGTGCGCCGCCTCACGCAGGATTTGGCCATTCCTCAGCGGTTGCGCGATATCGGCGTGCCCCGAGAGTTGCTCGATGCGGTGGCCCAAAGTTGTATGGAGAGCCAACAGCGCGTCTTGGGGAACAATCCCCGCGCGGTAACCTTGGCACAGGCCCGCGCCATTTTGGAGGAGGCCTGGTGAGGCGCTAGCCCTTGGGCGGCTCGGCATAGTACACGGGGCCATTGACGCGATCGCCTTGGAAGGGGACCCCTTCCATCTCTAACAGGGCGCGTTTCATCGCCAGGCCTGCCTGGTAGCCGCCCAAGGTGAGGTCGGAACGGACCGCCCGGTGGCAGGGGATAACGATGGGGAAGGGGTTCGTGGCGAGCGCCCGCCCTACGGCACGCCCCGCGCCGGGTTTGCCCAAATGAGCGGCGATGAGGCCATATGTGCTCACCCAGCCGCGCGGGATGGCGTATTCCGCCAGGAGCACGCGCCGCTGAAAGGGCGAACACCGTTCCAAGGCGATATCCTCCAAAGGGAAGGGTACCGCCTCTCCTTGGAAGAAGCGCTGAAAGCGCATCAGGAGGGCATCCACCACAGGGCAGGAGGCGGTTGCCACATCGGCGGGCCAAGGCTGCGCTTCACCTTGGGGGGTGGGCAGGAGAATCTGCACGATGCGCGGCCTAGGCTCGCGGGTTTCCCAAAGGATGGCCATTGGCCCGAACGGCGTCGAAAAGGGAACGGCATAACGTCTCATCGGTTGGCTCCTCGAGGGCATTGTCATAAGCCTCGAGAGGGTAACCCAACGTACATCTGCGCGCAAGTAAACTTGTACCCCAAGAATACGACGGCCTGAAACGTCGCTTCAGCATAGCGCCTTTGCAGGAGGGAATACGTGGCCTATACGGATCAGCGAATCCAAGATTTTCTTGAATTTCTTGCCTCGTCCGAGCCGACGCCCGGCGGCGGGAGCGCCTCGGCCTTGGGCGGGGCGCTGGCGGCCGCGCTCGTGAGCATGGTGTGCAACCTGACGCTGGGCAAAAAGGGCTATGAGGCCGTGCAGGGCGAGATGGAAGCCATCCGCGCCCGCAGCGAGGCCCTGCGGGGCGAACTCACCCGTCTGCTCGAGGCGGATACCCAGGCCTACCAACGCGTGATGGCCGCCTACCGCTTGCCTCGCCGCACGGCGGAGGAGAGAGAAGCGCGAGACGCCGCGCTCCAAGGGGCGCTCGTGGAGGCCACGGAAGTTCCCCTGGCCATCGCCGAAAAGTGCGCCGAGGTGATGTCCCTCGCCCTGCCGGCTGCCCAAAGGGGGAACCGTTGGGCGGCCAGCGATGCCGGGGTGGCCGTGCTGCTCGCCGAGGCCGCGCTCCACGGCGCATTGCTCAATGTGCGCACGAACTTGGCGAGCCTGCGCGATGAGGCCCTGGCCCAAAGCATCCGCGAGCGGATGACCGCCCTCGTCGAAGGGGTGGAGGGCCTCAAGGAACGCGTCTTGGGGGCCATCGCCCAGGCGCCGCGCTAAAACACTTTACCTTAGGAGGATGAGGAAATCTATGCCCGATGAGCCGATCGTCGCCGAACACTGGTTGCCCCCGTCGCCCCATCGCGAGGCGGTCTTGGAATACCTGCGCGATGGGCGCGCGCACCTCGTGGAAAGGGGGCACCGCGTGCCGCCCCTCTTGGTGTTTGAAGATGGCGGCGCCATCGAACTGCCCCGCGTCCGCTACCAGATGACGCGGCGAGGGATGGCGCTCGTCGCCGCCGAGGGGGATGTTCCCCCCGACCAGACGCGGTTTTATGACGTCTGCGGCTGTGTGGACGAATTCAAGGGCCGCCTGAAGGAAAGGGAGGCCCTCGATGCCGGGGAACGCGCCGACTTGGGGCGCCTGTTGGAGGACGCCTGCCGGATGATCCAACGGATGGAGCGGCGGCGCGAGCGCTATGAGCGCTTTGCCCAACGGCTGGCCGAGTTGGCCGCCGAACTCCAAAAAAAGATCGAGGCGCGCCGCTGGGCGACCCTCGACGAGGCCCTGGCCCAGGTGGAGGAGATCAAGGCCCTCCTCGCCGCCAACGAGCGCATAGATGAAGCCCTACGGGAGCGGCTGGACCTCCTCGCCGAGGGGGTGCGCGCTGTGGCCGATGCGCTCGAGGGGGTGCTTTCCGCCGGCAAGGAGACGGCCCTTGCCGCCCTGGCCGAATATGAAGAGATACGCGGCGGGAGGGCCTGGCAACTCCCGCCGAAGGAGGCAACAAATCGGGCCTGACCTTGCGCCAGGCCCGATGCCGTTTAGAGCATCCCCAAGCGGCGTTTGCACTCGTCGAGGATTTCGACGGTGCGGCTCGCGCCCACGCGGCTTACGCCCACCGCGCGCACCTCAAGCAGGGCGTCAAACGTGCGCACACCGCCCGCCGCTTTGATGCGCACGTTCGGCGGCGAATATTGGCGCATCAATTTCAAGTCGGCCAAGGTGGCGCCCCCTGTGCCGTAGCCCGTGGAGGTCTTGACGAAATCCACCCCCAGTTCGCCGCAGATTTGGCACAGCGTGATCTTGTGCGCATCCTGCAAATAGCAGTTCTCAAAGATGACTTTGAGGATGGCCCCCGCCTCGTGCGTCACGCGGAGCACGGCCTCGATATCCTGGCGGACGTATGCCCAATCTTCGCTCAACACCTTGCCGATGTTGACGACCATATCGAGTTCTTCGCCGCCATCCTGCAAGGCTTGCATCGCCTCGGCCACCTTGATGGAGGTGGTATGCCCGCCGTGGGGGAAGCCGATGGTGGTGGAGGCCTTGACCGTGCTCCCCTTGAGGATTTCGGCGCAGCGTTTGAGATAGTACGGTTTGATGCAGACGCTGGCCACATCGTATTTCAGGGCGATCTCGCAGCCCTCCTCGAGTTCCCGGTCGGTCATCACCGGGTTCAAGAGGGAGTGGTCAATCATCTTGGCGATTTCCTGATAGGTATAGGAAGACATTTTGGCTCCTTTCGAAACGCATAGGGGCGCACGGCGTTCCCTCTCGGCCATGCGCCCCGCAGGTTGCTCGATGGCTAGGCCACTTGGCCCCGTTTCATCGCCAGGGCGATGCCCCCCAGGGTGCCGGCCCGGTCTCCTAACAGGGAGGGTTCGATGCGCACCGTTTCGGGGGGAATCATCCGGACGCGTTCCTTGACCGTGGCGCGCACGGTGTCAAACAGGAGCGCGCCGATGTTCGCCACGCCCCCGCCCAAAACGACGAGATCCGGATGGATGGTTACGATGACGTTGCAGATGCCGATGGCAAGGTACTGGGCCGCGCGGATGATGGCCTGTTTGATCGGCTCATCGCCCGCCGCCGCGGCCTCGGCCATCACCTTGGGGGTTACCTTGGAATAGTCGCCCTCGACCATCTCGTACATCTTGGGCGCCTGGCCGATGAGCATAAGGCGCACGCCTTCCGCCGTGATGGCTGGGCCGCTGGCCAGGGCCTCCATACACCCCCGGTTGCCGCAGCCGCACAGTGGCCCATCCGGCTCGATGATGAGGTGGCCCAATTCGCCCGCCGCGCCGAGAGGCCCCAGGCGCAATTTGCCGTCAATGGCGATGCCGCCGCCGATCCCCGTGCCCAGGGCGAAGAAGGCCATCGTCTTGGCCGTCTTCCCGTGGCCGAAGGTCAGTTCGCCCAGGGTGGCCGTGCGCACATCGTTCAAGAGGTAGACGGGGCAGCCCACTTGGGGGGCCAAGAGGTCTCGCACGGGGACGTTGCGCCACTGGCCGGGCAGGTTAGGCAAAAAGAGCGTCACGCCGTTGGGCAAATCGGCCAAGCCGGGTACGGCCATCCCCACGGCGGCGGGCCGCTGGCCAGCCTTTTCGGCGAGGTCATTGATGAGGCGGGCGATGCGCTTGATGACGTTCTCCGGCCCCTCGTAGGATTCCGTGGGGGCGCGGTCTTCGGCGACGATCCGCCCTTCCGCATCGCCAAAGGCGCAGGCGATCTTGGTGCCGCCCAAATCTACGCTGGCATAGAGTTCTTGGGTCATCTCTGGCTCCCCATTAGGACATAAATTGGCGGAGGTAGCGGCCGCTTTGCTTCAAGGCCGCCTTGCGGCTCTCCAGGGTGCCCTCATAGGCGCGGTCTTCCACCTCGATGCAGACGGGGCCGTCATAGCCCGTATCCGTTAGGACGGAGAAGAACTTGCCCCAGTCAATCTCCCCCAGGCCGGGCAGTTTGGGCGTGTGAAACTGGAGCGGGTAGGCGAGGATGCCCACTTCGTCCAGCCGGTGGCGGTCAATGCGCACATCCTTGGCGTGGATGTGGAAGATGCGATCGGCGAACTCGCGCAGGGGTTTGAGGTAATCCATCTGCTGCCAGACCATATGCGAGGGGTCATAGTTCAGCCCAAAGTTGGGGCTGGGGATTTCTTCGAACATACGGCGCCAGATGGAGGGCGTGGTGGCGAGGTTCTTGCCGCCGGGCCATTCGTCCGCCGTAAAGAGCATAGGGCAGTTCTCGATGCCGATGCGCACGCCGTGCTCCTCGGCAAAGGCCACCAGCGGCCGCCAGGTGTGCAGGAAGCGGCACCAGTTATCCTCCACCGATTTCGTCCAATCTCGCCCGATGAAGGTGTTCACCGTCTTGATGCCCAGGCGTTCCGCCGCCTGGATGACCTTTTTGATGTGCTCGACGTATGTGGCGGCCTCTTCGGGGTCTGGCGCTAGAGGGTTGGGGTAGTATCCCAAACCGCTGATGCTCACCCCTGTCTCCGCGAGGAGTTGTTTGATCTCATCCACTTGGGTAGCCGTCAGGGTGGAAACGTCAATGTGTGTTACGCCGGCGTAGCGGCGCTCAGCCTTGCCCACGGGCCAACACATCACCTCCACGCAGTCAAAGCCCTCGGCGGCGGCAAAGCGCAGCACCTCGGCAAGCGAAAGATCCGGCAAAATCGCGCTGACAAATCCGAGTTTCATAGGTGACCTCCTCGTCTTGCAGTGCCAGGGGAACCCTGGTGCCCATAGTATACCAAAGGAAGGCGCGGGGGTCTAGCCCACGCACTGTATTAAACATCGCGAGGGGCGCTTGACATCTCCGTTCCGCGCCATCTACAATTGGGCTATGCATCCCAAAGGGCAGGCAAAGGGCGGCGCATCGCATAGAACGTAGCCTCCGAAGGAGGATACTATGGAGCGGTTAGCAAGAGGAATCGGCCTCATCGTGTTGGCGGCGCTCTTGGGGGGGTGCCTGGTCCAACCTGGCGCGCCTTCGACGCGCCTTTCTTACACGTTGCCGACGACCTTGACGGTTAAAGCAGGGCAAGCCTTGGCGGGCACGGATATCATCTACCAAAAGATGGAGGGGGATAACGCCCGCGTGCTCATCAAGGGTCAGCCGGCCACTAAACGGAAAGGCGATTCGGTGGATTGGAAGGGTTCCCCTATGAGCGGCGTGGCGGTGGATATGCGCCTGCGCGTGGTGTGGTACACCGAGGAGGAGTTGCGCCTGGCGGGCACCGTGAAGGTCTCGGTGGACGAGGTAGACCCCAAGGCGGGCACCCTTCGCACGACCTCGCCCTTACACTTTACAGGGCCGGTGGCCTATGGCGTGGCCAAGGGCGCGAGGATTCCCGGCACCACGCTCTATTACGAGGGGCAAACCGAGGAGGGCGCTCAGTTGGGCGGCCTGGGCGAGTACCCCTTCCGCAAGATGGGCGATTCCATCCTCTGGGAGGGGCAGTTGCGCCCGGGCGTGTACATTCGCCTCGATGTGCGCGCCGTGCAGTTTGATGACCGCAGCCTGCGCGTGGCCGGCCTGGTGAACCTTTGGCTGGGCGAGTGAGGCCGGCGGCGCCCTAGGCTTTTCCATCCTCGCGTGAAGGCATTCGTTTGAATAAGGAGGTCCGATGAACGTCATCGCCTTGGATCCTCGGCGCGTGGTGGCGGAATTGGATCGCAACGTGTTCGGCGGGTTTGCCGAGCACCTGGGTCGGTGCATCTATGGGGGCATTTATGACGAGGGGTCGCCCCTTGCCGATGAGGAGGGCTTCCGAAAAGACGTCCTCGAGGCCCTCAAGGGCCTGCGGATGCCCATCATCCGCTACCCCGGCGGGAATTTCGTCTCGGGGTATCGCTGGATGGATGGCATCGGCCCCAAAGACGAGCGGCCACCCCGCGCCGAGTTGGCCTGGCATACTGTGGAGAGCAACCGCTTCGGCACAGACGAGTTCGTCTCCTTCTGCCGCAAACTCGGCGCCGAGCCATACCTCGTGGTGAATTGCGGCGATGGCGATATGCGCGAGGCGCGCGATTGGGTGGAATATTGCAATGGCACGGCCGATACGCACCTCGTGCGCTTGCGCCGCCGCAACGGCTACGAGGCGCCTCACGCCGTTACGTATTGGGGCATCGGCAATGAGGTGGATGGCCCTTGGCAGATGGGTATGAAGACGCCCCAAGAGTATGCGCGGGCCTTTACCGAGTTCGGCAAACTGATGAAGATGGTGGACCCCTCCATCAAACTGGTGGCCTCGTGGACGAGCGGCTGGTTCGAGGATTGGGTGGAGCGCGGCCAACTCCTTTTGGAGCAAGCCGGCAACCTTGTGGATTATATGGCCATCCATTGGTACGTGGGCAACCGCGAGGACGATTTTGCCCGCTATATGGCCCTCTCGGAACTCTTTGAGGAGCGCCTATCGGCCACAGAGGGCCTCCTCAAGGCGATGCTGGCCTGCCGCAAGATCAAGCGCCCCATCTACCTAGCGGTGGACGAATGGAACGTCTGGTATCGCGCGCGGGGGGCGGAAGGGCTGGAGGAAGTCTATAACCTGGAAGATGCCCTCGTGGTGGCCCTGCAACTGAACGCCTTTATGCGCCACGCCCGCTGGGTCAAGATGGCCAATCTGGCCCAAATCGTGAACGTCATCGCGCCCATCCTCACCCGGCCAGATGGCCTTCTCCTCCAATCCATCTATTATCCCTTTGCCCTTTACAGCCAACAGGCCGGCGGCGAGGTGTTGGACGTCTATTGGGAGGGGGATACCTTCTCAGGGGGCGACTATACGGGCCTGCGCGTGCTCGACGTCGCGGCGACGCGCCGCGCCGATGGGCACATCGCCCTGTTCGTGGTCAACCGCAGCACGGGCGAGGCGGAGGCGCGCATCTCGCTCCAAGAGGGCGCCTTCGCGGGCGATGTGCAGTGTTGGGTGGTGAATGGGCCGCACATCAAGGCCTATAATACCTTTGAGGCGCCCCATACCGTAGCCCTGACTTCTCGGCGCCTTGAGGGGCAGGGGAACCGGCTGGACGTGACCTTTGAACCCCATTCGGTTACGGGGTTGGTCTTTCGCATCGCGTGAACTCTGCTCTAGGAGGCCGCTAGGAGATGAAAACAGGGCGTGCGCTGATCGCCGAGGTGGATGAGACGAGGCTGCCCCCCGGCGCGGTGGCCTTTTGGTGGCTGGGGCAGATGAGTTACATCGTCAAGGTGGGCGATCTCGTGCTGTATTTTGATCCGTACCTCACCCCCTCGGCGCGACGCAACGTGCCGCCCCTCCTACGGCCGGAGGAGATCGCCCATGCGGATTGGGTGTTCGGGAGCCACGACCATAGCGACCATATTGACCCCTATGCCATCCTCGGCATAGCCCAGGCCTCGCCGCGGGCGCGCTTTGTCGTCTCTCGCGTGGCGCAACAGCACCTCCTTGCCCTCGGCCTGCCTCCGGAACGCATCGTGGCCCTCGATGAGGGGCTGACGCACGTTTCGGGAGATTTGGCCATTTTGCCCATCGCCGCGGCGCACGAGTTCCTCGACCGCGACCCGGCCTTGGGGCACCCCTATCTGAGTTACATCGTCTGCTGTGGGGGCGTAGTTATCTATCACGCCGGAGATACCTGCCTCTATGAGGGGATGATCTCCAAACTCCTGCGGTGGAAGATAGACCTGGCCTTTGTGCCCATCAACGGGCGCGATGCTGCCCGTTTGGCGCGGGGTTGCATCGGGAATATGACCTATCAAGAGGCGGTGGACCTAATCGGTGCTATTGCCCCCAGGCTGGCTGTGCCGGGCCATTACGATATGTTCAGCGATAACAGCGCCGATCCGCACCTCTTTGCGGCCTATATGGAGGTCAAGTATCCCCATCTCCGCTATTGGATCGGCGAGCACGGCGCACGCGTCGTCCTTCCTCCGGCCGAAAACGTAAACAAAAACAAGCCCTTGTTTGACGAAGAGGCCCGAATGGAGTAGGCTACGGCGGAATTTTCGTGACTGTGGGGGGTAGATGACGCACGTAGCGGAGACGGTTCGCTGCCCGAGAATGGAATGCTCACCGGGCGCCTATGAGAGGGCTTGGGGGCAAGCCCTGGAGCGGCTAGAGGCCCTCGATGCGGCCCGCCGCATTGGGGAGCGCGATGGGAGTTTATGGTCGGCTGACCCGAAGGTGGCCAAAGCCATCGAGAACCGCTTGGGTTGGCTGGATTTGCCTATGACGATGGGCGTGCACCTCTCGGGGCTGAAGGCGCTCCAATTGGAGACCTGGGCGGCGGGGGTGCGTCGCGTCGTGCTCTTGGGGATGGGGGGGAGCAGCCTGGCCCCTGAGGTGATGCAGGAGGTCTTTGGCCGGTCGCCCGAGCACGCCACCCTGATCGTGCTCGATACGACGGACCCTGCCCAAATCCGCCGCGTGGCAAACGCGGGGGACCTCGCCGAGACGCTCTTTATCGCCGCGAGCAAGTCGGGCACCACCATCGAAATGGAGAGCCTTCTCGCGTTCTTCCGCGAACGCGTTCGAGAGCGCGTGGGTGCCTCTTGGCCGCGCCATTTTATCGCCATCACTGACCCTGGCACCCCGCTTGACGCCTTGGCCACCGAACAGGGCTTTCGGGCCATCTATCGCAACCCGCCGGATGTGGGTGGGCGCTATTCGGCCCTTTCGCTCTTTGGGTTGGTGCCCGGGGCGCTCATCGGCGTGGACCTGGATCGCCTTCTGGAGCGCGCCCGCGAGATGGCGCGATGTTGCCGCCCCACGGCGGGCGTGGCCGAAAACCCCGGCCTCCTGTTGGGCGCCCTGATGGGGGCACTGGCCAAGGCCCAGCCGCCCTGCGATAAACTTACCCTCCTCGCCTCGCCCCCGCTGGCTCCCTTTGGCGCGTGGGTGGAGCAGCTCATCGCCGAAAGTACCGGCAAGCAGGGCAAGGGCATTTTGCCCGTCGAATCGGAACCCCTTCAAGAGCCGGCGCGGTATGGGCGAGATCGGTTCTTCGTTTATCTTCGCCTGGAGGGGGCTGATAACGCGCCGCTGGATGCCTTTGCGGAGGAATTGAAGGCCCTGGGATATCCGCTTGCCCTCCTCCCCTTGCGAGACGTGTACGATCTCGGCGCCGAGTTTTTCCGCTGGGAATATGCGACGGCCGTAGCGGGCGCCCTGCTAGAGATTGATCCCTTTGACCAGCCCAATGTGGAGTTGGCCAAACAGCGTTCGGTGGCGCTCCTTTCCTCGTATACGCAAGAGGGGTCTCTCCCCGTGGGAGAGCCGACCCTGGTGACCGAGGGCTTGCGAATCTATGGCCCCTCTCTCGAGGCGCGCACCGCCGGCGAATACATCCGGGCCTTCCTTCAGGGGGCATCGGCCAACGGCTACATCGCCCTGATGGCCTACCTGGAGCGCAGCGCCGAGACCTTGGCCCGCCTTCAGCGCGTGCGCGCCCTCTTGGGCCGGGCGACCGGCCTCGCCACGACCATCGGCTATGGGCCGAGGTTCTTGCACAGCACGGGGCAACTTCACAAAGGGGGGCCGAATACGGGCCTATTCATCCAAATCACCCATGAAGAGGCGGAAGACCTGCCCATCCCCGGCCAAACCTATACCTTTGGCGTCCTCAAACAGGCCCAGGCGGTGGGAGATTTCTTGGCCTTGCGCGAGATGGGCCGCCGCGTGATGCGGCTTCATCTGGGCACTGCTGTGTTGGAGGATCTGGAGCGCCTGATTGAGGACGTGGAGAAAGCCCTTTCGTAAGGTACGAATGACGCCTCACCCAAAGGGCCTATGGGGGCCTACGAGGAAATTCTTAACGAGTTTTTTCGTTTGACTTTACGAAGTCTTTCATTTGTGCTATGATGGCAGTGTATTGAGTGGCCGTTGGCAAGAGGGGTCGTTCACCTTACCTTCTGAGGGGCACTGGCCATGAAAGTGATAGACCATGGGCAGAGTTCGGCGCCCGAAGAGGAGTCTCCACAGCATCTCTTGCGGGCAGGTCATAAGGATGAGGGCGCTGTGTTAGGGCCGAAGGGTGGCTTTTTGCGGCGCCGAACGGAAGCGCGGGCGCGCCCCCCTGGTGAACGCGAGGCGCGTCTGCATGCCCTCCTCGAGAATCTCCCCGATATGATCTTTGTGGTGGATGCTCAAGGCGCCCTGGCCGATATCGTGGGCGACAGTATGGGCATCGCCGGATATATGCGCGAGGAACTCCTCACCTATGATTTCGCCGGTTTCTGCCGTACCTTGTTTTCCCCCGACGATGTGCCCCTCATCATAGAGGCCGTTCAACGCACCCAAGGGGCGCTGAACGGCACACGGCTGCGCGTGTGCCTGCAAGACCGCGCCGGCGAAACGCGATGGTGTGAACTCACCTGCCTCCCTTTGCGCGATGAGCACGACCAGGTGCTCGGCGTGCAGGGGATTGTGCGCGACGTCAGCGAATACGTCCGCACGGAGATGATCATTCACGCCCTGAACAAGGCGGCAGAGGCCGTCCAGCAGGCTTCCCTTTCCGTGGGGGGCGTGCTCGATGCGATCGCGGCCGAATTGACGGCCCTAGGGTTCTATGCGGCGATCATCCTATTGAAAGACGAGGGGGTTCAAACCTTCCGCCTGAGTGGCGACGCGGTGACCGTGCAGGCCCTTTTGCGGTTCATCGCGCGTGAGAAGGGCATAGGGCCGCTGACCCTGGCCGATTTTATCCCCTTTGAACAGGCCCTTCGCGAGAGGCGGCCGGTGCTCTTTGTGCTGGACGAAGCCTCTCTGGAGCGCGTCATCCTCAGGCGCGAATTCGCGCGCGGCCTGGCAACCCTGCTGCCCCCTATGCGGGCTGCGGCGATCCCTCTCCTTGCCGATGATGCCGTCATAGGCCTCCTGTGGGTGGGCCACAAGGCCCTGAATGACGCCCTTCTGCCAGCGATGGAGGTCTTGGCGAACCAGACGGCCATCGCCATCCGCAATGCGCAACTCCTCTCGCGCCTTTCGGAAAGCGAAGAGCAGTATCGCGGTATATTTGAGGCGACGCGCGATGGCCTCTTTGTGTTGAACGAGGAGGGGGCCATCGTCGAGGCCAACCCGGCAGCCTCCGCACTATTTGCCTATGAGCACGGCGCCTTGCTCGAGCGGCATATTGAGGACGTGCTTGACCTGATCTCCTTTGGGGGCATCCAAGGGTTTGTGGCGGCGGCGCAAGAGACCCCCGTGTGCCAGGTAGAGGGTGTACGCCAAGGCGGGGAGCGCTTCCCCGTCGAGGTGCGTATGGCCCCGCTCACTTTTCGGGGGCAAGCGCATCTCCTCGCCGTGGTGACGGATGTTACCGAACGGGTCAAGGCGCAAGAGGCCCTCTTGCAAACGGAACGTTTGCGCGCCCTGGGCCAAATGGCGGGCGGCATTGCACACGATTTCAATAATATCCTCGTGGGCATTCGTGGGTTTGCGGATATGGCTCTTATAGACCTTGAGGAAAACCCCTCCTTCCTCAAGGCCGATTTGGAGCACATCCTCGTGGGCACCAAAGATGCGGCCGATGCCGTGCGGCGCTTGCAATCGCTCTACCGCGAGCCGGATGATACGAGCGATTTCGTGGCCGTGCAGTTGAATGCCGTGGTCGAAGATGCCCTGGCCCTCACCCGGCCCCGTTGGAAGGATCAACCCCAATCCCTCGGCTATACCATCTCGGTGGTGAAGGATTTGGGCGAGCCGACTTTGGTCCACGGCAACCCGAGCGAACTGCGCCGCGTGCTGAGCAACCTCATCCTTAACGCCGTGGATGCGATGCCCGAGGGCGGCACCCTGACCATCCAAACGGGGCGCGAGGGAGATTGGAACTGGGTGCGCATTACGGATACGGGAATCGGCATCCCGCCGGAGGTGGCCGCGCATCTCTTTGAGCCATTCTACACCACCAAACGCGGCACGGGCCTGGGGTTGACCGTCTCGAAGGCCATCGTCCAGCGCCACGGGGGAGAAATATCCTTTGAGAGCACCCCTGGCCGTGGCACGACCTTTTGGGTGCGCTTGCCCGTGGTGCGAGACCTAAGCGACCCCTCATCGGCCGGTTCGAAAAGGAACCCGGAGGAGCGCCTGAAGAAGGGCTGTCGCGTTCTGGTGGTGGATGATGAGGCTGTAGTGCGCGAACTCCTCAAACGTTTTTTGGAGCGGTTCGGCCAAGTGGTTACCTTGGCCTCGACCGGGCGCGAGGCGCTGAGCCTTCTCCAGCGGGAATCTTTTGACCTCTTGGTGACCGACCTGGGTATGCCCGATGTATCGGGGCACCAAGTGGCCCAAGGGGCGCGTTCTTTGCACCCGAACCTGCCCATCGTCCTCACCACGGGCTGGGGAGAGACGATCACGCCCGAAAAATTGGCCGAAATCCACGCGATCGCGCTCTTGCCCAAGCCCTTTACCCATCACGAACTCATTGCCGTGCTGGAAAAGGCGTTGGGGCCGGCTGCCTGAAAGGTATTTTGACGTTTGCCTATGGATTGAGGGCGCCGAGAGAGGGCATCATCTCGGGCGCCCATTTTATTTATCGTAAGGAGATATTCTGATGACCAACAAACGGAAGAAGGTGCTTATCATTTGCACGGGGAACTCGGCGCGCAGCCAAATGGCCGAGGCCTTTATCAACCGCGAACTTGGCGACGAGTGGGAGGCCGTCTCCGCGGGCACCCGCCCCGCCGAGAGGGTGCATCCCCTCGCCGTTCGCGCGATGGCCGAAGTGGGGATAGATATTTCTCACCAACAGCCCAAATCGCTCGATCTTTTTCGAGAGGTGCCGCTCGATGCCGTCATCACCGTGTGCGATGCGGCGGCGCAAACGTGCCCCCTTTGGTTGGGGCAGGGGCGCGTAACGCACATCGGCTTTCCAGATCCGGCGGCCGCCGAGGGCACGGAGGAAGAACGGCTGGCCGTTTTCCGGCAGGTGCGCGATGACATCCGCGAGCGCATCCTCCATTATCTACGAACGTGGGATCTATGAGCATCGAGGTACCGGCTCGACATAACGCAAAATTGCGCGCCGCGATGGCCGCCGTCAATGCGGATGCCGAACTCCTCCAGTTGTTCCGCTGTGCCAACATTAACGCCGTGGATCGTTCCGGTATGAACGATCACGGCGAGGTGCACATTCGCATCGTGGCCAATGCCGCCTTGAGGATCATTCGTCTTCTGGTGGAAGCGGGCGTCCAGCCAAGCGTCGTGCTCAATGACGGCCTTGAAGTGGCCGATGCGGAGGTGGTCGTCTTTCTCGCCTGTTGTTTACACGATATCGGCATTGCCGTGCACCGCGATGATCACGAGCGCTACAGCCTGATCTTGGCCTACCCCAAGGCGCGGGCGCTCCTCGGCGGCCTGTATGAGGAACCCGCACTCACCACGATGGTGGCGGAAGTGCTTCACGCCGTGGTGGCGCACCGCTGGGATGAGCGATGTTTGACGCTGGAGGCCGGGGTCGTCAAAGTGGCCGACGCGCTGGATATGTCTCAAGGGCGGTCGCGCATCCCCTTTGAGGCGGGGCAGGTGAACATCCATTCCGTCTCGGCGATGGCCGTGCGCGAGGTGGAGATCGAGCGAGGCGCCCAGAGGCCCGTGCGGTTGGAGATTCTCCTCGAAAACCCAGCCGGCATTTTTCAGGTGGATGAACTCCTGCAACGCAAACTGCGCAATTCCACGTTGGCGCCCTATGCCGAGGTGGTGGTAAAACTGGCCGGCGAGGAACCGAGGCTCCTCAAGGAATACCTGTTGTAGGGGAACACAATGGCTATCCGAACGAATTTTGACCGCGAACTGCAACGCCTGCAAGATAACCTTTCTGCTATGGGCAGTATGGTCGAAGAAGCCCTGACCCGCTCCGTCGAGGCCCTGCGCCGCCGCGACCTGGAGGCGGCGCGCCGCGTGATCCAAGAGGATTACGCCATCAACGCCAGGCGCTTTGCCCTGGAAGGGGATATCCTTGTCCTCATCGCCCGCCAACAACCCTTGGCGAGCGATCTGCGCATCCTGGCGGCTATGCTGGAAATCGTAACCGAGTTGGAACGCATCGCCGACTATGCCAAGGGCATTGCCAAGGTCACCCTCCTCTTGGGGCAGGAGCCGCTCATCAAGCCGCTGATAGATATCCCGCGTATGGCCGAAAAGGCCACGGATATGCTCCACCGCGCCCTGAATGCCTTCTTCGAGCGCGATGTCGAGGCGGCGCGCCGCATTCCCTATGAGGATGACGAGGTGGACGCGCTCTACAACCAAGTGAACCGGGAACTCCTCACCTACATTATGGCCGACCCGCATACTATGGAACAGGCCAACTATCTCCTCTGGGTGGCGCACAACCTAGAGCGCACCGCGGACCGCGTGACGAACATCTGCGAGCGGATCATCTTTATGGTGACCGGCGAGATGAAAGAGTTTGACGCCTCTGCGCGCTAACTAACAGAAAGGCCGCCCCAGTTGGCGAAAAACTGGGGCGGCCTTTTGGGCGCGCCCTATTCCGCCACGACCATCTGATGGCCCTGCACACAGGGCACAATCACGCGGGCGTACCCCTGATCGTAGGTGAAATCCAGCGGCGTTCGGCTGGGCGCCAGGTAAACCCGTTGGGGGGCCTGCGCCGTGCGGAAGGCCAGCGGCACGTTATAGAGGGGAATGACGTCTTCCACCGTGTCGAACTCCAAACCGCGCCGCTCGGGGATGTAGTGGAGCAGGTGCACCACGGTGCGCGGGGCGGGGCCTTCCCACGCTTGGTGCAAAAGTGTAACGTGCAAAGTGCTGGGGCCTTGGCACACCACGAGGGGGTCCGGCAAGAGGAGCCGCAGGGCCGCCAGAAAGAGCACCTTGTACCACAACACGGCCTGCCGGCGGTAGCCCATAAAGATGGGGTTGGCAAAGTAGATGACGTTCCCCGCCTCGTTGCGGAGGATGGCGCCAAAGCGCGGCTTGGCCGTGAGGTCGGGCGGCGTCTGCCGGTGAGAGCAAAAGTGATCCCACGCGCGGTTGAAATACGGCCCCGACGTATCGGCGAGGATGGTCGAGCCAGAAAGCGGCTGGGTCTCTAGCCCCGGCTCATACATCACGTGCTCGGCATCGGACAAGTCAGCGCCCAGTTCCGGCCGTGGGCGAAGGTAGTCAGGCGCGAAGGGGCTGGGGCCGATGAGCCGCACGCCCCATTCGGGGAGGGCGAACCCGGTGCCGTCGGGCCGCAGGCCGGCGCGATAGGAGGCGATGACCTTGCCTCCCCCTTGCAAAAAGGCCCGCACCTTATCCGCCAAGACCTCGTCGAGGGGCACCTTATCCGGCAAGACGAGCACCTTATAGGCTGACCAATCGGCCTCGCCATCCACAAAGTCAAACTGATGGTGCCCCTCCAAGAGCATACGCAAGGCGCCACTATGCGAGGTATCTACCCGGCCATCTTCCATACCCACGGCCTCGACGTTGAACACGGCGATATCCGCCTGGGGCACGGCGCCCAGGCACCACGGTTCCTTCTCGGCCACGCTAGCATAGACCTTGCCGATGAGGTCATAGGTGGGTGCGTTGAGCCGGCCACGGGGGTGAAGTTGATCTCCCACCGAACAGGCCGCGCCGTTGGCCAACATCTGAAAGCACTCGTACTCGAGCGCGGCCTGGTTCTTGAGCGAGGAGAAATCTCCCCAGGCCGTGTGGAATTTGCCGGTCATCCCCAAGAGGGGTTTGCCGAGGGTGCGCGCATAGCGCACCGTGATGGGAAAGTGATTATAGCCCCACATCCCCGTGCTGGGCAGAGATTCGAGTTCAAAGTGGCTGAAGGTGTTCGCCGTGGGGCGCAACGAGGCGTGAATGTGCCCCGCATTGTGAAAGATGGTGCAGCCCGGCAGGCGCGACCACACGCCTTGGGCAAAACGCCGGCGAAAGGCATC
This sequence comes from Chloroflexota bacterium, assembly GCA_019873625.1. Taxonomy (GTDB): domain Bacteria; phylum Chloroflexota; class Anaerolineae; order UBA1429; family UBA1429; genus JAIOAW01. Next base: position 27,880 of record JAIOAW010000026.1, read on the forward strand.
CAGCACGCCCTGGGCGAAGCGCCGGCGATCTTCGGCGCGTTCGGGGTTCAGGCCGGCGGCGCGCATATCGCGCCGGCAGTAGCGGCAGACGCATTCCCCTTGGTGGATGATGTCAAAGAAAAAGCCGTCTATCTCCCGCCCAAAGAGGGCGATGACCTCCAGCGTCTGCTCCCACACGTAATCGAGATAGGGCGAGTTGAGGCAGAGTTTCTTCCACCGCGCCTCCAGGGGGCTGTGCTGCCCCAAGATGCCCTCCGGCGTAACCTCTTGCCATTCGGGGTGCTCGTAGGCAGCCAACTCATCCCAGCCGACGGTGATGTAGATGGGCACGCGGATGCCCGCGCGGTGGCAGGCCTCGATTTGCTCACCGAGGAGGTTGATCTTGAGCGCGGGGTGCGGGGTAAAATGCGTCGGCAGATAATAGACGTAGCCGTGGTGGCAGCGCGCAAAACAGGTAATCGAGTTCACATGGGCGCGCTTGAGCGTCTCCACAAAGGCTTGGGCATCCCAATCGGCGGCCACATCGGGGATGGCCGCGGCCGTATGGAAATCCAAATGAACCTGCCGCATCGGCAAATGGGTTAGGGTGGTCATCGCCTTTCCTCCTGAAAGGGATATTGCCTTGGCGGCCATACAATAGCCCCTCTTTCGAGGGCCGTCAATCGGCTAACCGATCAAGGATGCCCCTAGACAGGCCCTGGGCTTGGCGCTAGAATAGATGTGAGAATCCTTAGGAGGTTCCCTATGCCCCGAGAAGAGGCTATGCCTCTGCGCGTCATCAACAGCGTCGCGCCCATCCGTATCTGTGATAACGGCGGCTGGACCGACACATGGTTTGCCAAGCGCGGCTGTATTTTCAATATCGGCGTGTATCCCTATGTCGAGGTGCAAATCGAGGTCTATCCCCTGACGGATCCCTCGCGCCGTATCATCCTGAATGCCGAGAATTTTGGCGATCGGTATATCGTCCTCCCGCGCAACGAGCGCCACGAGTGGATTCACCACCCCCTGCTGGAGGCGGCTATTGACTATATGGGCGTGCCGCAGGATTTGGCCGTGCAAATCTCCATCTACTCTGAAGCGCCGGCCGGCTGTTCCACGGGCACGTCGGCCTCGGTTACGGTGGCGCTCATCGGCGCCCTCGATCAACTGACCCCCGGCCGGATGACGCCCCTCGAGATCGCCTATGCCGCCCACTATGTCGAGACGGGCATCCTCGGCCAGCAGAGCGGCATCCAAGATCAACTGTGCGCCGCATACGGGGGCATCAACTATATCGAGATGTTCGATTACCCCTACGCTGCCGTCTCGCAAATCCTCGTCTCCAACCCCATCTGGTGGGAGTTGGAACGGCGCCTGGCCCTCATCTTCCTGGGGCGCTCGCACAGTTCCTCCAAAATCCACGAGATGGTCATCCAAAATTTGGAGGATGCTGGGCCAGATAACCCCAAACTCGAGGCCCTCCGCAAGACGGCCAAACAAGCGCGCGATGCCCTCTATGCTGGGGATTTCGCTGCGCTAGGCGCCTCGATGATCGCCAACACCGAGGCCCAGGCTAACCTGCACCCCGCCTTGGTGAGCCGCGAGGCCCTGCAAATCATCGAAATCGCCAAGGCGCACGGCGCTTTGGGCTGGAAGGTGAACGGCGCCGGCGGCGACGGGGGGTCCATCACCCTCCTCAGCGGCCCCTCGATGAGCCAAAAGCGCGCGATGATCCGCGCCATCGAGGAGACGAACCCCCTTTTCCAGAATATCCCCATCTACCTCAGCCGCTTTGGGCTAAGGGTATGGGATCAGGAGCCGAACCACGTGAGGTAAAGCGTGGGGGCCGGGTTGCCCCAGCCCCCGTTCGGAACGCCCTAATGGTGGACGGTATCCGTAATGCGCAAGTCTGGCCCAGAGCGCTTTCGGAACGTGGAAGTAGCCCGCAGTTGGGCCAAAAAGGCGTCATAGCGGGCGCGATCCACCGGGATGGACACCTCCTCGCCCGTGTGGCCGGAGAGGATGGTCGCGTTGATGAGTTCCACCGTGTTGAGGCCCTCCACGCCCGGCGCCACGAGTTCCTCCCCATAAAGGATATGCCGCGCCATATTGCGCAAAATGGCGATGTGCCCCGATTCGCACGGTTCGATTTCCACGTTCACCTCCACCGCCGGCGGGTGCGCCCACATCTCGGGCGAGGTGTCGCTGAACGCCTTGACGCCTTGCGGTAATTCCCAAAAGCGTAACGTCTTGCCGATGACCTGCAATTTACCCCGTTCGCCCGAAAGTTCGAGGATATCCGTGCCGGGGGCCTCGGTGGTGGAGCAGTAGAGATAGCCCACCGCGCCGTTGGGATATTCGAGCATAGCCGCGGCCACATCTTCCACCTCGATGCGGTGGTTCTTGGTAGCCGTATAGGCGCGCACTTTGCAGGGCAACCCGCCGAGCCAAGTGAAGCGATCCAGCGAGTGGGGCGCCTGGTTGATCATCACGCCGCCGCCCTCGCCATCCCAGGTGGCGCGCCAGCCCGCCGAGTCATAATACGCTTGGCTGCGGAAATCCGCATAGACGAGCATCGTGCGGTAAATCTCGCCCAGCCGCCCCTCTTTGACCAGGCGGTGCGCCGCGCGCCACACCGGTTCCGTGCGCGATTGGTACATCACGGCAAAGGGCGTCCCCGTGCGCCGCGCCGCCTCGACCATCGCATCCGCCGCCGAGACGGTTACCGCAATGGGCTTTTCGGAGATGACCGGTTTACCGCGTTCCATCGCATAGATGGAGATTTCGGGGTGAAAGTAATGCGGCGTGGCCACCACCACGGCGTCCACATCGGGCCGGTCAATCAGTTCGTGGTAATCGGTGCAGTAGGGGACGTTGAACTCTTCGCCGACCGCCTCGGCCACCTCGGGCACGATGTCGCACACGGCGGCGAGCACGCACTCCTCGATGCGTTGCATCGTGCGGGCATGGCCTGTGCCCATCCCGCCCGTGCCTACGATGCCGTAACGAATCCTAGCCATTCATCGCCTCCTCACGCATGAACTGGGCACACTATAGCGCGAGAAGGGGTTCCTTGGCAAACCGCGAGCCTTGCCGCCCGCCGGAGTTTGTGCTAAAGTGCGCGGCGTCATCCGCTTGGTATGAGGTGATCGTGCGCATGCTCTCTCCGCAGGCTATGGAACAAGCCCTGTGCGCCCGTTCGGATCCCGCGCTCGCCCCCGCTTCGGAAGGCTGGGTGCTCCCTTGGTATGAGGGGCGGTCTTTGGTAAACGTCCCGGCGACGCTGGCCCACTTCTTGGGCGCGAGCCTCCCGGCCTGGGCCGCGCCGCCGCTGGAGGCGCCCTACCTGGAGGGCCTGCCGCGCGACCGAACGCACATCCTCCTCGTCCTCCTCGATGCGCTGGGCTATCGCCAGTTTCTGCGCCTCCTTGCAGAACGCCCGCGCTGCATTTGGGGGCGCTTGGCCGAACGGGGGGTATTTCTCCCGATGACCTCCGTCTGCCCTTCCACCACGGCCACCGCCTTGGCGTGCCTGGCCACCGGGGCGGAGCCGATTGTCCACGGCCTGTTGGGGTATGAATTGTGGCTGCGCGAATATGGCGTGCTTACGCAGATGCTCCAACTCCGGCCCGTGTATGGCACCGATGACGAGTGCATCACGGCGTGGGGGTTCGTGCCCGAGGCCTTTTTGCCCGTCCCCAGCCTTGGGCAAACGCTGGGGCCGCAGGGCATTATGACTACCCTCTTTACGCCGGCGGCGTACATCCAAAGCGCCCTTTCGCGCATCCTCTATCGGGGGTTTGGCCGCGTGGTGGGCTATTCCGATGTGGCCGACCTCTGGCTGCGCGCGGCCCAGTATTTTGCGCAACCCCCGGCCGAACGCAGCCTAAACCTGGTCTATTTCAGCGGGATAGATACGGCCATCCATCTGCACGGCTCGGAGGGCGGCGTGTGGGAGGCCCAGTTTGACCTGGTTACCCGCGCGTTCGAGGCGCACTTTTATAACCGCCTTACGCCAGCCCAACGCCAGCGCATCCTCCTCATCCTCGTGGCTGACCACGGCTTTGTGGATACGCCCGTCGAGGCCGCGCTGGATGCAGACGCCGACCCTGTCCTGCGCCAAGAGATGCTCATCCCTTACAGCGGCGAATCGCGCCTGGCCTATTTGCACCTCCTGCGGGGGGCAGACCCCACGGCTTGGGAGCGGCTCCGCGCGGCCCTGGGCGAACGCTTCGCCCTGGTGGAGGCGGGCCAGGCCGTGGCGCGTGGCCTATTTGGCTGGGGCACGCCGGGGGCGGAATCGCTCGCCCGCTTGGGGCAGGCTATCGCCTTGGCGCGGGGCAACCATTATCTGGATCGCCAAGAGAAGCGCTTCAAACTGCGCGGGCGGCACGGGGGCCTTTTGCCCGAGGAGATGCTCATCCCTTGGCTCGCCGCCCCGCTCGACCTCTAGGCCGGCCGCCAGGGGTCGCCCGGCGCACGGCCCATCCGGCGAACGATGAGGCACAGCCCCTCGTGGGGTAACGCTTCGAGGAGGAGCGCGACGTCGGCCTCGGTCATTTCGCCATCCACCACGAGGGGCTTTTTCTCAAGGATCTTTTGGCAAATAGCGAGGATGGCCCGCACCGGCGGGCCGCTCGGCTCTGGGTCGAGCGAGATTTGGATGGCCTGCGGCCGCTCGACCTCGAGGAGGGCATCCACCGTGTGCAGGCACCCCGAGTGCAGGTGGATGATGGCATAGTCTGCCGCTTCGCTAATGCGCACATCGTGCGGCAGGAACCAGCGCGCATACTGCTTGGCCGAAAGGAACGCGGAGGCGTCGCACTGGGTGCGCACCACGGTCCCCGGCGCCCAAATGCCGAACCAGTTCACGTACCCGCCCTCTAAAGGGGGGATAAGCGCCATCTGCCGGCGCAGGACGTCAATAAAAACGTCCGTTACATCCCATAGGAACCCCTGCAGTTCCGCCGGGTGGTCATAGAGCGAAAAGCAGGTCATCTCCGGCCCGAGCACGGCCTCGGCGAGGTCTGAGGGGCCGCGCATAAGGGGCTGGGTGATAGCGTAACGCCCGTTGGCGCGCCTCACGAGCATTTCCGTGAGGCGTAAAAGGAGGTTTTGCCACTGCCGGTGCAGTGCGCGGCGGTGCTTGGGCCACTCTTCCCAAGAGGAGATAAAGGCTTGGCTGCGCATGCTGCCCCCTTGGATGGTGGCGCGGATGGGGCAGCCCAAAATCGCCTCTACCCAAGGGATGCGCGCATACGGCCCACGGGCCTCGATGAGGTCTCCCCACAGGTTCAGGGGACCCTTTTCCTGCACGGGGCCGGCCAGGCGGTCGAGGTCGAGCATCTCCGGCTGGAGGTCCAAGTCCCGCTCGGCCAGGGAACCATCGGCCAAGGGGAGCCAGAGGTCTCCGAGCGGCTCGTGGGGCACCTCGGCATAGAGCATCCCCTGCCGTTCCCACCAGGCCGCGTGGCGCCGAAGGAGCGGGCGGATATCGCGTGCTAGGCAGATGTTCCCTCCGGGTTGCCCCATTGCGGCAGCCTCCTTTGCAAATTGCCAAGTTGCCCTCAACTCGCTACAATGGGCCATCATATTCGCGAACGCACCGGCTGACAAGGCCAAACCCATCGTATCGAACGCTCACCTGGCTTACCGTTTACGTGGTGCACAAAGGAGCATTGCGATGAACATCAAGCATAGCCTTTTCCTCGTTGCCGCCCTTCTTGCCCTCGTGGGTTGCGCCGCCCCCCAGGCGCCTACGGCGGCGCCCACGCGCTTGCCCTCTACGCCCTTGCCGGAGCCGACGCTTGCGCCCACGGCGGCGCCTTCGCCCACGGCTACGGTCGCGCCTACCACGGCGCCGGCTGGCCCTACGGCCTACCCCGCGCCAGAGACGCCCACCCCTCCTACCGCGCCGGGCGCCACGTCGGAGGCCTATCCCGCCCCTGGGGCAAGCCAAGCGGGCGCTGGGGGCTGGGCGGCGGATGGCCTCATCTCCGAAGGGGAGTATCCCGCGAATGCCAAAATCGGCCCGATGACCATCTGGTGGGGCAACGATGCCGAATTCCTCTATATCGCCGCCGAGGCGCCCACGAAGGGATGGGTCGCTGTGGGCCTCGCCCTCGAAGAGAAGATGAAGGGCGCGAACTATATCATCGCGGCCTTTGACGGGGAACCCAAGATCGAAGATGGCTTTGGCACCGCGCC
>JAIOAW010000027.1 GCA_019873625.1 Chloroflexota bacterium
ATCCTCCAAGCGCGCATCGAACGCTTGGCCCTGCCCGAGACGGACCTCATCGGCCCAGCGCCCTGCTTCTTCAGCCGCGAACGGGGCCGCTGGCGGTGGCAACTCCTGGTGCGTGGCCCGAACCCGCAAGACCTCTTGCGCGATGTGCACCTGCCCTTGGGTTGGCGGGTGGATGTAGACCCCCAATCTCTCCTCTGACGGGCCTTACGGCGATGCCGCCGTAAAGCCGCCGCGCAGGTCTCCGGGCCGGCGCAAGCGCAAAGCGGCGTTGGGGTAAGGGGTGCAGGGGAGGGGACTATCCCAACACTGGTTGCCCGTGGCCGGCACATAAAGGACGAGCCCCGAATCCGTCATAAAGTGCTCGGTGGCGACAGCGGGCGTTTGCGGCAAAACGTTTGGGTTGTAATAAAAGGGCACATCGCGCAGGGTGGGCATCCACAGGAGAAGCGCAAGGAGTACAGCGGCGCGGTGGCGCACCTCGCGGGTGGCCCAACGGCCCTCTTCGAAAAGCCAAGCCCCCACTGCCGCAAAGAGAAACCAGAAAAGCCCCCTGCAGAAGCGCGCCCCCGGTGCGGTAACGAACCAATAGAGGATATTCACACCAGGGGCAATGAGGCTCGTCCAGAATGGCAGGCGCACGGCCTTTCCCCATCGCCCGTAAAAGAGGCCCACGCCGACCCCGCTCGCCGCCGCTAGCCCCAAGGGCCACGTTACATCAAACCGATCGGCCAGGGTGCGCTTGAGCCAAGGGCCGAGCCAATCCCAATTACTGAGGACGACGCTCCAGTGCGCCTCGGCGGAACGCGCCCAACTGCGCACCCAGTTCGCCTCCTCCACCACCAAGTCTCGCGGGATGCGCCAATCCACCGGCAGGCCCGTCCAGGCCACGGGGTAGACGAGATAGCCGCTGGCGATGACACTGCGCGCCATCCACACGCCAAGCAGCAGGGCGGGCGCTATGAGGAGCGCGAGAAGCCCCCTCGCCCCCCGCCGGAGTTTCCACGCCCTCCAGGTTAGCGCCACAAGGGCGATGGCCGCGCCCAGGCCCACAAAACTCAACTTCACCGTCACGCCAGCCGCGCACACCCCGAGGAGCAAGCCCAAATCGGCCTCCTCGCCCTGTTGGAGGTATTCGGCCAGCCCCCACAAGGCGCCCACGGAGAGGATAAAGACCCCCGCATCCGCCGAGACGTTATTGAGGTAGGTGGCCGCCAAACGCACCACATAGGGCGAGATGAATACGGCCAAGAGGTCGGGCACCCCGTTCCCCGCGCCTCGGCCCAAGCGCCCGAGGCTTTTGGTTGCCTCCAAGAGGAGCGCCAAGGTCAGGGGGCCATTCGCCAGGTGGCGCAAGGCCAGGCCTGGCAGTTCCCAGAGCGTAGCCGCGTAGCACAGATAGGCGCTGTTGAAGGCCAGCCGCCCGTGGAGGTTCCCCAACCCCGGCGGCAGGGGGTAACTCCTCAGCCAGCGGATCGTCTGCAAATGGTACAGCCCATCGTCATAGGGGATGCCCTGATAGAGCACCCACTTTGAAAGGGGGAGGCAAAAGGCCGCAAGGAGAGCGAGGTCTCCGGCCAAGGTGCCCCAGGCCGGCCGCCGGCCGCGCGGCCAAAAGCCGTAATGTACGCCCAGGCCCCACAGGGCCAAGGGCGCGAGCGGCGCATAGAGATAGTACCGCAAGGGCAGCCAGAGGTTCACCGCCTGCGCGAGGAGGAGGAACAGGCTAAACCCCTCTACGCAGGCCAAAGAAGGCGCCCCTCCGGGCGAGGGGCGCTTGAGGAGCGCGCGCACCAAGGCGCCCAGCCCCGTGAAAAAGAGGGCGAGGATGATCCAGGAGGCGGCAATGAGAAGCGATGGCTGCAAATGGGCGAGCATAACCTTTTTCTCACCCTCCCGCAGGGTTGGGCCTTGCGGGAGGGTCGAACGTGAGGAGATAAATCTACGCCCCGCGCATCTCGGCCTTGAGCGCCTTGAGGCGCTTCATCACGTCGTTGGCGCCCCGGCCAAAGTAATCGTGCAGGGTAACGTATTCGGCATAGAGCCGATCGTAAACGGCCTTGTGCGCGGCAATCGGCTTGTAGGATTCGTCTTTGAGGTGCGCCATATGCGCCGCCGCCTCTTGGATGGTATCATACCCGCCCGCCGCCGCGCCGGCGGCCACGGCGCCGTGCATCGCCGCGCCCAGGGCAGCGGCCTGAGAGGTGCCGGCAACCTTGAACTCGCGGCCCACCACGTCGGCATAGATCTGCATCAGGAGTTTGTTCCGTTCAGGCAGGCCCCCCGCCGCCACGATTTCGTTCACGGCCACGCCATATTCCTCAAAGGCCTCCACGATGACGCGCGTGCCAAAGGCCGTGGCCTCGATGAGCGCGCGGTAGATATCCTCCGGCTTGGTGCCCAGCGTCGCGCCGATCAGGAGGCCCGTGAGGTCCACATCCACGAGCACCGAGCGGTTGCCGTTCCACCAGTCGAGCGCCAATAGGCCCGATTCGCCCGGCTTTTGTCGCGCGGCCTTTTCCTCCAGCAACTGGTGGAGGTTCAGGCCACGCGCTTCCGCCTCTTGGGCATAGGCGGCTGGGGTGCAGTTCTCCACGAACCAAGCAAAGTGGTCTCCCACGCAGGATTGCCCCGCTTCGAACCCCGCATAGCCGGGGAGGATGCCATCCTCCACCACGCCGCACATCCCCGGCACGATGACGGGTTTCTCTCCCACCACCATATGGCAGTTGGAGGTGCCCATAATGATGACCATACGCCCAGGGCCTGTTACCGTGGCCGCCGGCACCGAGACGTGCGCATCCACATTGGCCACGGCCACCGCCGTGCCGGCCTTGAGGCCTGTGGCCGCGGCCATACCCGGCGTCAAACCGCCGGCCCGCCCGCCAAGGGGGAGGATCTCCTCCTTCATCTTTTCTTTGACGATGTGGCGCATCCTCGGGTGCAAGGCCTCGAAAAAGTCGGGGCTAGGGAAGCCCTCCTGTTTGCTCCAGATGGCCTTGTAACCGGCGGTGCAGGCGTTGCGCGTCTCCACCCCCGTGAGTTGCCAGACGATCCAATCCGCCGCTTCGATGAGCCGGTCGGCCGCCTCATAGATTTCGGGCGCCTCGTTGAGGATTTGCAGGGCCTTGGGGAAGAACCACTCGGAGGAAATCTTGCCGCCGTAGCGCGCAAGCCAAGTTTCGCCGCGCGCCCGGGCTAACTCGTTGATGCGGTTCGCCTCCGGCTGGGCGGCGTGGTGCTTCCACAGTTTGACCCAGGCATGGGGGTTGTTGCGATATTCGGGCAAAAAGCATAGGGGCGTGCCATCGGCCTTGGTGGGGAGCATCGTGCAGGCCGTGAAATCAATGCCGATGCCGATAACATCCTCCGGCGACACACCGCTCGTGCGCAGGAGCCGGGGGATGGTCTCTTTGACGGCCGAAAGGTAATCGGCCGGGTTCTGCAAGGCCCAATCCGGCTCCAGGCGGATTTCCGTGCCCGGCAGGCGCTCGTCAATGACGCCATCGGGATAGGGATAAACGGCCTCCGCCACCTGTTGGCCGTCGCGTAAATCCACCAAGACGGCCCGCGCCGATTCCGTGCCAAAATCTATGCCGATTGTATACTTGGGCATCGTGAGGTCCCTCCTTGCTGTGATCTTTCACGCCGCATAGGGTGCCGAACGTAAAGGGATAGTATCACGCGAATGAGAGAGGCGTCAAGGCATCAGACGGGTTTGGAAAGGGCGCGATCCGCGGCCTCAATCTCGCGCACCAGGCCGCGATGGGCGAACCGCACCGTCAGGATATATCGCCCCTCGCGCCAAGCGGCATCCGCCACCACCCCTCGCCCGTAAAGGAGGTGCTCTACCACATCGCCCACGCGGTACGCCTCAGGGGCCGAGGCCGGTTCACCGGGCGTCGAATGGTCGGCGGCCAGCCCTTGGCGGCGGGTGAGGGCGTCGAGTTCTTCCACGGCGCGCGCCACCTCCTCCGGCAGGGCCGCCTCGCCGCGTTCGAGGGCCGGTGCCCAACGGTCAAGCGGCTCGCGCTCCTCGGGCCACGCCGGGGGCGGCGGTTCCCCGCCAAACACCTTTCGCAAAATCGCGAGCGCCCCGCTCTTGCTGAGGGCCTCATTGCGCATCCTGCAGGCTCCGGAATGGATGCACGAAGGGCACCCCTCCGCGCACGGGCAGGAAAAGGCCGTGGCATAGGCCAGGGCAAGCAGGCGTTCCGCGTGTTGGTAAGCCACCCCCGCCAGCCCTGCACCCCCCTCGTAGGCATCGTACAAAAAGAGGGCCGGCCCGCCCACCTCGGCGTGGAACTCGGCATGGAAACCATCCACATCGGCGCGGTCGCACATCACTAAGAGCGGCATCATCCCCGTGAGGAGGTGTTCGATGGCGTGCAGCCCCTCCACGAAGGTGGCCTTCTCTTCCCCTAAGGCCGCAGGGAGCGACGCGGGCAAGACGAGCGCCATCGCCTGGGTGCGCACCCTCAGGCTCAGGGGAAGGTCCAAATTCACATGGCGAACCAAGCGGTTCTCGCCGAAGGTCAATTCCTGGTAGCCCTCGATGGTCTCCTCGACCTGCACGCCGGCCAGCACGGCGCGCAAAGGAATGCCGCCGAACTCCACCGCACGAGAGGCCTCTACGCGCTGGACGTGCAGAGCCACCCGGCCCAGGCTGCGCGTATAATGGGGCGCCTTTTCTTCGCGGAGGTACACACGGCGGCTGCCCCGGTCGAGCGCCAAAACGCGGTAGGCCTCCCCACGGTGCATATAGATGGCCCCCGGATGCGCCTCACGGAAGACGTGCGGTGGCTCGATGAGGCCCACCTCGCGGCCGCGCTCATCGAGCAAGCGATAACTCTCGTGGCCCGCGGAACGCAGCCACACCTGCGGGTGCACCTCGCGCCGATCTGCCCCAAAGGAGAGGCGCCCCTCGGCATCGGCCTGGAGGACCTGCCGCGCACACAGGGCTTGCACAGCCGCGCGCCAGGTGGCGCCGAGTTCGGCCACCTCGGCCGGCGCCAAAGGGAGTTCGCGCGCCGCACACAGGAGGTGCTTGAGGCGAATGTGGGGGTTATGAAGGTCCACCACGGCCCATTCATGGGGCTGGCTGAACAGGCGTTCGGGGTGCCGTACATAGAACTTATCCAGCGCGTTCGGCGAGGCCACCAAAAAGATGAGCGCCTCGCGCCCGCGCCGCCCCGCGCGGCCCGCCTGCTGCCAGGTGGACATCATCGTCCCCGGGTAGCCCGTGAGGATGGCCACATCCAGCCCGCCGATATCCACACCCATCTCCAGGGCGTTCGTGGTGATGACGCCGCGCAGGCTCCCCTCTTTGAGGGCCGCCTCGATTGCCTCGCGCTCTTCGGCCAGATAGCCCGCGCGGTAGGAACTGATTTGGGCAAGTTCTTCTTCAGGCCCCTTGTTTAGGGATAGTCGGAGCATCCGCTCCGTCACCACGCGGGCGCGCGCAAAGACGATGGCCTGATAGTTGGCCTCCAAACAGCGGCGGAGGAGGTTCACCGCCTCTTGCTCGCAGGAGCGGCGCAGGTTTTGGGCCGGGTCGGCCCCCGAGGCCAAGGGCGGGTTCCAAAGGACGAAATAACGCCTGCCCCGGCCTGAGCCATCTCGGTCTACGACCGCAAAAGGCAGGCCCGTCAGGGTCTCGGCGAGGTCTTGGGGGTTGGCGATGGTGGCCGAACAGGCGATGAACTGCGGGGCCGCGCCATAGTGTGCGGCCATCCGCCGCACGCGCCGGAAGAGATGGGCCATATTCGCCCCAAACACGCCGCGATAGGTATGAATCTCATCCACCACCACATAGCGCAGGTGGCGCCAAAAGCGTTCCCAAAGCGGATGCCACCACAGGAGGCTCAAGTGGAGCATCTCGGGGTTCGTAAAGAGGATATTGGGCTGGCGCGCCCGCACGGCCTTGCGCAGCGCCTCGTTCACGGCGCCGGTGTAACGGGCCATCCCCACGGCCTCGCGCCCCAAGGCGAGGTTCAGGCGGCCCAAGGCCTTGAATTGATCGTTCACCAGGGCGTTGACGGGGTAAAGGTACAGGGCGCTCGCTTGCCGGTCGGCCAGGATGGCCTCGAGGATGGGTAGATTATAGCAGAGCGTCTTGCCGCTCGAGGTAGAGGTTACGACGATGACGTTCTGGCCCTCGCGCGCCCTTTGCAGGGCCTCCACCTGGTGCGTGTAGAGGTGCTCGATGCCCACCGCCCGCAGGGCACGTTCCAGCGGCGGCGGCAAAGGGGGCGAAAGGGGGGCATATTCCGGTTCCCGCGCGGCGATCTTTTCAATATGGACGATCTGATGATGTGTGCTCACCCCTTCGGCGCGCGCCACGGCCTGCAAAAAGGCCTCGATGGAGGGCGTGCCCTCCGGAGGCGGCTCGGTTTGCGCACCATCCACCATGCCGGCTCCCCCTTCTCGGAGCGGCCCTTTGCGCGAGCCTTACAGATCCAGCGTGCGGAAATACTCCACGGTGCGGCGCAGGCCCTCCTCCAGCGTAACTTTTGGCTCCCAGCCCAGCACCTTTTGTGCCTTTTGGCCGGTAATGTAGATGCGGAACACTTCACCCTTTTTGGCTGGGGCATATGCCGGGTCGCCCTGATAGCCGGTGATGGCCTTGAGTTTTTCAAACAGGGCGTTGATGGAGGTGCCGATGCCCGTGCCCAGGTTGAGCGTCTCTCCGCTGCCTTGCGTGAGCGCGAGGACGTTGGCGCGCGCCGTGTCTTCGACGTAGACGAAATCGCGCTCCTGTTCGCCCGAGCCGTTGATGACGGCCTGCTCACCCTTGAGCATCAGGTGCGTCCAGATCGCCACCACACCCGCCTCGCCCAAAGGGTCCTGCCGAGGGCCGTACACGTTGGCAAACCTCAAGATGGTGTAATCTATGCCAAAGTGGGTGCGGTAGATGCGCAAATAGTGCTCTACGTGATGCTTGCTCGCGCCGTAGGGGTCGAGCGGGTTGACGGGGTGCTCCTCGTCCACGGGGAGATATTCCGGCTCGCCGTATACCGCGCCGCCCGTCGAGGCATAGACGACCTTGCGCGTGCCGTAGGTGCGCGCCAACTCCAATAGGACGAGCGACCCCAAGATGTTCACCTCGGCATAAAGGATGGGCGCCACCATAGATTCACGGACATTCGCCTTGGCGGCCAAATGGCAAATGGCCTCCGGGCGCTCGGCGCTAAAGATCTCGTCCATCGCCTCGCGGTCGCGAATATCGGCCACATAAAGGCGGGCGCGAGGGTTCACATTGGCCCGCTTGCCTGTGGAAAGGTCATCTACCGCGCAGACGTCATGCCCCGCCTGTAGGCAGGCATCCACCACGTGTGAGCCGATAAAGCCCGCCCCACCGGTCACGAGTACTTTCATCCTTGGCCTCCTTCGATGTTCCCCCGAACCCTTCACATCGGCTCGGCGATTATAACCCCCTTGAACGCAAAATGGAAAAGATCAACCAAGCCCCCAAGAGGCCGGCGATGAGAAACCCCACTTGGGGGATGGGCAGAGCGATCTCCGTAAAGGGGATGCGAAAGATCGCCGCGCCCCCTCCCCCTACCAGGAGGAGCGCCGACCCCACGATAAGGGCCGCCACCACCACGCTGAAAGAGACGCGGTTGCCGATGGCCTCGATCTTGGCCAGGGCCTGGTTCAGGCGGCGCACCTCCACGCCCAGGGTCATTTCGCCGCGCTCCATCTGCTCCGAAATCGTATCCATACGCCTCGGCAAGACGTGCAAAAGGTCTTCTAGTTCCCTTAGGGTCGTGATAGAATCCACCAGCGTGCGCTTGAGCGAGAGGCGCCGGCGCACGAGTTGCATCACGAATGGCTCCAGATAGCGCGCCAAGACGAGCGAGGGGTCCAAGGTGCGCACAACGCCCTCCAGCACCACCACGGTGCGTGCCAAAAGCGCCAAATCGGAAGGGAGCCGCACGTGGTGCCGAAAGGCCAACGCCATTAGTTCCCCCAGGAACTGCGCCATCGGCAGGCTCTCCAGCGAGACGTTGTAATAGCGCACGAGGAGCCGCCGCACGTCTCGCTCCAGGGCGCTGCGATCGGTGGCCACGTTGGCCACGCCCATCCGCACGATGATGCGCACCATCTCCTCGGCGTTCTGCTCGGCCAAAGCGAACAGGAGATCGCCCAGGTCCTCTTGGATGCGCCCCGTAAGGTAGCCGATGACGCCGAAATCCACCAAGCCAATCTGCGAACCGCACACCAGGATGTTCGCCGGGTGCGGATCGGCGTGAAAGATGCCGTGCACGAACACCAAACGCATATAGCACTGCACCACCTGAGCGGCCAGGGCGCTCAGATCGTACCCCGCCTCTTTGAGCACCTCGATCTCCGAGAGTTTGAGGCCCCGCAAATCAGAGAGGGTGATGACGCGGCGCGTCGTCAAATCCCAATACACCTTGGGCACCAAAATGCCCTCGCCTTCCGCCACTTGGCGCACGCGGTCGGCATTGCGGCCCTCCTGGGTGTAATCGAGTTCATCGCGGAGCGCTTGGGAGAATTCTTCCACGATATCGAGCAGGCCGTAACTCCTAAGCGTCTCGGAGCGCCGCTCCAAGAAAGCGGCCTGGGTATAAAGCAAGTTCAAATCGGCCTGGATGACGCTTTCGATGCCCGGCCTCTGCACCTTGACGACCACGGGCGTGCCATCCACCAGCGTGGCGCGGTGCACCTGCCCGATGGAGGCCGAGGCGATGGGTTGGGCATCGAACGAGGAAAAGAATTGGCCGATGGGTCCATGGAGTTCCTCTTCGATGGCGCGCACGATCTCTTCCCCCTGCACGGGCGGTGCGGCATCGAGGAGTTTGCTCAACTCTAGGATGTATTCCGCAGGCAAGACGTCCGGCCTGGTGCTCAGGATTTGGCCAAGTTTGATGAACGTCGGCCCCAATTCCTCCAAGGTCTGCCGGAAGCGTTGAGGGATGGTGAGGCCGACGGCGCGCACATCGGCGCGCAAACGGCGCGCCCGCCACGGGGGCAAAAAACGCGTCAGGCCCATGGTCTCGGCCAAGAAACCAAGCCCATTGCGAACGAGCACCTCGGCGATTTGCCGGGCGCGCCGAATTTCGGTTACGGTGATGCGAAAGGGGAACTTCACAGGCGGCAGGCCTTCCTTTCGGGCGCATTATACCAGGTTTGCCCTTTTTGCGCACAGCCCTTGGCCGCTCGGGGCGCGCGTGGTAGAATGCCCCCTTGGCGACCCCTATGCAGAAAAGACTTGTGTTCGGCCAGCGGAACGTCTCGGCCTCACGGCGCGCCGTGGGGTTCTTGCGGGCATTCGGCGTCCTCCTCGCGGCGCTTGCCCTATCGGCCTGCTTGCCCACGGCCATCAAGACCTCTCAACCCTACCTCCTCGTGCGCCAAGAGGGCGAGACCTTGCGCGTCCTCAGCGAGGAGGAAGTGGATTATGTCGCCTTTCAGGCCCAGGTCCTTTCAAACCCCTCGGTGGAGCGCCTCATCGGCCTGTTCGATGGCGCGACCAAAGCGCTCATCGCGAGCGATATCTCCACGGGTCGCCCGCAGACGGTGGCCAACGCGCTGGTGATCGTGGTGAATAGCGATGAGACGGGGGTGCGAAGGCGATCAACCCTCACCAAAGGCTCGGCCCGCGTGCCCATCGAACTGGCCCTGGCCCTGGGGCGCGAGGGCCGCATAGATGCCGACTGGGCGCGGCACCACCTGGCCTGGGCCGAAGGGCTGCTCCTCTATGAGTTGATGGGCCAGCGGCCGGCCGCGCCCTGGCCGCCTGCGCGCCCCTATGAGGTTACTTCCCCCGCGCGCGCCTTGGAGGAAGGCTGGGCCGGCGCGCTGGACCTCCTCCAGGGGGAGGCCGACCCTGCCTCCCTCGAGGCCTTGAGGGCCTCCCCTGCCCTGCCGCCCACCCTCGAGGATCGCCTCCTCCGCGCCAATTGGGCTCCAGAGAACGGCTTTCGTGTGCACTTTCGAGGGGGCCAACCCACGGGCGATCTGCGCTCCCCCGAAGAGGCTCTGGCCACTTCGGGCGTGGTTACGACCTTCTTCTACCGCCTGCTGAAAGGGGCCAATGCCCTTTACCCCCAGCGCTATATGCTCTGGTTCGCCAACATCGCACCGGAGGATGTGCCCTATGGCAAGGTGCTCCTGGCCTTCTGCCGAATGCCCAAACGCAGCCCCAGCCTAGAGGCGTTCGTCAAGACCTACGCCGAGACCTTCCCCGCCGAACGGGAGTGGGTGGAGGGGCTGTATGGAGAGGTGGTAGGGGTAGGGGCGAGCATCCCCTAGCAAGGAGCGCGAGGCTCCCGCCTCGCGGCGTGGGCCAGGAGGCCCGCACTCCACATAAACCTTCTCAAAATGGCTTGCGCACACCGTTCGTTGAGGATAGAATAGATATTGTGCCTTTTATCCGTGTGGAATGCTCTACCTAGGAGAGGTGAACTATGCCATTACAATCTATGGTGCCGATGTTGAAGGCCGCCCAAAAGGGCGGCTACGCCGTGGGGCTGTTTGACGTGCACACCCTAGAGGGCGTGATGGGCGTGCTGGAGGCCGCCGCTGAACTCCACTCCCCCGTCATCGTGGCCCCGATGGGTATGCCCCGCAAGGCCGCCGTGGCGCTCATCCGCGAATTGGCCGACCGCATCCCCGTGCCCGTGGCCATCGAACTCGACCACGGCCGCGATTTCGCCAGCGTGATGGATGCCATCGCCGCCGGCTTTACGGACGTGATGCTGGACGTCTCCACGCGCCCCTATGAGGAAAACGTGGCCCAAACGAAAAAGGTGGTCGAGGCGGCCCACTATGCCGGCTTGGGTGTGGAAGGCGAGATTGGCCATGTGGGGCGAGGCGATGCCTACGATCGCTTTGAAGAAGTGCGCGCCGCCTTCACCCAGCCGGAGGAGGCCGTCCGCTTTGTATCCGAGACGGGGGTAGATGCCTTGGCCATCGCCATCGGGTCGGCGCATGGCGTCTACAAGGGCGAGCCGAAACTCGATTTCGAGCGCTTGCAAGAGATCCGCGCCCGCGTCGAGGTGCCGCTCGTCCTCCACGGGGGCACGGGCATCCCCGACCCCGATTTTCAGAAGGCCATCTCGCTTGGCATCTCTAAAATCAACATCTACACGGCGATGGCCCTCGCGGCGGTGGATACGCTCCGCGAAAAACTTCAAGACCCCAACGCGCGCTATATGGAGTTGGGGCGCGCCGTCCAAGCGGCCATCAAAGAGGTGGTGAAACACCATATGACCGTCTTTGGGTCGGCGGGGAAGGCATGAGCGAAACCCTCCAACGTGTGGTGCACAGGCTGCGGGCCATAGACCGCAGCCTGTGGGTGCTCTTGGGCGTCGTGATCATCAGTTCGGTCGGATCGGGGATGCCCTGGTATACGATGGGCATCCTCTTTACGCCGCTCACGGCGGAGTTCGGCTGGGGGCGAGGCGCCTACTCGGTGGCCCAGAGCCTCTACATCCTGGCCACCAACCTGAGCGCCCTGCCCATCGGCAACCTGGTGGATCGTTGGGGATCTCGCCGAATGATGGGCATCACGGGGGTGGCGAGTTTCATCATCTGGGGCCTCCTCAGCCGCCTGGGCCACATCTCCCCTGAGAAGGCGCTCCTTGCCCTGTATGCCCTGTACATCCTGTTGGGCATTGCCTCTTCAGGGCTGGGGAACGTCTCCTGCAGCGCGCTCGTGGCGCGGTGGTTCCGCAAACGGCGCGGCCTGGCTATGGGAGTGGCCCTCATCGGCGGGAGCCTACCGGGGGTCATCCTCGTGCCCCTCTCGGCGCCTTTTATTGACGCCTACGGCTGGCGGGCCTTTACGATGCTCCTTGGCGTGCTCGCCCTGGTATGCAGCGTGCCCATCGTCCTGTGGGTCATCCGCGAGGCGCCCCCTGAACCCGAGCCATCTACCGCGGGGGGCGTCGCCCAATCGGCGCCCTCCTACTCGGCGCGCGAGGCCTTGCGTACGCCCACTTTTTGGGTTATGAGCCTAGCCTTCGCCCTAGGGATGTTGGCCTCCGTAGCCATTCAGATGCACGCCATCCCCTTCTTGATGGATCGGGGCCTCTCGCGCGCGACGGCCTCCAGCATCTGGGGATTTTTAGCCCTCTGGGGCATCATCGGCAAGGTAACCTTGGGCTGGGCCGCCGACCGCTTTTCGGCGCGCGTAGTGTACAGCCTATCGCTCCTTTCGCAAGCGCTCTCGGTGCTCGTGGCCCTTTCTTCGCCTCGGCCCGAGGCGGCTTGGGCCTTTGCCCTCCTCTTTGGCCTGGGGATGGGCGGGCAACTCTGCACGCGCGCCACGATCGTCGCCGAATACTATGGCGTGCGGGCCTATGGCACCATCTGGGGGTTGGTGACCTTCTTTACCCTACCGGGTATGGTGGGAGGGGGGCCGCTCGCGGGCTTCCTCTATGACGTAACAGGGAACTATCGCATGCCCTATTCGCTGTTTGTGGGAGCCTTTGTGCTGGGCGCGGCTGCGCTCTTTTTCCTGCGTAAACCGCAAACCGAACGAAGGCTCGCCTAAGCGCGGCTCGGGCGGCAGAATACCTTTCTCCAAGGCGCGGTAAAGGGTCGCGATATCGCCTTCGATTTCGCGGCACAAGCGGCGCACACTTTCGCGCCGATCCCCCTGGCGATCGAGCGTGCGGGGCGCCCCCAAGGCCAAGGCGCGGCGCCCCGCATGGACTGCAAAAGGATAGACCGGCACAGGGTGACCATTGGCACGGTCATGCAGGTAGCATAGCCAGGCAAACCCCGTAAGGAAGGGATACAGCCCCGTTCGCGGGTTGAGCGGCCCTTGCGCATCCTCCGGGAAAATGAGCAAACTCCTCCCCGCCTGCAGGAGCTCCAGGCTGCGCCGCAGGCTCCCATCGAAAAGCCCGTACTCTTTGGCCACGGGGACGCTGCCGATGGCATTGATGAGCCACACGGCCACGCGCGCCACGATGGTCGAGACGATCATCCCCAGCCGCCCTTTGAGGTGCCACGTGGGGCGGATGAAATCGCCCAAAAGGTAAGCCGGGGCGAGCCGAAAGTCGGTCATATCGCGGATGACCCAGGGGTGAAGGCGCACGGGTAGCGTGAAGATGGCCTGGAGCGGCCCCGTGCTCCCCGAATGGTTGCCCACAAAGATGGCCGGCTGAACCTTGAGGTGGTATAGCCCGAACACGCGGAAGCGAAATGGCGCCCCACAGCGGCGGATGAAGCGGTAGAGACGGTCGCCCATTCCCTTCTCCCCCTTGGCAGTTTGTAGGCAAGGTTATCATAGCACATTTGTCAAGGGCGCGCCAGGGCCTAACGCGCCGATTGACCCACCCTTCAAACGGCATATAATCATCCCTGCTAGGTGTACCTTGGCCTCCTGAAGGGAATGGGTATGTCTGACCGGCCTCGCGCTGCGGTCATCGGCGGGGGCATTGCTGGGATCGCGGCTTCGCTCAACTTGGCTCAACGTGGCATCGGCGTCATTCTCATCGAGCGAGAGGCCCAATTGGGGGGGAACGCCTCGACCGTCTGTTGCAAGGCGGTGGGAGGCGTGTGCCAGCACTGCGGGGGGTGCCTCTTCCGCGATCATCTCCGCGCCCTCGAACGCGCCGAGGGCGTCTCTGTTTTCCTCCAAACCCACGTTGAACGCGTTGAACGCCGCGAGGGGCGCTTGGCGCTCTTGTGCGAGCGGGCGCAGGGCGAGGCCCTTTCGTTTGAGGTGCCCGCCGTCATCCTAGCCACGGGGTTCGATCACATCTCCCCCTTGGCCAAAGGCCCTTACGGCTATGGCCTTTTGCCGCACGTCATCACCGGGCGAGACCTAGAGGCCCTCCTCCAAGGGCGGGGGCGCACGGCCTGCAATGAGTTGCCCCTCGGCAAGGTGGCCTTTATCCAGTGCGTTGGCTCACGAGACGAGCACAATGGCCGTGGATATTGCTCCCAGGTCTGCTGTCGCTATGCCTTGAGGCTGGCGCGCGTTTTACAAGAGAGCCGCCCCGAGGCTGAAATTGCCTTTTTCAAGATGGACCTCCAGACTTCCGGCCGAGATATGGCCGAGACCTGGGCCGCCGCGCGCGGCGCCTTCCGCATCGTGGCCGGGATGCCCGCCCTCCTCGAGCGTGGCGCCGAGGGCAAGGTCGCCTTTCGTTACGAGGAGGTGCTGACAGGGCGGCAGATTCGCGAATCGTTTGACCTTGTCGTACTGGCCACGGGCATCCAGCCCAGGGCCGATGCCGCCCTCCTGGCCGAGCAATTCGGCCTCAATCAAGACCCCTCCGGCTTCTTTGCCACCGCGCCCGACGGCGTGAGCACCCTTGTGCCCGGTGTGTTCGCAGCGGGGTGCTGCCAGGCGCCCCGTTCCATCGCCGAAAGCATCGCCCACGCCCACCAGGCCGCCCAGGCCTGCGTGCTTTATTTAGGCGGGAGGGCTTGATGAACCCAATGCCCGGCCGCCCCCGAGGGGTTATCGTATTGGGTGCCGCGCCGGAGGCGCTTTGCGCCGTGCGGGAACTCGCCGCCTTGGGTTATGCCGTGGCGTGGCTCCCCCTTGAAGAGGCCCAGGCGCCCGCTGCTTTGCCCCCCAACGTCGCGATATACCCGGCCGCCGAGTTGGTGGGCCTCGGCGGATACGCCGGCGCCTTTTGCGCGCAGGTGCGCCGTGGCGAGGCCATCGAATGCCTTCCAGGGGCAGCCGTGCTCATCGCCCTCGGCAACGCGCGCTGCTACCCCCAAGAGCGTTACGGCTTGCCCCTTGGCCCCAGGGTCCTCACGCCCCCACAAGCGCGCCAGCGCCTCAAAGACCGCACTTTGGAGGCGCTCCTTTCCCACCGCAAGGCGCATTTCCTCGTGATGCTCGATTGGGGCGGAGAAACGAGCCGCGAGACGGCTGTGGAGGCGCTGCACACGGCGCGCGCTCTGCGCCAAAACCACGCCGAAGTGACCCTCTTTTACCGAGATTTGAAGGTGGATTCCGCCCCCTTGGAACGGCTGACGCGCCGGATGCGCGAGGAGGGCGTCGTCTTCTGCCGATATATTGAAGTGGAGGTTCGCTTCGAAGAGGGGGGCGTACATATCGCCGCGCCCGATGGCCTGGTGCGGGGAGATATGCTCATCCTGCCCGAGGCCGTGCAACCGCACCCCGCCACCCTCCCCCTGGCTGCGCTCCTCAAACTGCGCGTAGGGAAAGATGGCTATTTTCAAGAGGTCAACGTGCGCCAGGTGCGCCCCGGCTTAACGAACCGCAAAGGCATCTATGTGGCGGGGCGCTGCCATATGGATGCCGATCGAGAGGCGGCGCTGGAAGATGTTTCGCACGTGGTGGCGAGCCTCGATGCCTTTTTGCATAGCCTGGATGAGCCGCCGAGCGGCCCCACGGCGGAGGTGGAGCGGGATCGGTGCATCCGCTGTTTGACATGTGTGCGCACCTGCCCCCACGCCGCCGCCGAAGTGGTGGAGCGCGAGGGGATCACCGCGGCCTATG
The DNA here is from genome assembly GCA_019873625.1 of Chloroflexota bacterium. GTDB lineage: Bacteria > Chloroflexota > Anaerolineae > UBA1429 > UBA1429 > JAIOAW01. The sequence goes on from JAIOAW010000027.1 coordinate 15,464, forward strand.
TCGAAAAGGCCGCCTGCTGGGGGTGCGGCATCTGTGCGGCGCACTGCCCGGTGCAGGCCATCGCGCTCAAGGGGCAAGCGGTGCCATCGTGGCTGGCCCCCACGGCCCAAGGAGTCTCTATCCGATGAGCATGGCCCAGCGTTTGCTCGTCTTGGCGTGTAGCCGCTCGGCGGGGGAGGCCCTTGCCGCCCTGGAGGCGACGGGCCAAACGCTCCCCCCGGATGTAACTTGGGTGAACCTCCCGTGCGGCGGCAGCGTGGATGTGTTGCACATCCTGCGCGCCCTCGAGGCCGGGGCCGAGAAGGTTTGGGTGCTCGCCTGCTACGAGGGGGCGTGCGAATCGCTCGAGGGCAACCGCTGGGCTGAAAAACGGGTCCAGTGGGTGCAAGCGTTGCTTCAAGAGATTGGCCTTGGCCCGGAGCGCGTCGTTTTCCGCGCCATTTCGCCCACGATGGCCGCCGATCTCAAGGCGTGGTTGGAGGAAGAATGATCGTCGCCGAACGCAAACCTATGGTGGAAATTCTCGCCTCGATCCAAGGGGTGAGCCGCCTCCTCGTGGTGGGGTGCGAGACGTGCGTGGCCGTCTGCCTGGCGGGGGGCGCCAAGGAGGTGGCCGTGCTCAGCGCCGCCTTGCGTTTGGCCCTGCGCGAACGCACCTCTGCGGTCGAAATCCTCGAGCGCAGCGTCGAGCGCCAGTGCGAAGAGGAGTTCAACGCGCCCCTCGCCGAGGATATTGCCAAGGTAGAGGCCGTGCTTTCGATGGCCTGCGGCGTGGGCGTGCAGACGCTGGCCGAACAGTTCCCCGATGCGATCATCTATCCCGCGCTGAATACGCAATTTATGGGCCGCCCCGAGGCGCCCGGCATCTGGGCTGAGCGCTGCTTGGGCTGTGGAGATTGCGTCTTGGGGCGCTTTGGGGGCATTTGCCCCATCACACGGTGCAGCAAATCGCTCCTGAACGGGCCGTGCGGCGGCTCATCTAACGGCCGCTGTGAGGTGGACCCCGAACATTTGGAGTGCGCCTGGCAACTGATTTATGACCGTTTGGCGCGCCTGGGCCAGTTGGAGCGCTTGTACGCCATCGAACCGCCCAAAGATTGGCGCTCCGCGCACGATGGCGGCCCCCGCCGCACCACGCGGGAGGATCTACGCCTATGAAGAGCGGGAGCCGCTTGGAGCGCCTGCTGTGGGCCGGGCATTTCGTCGTAACGGCCGAGTTAGGCCCCCCCAAAGGGCCTGATGTTGCCGCCGTGGAACGAAAGATGTCCCTCCTCGCTGGTGCCTGCGACGCCGTGAATGTAACCGATAACCAGACGGCCATCGTGCGCCTTTCCAGCGCCGCCACGTGCGCCCTTCTCCATCAACACGGTATCGAGCCGGTGATGCAGATGACTTGCCGAGACCGCAACCGCCTGGCGATGCAATCCGACATCTTTGGCGCGGTGGCCTTGGGCGTGCGCAACCTGCTCTGCCTGAGCGGAGACCATCAAAAGTTCGGCAATCACCCCTCCGCCAAGAACGTGTACGACCTCGACTCCATCCAGATGATCCAGATGGTCAAACGCCTGCGCGATGAGGGCCTCACCGCTGGGGGCGACCCCGTCGAGGGCGCGGTGCCCCTTTTCATCGGGGGTGCCGCCAACCCCTTTGGCGACCCGTTTGAAATGCGCGTCATCCGCCTGGCGAAAAAGGTGGCCGCCGGCGCAGATTTCATCCAGACGCAGTGCGTCTTCGACCTTCCTCGCTTCAAAGAATGGATGCGCCGCGTGGTAGATCTCGGCCTGCACGAAAAGGTAGCCATCCTTGCCGGGGTGATGCCCCTCAAATCGGCTGGCGCTGGGCGGTATATCAACGCGAACGTGCCGGGCATCACCGTGCCCGAGGCGATCATCGAGCGCCTGTCGCGCGCCGGGCGGGGTGCCAAAGCGCGCGAGGAAGGGATGCGCCTCTGCGCCGAGACGATTCAAGAACTGCGCACCATCGCAGGGGTGCGCGGTGTGCACATTATGGCTGTCGAGTGGGAGGAGGCCATCCGCCCCATCGCAGAGATGGCCGGCCTTTTGCCCCGGCCTGAACCGCCCGAGGTGGCCCCCTAAATCCCTCGACACCCCCACAAAGGATGAGCCGATGGACGACGCAACCTATGACCCGAACTTTAAATATGACGTAGCCTCTCAACCGGGCGCCGAGCAGGTCAAGGTCTGCTACGCGTGCGGCACCTGCACGGCGGGCTGCCCCGTGGCCGAGGTGGAGGCGCGCTTCAGCCCACGGCGGATCATCCGCCAAATCCTGCTGGGCCAGAGAAGGGCCGTCCTCTCGAGCGAACTCCTCTGGTATTGCGAGACGTGCTACACCTGCTCGGCCTACTGCCCGCAGAACGTCCAATTCGGCGACGTGATGCGCGCCCTGCGCGAGATGGCCATCGCCGAGGGGTATTTTAGCCGCGAGGTGGCCGAGCGCCTCCGCCGGGTAGACCGCCTGGCGCACGCGATGCGCTTGGAACTCGTCCGCGCCGCCCTCGACGCGCCTGAGGCACCCCTCCCCAATGCGTTAGAGAAGGCCCTTGAGGCCATCGCGGCGCGCATCAAGGCCCTGGAGGGAGCGCCCGATGCCTGAGCGAGAGGCCCAAGGCCCCATCGGTTCCGTGCTCGTGGTCGGCGGGGGCATCGCCGGCATTCAGGCCTCGCTCGACTTGGCCGAGGCCGGGTTCCAGGTGCATCTCCTCGAATCCTCGCCCGCCATCGGCGGCACGATGGCCCAACTCGACAAGACCTTCCCCACGAACGACTGCTCGATGTGCATCCTCTCGCCCAAGGTGGTGGAATGCGCCCGCCATCTGAATATCCACCTGATGACCTATAGCGAGTTGGATTCCGTCGAAGGCGAGGCCGGCCGTTTTCGCGTGCGCATCCGCCACAAGGCGCGCTATGTGGACCCCCTGCGCTGCACGGGCTGCACCGAATGCGCCTCCGTGTGCCCCGTCGAGGTGCCCAACCTGTTTGACGAGGGGCTAGGCCAGCGCAAGGCGATCTATCGCGCCTACCCGCAGGCCGTGCCGAACGTTTTCCTCATCGAAAAGCGCGGCGCCTCCCCTTGCCGGGCCGCTTGCCCCGCTGGGACGCACGCCCAAGGATATATCGCCCTCATCGCCCAAGGGCGCTATGCCGAAGCGCTCGAACTTTCTCGCCAGGCCAACCCTTTCACCTCCGTCTGCGGGCGGGTGTGCTACCATCCCTGCGAAACGGCCTGCAGCCGCCAACTGGTGGGCGATGAACCCGTGGCCATCGCCGCCCTCAAGCGCTTTATGGCCGATTGGGCCGCCGAACACGGCGATAAGCCTGTGGAACGCGCCCCCATCACGCGCCGAGAGCGCATCGCCATCGTGGGCGCCGGGCCGTGCGGGCTGACCGCCGCGCGCGACCTCGCGCTCTTGGGCTACGGTGTAACCGTGTTCGAGGCCGCGCCCAAGCCAGGGGGTATGCTACGTTACGGCATCCCCGATTACCGCCTGCCCCCGGAGGTGCTCGACCGGGATATTCAGCGCATCCTGGACCTCGGCATCACCCTGCACTGCAACGCGCCCGTGCGCGATCTCGAGGCGCTGCGCGCCGAGTTCGACGCCATCCTACTGAGCATCGGCGCACACCGCTCGCTCCCCTTGCGCATCGAGGGCGAAGGGTTGGCGGGGGTCCTTTCGGCCGTGGACTTCTTGCGCGCCGTCAATAGCGGCGAGCGCCCTTCCCTGGGCCAGCGCGTCCTCGTCATCGGCGGGGGGAATACGGCAATGGACGCAGCCCGCTGTGCGCGGCGCTTGGGCGCTCAGGTAACCATCGCCTACCGCCGTTCGCGCGAGGAGATGCCCGCTTACGCCTTCGAGGTGGCCGAGGCGGAGGCAGAAGGGGTTGAGATTCGCTTCCTGTGCAACCCTGTGCGCATCCTGGGCGAGGAGGGGCGCGTTACGGGCCTCGAGATGATCCAGATGGCCCTGGGCGAGCCGGATGAGAGCGGCCGTCGGCGCCCCTTGCCTATCGCCGGCTCGGAATTCATCCTCCCGGCGGATGCCATCATCCTGGCTGTGGGGCAGGCGCCCGATACGCGCTTCTTGCCGGAGGGGTTGCGGCTCACCCGATCTGGCACGCTTGCCTATGACGAAGCAACCCTGGCCACTTCGCTCGAGGGCGTGTTCGCCGCCGGAGACGCCGCCACCGGCCCCCGCACGGCCATCGAGGCCGTGGGCATGGGGCACCGCGCAGCAGAGGCCATCCATCGCTACCTATCGGGGGAGGGCGTTACCTTCCTGGAGCGCGTGGACCCCGCGCAAATTGCCCTCCTTGACCGCACCGAAGCGGTTCGGCAGGTGGCCCAAGGGGCAGCCAGCCGCGCAAGAAGGGCCATCCCCGCCGAAGTGGCGCCCGAAGAGCGGATCAGGGGGTTCGGCGAGGTTTCGCTTGGCCTGACGGAAGAGCAGGCCCACGCCGAAGCCCAACGGTGTTTGCAGTGCGGCATCTGTTCAGAATGCCAGCGTTGCGTGAGCACCTGCAAGCCCCAGGCCATCCACCATACCTTGGGCGAGACCTATTCGGAAATCGAGGTCGGGGCCATCCTCCTCGCCACGGGGTTTGACGAGTTCGATGCACACCGCAAGCACGAACTGGGCTATGGCCGCCTGGCCGACGTCCTCACCCATATCGAGTTCGAACGCCTCCTCTCCGCCTCCGGCCCCTATGGGGGGCATGCCGTGCGCCCCTCCGATGGCAAACCGTTCCGGCGCATCGCCTTTGTGCAGTGTGTCGGCTCGCGCGATGTGGCCTGCGGCAATGGCTATTGCTCCTCCATCTGCTGTATGGCGGCCATCAAAGAGGCCATCATCGCCAAAGAGCACGACCCGGACGTCGAGGCGACGATCTTTTTCATGGATTTGCGCGCCTTTGGCAAGGATTTCGACCGCTATTATGAGCGTGCCCGCGCGGAATACGGCGTGCGCTTTGTGCGGTCGCGCGTGGCCAAGGTCGAGCGCCTGCCCGACGGCCGGCTAGATGTTACCTACACCGACGAAGAGGATCGCCCCCAGCACGAGGCGTTTGACCTCGTGATCCTCTCGGTGGGGCTGGAGCCTTCCAAGGGGACCTACGCGTTGACCGAAAAACTCGGCCTGCGGCGCACGCCGGAGGGGTTCATCGTCACCGAAGAACTTGCCCCGCTCTCTACCTCGCGCCGAGGCATCTTTGCCTGCGGCGTGGCCACCGGCCCGAAAGATATCCCCGAGACGGTAACCCAGGCCAGCGCCGCCGCCGCGGAGGTCGGCCGGCTCCTCGCGCCCAGCCGCCATACGCTCACGCGCCAAAAGGTCTATCCGCCGGAGCGCGATGTGGCCGGCGAGGCGCCTCGCGTGGGGGTGTTCATCTGCCATTGCGGCATCAACATCGCCGGCACGGTGGATGTCGAGGCCGTTTGCCGTTATGCCGAGGGGCTGCCTTACGTCGTCTACGCGGGGCGGAACCTCTTTACCTGCTCGCAAGATACGCAGGAGGCCATCAAACAGATCATCCAGGAGCGCGGCATCAACCGCGTGGTGGTGGCCTCCTGTTCGCCGCGCACGCACGAGGCGCTCTTTCAAGAGACGATCCGCCAGGTGGGCCTGAACCCGCACCTGTTCGAACTGGCGAATATCCGCGACCAGTGCGCCTGGGTGCACCAGCGGGAGCCGGCGGAGGCCACCGAAAAGGCCAAGGACCTGGTGCGTATGGCCGTGAGTCGCGTGGTGTATCACCGCGCCCTGCGCGGCCAAATGGTGCCCGTTACGCCCAGCGCCTTGGTGCTCGGCGGGGGCCTGGCGGGGATGACCGCCGCGCTCGACTTGGCCGACCAGGGCTACGGCGTGCACCTCGTGGAGCGGGAGGAGGCCCTCGGCGGGAATGCGCGACGCCTTTATAGGACGCTGCGCCAGGGCGATTTTCAGCGCGCCTTGGGCGACCTCATCGCCCGCGTCGAGGGGCACCCGCGCATCACTGTGCATACGCGCACGGAACTCGCGCGTCTAGAGGGGTTCGTGGGGAACTTTCAGAGCACCCTCAGGCGCCTCGAACCGGACGATATGGGGGAAGAGACGGTCGAGCACGGCGTGCTCATCCTCGCCACGGGCGCCCAAGAGCGCCGCACGGCGGAATATTCCTACGGCCAAGACCCGCGCGTCCTCACCCAACGCGAGTTGGAAGAACGCCTCGCCTCGGGCGATTTTGCCCTTCAGGGGCGAGAGACGATCGCGATGATCCAATGCGTCGGCTCGCGCACCGCAGAGCACCCCTACTGCAGCCGCGTGTGCTGTTCCCAGGCCCTGAAAAACGCCATCGCCCTGAAAGAGCGCTACCCAGAGTGCACCCTCATCATCTTTTATCGGGATATCCGCACCTACGGCCTGAGCGAGGCCTACTATCGCCAAGCGCGCGAGATGGGGGTGGTGTTCATCCCCTATGACCCGCAGGGCGCCGAACCCGGCGGCCCGCCGCGCGTCGAACCGCGCCCAGAGGCCCTCTACATCGCGGCGTATGACCCGATCCTCCGCGAGACGATCCCCATCAAGGCGGATTGGCTCATCCTGAGCGTGGGCATTGCCCCGCGCGAGGATGCCGAGGAGTTGGCCAGGCTCCTGAAGGTGCCCCGCAATGCGGATGGCTTTTTCCTCGAGGCCCATATGAAACTGCGCCCCGTGGAATTCGCCACCGAAGGCATCTATCTGGCCGGCCTGGCGCACGGCCCCAAATCGGTGGAGGAGGCCATCGCCCAGGCCAAGGCCGCCGCCGGGCGAGCGGCAACCGTCTTGGCGCAGAAAAGCCTTATGGCGCCCGGCACCGTGGCCTTTGTGGACGCCCTCTCTTGCGTAGCCTGCGGAGATTGCGTGGCCATCTGCCCCTATGGGGCCATCCAAATCGTGACCAAAGAGGTGGCGCGGCGCCAGTTCAAAGAGTGCGCCGAGGTGAACCCCACCCTCTGCAAGGCCTGCGGGGCCTGCGCGGCGGCCTGCCGCTCGGGGTGCATCACGCTAGAAGGGTTCGATGACCGCCAGATTTTCGCCCAAATCTTTGCGCTAGCGATGGGGAAATGAGCCAAGAAACGCCCGCCAATGACGTCATACCCGATTCCTGGCAGCCGAAAATCCTCGCCTTCCTGTGCAATTGGTGTTCCTACGCAGGCGCGGATCTCGCCGGGAGCGCGCGCATTCAATATCCGCCGAATATCCGCGTCATCCGTGTACCCTGTTCCAGCCGCGTGAACCCCCTCTTTATCATCGAGGCCTTGCGCCTGGGGGTGGATGGTGTGCTCGTTTCCGGCTGCCACCCCGGAGATTGCCACTACCTGAGCGGCAACTATTATGCGCGGCGGCGGTTTGCACTCCTCCAGCGCTACCTGGAGTACCTGGGCATCGAAAAAGGGCGCGTGCAGTTCTCGTGGGTTTCGGCCTCGGAGGGCGGGCGCTTTGCCGAAGTGGTGAAAAAGGTCACGGAAGACGTGCGCCGCCTGGGGCCGGCCAAGCGGCTCGTCATCCGCCAGGCGCTCTGCCAAGAGTGCGCCCCAGAGGGCGACGCCCCGCCCCCCAGCCGGGAATCGCGGGGCAGATAGCAAGAGGTTCGCGTTACCTATGCAACGCCGACTCTAGGGCCGCCTTGCGCCATACCCGGCCTATTCGAGGTGAGTCTTTTCATACCCCTTCGGTGTGGGGCAGCGAGGGGTATATCTACCCCCCAGGCCCTCCCCCAATCCGCTGGATTTGGGGAAGGCGACCCGTAACGCTCCTCACCTCATCATCGCACGAACCCCGTGGCCTGCCCCCTATCTATACGTATCCACCAAAGAGTAGGCCCGCAATTGCCGCTGGAACTCTTCGAGCGAGAGCGCCCTTTCGGGCGTCACGCGCACGACCTCCTCTCGCCCCGGCCGCAGGTGGAAGAAGCGATTCGAGTAGTGCGCCTCCGTTTCGGCCAGGTCCAGCCAGCACCAAAGCGCGGCCTTCTCGGCGCGAAGGCTTACGTCATAGGCGCCGCCCGGCGCCTCCCGCACCCGCAGGGCGATGGCCGGGTCCTCCAGTTCCAGGTGCTTGGGCCGTGCAAAAGAGACCCAGTTCGTCGAGACGCGCTCGGCAAGGATGTTCTCTCCAAAAGAGCGCCGCAGGGTGTACAATTCCAGCCATACCATCAGGTTGCGCGGCCCGTGGCTCTGGAGGTAGGGCGCGGCGTCTATCGTCAGAACCTGCGCATCCCGCTGCGGGGCGATGCGCACCATCTCCCGGCCGTGGGCCAGTTCCGCGCCCGCCGCATCGGTGATCCACCACTGCACCTCGCCCTCCTGCGGTTTGAGGAGGTCGCTCGTGATGTGCACCTCCACCGTACCCCGCGCCGCATCTTCTACCGCCGAGATAAGGAGCGGCGCGAAAAAGGCCCTGGCCATATAATGGAGCGCCTTCCAGCGACCGAAGGAATCCACCGAGGACCAACTCGCCACCGGCCAGCAATCATCCAACTGCCAGTAGAGGGTGCCCATCCCGCGCGGCATTCCCCGCCGCCAGTGCTCCACGGCATATTTGATGGCCATCCCCTGCAAAATCTGGCTCAACCAGAGGGTCATCTCGAACGAGGTGGGCAGTCGGAACCAATCGCATAGATAGGTCATTATCGTGCCGTTGCCGATGGCGCTGCGCTGGTGGTGCTCCATCACCCAGGAGGTTACATTGCGGTCGGCCGGCTCGGTGTAGGCATAGACCGTGCGCGGCTCGGGGAAGGATTGGAAGCCGAATTCGCTATTAAAGCGGTGCGTGCAGGTGCGGTACCACTCGAAAGGCCGTCGGCCGTGCCACACCTCCCAAAGGTGTGCATCGCCGCAGGTGGGGTTGTTGAAATCGCGGCGGTCTCCGCAGGACGAGTGTGGGCTAGAGGGCCAGTAATCCCGTTCGGGGTCCAGGCGGTGCACGATTGTGGGGAGCATCTCATCGAACAGTTTGCTGTAATCCTCCCAAGCCATCGTATGCTCCGTCCACGCGTCCCCTACCAGGCCCTGCTCGAGTTCGTTATTCCCGCACCAAAGCGCGAGGCAGGCGTGATGGCGCAAGCGGCGCACGTTCTCCTCGGCCTCGGCGCGCACGTTGGCCATCCACGCCTCATCGAAGGTGGGGTAAGTGGCGCAGGCGAAGATGAAATCTTGCCAGACGCACAACCCCAGTTCATCGCACAGGTCATAAAACGCATCCTGCTCATACAACCCCCCGCCCCACACGCGGAGCATATTCATATTCGCCTCCGCCGCATCGTGCAGGGCGCGGCGGTAATCCTCCGGCGTGAGTCGTGTTACAAACACGTCCCGAGGAATCCAATTCGCCCCCTTGGCAAAAAAGGGCACGCCGTTCACGGCGAAATAGAAAGATTCGCCCCACGCATCCGGCTCACGCACCAGGCGGAGCGTGCGCAGGCCAATGCGCCGCGTCGCCTCGTCCAACGCACGGCCGGCGCCGCCATAGAGCGCCACGCGCACCTCATAGAGGGGATGCTCCCCCAAGCCGTTGGGCCACCACAGGCGGGGGTTTCGGATGGTCAACCGCGCCGCGCCTCGGCCTCCATCCAAGGGCACAGCGGCCTCGGCCACCCCTTCGCCCCCAAACCGCACCGCGATATGGGCTTGTAGGTCGGCCCCACGCACCGTTTCGGCCTCTAGGCGCACCTCCAAGGTTACTTGGCCGGGCTGGGAATGGTCTTGCAGGATGTGCACATCCGCCAGGCGGGCCGTGTCATATCCCACGAGGGCGATATCCCGCCAAATGCCGCAGGTGGCGAGCATCGGCCCCCAATCCCACCCAAAGTTGCACGGCTCCTTGCGGATCCATCCGCCGCCATCCAATTTGTGTTGGCCCACGCCCCAGGCGGGGAGGAACCTCTGCCCCTTGGCCTTCTCGCGCACGTATTTTAGGGGCGATGTGAAGCGCACGGCGATGACGTTCTCGCCCGGGCGCAGGAAGGGCTTGGCATCGTACTCCCAAGTGCGGAACATATTCTCCGCGCGGCCCACCTCCTGGCCGTTCAGGAAGATCGTCGCGATGGTATCCAGCCCCTCACACCGCAACAGCACCCGCTCGTGCCGGAGGAACTCCTCCGGCACGGTGAACGTACGGCGATAGGTCCAATCCGTCTCCCCCACCCACAGGACGTTTCGTTCGTTATCGCGGTAAAAGGGATCCTCGATGAGGCCGGCGGCGAGGAGGTCCGTATGGACGCAGCCCGGCACGGTGGCGGGCACGGCCTCGCCTTCATCGGCCTTATAGAGGTACCAGGCGCCGTTGAGAGAGAGGGTTTCCATCTGCGCACTCCTTCCTACCGTTCGGTATAGCCCAATTGGCGGAGCATTTTCGGATCTCGCCGCCAATTCTTGCGCACCTTGACCCAGAGTTCCAAGTAGACTTTGCAGCCGAAAAAGGCCTCCAGCGCCTCGCGGGCGCGGGTGCCTATCTTTTTGAGCATCGCCCCACCCCGGCCGATGACGATTCCCTTTTGGGACTCGCGTTCGGTGTATATATCCGCCGCGATGTAAAGGAGGCCGTCTTCGCGCTCCTGGAACTCTTGCACGAGGACGGCCAGAGAATGGGGCACCTCTTGCTCCAAAAAGTGCAGCGCCGCCTCGCGGATCATCTCGCCCGCGATGAAGCGTTCCGTCTGGTCGGTGAGTTGGTCAGGCGGATAGAAGCGCGGCCCCTCCGGCAACCTCTCGACGAGGTACTCCAAGAGCACCCTCACGTTGAGGCCGGTGAGCGCACTGATGGTGAACTCGGCATCGAATAGCCCCAAGGCACGGTAGGCCGCCTCGCGCTCGGCGCGCTCCGCCGCCGGGAGGAGGTCGGCTTTGTTCATCACCAAGACGGCCGGGATGTGGGGCGCGCCCTGAATAATCCGGGCCACCTCTTCATCGGCGCGGTCGGGCGGTGTGGAGAGGTCCACCATCATCAGGGCGATATCCGCGTCCGGCACGGCGCGCCGCGCCTCCGAGACCATATATTCCCCCAGGGGCGTGCGCGGCAGGTGGATGCCGGGCGTATCCACAAAGATGATCTGGGCGTCCTCTCGGGTGAGGATGCCCAGCAGGCGGTTGCGCGTGGTCTGCGGTTTGGGGGAAACGGGCGCCAGTTTCACGCCCAGCCAGGCGTTCACCAGCGTGGATTTGCCCACGTTCGGCTTGCCCACGATGGCCACAAAACCGCTCTTGTGGCCAGGGGGCACCTCAGTGGGGAGGAGCGGCGCGATGGGTTCGTCCGTCATAGGGCATCTCCCGCGCGTTCAATCGCGCAAAAGAAAGGGGTTGAAATCGGTGCCCAGGTCATAATAGTCCTCGCCTTCGGCGCGCTTCAGGCCGTTCACCACGCGGTAGGTCACCGGCGTCATCACCGCCTCCAGGGCACACTTGAAGATGTAATTCGAGAGGATCACCTTGCCCAGCAGGCCGAGCGGCAGGGCGCCGTAAAAGGCGATGAGGCAAAAAAGGAGCGTATCCACGCCCTCGCCCAGCAGGGTGCTCGCGATGGTGCGGCTCCACAGCCAGCGCCCTTTGGTAAGCACCTTCATACGGGCCATTACCCAGGCGTTAGAAAAACTCCCCGCCCAATAGGCGATCAGGCTCCCCGCCACGATGCGCGGCGTGATGCCCAAGATGGCCTGATAGGCCTCTTGGTGCTCCCAGCCTTCCGCCGGCGGGAGCGCCCCCACCAGCGCAAAGACGAGCGCCATCAGGAGCGCGGCCCCAAACCCCGCCCAAATGACCCGCCGCGCCCGCGCATAACCATAGACCTCGGTCAAGACGTCATTAAAGATGTAACTGACGGGGAAGAGGAGCGTCCCCCCATCGAAGGTGAACGGCCCGAACTTGAGGATTTTGGAGGAGGCCACGTTGCTGATCATCAGCACGGCCACGAAACTGGCCATCACGAGGTCATAGTAGCGATGGGGGCGCGCATGGGTGCGTTCCATATCGGCCTGCCAGGGGATAGATTGCCGCACAAAAAGGCAGGGCCGCGCCGCGGCGCAAACGCGGCCCCTCACCCCACCCGCGCGGGCGCAAGAAGGCTCACCCGCCCGAGATGACGTTCACCAGCCGAATCTCATCGCCCGGCTGAATGACCGTTTGATCGGTAACGATCTTTTTCTCTTTGAGAGCGAGCACCTCGTAGGGATCCAGGCCGAGCGACACGACCACCTCGCGGATGGTGCGCCCCGGCTCGACCTCCCACTCCTTATCGTGAAAGATGACCTTGGCGCGGCTATCCATAAGGCATCACCTCATTGAAAGGGGGTTGACGCTATTTTAGCGGAAAGGGGAAGGGTGGTCAATTGGGAGGAGGGGAGGGCGCTAGGGTTGCCCATCTTTTTCGCGCCGATTGGAGCGCGAGGCTCCTGCCTCGCGGCGTGGGCCAGAGGCCCGCGCTCCACATTTCAACCCTTCTGCAGGTTTGGAACCTGCGGAAGGGTTTATGCCCACAAGGTCTAACCTCATTGAAAGGGGAGGGACGTTATTTTAGGTCAATTAGAGAAGGGGTTTCTTACGAGGGTTCTTTAGCCCCGTGGTGAGTTTGTTCCTCACTTCACGCTTAACCAGGGCGGGTAAGGCGTCCTCATACTCCCCCAGGAAGGCCTCGACGGCCTGCGGCGCGTGGATGACCAACTCCCTCAACGCCCAAGAGAGCGCCTTGGCCACCATTTCCTCGCGATCGTTCGCCAAAAGGCGGCAGACCATCAACGTGCGTTCCACATCCCCTTGGCCCCCATGCGAGCGCACATTCAGAGCGACAGTGCTCACCAGGGCCGCCCGCCGCCACCAAAGGTCGGTGGATTTGGCCCAGCGGAGGATCGTCTCATCCGCCACTTGCCCCTTTAACCAGGCCGGCCCGGAGAGCGTGCGGGCAAAGGAATCTACCGCCCCCCAACTGTTGATGCCCTGCCCGAGTTCTTCGAGTTCCGCTTCTCCCACCCGTCGAAAGGCCGTTGGATGGTCGGCGAGTAACTCGTAGGCGAAGGAACGCTGGCCAAACCGCTGAACGAGGATGCGGCCTACCTCCAGGAGAAAATCCGCTCCGGCTTTTCGAAAAAGGCGCGAATACTTGCGGCGGAGCGCCCGTTCGTTCGGGGTATTCGGCACCTCCAGCGCCCGTACGTCGGCGTCAATCGCCGAGGCCGCCGCCAAGGGATCGTTCCACACGGCGAAGGGTTCCATGAGACTATGGGCCTAACCCTCCCGCAGGTTGGGAACCTGCGGGAGGGTTTTTATATCGTTCACCGGCCCCCCAGAGCACCGCGAGGTTCGCCCCCAACAGCGCCATAAGGAACTGCAAAAAGGGCGAGATGATGACCATCAAGACGAGCCACCCGATGAAACTCGCCTTTGGCTCATAGAGGATGAGCGGGATGCCAAAATGGGCCAAATCGGCCGTGGGGTCAAATAGCATCGGAAGGCAACGCCCCCATACCACAGCCATCAGGAGAAAGGTGAACCCCCCAAGGGTCGCCGTGCCCAGGAGCATCTTCCCCAACAAGGCCTTCACCTCATAGGAGCGAGCCATAATCCTCCGCGCGATGTACCACCCCGCCGGGAGGCCCAACAGGATGCAAAAGATAGGGACGCCCATCCCTAGCCCCACGCCAAAGACGTCCAAAAAGGCCAAGAGGGCGAGCGCCCAGCCGATTTTCCACGAGAGGATTCGATGGAGCATATACATTGCCCTTCCCGCCGAGTTTTGGAACCTGCGAGAGGGTTTACCCCCGGAGGCCCCAACACCGGGAGAGGAAGATCTTAAGCGGGCTCGCCCAAGGGGGGTTGTTCAGGCCTTCGCATAAGATACTCCTCCCGCAGAATGGCGTACATCGCCATATCCTCGAACTTTTCCCAGCGGTAAACGGATTGCCTCAACGTGCCTTCGTAGGTCATCCCAATCTTTTGCATCACCCGGCCGGAAGCGGGATTCTTTGTCATATGGCGGGCCTGCACGCGGTTCACCCCCAGCACCTCGAAGGCATAGCGCAGGGCCTCTTGCGCGGCCTCGGTGCAGTAACCCCGGCCCCAATAGGGTTTGCCCACCCAATAGCCCAGTTCGGCGTAACGGTTCGCCTTGTTGAGGGAGAGGCTCATAGCCCCCAGGAGCGCGCCATCCTCCCGCCGGGTGATGGCCCAGGTAACCAGTTCGCCCCCTTCGAAGGCTCTTTGGTGTGTACCGATCCACTCTTCCGCCATCCCCTCCTCGTAGGGGTGCGGGATGGTCGTCATCTCGGCGATCTCTCGCTCTCCGGCGAGGGCGCGCACGGTGGGAGCATCTTCCAACGTGAAGGGGCGCAAGATCAAGCGAGCCGTGGCAAGGGTTGGGATGAATGTCATAGACCATTCCTCATAGCAGATACGTTGACAATAGGTTGAATATCCCCCCAAGGGCGGGTTCCGGAGTCTTTTTCGCGGCGGCGCGCCAGCGAGCGGAAAACCGTTCCTTCCCATCCCTTGCTCCGACGTGGTCTAGGGTAGATGCTTCAAGATCGCCGCAAACTGCTCCACGGTGAAGGCCTTGAGCGTGAGGGTGCGCACGTAGCCTTCCCTACCCAAGGCCAAGAGTTGCCCCAGGGCCACCTCATCGCTCGGCCCCTCGGCAATGGCCACGTAATCATACGGCCCCATCACCGTGTAAAAGGCGAGCAACTTGCCTCCGGCGGCCTCCAAGTCTTGGGCTGCTTTTTGAATCCGCGCAGGGGCCTCTTTGATATCCTTGATTCCCTGCTCGGTCAGGTTCATCAAAATCACATAGGTGGCCATTTCCCACCTTCCTTTCTGAACGAGCCAGCGCGCCGCTGCAAACCCAATGTACGCATAGATTATATTTCTGTCAAGTAAAACACCGCGCCCCAAGGCGGCAAATGGCCTCACCACACCCCTGGGATAAGCCGATACCGCACCTTATCCATATATTCGCCGTACCCCTCCAATTCCTGCAAGAGCAACCTCTCCTCATTGCGGATGCGCGCCACCAGGATGGCGGGATAGGCAAGCATCGGGATCAGCGCCCAATATGAGCCAAGCGCCAAGGGCGAAAAGAGATAGATGAGCAGCGTCGCCAGGTACATTGGGTGGCGAACCACGCGATAAGGGCCTGTTTGAATGACTTTTTGCCCCGCCTCAACCTCCACCGTACGCGCCGCATAACGGTTCTCTTTGAGAACGAGCACAAAAAGCCCATACCCTATTAGGACGATGAGATCGGCGGCGAGAACCACTGCCGGGTGCACGTGAGACCATCCAAACCGCCGGTCAAACCCGGGCAGGAGAAACGCGGCCAAAAACACGAACAGCGAAACTTCGATGATGCGTTTTTGCCGCGCCTTCCGCTCCTGCATCTGTAGGCGCCGTTCCAAAAGTTCGGGGTTATGCTTGAGCAGATAACGCATCAAGAAGGCCATAGGCGTAAAAAGGATGGCCATATAGACCCACGCCTGCCAATACCGCAAAGTCCCTGCCGGAAGGAAAAACATCACCCCCAAGGCGAGCATCCCCATCGCATAGCGGCTTACAGCCTTGATGATGAGGTCTCGAGAAGCCGTCCCTCTCTCCATCGTGCACCTCCTAGCGCCACTGCCTTGAGCATACTGGGTAGGCTGTTCCATTGTCAAACAGAATCCTCTTTTCGGTTTGACAAGCCGCCCCGTAGGTGATATAGTATACCGTGCAGGCCGAGATGGCGGAACCGGCAGACGCGCTACGTTCAGGGCGTAGTGGATAATAGATCCGTGAGGGTTCAAATCCCTCTCTCGGCACAAGACCCCAGCGCGCTCAGGCTGGGGTTTTTCTCTATCTCGGCGCCTTGGCAAGGAGCACCCTTATGGCCCAACGGGACGAGGAGAGGCTGGAGATCGTCGTCATCCGCAGCGCGCGGCGCAAGAAAACGGCCTCTGCGGAACTGAAAGGGCGCACGCTTGAGGTGCGCGTGCCGGCCGACCTCCCCGAACCTCAGGTGCGCGAATTCGTGGAGCGCTTTCGCCGCGGCGCCTTGAGGCGCCTCGCTCACCAGCGCCACCAGGCCTCCGATCGCGCCCTTCAGGCCCGCGCCGAATCTCTCAACCGCACTTATTTCGGCGGGAAACTGCGCTGGCAGAGCATCCGCTTTGTGGAGAATCAGCGGAAACGCTTTGGGAGTTGCTCGCCAGCGCGGGGGACCATCCGCATCTCTAGCCGACTGGTGGGCGCGCCCGATTTTGTGCTGGATTACGTCCTCGTGCATGAGTTGGCCCACCTCGTGCACCCCGATCATTCCAAGGCCTTTTGGCAGTTGGTGTATCGTTACCCGCTCGCCGAACGGGCGCGCGGCTATCTGATCGCTCTCCAAATGGAAGAGGATGACAACGCGCCAGATGATGAGGAGGAAGGATGAGGATTGAGACGGATTCCCTCGGCCCCGTGCAGGTGCCCGATGAGGCCCTGTGGGGCGCGCAAACCCAGCGCGCCGTGGAGAACTTTGCCATCAGCGGCCTGAAACAACCGCGCGAGTACATCGTGGCCAGCGCCCTCGTCAAGCGAGCGGCGGCCCAGGTGAACAGGGATTTGGGGATGCTCGACGCGCGCCGCGCCGGGGCCATCATCCAGGCTGCCACCGAGATTATGGAGGGCAAATGGCACGACCATTTCGTGGTGGACCCCTTCCAGGCCGGGGCGGGCACCTCGCACAATATGAATACGAACGAGGTCATCGCCAACCTGGCCAACGAGGCGCTAGGCGGTAAGCGAGGAGTCTATGATCCCGTGCACCCCAACGACCACGTGAATATGGCCCAAAGCACGAACGATGTGATCCCCACCGTCATCCGCGTAGCCGCTGTGCCGATGGTGGAGGACCTTTTGAGCGCCCTCGAGGACTTGGCCGCTGCCCTCGAAGAGAAGGCGCGCGCGTTCGATGACGTTCTCAAAGCGGGGCGCACCCACTTGCAAGATGCGGTGCCCGTCCGCCTCGGGCAGGAATTTGGCGCGTACGCCCAGGCCGTGCGGCTGGATCGGGATCGCCTCGCGCGCGCCGCGGACGGCCTACACCGCCTAGGCATCGGCGGCACGGCCACGGGCACGGGGTTGAACGCCCATCCCGATTACCACGCCAGGATGGTGGCCGAGATTTCGCGCCTGACGGGCCACACCTTCCGCAGCGCGGGGAACCTGTTTGAGGCGATGCAGAGTATGGCGGATTTTGTGGATGTCTCCTCCGCCCTGCGCACCTTGGCGGTAACCCTCACGCGCATCGCCAACGATTTGCGCTTGATGAGTTCCGGCCCGATGACCGGCCTCGCCGAAATCGTCCTACCGGCCGTCCAGCCGGGGTCCTCCATTATGCCGGGCAAGGTGAACCCCGTTATGGCCGAGATGCTCAATATGGTCTGCTACCATATTATGGGCAATGATCTGGCCATCGCCCTTTGCGGCCAGGCCGGGCAACTGGAACTGAACGTGATGATGCCCATCCTAGCCTACAACCTGCTCCAATCGCTCCAGGTGATGACGAACGGCATCCGCGCCTTTACCGAGCGGTGCGTGCGGGGCATCCAGGCCAACCGCGAGCGCTGCCGCGACCTGGCCGAAAAGAGCATCGGGTTGGCCACGGCGCTCAACCCCTACATCGGCTATGCGGCGGCGGCCAAGGTCGCCCAAGAGGCCCTGCGCCGGGGCATCTCCCTGCGGCAGGCGGCGCTGGACTTGGGCTAC
>JAIOAW010000028.1 GCA_019873625.1 Chloroflexota bacterium
CACAAAGGGGGTTAGGTCCTTCCACAGCAGGCGTTTGGTTCTCTCGCGTCCCTGTCACTCTTTAGTTGTTAAGGTGCGCCGTCTCTTGCACACAGGCTCGGAAGTATATCCGCCTTCCTCACCCTGTCAAATCCGCCCCCCAGCACCCCCGCACATCCTCTCCACTCCCCGCAGGGGCACCGCATACTATATCATACCCTAGACAATCCGTCAAATCTGCGCAACGGGATTTTTACAGCCTCTTTCTCCCCGCCAAAGCCTCCGAAAGGGTCATACGATCCGCATATTCCAAGTCGCCGCCCCTTGGCAAGCCCAGGGCCAGGCGCGTAACCTCCACGCCAAAGGGCTGAAGGACTTGCGCCAAGTAAATCGCCGTGGCATCGCCCTCCAGCGTGGGGTTCGTCGCCAAGATGACCTCGCGCACCTTTCCCTCGCCCAAGCGGCGCAACAGTTCCTTCACCCGCAATTCGTCGGGGCCGATGCGTTCCATAGGCGAGATGTGCCCATGCAGGACGTGATACACCCCCTTGTAACGGCCCGTATCCTCGATGGCCAAGACGTCGAGCGGCGCCTCGACTACGCAGATCGTGCTTTGATCTCGCCCCGGGTCGGCACAAATGGCGCACGGGCTTTGATCTGAGATATTGCAGCACACCTCACAGAACATGGTCTCGGCGTGCAGGGCGGCTAACGCCTGAGATAGGGCCAGGGCGTCCTCCCGGCCCGAACGCAAAAGGTGATACACCAGGCGAGAAGCCGTCTTGGGGCCAATGCCCGGCAGGCGGCAAAACGCATCAATCAACCGACTCACGGCTTTGGGCGTCGCGGCCATCAGAATAACCCAGGGATATCCAAACTGCCCGTCAAAGGCCCCATCCGCCGCTCGGCGAGTTCGGCGACCTTGGCCTGAGCGTCTTTGAAGGCGAGGAGGATCAGATCCTGCAGCATATCCACATCCTCAGGATCCACCACCTCCGGCGCGATGTGCACGGCGCGCACCTCTTGGGCGCCCGTCATCTCTACCTTGACGGCGCCCCCGCCGGCAGATCCCACGACGATTTCCTCAGCCAATTCCGCCTGAGCACGTTCTAACTGGGCCTGAAGGGCCTCGATCTGACGCATCATAGGCGGCGCGCCCCCGCCTGGGGCACCGCGAAAGCGCTTTTTCCCCTTGCTGGCCATTATGTGCCTCCCTTTTTCTCCTGATCATACAGTTCAACCCGCGAAATGCGCCCGCCGCGCCGTTGGAGGTCTTTGACCACGGGGTGGTTCAGCAAACTTTGGCGGGCATCGAGCGCCTCATCGCTGGGCGAGCGCAGGTCCAGCGTGCCGCCGTTCGGCGGCGGGGCGGGCGCCGCGGCCTTTTGCTCCACCGCCTCGGGCTGGACGATGCATTGAATGCGGCACGGCGTGCCCAGCGTGGTCGTGAGGACCTGCTCCACAAGGGCGCGTTTGTCATCCTGAGAGAGTTTGTCGCGGTGGAGCGCCCATTTGCACCCCAAGGTGATGACCTGCCCTTGCACGGCCACGGGATATGCATCGCGCAAGAGGGCCTGCACTTGCCGATCCAGGCTCCGCATCCGCAGGATGACGGCCTCCCAATGGCCCCGAACCCAATCGAGCGTGAGAGAAGGGGCCTCTCCCGCGCTCTCCACTCGAGATTCGGCAGGCGCCTTCTCAGCTGGCGGCCCCGAAGGCGCCGCTGCGGGCGCCTCGCTGGTAGGCGATGCCGCTGCAGCCACCTCGGGCGCCTCTTGCGCGGGGGGCGCCGCCTCTACCAAGGGCGTGCGCACAGGGGCTGGCTCGGGGCGTGTTCCCGTCGGCGCGCCCTTCCCTTCCGTTGCCTCTGGCATAGCCCCTTCGGAGGGCAGAAGGGCCTCTACCAAGGCGAGTTCAAGGGGCAGTTGTGGCCGCACAGCATTGCGCACCCGGGGGCCGGCATCGTTGAACAGGCGGATGGCCCGCACCAGGGCGCTCACGGGAAACCCCTCGCGCGAGGCCAACTCGCGCAAGGCGCGTACCGCCTCCGGTTCCAGGTTGGCGAGATGTTCCTCTCCCCCCACGCGCAATAGGAGCAGAGCGCGCAGGTACTCCAGCACCTCCCCCAGGAACTGCTGGGGTTCGGCCCCCTCGTCGAGGGCGTGGTTGATCGCCCGCAACCCCAAAGGGATGTCTCCTGTAGCCACGGCGCGCACCACATCCAGCACCAGCGAGAGGGCCGGCGTGCCCAAAATCGCCTCCACCAAAGAGGCCGTGATCTCGCCCGTGCTGAACGAGGCGAGTTGATCGAGCAGGCTTTCGGCATCGCGAAAACTGCCGCCTGCACGCCGGGCAATGCGCTGAATGGCCTCCGGCGCGATCGAAAGCCCCTCTGCAGCGCAGATGCGGCGCAATTTGTCAGCGATGGCGTTCACCGAACCGCGCCGAAAATCGAACCGTTGGCAACGCGAGAGGATCGTATCGGGCAGGCGATGCGGCTCGGTGGTGCAAAGGATAAAGATAACGTGCGATGGAGGCTCTTCGAGCGTCTTCAAGAGGGCGTTGAAGGCCTCCGTAGTGAGCATATGCACTTCGTCAATGACATAAACTTTGAAGCGGGATTCCTGCGGCACAAAGGCCACCCGGTCGCGCAGGTCGCGGATTTCGTCAATGCCTCGGTTGGAGGCTGCATCAATCTCGATGAGGTCCAGCGAGCGCCCCTCGTTGATGTGCCGGCAGGTGGGGCACTGATTGCACGGGGGATTCTCCACGCCCCCGGTGCAATTGACGGCCTTGGCCAAAATGCGCGCCGTGGAGGTCTTGCCCGTGCCGCGCATCCCGGTGAACAGATAGGCATGCCCGATCCGCCCCGCCTTGATTTGATTTTGCAAGGTGCGGGTGATGTGCTCTTGGCCCAGGATATCTTCAAAGGTTTGCCCGCGCCACCGGTTGTAGAGCGCCTGCGTGGTCATAGGATCTTTCCATCGTGGGCGAATAGGACGGTTCGAGAGGCCCCGACACGTCCATTATGGGCACCCAAGGCCGAAAAGTCAAACGTCCTGGTCGCGCGGGCGATGAACCTTCCACCGTGCACCACTCATAGGGGATACGCGGGTTGGCCGCATAACGGATTGTGCTATAATCTCTCGGCCAAACGGTTTGAGCCATTTTTGCCAGCCCGGAGCGAGATGAAGTCAGCACTTGCGGCCCATTGGGACCGATTTTCGCGGCGCGTTTCGGCTAATCTAGAGGCCGTGGCCGAGCGCAATATCACGTTTCTTTACGTCGAGGTGGTGTTCGCCTCGATTTTGGCGGCGGCGAGTTCCTTCGATAGCGCCTACGTCCTGCGGCTGGGCGGTTCGAACCGCCTGGTGGGGCTTCTCGCCTCGCTGCCCGCGCTCATCGCCATCTTTGCCTATTTGCCTTCGGCGCGCATTTTGCAAAAGCAGAGGCACTATGCGCCTTGGGTGGTGGGGAGCCTGCTCCTCGCGCGCACGGGGTATGTGGCCATCTTGCTCCTGCCGTTCTTTCTCAAGCAGTTCCTGCCAGAGGCTACGGTCGGCATCCTCATCCTGATGACGCTCCCGTCGGTCTTTTTCTCCACGGGGTGGAGCCCCCTCTTGAGCGACGTCATCCCCGAACGGTCTCGCGCCACGGTCCTCGCCTGGCGCAGCATCCTGAGCAGCGCCACCGTTGCCTCGCTTACCTACTTGGCAGGGCGGATGCTGGATCGCGGCACCTTCCCGAGGAATTACCAATGGCTGTACGCTATTGGCTATGTGGGCGGGCTGATAAGCGTCCTCTTTGTGGCGCTGATTCGCGTGCCGGAACAGGCGGCAACGACCTTGCCGCTTACGGGGGAGCGGCAGGAATCGTTTGTGCACTCTGTCCTCTCGATGGTGCGCGAGAATAGGCGTTTTTCTTACCTCATCCTCAACACCTTTCTCTTTAACCTCGGCGCCTGGATGCTCGGGCCATTGTATATGATCTTTTTTGTGCGCCAGTTAAAGGCCACCGATAGTTGGGTAGGCCTGAACACGACCCTCGCGCACATTGGCGTGGTGGTGGGGTATTGGGTTTGGCGGCGCTTGACGCGCCGCTGGGGAGACGCCAAGACGCTTCTCATCGCCCTACCACTCACGGTAACGTATCCCTTTATGGTGTCGGCCTTTCCGCACCTCACGCCCATCCTCGTGGCCGGCTTCCTTATCAACGCGTTTGCGCCCGGGGTGAACCTCAGCCATAGCCTCATCTTCCTCGACCTCTTACCGAAAGGGCGCAAGCACGATGCGACAGCCCTCTATAGTATGGTGATGAACATCGGGGCCTTTGCCTGCCCCCTCGTGGGCGTTGCGGTGGCTAACGCCATCGGCATCCTGCCGACGCTCCTCATCGGGGGGACGCTGCGCGTCTTGGGCGCGGCGATGTTTTACATTTTGCCCGTCAAAGGCGAAAGGCCCCCTTTCAACACACTCCTGCCCAAATTCCTGCGCCGCAGTTCCCCCAGCGCGTAACACGCCCCTACCGGAAGGCCTTGCCCTGGCCGAAGGCCCGCCTATAATGAGGGCATCCGCAGGCTCTGGTGGAAAGGAGAGGCCATGGCAGAGACCCTTCCCCATCAAACCGTCGAACGCGCCGATATCCTCCTCAAAGGCGGCACGGTCATCACGATGGATAGCCAGCGGCGCATCGTTTCACCGGGGGCGGTCGCCATCCGTGGGCGAGATATCCTAGCCGTCGGCCCCGCAGCGGAGATAGAGGCTCGCTATGCGGCCGAGCAAACCCTGGATTGCCGCGATCACATCGTGATGCCGGGCCTCGTCAATACCCATACGCATTTGCCGATGAGCCTCCTGCGCGGCCTGGCGGATGACCTGCGGCTCGATGTGTGGCTGCATGGCTACATCCTCCCCGTGGAGCGCGAGTTCGTAACGCCCGAATTCTGCTTCTTGGGCACCCTTTTGGCCTGCGCCGAGATGCTCCGCGGCGGGGTAACCTGCTTTGCCGATATGTACTATCACGAAGAAGAGGTCGCCTGGGCCGCCGTGCAGGCCGGGATGCGCGGCCTGTGCGGAGAGACGATCACCAAACTCCCCACGCCCGACGCCAAGACCTACGAGCAGAGCCTGCAATACTGCGCCGACTTCCTGGCCCATTGGGCGGCCCATGAGACTATCGTCGCCGTGCCGGCGCCGCACTCCATCTATATGTGCACGCCCGAAATCCTGCGCGAGACGACCCAACTGGCTCGCCAGGCCGGCGTCCTCCAGATGATGCACGTCTCCGAAACGGCGGATGAGGTGGAACACTGGGTAGCCCAGACGGCGATGCGCCCCTTCCGTTGGCTGGAGGATCAGGGCCTGCTGGAATGGCCCTTATTGGCTGCCCATTGCGTGCACATCAACGAGGAGGAGATGGTCCTGATGGCGCGCCACGGCGTGGGCGTGGCACACAACCCCACGAGCAATCTGAAACTCGCCAGCGGGTTCGCCCCCGTGGCGGGGATGCTGGCCCAAGGGATTGCCGTCGGCCTCGGCACCGACGGCTGCGCTAGCAACAATGACCTGGATATGTGGGAGGAAATGCGCCTCGCCGCGCTCCTCGCCAAAGGCGTAACGGGTAGCCCCTTGGCCCTCCCCGCCGCCCAGGCCGTGGCTATGGCGACGATCGAAGGGGCACGCGCCCTGCATCTCGATCATCTCATCGGTTCGCTGGAGGCGGGCAAACGCGCCGATATCATCGTGGCGCGGCTGGACGATACCTATGCCGTGCCCCGTTTTGAG
Organism: Chloroflexota bacterium; assembly: GCA_019873625.1. Lineage (GTDB taxonomy): Bacteria > Chloroflexota > Anaerolineae > UBA1429 > UBA1429 > JAIOAW01. The sequence continues at coordinate 5,763 of JAIOAW010000028.1, forward strand.
ACGACCGGCCAGAACATCTATTCTCACCTCGTCTATGCCGCCAAGGCCTGCGCCGTGCGCGACGTGTTCGTGAACGGCCGCCTCGTCCTCCGCGATGGCCATCTCCTCACGGTGGATGAGGCCGAAGTGCGGGAACAGGCCTGGGCCATGGCCCGGCGCATCAACCGCTTTTTCATCGAGCGCGAAAAGAGCGTGCTCGATAAACTGGTGGATATCGGCACGCTCGAACAGCAAGAGACCTTCGAGGTGCAGGCCAAGGGCCTCCTGCACGACGTGCAAACCTTCGCGCGCGGCTTGGAGCACCCCGAAATCCACATCACCCAACACACCTCGCGCGACCAGTACGATACGTATTTTCTCTTTGCCGATCCCTCGCAAGGGCGCCTGCGCTACCGCGAGGATCACATCATCCAACCGGGAGGGGGCGTCCAGCCCGTTTACACGTTGACGCTCCTCGGCCCCGCCGCGGAGGCCGAATATGCTCACAGTGTGGTCCTCACCCGCTCGCGGTACACGGCCCCCGCCGACCGCAGTTTGCGCTTCTATCGCGAGTACTTTCAGCCCAGGGCCATCCGGGAAATCTCCAAGCACCGCGAGCGGTACCACATCCGTTACAAGGGGCTGGATTTCGCCGTGAACCTCGACCGCATCACCCATCCCCCGCGAGAGGGATATTATGTCGAGATCAAGAGCCGCACCTGGAGCCAGCAAGACGCCGTGCGGAAAGCGAGCCTCATCGCCGAATTGCTGACCATCCTCGGCGCCCAGCCGGAGGATATGCTCCCCTTGGATTATGTGGATCTTTTTGATGAGGCGAAATAAAAAGGGGCCGCAAGCGCGCAGCCCCCTGCTTACCCCTATTCAGAGGGACACTCGGCAACAGCGACTTTTTCAGAGCGGCGGAAGGCCTGCCGCCACAGATCGCGCACTATGCAGACGATCCAGCGCCAATGCAGCACGATGTGGAGAAGGACCCCCGCGGTCATCACGAGGGCGCCCCAATCGTGGAGGGTGAGCCAATCGCCGCGAGAAAGGAGGAACGTACGGGCAAAGGCGGGGTTTCTCCCTCCTTGAAAGCCCCCGTGCGGGAGGACGAGCCACAGCACAAAGCCTGAAACGGCCTCTACGATGAAGGCGAGACCGATGATGGCATCGAGAAACAGGTTGAGATGCGCCTTACGAAGTTTCATGGGATACTCCTTTGGATTGTTCAATCGCGATGAGCCTTCTGCTCACGCATAAATAGCATAGCATAGAATGATGAAAAAAGTGTGAAGGAATTGTGGTCATTCTGTAATCTCTGCGGAAAGGAAAGCGGCCTATGCGCATCGAAAATGTAAAGGCGCTGCAACGGCTGGCCTGGGAGTTGCGCCTCGATATCGTGCGGATGATGGGGCCGAACAAGGCGCATCATTTCGGCGGGTCCCTTTCGGCGGCCGATCTCGTAACGGCGATCTATTTCCACGCCCTGCGCTATGATCCCCAGAACCCCCGCTGGCCCGAGCGCGATCGCTTTGTGATGAGCAAGGGCCACTGCGTGCCCGCGCAATACGCGGCGCTCGCCCGGTTGGGGGTCTTCCCGCGCGAGGAACTGCCCACCCTCAAGACCTTGGGGAGCCGCCTACAAGGGCACCCGGCCGCCCATCTCTTACCGGGCATCGAGGCGTGCACGGGGTCGCTGGGCCAGGGGCTTTCCTTCGCCAATGGCATCGCCCTCGCCGGGCGGATGCAGGGGCTGGCCTTTCGCGTCTATTGCCTCCTCGGCGATGGCGAAACCCAAGAGGGGCAAGTGTGGGAGGCGGCCCGCACCACGGTGCGCCAATGCCTGACGAACGTCATCGGCGTCATAGATTGCAACGGCCTCAAGGCGATGGACACCTCATACTGCGGGGCCGAAATCCCCGCCCTGGCGGAAAAGTGGCGCGCCTTTGGCTGGCGGGTGCGCGAGATAGATGGCCACGATATGGCGCAAATCTGCGCGGCGCTGGATTGGGCCATCGAGGAGCATCCCCAGCCGGCGATGATCATCGCCCGCACCGTCAAAGGCAAGGGCGTGCCCTTTATCGAGAACGAGCCGGATTATCACAACGCCGCGCTGACTCAGGAACAAATTGACCGTGCCATCCACGCCCTGCAAATGCAGATGGCCCATATGGAGGAGGCCTGACCGATGGCCGAATGGAGACAGACGCGCTATGTCTATGGTGAGGCGCTCGTAGAGGCGGGCCGGCTGAACCCCCGCGTGGCCGTGCTGGATGCCGACCTGTACAAATCCACCCGCACCGTCCTCTTTCGCGAGGCCTTCCCCGAGCGGTTTGTGGATATCGGCATTGCGGAGATGGATATGGTGAGCACGGCCGCCGGTATGGCCGCCACGGGGATGATCCCCTTTGCCAATTCGTTCGCCATCTTTATCACGGCGCACTGTTACGACCAGATTCGCATCCAGATTTGCTACCCCGGTTTACACGTCATCTTGGCCGGGTCAAGCGCGGGCCTCACCCAAGGGCCAGACGGCGCCAGCCACCAATCCCTTGAAGATATCGCCCTGATGCGCGCCCTGCCCAAGATGCAGGTCCTGGTGCCGGCCGATGGCATCGAGACGCGCGCTATGACCTTGGCCGCGGCCAACGAACTCTCCGGCCCAATCTACCTGCGCTTGGGGCGCTACCCCGTGCCGGATATCCTCGATCCTTCCTATCGCTATCAGTTGGGCAAGGCGGCCATCCTACGGGAGGGGAAAGACGTAGCCCTCATCGCCTGCGGCCATATGGTCTACCCCGCCTTGCAGGCCGCGGAACGCCTGGCGGCGGAGGGAATCCAAGCCCTGGTGGTGAATATGTCCACCATCAAGCCCCTCGATCGCGAGATCATCCTCCAAGCCCTGGGCGTGTGCGCCCTCGTGGTAACGGCCGAGGAACATAGCATCATCGGCGGCTTGGGGAGCGCCGTGGCGGAGGTGATGGCCGAGGAGGGCGCAGCGGTGCGCCTTGTGCGCTTGGGCACGCGGGATGTCTTTGGCGAATCGGCCACGGCCGACGAACTCTTAGCCAAGCACGGCCTCACCGCCGAGGGCATCTCCCAAGCGGTGCGGAACAGCCTGCGCGCAAGGCCGTAAGGACGGCGCCCAGTTGGTCGTGAGCCGTGCGCATGGTATAATCTCTCAAAAGGTTGACGAAGAGGAGGCCAGCCGCACCGTGCAAACGAAAGACAACGCCCCAACGCGCCCGTGGCAAAGGATCGTCGTCAAAGTGGGCACGAGCACCCTCACCGCAGGGGGCAACCGCCTCAGCCCGCCGCGTATGGTGGATCTCGTGCGGCAGATCAAGCGCTTGCGCGAGCATGGCGCGGACGTGGTGCTCGTTTCCTCGGGCGCCCAGCAGGCCGGCCGCGAGCGCCTGGGGAACCCGCCCGGCCAAAAGACGATTCCCTTCAAGCAGATGCTCGCCGCCGTGGGCCAGGGGCGCCTGATGCACCTGTGGGAGCAGTACTTTGAGTTGTATGATCTGATCGTAGCCCAGGTGCTCCTCACCCGCGAGGATATCGAAGATCGCCACCGTTACCTGAACATCCGCGATACGTTCGAGAGCCTCCTCCAGCGGGGCATCGTGCCCATCGTCAACGAGAACGACGCCGTGGCCACGGACGAAATCAAGGTGGGCGAGAACGACACGCTCGCCGCGATGGTGGCCAACGTGGTGGAGGCCGATCTCCTCGTCCTCCTCACCGATACGGACGGCCTCTACACCGCGGACCCCGCGAAGGACCCCACCGCCCGCCTCATCACCCAGGTAGATCACATTGACGAGACGATCTATGCCCTTGCCCAGGGGTCGCATTCGGGCCTGGGCACAGGAGGGATGTATACCAAGATCGTCGCGGCGGATATGGCCATCCGCTGTGGCACATCGGTGGCCATCGCCAACGGCAGCCGCGAGAACGTGCTGGAGGGGATTTGGTCTCGCACCGTGCCGGCCACGTGGTTCCCGGCGCGCATCACCCCCTCCGAGGGACGCAAGCGCTGGATGCTGGCGCAGGCCATCACCGCCGGCGCCGTGGTGGTGGACGAGGGCGCTGCGACGGCGCTCACCCAGAAGGGGCGCAGCCTTTTGCCCGTGGGCATCAAAGAGGTGCGGGGCGAGTTTAACCGGGGGGCCATCGTTGCCATCCTAAGGAAAGATGGCCGTGAGATCGCCCGCGGCCTGGCGAACTATTCCGCCGCCGATTTACGCCGCCTCTTGGGCCAGCAATCCTCCGATATCGCCGATATCCTGGGCTATGACTACGGCCCGGAATTCATCCACCGCAACAAGATGGTGCTGCTATAACGCCGAGTTTCCATCAAGGAGGTAACCCAATGGCCGAGGTCAACTTGCGCGCCATGGCCCTGAGCGCCCGCGCCGCCGGGCGCAAACTGGCCCTTCTCTCGACGGATCAGCGGAACGCCACCCTCCTCGAAATCGCCCGGCGGCTCGACGCCGTGGGCGAGGAACTGTGGGAGGCGAACCGCGCCGATTTGGAACAAGCCCGCGCGGAGGGCATTTCCCCCGCCCTTCTTGACCGTTCTACGCTCACCCCCAAGCGCGTCGCCGCGATGGCCCAGGGCTGCCGTGAGGTGGCCGCCTTGCCGGATCCCCTTGGCCAAGAGTTCGACGGGCGCCTCTTGCCCAACGGCCTGCGCCTCGCCAAGCGGCGCGTGCCCTTGGGCCTCATCGCCGTCATCTTTGAATCTCGGCCCAATGTAACCGCCGAGATCAGTTCCCTTTGCCTGAAGACGGGCAACGCCGTGATAATGCGCGGCGGGCGCGAGAGCCTACGCACGAACGGCGTGCTCATTGATTTGATCCGTTCGGCCTGTGAGGCGACGGGCGTGCCGGCCGATGCCGTGCAACTTATCCGCTCCACCGACCGCGCCCTGGTGCCCGAACTCCTCGGGATGGATGACCTCATTGATCTGGTCATTCCGCGCGGCGGGCAGGGTTTGCAGAACCTCGTGCGCCAGTATGCGCGAATGCCCGTCATCTACGGGGGCATCGGCGTGTGCCACCTGTTTGTGGATGCCTCGGCGGATATCGCGCGGAGCATCCCCGTCATCCACAACGCCAAGACGCAAGCCCCTTCCGTCTGCAACGCGCTCGATACCGTCTTGGTGCACCGCGCCGTGGTCAAGGACCTCCTCCCGCCGATGGTCGCGGCCTTGAATGCCTCCGGCGTCAAAGTGTTGTGCGATCCACCTTCCCTCGCCGCTTTGGAGGGCGCTTCGGGCATCCAAAGCGACCTGGTAGCCCCCGCCACCGAAGAGGATTACGGCCGCGAGTTCCTGTCGCTCGTCCTTTCCGTCAAGGTGGTGGATTCGCTCGATGAGGCCATCGCCCACATCGCCCGCTATGGCACGAACCATTCGGATGGCATCCTCACGAACGACTATGCCAACGCCCAACGCTTCTTGAACGAGGTGGATTCGGCGGCGGTGTATGTGAACGCCTCCACGCGTTTTACCGATGGCGGACAGTTTGGCCTGGGGGCAGAGGTAGCCATCTCTACCCAGCGGATGCATGCCCGTGGGCCATTGGGTTTGCAGGAATTGACCACCTACAAGTGGGTGGTGCAAGGCGATTATCACGTGCGAAAATAGCCGCTGGCTCGGCGCACCCCATTGGGGGGGTGCGCCTATTTGTGGAAAACAAAAGGAGATCGCGTGGCATCATCTGCCCTGCATCGCTTGGCGGCGCTCCACCCCAAGGCGGAGATTTGGTGGGATTCCTCGCCCCTTATCTACCGGCACTGGCGGGAAGATACGCACTATGCCTGGCGAGAACACCCCGAACGGTGGGACCTGCTCGAGGCCCTCGGTATGTTGGGCGAGCCATCGGGCTTGTTTCGCGGCGCGACCACTAACCCGCCCCTGGCCTGGGGCGCCATCGAGGCGGAGCGCTTTACCTGGGATGCCTGGGTGCGCAAACGGGCGCGCAGCGCGGCCTCTGCGGATGAACTCTTTTGGGCACTCTATGAAGAGGTGTGCCGCCAGGCTGCGGACGTCTTGATGCCGCTTTACCGCGCCTCGAGGGGGCGCTACGGGCATGTTTGTGCGCAGGTGGATCCGCGCCGCCTGACCGACCTCGAGGCGATGCTCGAGCAGGCTCGCCGCCTGCGCGCCCTCACCCCCAACTTAATGATCAAGATGCCGGCCACCCAAGAGGGCATCGCGGGCATTCGCCTACTCGCGAGCGAGGGCATCTCGACGACGGCCACGCTTTGCTTTTCTATCGCGCAGATGGTGGCCGTGGCCGAGGCGGCCCAGGCCGGCGCCAAGGTGGCGCGCGCCGCCGGAAAGGACCTCAGCGCCTGGCGTTCTTGCGCCGCGCTGATGATGGGCCGCTTTGAAGAGGCGCCCGATTTTGCCCAGCAGGCCCAGGCGCTGGGCGTCTCCCTCGATGAGGCCGATTTGCGCTGGGCCGGCATTGCCCTGGCCCGCAAGGCCTACCGCCTCTTTCGGGAGCGCGGCTATAGCACGTACGTCCTCTGCGCCTCGATGCGCCTGGGGCCGCAAGTGGATGGCCAAACGCGCGTTTGGCACCTGGAACAGTTAGCGGGGGGCGGCATCGTCTTGACCATCTTTCCGAACATCCTCGCGGCCTTCCTCGAGGCGTATGCCGACCGGCCCCTCGAGGCGCATATCGAGGACCCCGTGCCCGAGGACATTTTGGGGCGCCTCTTGCGCATCCCCTATTTTCGCCAAGCCTATGAGGAAGATGGCCTTCGGCCCGAGGCCTTCGGCCAGTTGCCCGGCGTGCGCCTCACCGCCGGGGCCTTTGCGGAGGCGATGCAAACCATCGAGCGCTATGCGCATTCCTTTTGGCCCCATTGACCACCTTGTTGAGGAGGAGCCGATGCCCACGTTGACCGAACCTGCTCGTGAAATTCCCATCGTAACAGAGGCCGATGTCGTCGTCTGCGGAGGAGGGCCGGGGGGCTTCCCCGCGGCCATCGCCGCCGCGCGCCACGGCGCCAAGACGGTGCTCATCGAGCGCTATGGCTTCCTCGGGGGCTTGGCCACGGCGGGGTTGGTGGCGCCCATCTTGGGCCACACCGCCTCCGAAAGCCACATGCCCATCGTAGCCGGCATCCTGCGCGAAATCACAGAGCGGATGCACGCCCTGGGTTGCGCCCCTTCCTATGAGGAGAGCCTGCAGGAATGGGGCATCCGTTTCGACGCCGAGGCGCTCAAGATCGTGCTCGACGAGATGTGCGCCGAGGCCGGCGTACAGGTGATGCTGCATACCTTTATTTGCGGCGTCATCAAAGAGGGCGCGCACATCAAGGCCGTAGTCGTGGAGAACAAATCGGGCCGGCAAGCCGTAGTCGGCAAGGTCTTTATTGACGCGACGGGCGATGCGGATATCGCCTTCCGAGCGGGCGCGCGCACCACGCACGGCCGCGCCTTTGACGGAAAGGGCGAGTCTATGGGGTCATTCTTCCACCTGGCCGGTTTTGAAACGCCCTCTCCCGAACGCGCTGCCCAACTCGTCGAGATGATCCAGCGCGAGATGGAGGATGGGCGCTTCCACTTCTACAACCCCTATTTCCTGGGCAAGAACACCTTCCACCAGGATCATACCTCGGCGAATATGACGCGCTTTTCCGGCGATGGCGATTCCGCTCAAGATATGACCCGTGCCGAGATGACCGTTCGCCGAGACGTATGGGAACTCGTGCGTTACTTACGCGCCAATGTGCCGGGGTTCGAGAACGTCTACGTCCAGCAGAGTTCGCCGCAGGTGGGGCCGCGCGAGAGCCGCCAGATCGTCGGCCCCTATGCCTTGACGGGCGATGACATCCACCTGGGCCGCAAACATCCCGATGCCATCGCGCGCGGCTCGTGGTGGATAGACATCCACTGCCCCTTGGGGAACACCTATCCCGTCCACCTCTGCACGGTCGAGTGCCCGATGGGCGCCGATTGCCCCTATTGGGCCGCCGAGCACGGGCAGATGCGTTCCAAAGCGGAACTCTACCCACCCCAAGGCGATTGGTATGACATCCCTTACCGCTGCCTCCTTTCGGTGGATGTGCCCAACCTCCTCGCCTCGGGGCGGTGCATCTCAGCCACGCACGAGGGGATGGCCGGCGCGCGGGTGATGGGCACCTGCATCGCCATCGGCCAGGCAGCCGGCACGGCGGCGGCCCTGGCCGTGCGTGCGGGCCTTTTGCCCGCCCAGGTGGACGTGGCCCAACTGCAGGCCCTCCTGCGCAAAGATGGTCAACTCGTCTAGCCCATCTGGAATGCGAAAAGGCTTGACACGCCCCATTGGGGCGTAGAGAATAGCGCCAAAGGGAAACGTTTGCCGAGATCACACAGGTAAGGAGGGGGCACTATGGTCATCAGTGGCAAAGAAGAAGAGGTCTTTTTCCCGCGCAAGTTGCGTATGGGCATGGTGGGCGGCGGGCGAGATGCCTTCATTGGCGCCGTGCACCGGCGCGCCGCGATGCTGGATGGCCAGGTGGAATTGGTGGCCGGCTGCTTTTCTTCCACGCCGGAGAAGAGCAAGGCCTCTGGGCGCGACCTATACCTCCCCGATGATCGCGTATACGGCACCTTCGAGGAGATGATCGCCGCCGAGAGCAAGATGCCCGAGGATAAACGGCTCGATTTCGTCTCGGTGGTGGTGCCTAACCATATGCATTACCCCGTCATTATGGGCCTGGTCAAGGCGGGGTTCAACGTGGTGACGGATAAGCCCCTCTGCCTCGATATGGCCCAAGCGCGGGATATCGCCAAGGCCGTGAAGGAAGCGGGCATCCTCTTCGGCATCACCTACAACTACACAGGCTATCCTATGGTCAAGCAGGCGCGCTACCTGGTGCGCTCGGGCGAGATCGGCGAAATCAAGAAGGTCATCGTGGAGTACCCGCAAGGGTGGCTCATCACCCGCCTGGAACTCACCGGGCAGAAGCAGGCCGAATGGCGCACTGACCCGCTGCGCTGCGGCGTCTCCGGGGCCATTGGGGATATTGGCTCCCACGCCGAGAACCTGATGAGTTACGTAACGGGCTTGGAGATCAAAGAGATTTGCGCCGACCTGACGATCACCATCCCCGGCCGCAAGATTGACGACGATGGGAACATCCTCCTGCGCTTTACGAACGGCGCCAAGGGCCTCCTCACGGCCTCGCAGATCGCTACGGGCCAGCAGAACTCGCTTACGTTGCGCGTATGGGGCACCAAGGCGGGGCTGGAGTGGCGGCAGGAGACGCCGCAATTCTTGCGCGTCGTCTCTAACGATAAGCCGGATATGATCTACTCGCCCGGGATGCCGTATGACTGCCCCGAGGCCGCGCGCCACACGCGCCTGCCCGCCGGCCACCCGGAGGCCTACATCGAGGCCTTTGCCAACGTCTACCGCAACTATACGGATACGCTGCGCGCTCGCATCTTGGGCCTCGAGCCGGATGAGATGATGCTCGACTTCCCCGGCGTTTACGAGGGGGCCAGGGGCGTCTATTTCATCCATCTGGCCGTGGAAAGCAGCAATTCCGACGCCAAGTGGACGCCTTTCAACTTCTCTTTGGACTAAAGACCACCCGACAGCACAAGGAGGATGCGCTATGCCAAGACCCGTTACCCTTTTCACCGGCCAATGGGCCGATCTCCCTCTGGAAGTGCTCGCTCAAAAGGCGCGCGATTTCGGCTATGATGGCCTGGAACTCGCCTGCTGGGGCGACCACTTTGAGGTGGATAAGGCCCTCTCGAGCGACGCCTACGTGCGCAGCCGCTGGGAAATCCTCGAAAAATACGGCCTCAAGTGCTGGGCCATCAGCGCGCATTTGGTGGGGCAATGCGTCTGCGATGACCCCATTGACGAACGGCACAAGAGCATCTTGCCGCCTTACGTCTGGGGAGATGGCGACCCCGAAGGCGTGCGCCAGCGCGCCGCTGAAGAGATGAAGAACACGGCCCGCGCCGCCCGGTTGATGGGTGTGAGCGTGGTGAACGGCTTTGTCGGCTCGAGCATCTGGAAGTATTTCTACTTCTTCCCGCCCACGGGGCCGGACATCGTCGAAAAGGGCTTTGCCGATTTCGCCGCGCGCTGGAACCCCATCCTCGACGTGTTCGAGGAAGTGGGCGTGCGCTTTGCTTTGGAAGTGCACCCCACCGAAATCGCCTACGACATCGTGACGGCGAAAAAGGCGCTCGAGGCCATCAAGTTCCGCAAGGTGTTCGGCTTCAACTTTGACCCGAGCCACTTGCAGTGGCAAGGCGTCAGCCCGGCGCGGTTCATCCAAGAGTTCCCCGACCGCATCTACCACGTCCATATGAAGGACGCGGCCGTCACGCTGGATGGCTACAGCGGCATCTTGGGGTCTCACCTGGCCTTTGGGGCCGCGCATCGCGGGTGGGATTTCCGCTCTCTGGGCCACGGCGATGTGGATTTCGAGGAGATCATCCGCGAGTTGAACCGCATCAACTACCAGGGGCCGCTCTCCGTGGAGTGGGAAGACGCGGGGATGGATCGCGAGTACGGCGCCAAAGAGGCGGCGGAATTCGTCCGCAATGTGGATTTCGCCCCTTCGGCCACCGCGTTTGACGCGGCCTTTGCCCGGTAAGGCGCTGCGGGGGCCGTTCCTCGGAACGGCCCCCTATTTTCCCCTTGGGAAGATGGAGGTGGTATGCCCTCCTTAGGCCAAACGAGGCCCTGGCTCGGCGTCGTTGCGGCGATCCTCGGCCTTTCGGTCCCCATCATCCTGGCCGTTTCGCCGCTCTATGGGTTCATCCGCCCCGGATATGTGGAGGCGCAGTATCGGCGGCCCGCTTTTCCGCCTTCGTGGCGCTTTTCGCCCGAGGAACGCGCCCGCCTTTCGCGGCCCATCCTCCTCTACTTGCAGGGGCGCGCCACGGTCGAGGAGATGGCCGGGATGCGCACCGATTCCGGTCAAGTCGCCCTCCTCCCCGAGGAGGTCCAACACCTGGTGGATGTGCGCCGCGTGGTGGATGGCTTCTTTCTCGCCCATCGGGCGGCCTGCGCCATCGCCATCGTCGCTGGAGCCCTGTTGTGGGTTTTGGGGGCGAAACGGGCCTTTTTCCGCGCCTTGCGCGCCGGCGCCGGCGCGATGTTGGGGCTTATCTTGCTCATCCTGTTGAGCGCCCTGGTGGATTTCAACACCTTTTTCACGCGGTTTCACCAGGTCTTTTTCCGCGAGGGGTCGTGGATCTTCGCCGAGGAGGATACGCTCATCCAACTCTATCCCCTGCCCTTCTGGGTGGATACAGTTACGAGGCTCGTGCTCGCCATCCTGGCTGAAGCGCTTATCCTCCTGATATTGGCGTGGTGGCTCGAGAGGCGCTTGCTCGGGCGAGGCACAGCGTATGATTGACGTCGAAACGGCCCGCCGCTATTACCAGGAGAGCGATTCTGCCCACGGCTTTGAGCACGTCCTGCGGGTGTGGCGGTTGGCTCAGCGCCTCGGCCCGCCGGAGGGCGCGGATATGGAGATCCTCCAGGCCGCCGCCCTCTTGCACGATGTAGGGCGCCCCGAGGAGGCGCGCACGGGGCGCTCGCACGCCGAAATCGGCGCGGAATGGGTGCGGCGCATTTTGGCGGGGCACCCGCCGGAAAAGGTCGAGGCCGTGGCGCGCGCCATCCTCCAACACCGCTTTCGCGGCGGGGCCGCGCCAGAGGCGGTGGAGGCGCGCGTCTTGCACGATGCGGACAAATTGGATGCCCTCGGGGCCATCGGCATCGCGCGGGCCTATGCCATCGCCGGCGCCTACCGCCAGCGCCTGTGGGCCGAGGTGCATGCGGACTATGCCGAGCGCCCGCCCGCCGAGGGGCAGAACGATTTGGCCTCTTCGGAGCACACGCCCGTCCACGAATATCTATTCAAACTGCGCAAACTCGCCGGGCAAATGTACACCTCGGCGGGGCGCCGCATGGCGGAGGAGAGGGCGGCCTATATGGCGGCCTTTTTCGAACGTTTGGCGCGCGAGGTCGCAGGGGAAATCTAGCCTTCTTTGTGAAGCGCCGCGACGTTTTCTTTTTCTCGCGCCGCCAACTGCGCAAAGGAGGTCTTGGCGAGGGTTTCGAGGATCATATCGCGGACGCCGAGCCACGTCTGCCGCACGGGGCAGTACTCACCAAAGGGGCAATCGTTCACCACGCCCTCTTGCGAGCACGACGTGGGCGATACGGGGCCTTCGAGCACGGCGACCGCATCGGCCAGGGTGATCTGCTCCGGAGGCCGGGCCAGCATATGCCCGCCCTGCGGCCCACGGCGGCTCTTGATGAGGCCGGCCTTGCGCAGAGTGATGAGCAATTGGTAGAGATAGTTCTCGGGGATATTGCGGGCGGCGGCGATCTGCGCGCTCTGAATATAGCCCTCATGGTAACGCTGGGTGAGTTCCATCAGCGCGCGGATGCCATATTCGCCTTTAGTAGAAATCCTCATCGGGAACCTCGGGGCATACTGACCTTTTCAATCAACTTACTTGAATTATAGAACATCCCAATAGGCTGTCAACATCCCGATTTTGACCCCTTCCCCCACTCTGCTAGAATGGCACACAAGCGCTCGAAAAGGATGCATCAGAGAGTAAGGGAGGCCCTATGTCAGCGCGCGCCAAGGTCGCCATTTTGAGGACGACGCCCGAAACGGTCTTGGACGATTACGATCGGCTCTTGGCCCTGGCCGAGGTGGAGCGATATTTGCCCCAGGGCAAGACGGTCATCCTTAAAGATAACATCTCGTGGCACTATCCCTTCCCCAGCGCGAACACCACGCCGTGGCAACTCGAGGGGACCATCTTGGCGCTTGCCAAGCGGGGCTATGAGCAGGTCTGCGTCCAGAACAAGACGGTGGTCATCAACACCTTCAAGGGCGAGGACCTGAACAACTATGTGCCCATCTTCCGGCGCTACAATATCCCCGTCCTCTACAACTTTCGCGATGAGGATATGGCTTGGATACCCTATGAGCCGAAAAAGCCCACGCGCGTCCTGAACCGCATCTACCCCGAGGGCATCCGCCTGCCCGACTACTTTTTCGATAAGAGCATCGTCCATCTCCCCACGGTCAAATGCCACATCTATACCACGACGACGGGCGCGATGAAGAACGCCTTCGGCGGCCTTTTGAACACCAAACGGCACTACACGCACTCGTGGATCCACGAGACGTTGGTGGACCTTTTGCGCATCCAATACGAGATTCACACTGGCGTGTTCGCCGTGATGGATGGCACCACGGCCGGCAATGGCACCGGCCCCCGCATTATGAAGCCCGAGGTCAAGAACGTCATCCTGGCCAGCGGCGACCAAGTGGCCATTGATGCCATCGCCGCCAAGATGATGGGGTTTGACCCTATGAGCATCGGCTACATCCGCATGGCGCACGAAGAGGGCCTGGGCGTGGGCGACCCGCGCGAAATCGAGGTGGTGGGCGATGACCTCTCGAATGAGAACTGGCACTTTCACATCGGCGTGAACTTTCACCGCGTGCTGGGTTGGCTCTCGTGGTTCGGCCCGACCAAGGTCCTTCAGAAACTCTTGTTCCACACGCCGTTCGTGCATGTGGCCGCCTTCATCTCCGAGGCCTATCATGACTATTACCGCTGGCCCTTGATCGAACGGCGCATCTACGAGCATTGGCGGGCCACAACCCCTTGGGGGCAACTCTTTTCTCGCTACCTGGCCGAAGGGCACCTGCGCTGAACGAAAGGCCCCGCCGTGGATTGCGGCGGGGCCTTTTGGTGTTCGCCGAATGGGGCGCGGCCAAGGGGCTAACGGCGGCGGCGCAGGGCCGCGCCGATGAACTCTCGGAAGAGCGGATGCGGCGCGTTGGGGCGTGAGTTGAACTCGGGGTGGAACTGGCTTCCCACCATCCAAGGGTGGTCGCGCAGTTCGGCGATCTCCACCAGCAGCCCATCGGGCGAGGTGCCGCTCCACACCAGGCCTGCCTCGGCCAGGCGTTGGCGATAGGCGTTATTGATCTCATACCGATGGCGGTGCCGCTCGTTGACCATAGTGACCCCATAGGCCTGATGCGCCTTGGTGCCCTCGATGATTCGGCAGGGATAGTTGCCCAGGCGCATCGTGCCGCCCAAATCGCGGATGTTGCGCTGCTCGAGCATCAGGTCAATGACCGGCGCTGTGGTATGGGGGTCAAACTCGGAACTGTTGGCGCGTTCATCGCCCAGGGCCTCGCGCGCAAAGTCTATGATCATCACCTGTAGGCCCAGGCACAACCCCAAATACGGGATCTGCCGCGTACGGGCCAAATGCGCCGCCCGAATCTTGCCCTCGATGCCGCGCGAGCCGAACCCGCCTGGCACCACGATGCCGTCGGCCTGCAAAAGGCGCTCATCCTCCTCGCCCCGTTCCACGGCCTCGGCATCCACCCAATCCAACACCAGACGGCTGTTGTGATAGGCCGCGGCGTGCACCAGGGCCTCGCGCACGCTGAGGTAGGCATCGTGCAATCCGACATATTTGCCCACCAGGGCGATGCGCACCTCATATTCCGGCTGCTGCAAGCGGTGCACGAGGTCTCGCCAGTCATCCAAATCGGCCTTGAGGGGCGGGAACCCCAGCCGCCGCATAAGGTAATCTCCTAAACCATAGTCTTCTAGGATGAGCGGCACCTGATAGATGCAATCCGCCGTTTCGATGGGGATGACGGCCTCGCGATCCACGTCGCCAAAGAGGGCGATCTTGTCGAGCAAATCGGGCGTGATGGGATAATCGGCTCGGCAGGCCAACACATCCGGATGGATGCCGATGCTCCGCAACTCGCGCACGCTGTGCTGGGTGGGCTTGGTCTTGAGTTCGCCCGTGGCCTTGATGTACGGCAGGAGCGTGACGTGGACGTAGCAGGTGTTCTGGTAACCCTCGTCTTTGCGCATCTGCCGGATGGCCTCGAGGAAGGGCAGGCTCTCGATATCGCCCACCGTGCCGCCAATTTCTACGATAACCACATCGGCGCCGCTTTCTTGCGCCACCAGGCGGATGCGGCGCTTGATCTCATCGGTAATATGCGGGATGACCTGCACCGTGCCGCCCAAAAAGTCGCCGTGGCGCTCGCGGGCGATGATCTCAGCATAGATTTGGCCGGTGGTTACGTTGGCGTGCCGCGAAAGCGAGACCCCTGTGAAGCGCTCATAATGGCCTAGGTCGAGATCTGTCTCGGTGCCATCTTCGAGGACGTACACCTCGCCGTGCTGGAACGGTGACATCGTGCCGGGGTCTACGTTGAGGTAAGGGTCCAATTTTTGGATGACGACGCTCAACCCGCGCGATTTGAGGATGCGCCCAATCGAAGCGGCCGTAACGCCCTTCCCCAAAGATGAAACGACGCCGCCTGTGCAAAAAATATAACGGGTCATATGTGCCCTCCCAAGGATCGTGGGGCACTTACGGCCCGGGAACATAGTATAGCCGGAGCATTCCCGGTGCGCAAATCATCCAAAGCGCGCTACGCCTTGGGCCAAAAGGGCTGGGGTTTCCCCTCACCCTCACTTGACACCTCGCCTTAGGCGCTTATACTGTGAGCCAGCATCGGCCGGGTACGCTGACCTGCAAACGACTACCTGAAGGAGGACCCCACTATGGCTTTCAAGATCAGTGACGAATGCATCGCCTGCGGCTCCTGCGAATCGGAATGCCCCAACGAGGCGATTTCGCCGGGGGATGGCATCTATGTGATTGACCCCGACAAGTGCACGGAATGCGTCGGCTTTTACGATACGCAGCAGTGCCTGGATGTCTGCCCCGTGGAGGCGCCCGGCCCGGATCCGGATCGCCGCGAGACGCGCGAGCAGTTGTTGGAAAAGTTTGCCCGGCTCCACCCCGGCAAGACGCCGGTGCTCTAGGCGAATCGCTCGCATAGCGAGCCAAATGCCCATAAGGCGGTAAAAGGAAGAGGGGATCAGCCGCATAGGACGTATGCTGATCCCCTCGGTGTTTCTAGCTAGGGCGTTCGGCCGGATTACTCTTCTGAGCCGGCAGATTGCTCCCAGCGGAGATGCTGCTCGAGCCAATCATCGAGATCGGCGCGTCGGAACCTCCACGTGCGCCCGATCTTGATCGCGGGAATCTTGCCATCTTGCGCCCAGGAATAGATGGTGGATTCCTTCAATTGCAGGTACTGAGCCACCTGCTTGACGGTGAGAAGCGTCTCTTTCATTCCGGTTTCCTCGGCCATCTTTTAACCCCCCTTTCTTGCGATGGCGCGTTCGGCTTGCTGCCGTGCAATGGGCGAACCCACAACGCGCGGCTTTGCCCGTTTGAGCAAAAGTCTAAAAGATTCTACAATAATGGCGCGATAAAGTCAAATGCATATCTTGAAATTCCGCGATAAGATGGCCTTTTTCGCTCAAGGGTGCACCAAGCAAGTATTTCGCGCCGCTTTGATGCAGAAAAACCCAAGGCATTTCACCTCGTAAAGGGGGCCGATGCACATCCTGCACCTCTACAAAAACTATTGGCCCATCGTGGGGGGCATCGAGAATCACGTGCGGCTTCTCGCTGAGGAGCAAGCGAAGGCGGGGCACCGCGTCACGGTCTTGGTGGTGAACACGGCGCCTCGTACCGAGGTGGAGGAGATGAACGGCGTCCAAGTCATCAAGGCGGCCAGGGTGGCAACGGTTGCCTCCACGCCCATCAGCGCGATGCTCCCCTTGTGGCTGCGCCGCTTGCGGCCCGATGTGGCGCATTTGCACTTCCCCTACCCCCTTGGCGAGGTGGCGCAACTCTTTTTGGGGCGGGCCAAGGCGACCGTGCTCACCTACCATAGCGACATCATCCGCCAAAAGGTGCTCCTGCGCTTCTATCGGCCGCTTATGGAGCGCGTTTTGGGGGCCGTTCAACGCATCATCGTCACCAGCCCGCAATATGCCGCCTCCTCCGTGGTGCTTCAGCGCTTCCGCTCCAAATGCGTTGTGATCCCTTTCGGTATCGCGCAAGAGCGCTTCCGCGCCTTCGATGCCGCAGGGCGCCAGACCATCCTCGAGCGATACGGCCCGGAGCCGCTCATCCTTTTCGTGGGGGTGCTCCGTTACTACAAGGGGCTGACCTACCTCCTGCAAGCGATGCCGGAGATCAAAGCGCGGCTCCTCATCGTGGGCGACGGGCCGATGGCCCTTGCGCTTCGTGAACAGGCCCAAAGGCTCGGGCTGGAGGGTAAGGTCGTCTTCGTGGGGCGCGTGGAAGATGAGGCCCTGCCGGCCTATTACCAAGCCGCGCGGGCCTTCGTCCTACCCGCCTGCGAACGAAGCGAGGCCTTTGGCCTCGTCCTGCTCGAGGCCCTAGCCGCCGGCGTACCCATCGTGAGCACCGAACTGGGCACCGGGACGAGTTATGTCAACTCAAATGGCGAGAGTGGCCTCGTCGTGCCCCCGCGAGACCCCTCGGCCTTGGCCGAGGCCCTCAATCGCCTCATCGAAGACCAAGCCCTTCATGCGCGCCTCGCCGAGGGCGCGCGCCGGCGCGCCGCCCTCTTTGAGGCAGAGCGGATGCTTGCCCAAATCGAAACCCTCTACCGCGAGGTGCTCGCCCAAGCCTAGCATTTGCCCCTTCGCCCAGAGCGGGGTATGATGGCGCTATACGAGGGAAGGCCCTAAGGAGCGAGAATGCGCACCAAGATCAGCGTGTTCTGCGAGCAGATCATCGAAGTGGGTTGGCTGTTTGCGCTGATCATCACCCCGCTCTTTTTCAACATCTTTTCCAGCCGCGTCTTTGAGCCAGATAAACTCGCCCTCCTGAGGACGATTGCCTCCGTTCTCGCCGTTGCCTGGGTCGTCAAAACCGTAGAGACCTTTCGCGGCCTTCCCCAAGCGAACGCGCGCGAGGCGTTTTTAGCCTGGCTCAAACGGCCGCTAAGCGTGCCCATCCTCCTGACCGTCTTGGCCTATCTCGTCGCCACCGCCGCCTCCATCGCCCCCCGCATCAGCCTATGGGGGTCTTATCAGCGCTTGCAGGGCACCTATACAACCCTCAGTTACCTGGTGATTTGCGGCCTCCTCTTGGAGGGCCTGCGCACCCGTGCACAACTCGAACGCCTCGTCACCGCGGTCATCCTCACGAGCCTGCCCATCGCCCTGTACGGCCTCGTTCAACATCATGCCTTGGACCTCCTCCCTTGGGGCGGAGATGTTACGAGCCGCGTCGCCTCAAATTTGGGCAACGCCATCTTTGTCTCTGCCTATCTCATTATGGTGATTCCCCTCACGGTGGCGCGTTGGCTTGCCTTGCAGCGCCGCGCGGTCGAGGATCAACCGCATACATCGCGAGGGTTTATCATCCTTTGTGTGTGGCTCCTGTGGCTGGGGCAGGCGATCGCTTGGTTTGCCTTGCCGATTGGCCAGGCGATGGCCGTGAACCTCCTGCTCATCGGGCTCCTCGTGCTTTTGGCGCGCTATGCGCGGGCGTCCCTCCGCCGGTTCGCCTTGATGGGGGTCTATGCGAGCATCTTGGCCCTCCAGTTGAGTTGCCTCATCTTCAGCCAGAGCCGAGGCCCGCTCCTTGGCCTCTTGGCGGGGCTGTTCTTGATGGGGATCCTCTATCTCATCGTCTTTCGGCACCGCCGCGGCGCCCTTTTCCTCGCGCTTCTGGCCCTGGCAGGGCTTTTCTTCCTCGTCCTTTTCAATGTGCCCAAATCTCCCCTCGAACCTCTACGGCGTGTGCCCTATATCGGCCGCCTGGGGCGCGTGTTAGAGATGGAAAAGGGGTCTGGCCGGGTACGCGTGCTCATTTGGCAGGGGAATGTCGCGCTCCTCCGTTCGAACCCTCTGCGGATTTTGACGGGCTACGGGCCAGAGGCGATGTATGTGGCCTACAACCGCTTTTACCCGCCGGAATTAGGGCACTATGAGGCGCGCAATGCCTCGCCAGATCGCTCGCATAACGAGACGTTTGATGCCCTCATTATGACCGGCCTTCTCGGCTTGGCGGCCTACCTCGCCCTCTTTGGGGCGCTTTTCTACTGGGGATTAAAGTGGTTGGGCCTGGTGCCCGGCCGTCGCGCGCGGAACCTCCTATGGCTTGCGCTGATCGGCGGGGGTCTGCTTGGCGTGTTGATTCCGCTCCTCATCACCAAAGGGTGGGTGTTCTTCGGCGTGGGCCTGCCTTTGGGGATGGTGGCCGGCTTGGGCCTTTATGTGCTGGGCCTGGCGATGCGAGGTGGCTTTGAGCCTTCGCCCTCAGAGGCCACGGCACAGCGAGATTTCTGGGTCCTCCTCGCGATGATGGGCCTTTTCGGCGCGCTCGTGGCCCATTTCGTCGAGATCAACGTGGGCATCTCCATCGCGGCCACGCGGACCTACCTCTGGGTTTACGCCGCCATCCTCGTCGTGTTGGGGAGCCGCGGCCTGGCCGAGGAAGCCGCAGCCCCTGCACCCGTGGTGGCCACAGCACCAGGGGCTTCTCGCCCTGCCGCACGCAAACGCCGGGGCAGGGCCAAGGCGCCCCCCCAAAGCCGCAAGCCAACCGCGCCCCCCGCGCCGAGCAAGGGGTGGGCGGTGGCCCTATGTTCCGGCCTCATCGGCGCCCTCATCCTGGGGACGATGGCCTACGACTATACCATCAACCCGCGCCTTGAGCGCAACCCGGTGGAGGTGATCATCGGGTCGCTCATCGCCCCGGCCTCGGCCGATCGGCCCACCAACGCGGCTATGGCGTTGCTGGTGCTCTTTGTATTTGGCGCGCTGACGTACATCTTGCTTGCCGAGCAGGCCGAAACATACCCCGAAAAGCGCGATGAGGCGGCCTGGTTGGGTTATGTCGCGCTATTTGTGCTCTCTGCGGGGGGCCTGGCGCTCATCTATGCGCTCATTCACGCCTCTCGCCTCATCCCTGGGCCGGGCACGGCAGATCTCATCACCGAATACTATGTCTTTATCGCCCTCGTGGGGCTGGCGGCGGCGGGCGCCCTTTATGCTATGCAGGCCAAGCCGGCCGAGCCGCTCCCGGCGTGGCACGCCCTCGCCGATTTTGCGGCGGTCGTTGTGGTCATCGCCCTCGTTTCGCCGGTAAACATCGGGAGCGTCAAGGCGGATATCGTTTACAAGCAGGGCCTCAAGTATGATTCCGAACGCAACTGGGATGCGGCTATCCCCTATTACCAGCGCGCCACCGAGATGGCCCCCAAAGAGGATTACTATTATCTCTTCCTAGGCCGTGCCCTATTGGAGAAGGCCAAGGCTACGCCCGAAGGCCCCGCGCGAGAGACGCAATTCACGCAGGCCATCGCCGCGCTGGAACGCGCCCGCACCCTAAACCCCCTCAACACGGATCACACGGCGAACCTGGCGCGTGCCTATCGCAGTTGGGCAGACCTCACCACCGACCCCGCCCTGCGTCAAGCGCGGTTTGAGCAATCCCTCGCCTTTTACCAACGGGCCCTCACGCTCAGCCCGAACAACGCGCAACTGTGGAACGAGCAAGGGTTGGTCTATTTTATGACGGGCCAATATGACCAAGCGCTGGCCCTTTATGAGCACTCCCTTCGGCTTGACCCCGAATTTGCCCAGACTTATCTCCTCTTGGGCGATGTGTACTTTGAGCAGAAGGCCTGGGATCGCGCCATCGAGGCCTATAGCCAAGCCGTGGCTTTGGAGAAAAAGGCGACGTATGCCTGGAGCCGTATGGCCTATGCCTATGTGCAATTGGGCGATCTTCAGAAAGGCATCGAGGCGAACCTGAAGGTGTTGAACGATGTGCCCGATGATTATGTGACCTTAGGGAACCTGGCCTATTTGTATGACCAGGTCGGCCGCCCGGCAGATGCCCTGCCCTATGCGGAAAAGGCCCTTGCCGTAGCCCCCGCGCAAGATAAGGCCCGTTGGGAATCCCTTGTCGAGGCGCTCAAGGCCAAACTTCAAAAGGGGTAAAGAGAGATGATCATCCAATATCTCCTCCTTTTGTTGAGCGCGTTCCTCCTGGCCGCCTCGTTCACACCCCTGATGCGCCGCTGGGCGGTGCATTTGGGTATTGTGGATCGGCCGGCAGCGCGCAAAATCCATACGCGCCCCATCCCTTTGATGGGCGGCGTGGCCATCTATCTGGCCTTCGTCCTCAGCCTCGCCCTGTTGGGGAATCGCTTTTACGTGCGGGAGGTGGCGGGCATCTTTATCGGGGCGACGTTGTGCTCGCTGACCGGCTTGTTGGATGATCGCAAACCCCTCACGCCGCTTGCTAAATCCGGCGTGCAGGTGGCGGCTGCGGGCATCCTCATCGCCTCTGGGGTGCGCGTGCAGTTGAGCGTGCCGACGGCCGTCAACATCGGTCTATCCCTCCTATGGATTGTGGGCATCACGAACGCCACGAACCTGCTCGATAATATGGATGGCCTGGCCGCCGGCGTGGGCGTTACGGCCTCGGCCTTCTTTTTGCTATTGGCCGCAATGAACCGCCAATACCTCGTGGGGGCGCTGGCTGCCAGCCTGCTGGGGGCCTGTGTGGGGTTCCTCCTCTATAACGCCAACCCAGCGAGCATCTTTATGGGAGATAGCGGCAGCCAATTCCTCGGTTTTATGTTGGCCGCTGTCGGCATCAAACTCCGCTTCCCGGCGAACGTGAACTTTGTTACGTGGATGGTGCCCGTGCTCGTGTTGGGGCTGCCCATCTTTGACACGACCCTGGTGACCATCAGCCGGCTCCGCCGTGGGTTGAACCCGTTCACCACCCCCGGCAAAGATCACCTCTCGCACCGTTTGGTCAAACTCGGCTACACCCAGCGCGAGGCGGTGCTGATCATCCACCTCATCTGCTGTGCATTGGGCGTCATCGCCATATACGTGATGCAGGCCACCATCCTCGAGGGGTATATCCTCGGCGGGCTTGTGGCCCTCATCGGCCTGGGCGCCATCATCTGGCTGGAACGCGTCGCCCCCGCGGGGCTTGGGCAAAGCCCTGCTACTTCACCCGATGCCGTTCACACCGATACCACGTGAGGTAAAAGACGTATGGCCAAAAAGCGCGAAAAGATCAAACGCCGCAGAGTGGTAACCCGCGCCCGGCGCGGCACGCGCGCCGAACGCGCCGCACGGCCGCCCCGCCCATCGGCCGGGCGCCCCCAAGAGGAAAAGGCCTCGGCGCGAGACATCTGGATTGCGGGCGGGGCGATCGTCCTCATCATCGTCGCCTTGGTGATCCTTTACCAAGTGAGCGTCAAGCACCCCCGGCAAAAGGCCCAACCGGTGCTCCTGCCCTCGCCGGGCATCACCCTCCTGGCCACGCCGGAGGGCACCCCTTCGCCCACGCCACAACAGTAGGAGCAAGGCCCGATGCGCTGGTCAGAACTGCCCCCTATGGAGATAGACCCCACAAAGGAATATGAGGCCCTTATCCGGACGGCGCGAGGCGTCATCCGCGTCAAACTCTTGGCGCAAGAGGCGCCGCGCACGGTGAACAATTTCGTCTTTCTTGCCAGACAAGGCTTCTATGACGGTGTAACCTTTCACCGGGTCATCCCTGGGTTCGTGGCCCAGGCAGGGGATCCCACCGGTACGGGCACGGGCGGGCCAGGTTACGAGTTCGAGGACGAATTCTCCCCCGCCCTGCGGCACGATGGGCCGGGGGTCGTTTCGATGGCCAACGCGGGGCCGAACACGAACGGGAGCCAGTTCTTTATCACCTATGTCGCCTTGCCGCACCTCGATGGGCAGCATACGGTGTTTGGCCGCGTCATCGAGGGGATGAACGTGCTGCGCCGCCTCACGCCGCGCGATCCCTCGCAGAACCCCTTTGCGCCGCCGGGCGATCGCATCGCCACCATTGAGATCGTCGAACGGTAGTGTGATGGGCACCACCGAAGCACGCGGGTTCCTCTCCTGGTGGCGTCGCTACGGTATGCGACTGGCAGCGCTCGCCTTTTCGCTCCTCATCACCGCCCTCATCGTCCTTTTTCGGAATCAACTCCGCGCCCTCGCGCATTATGGCTATTTGGGCATCTTTTTGATCAGCGCCCTGGGGAATGCGACGGTCGTTTTCCCCGTGCCGAGTTTGGCCGTCGTCTTTGCGGGCGGGGGTGTACTCAACCCCATCTTGGTGGGGCTGGTGGCCGGCCTGGGCGAGCCATTGGGCGAATTGACAGGTTACCTGGCGGGGTATGGCGGCGGTGCCGTGGTGGAAAACGGCCTGCGCTTTGCTGCCATCCGCTCGTGGATGGAACGGCGGGGGTTTTTAACCCTTTTTGTCCTTTCGGCCATCCCCAACCCGCTGTTTGACCTGGCCGGCATCGCTGCAGGAATACTGCGCTACCCCATCGGCAAATTCCTCTTAGCGTGCTGGCTGGGGAAGACGGCCAAAGCGCTCATCATCGCCGCTTTGGGGTCCGTGTCACTCAACCTCCTCGCACCCTGGCTAAGATGAATCGCTTGAGAAGGCTTGACACGGCGCTTCGGCCCATCTATCCTTGCGCTATGGCGCCTTTGCGTTTTGCCCCCTCGATATGCCCTGGGCGTTTGGCCCACATCCCTTGGCGGTGCGCGGCCGCTTTGGGCTTGCTCCTGGGCGCTTTGCTTTTGGCGGGCTGTGCGCAAGGCCCGCTCCCACCGACACAACCCCCATCGAGGCCCCCTACGCGGGTGGAGACGCCAGCGCCGCTCGAGTTCCAGTTGGCGCGGCCCATCGGCAGCCAAACCTCTTTACAGGCCCAGGCGCCCTTTACGGTTACACTTGAGAACTGCGCGGGCGGTCAGCCGCGCACCCAAACGTTTACGGAGACGCTCTCCCTCCCTCTCGATGGCGCCGTGCGCCTCCCCAGCCCTCCGGAGGGCCTGCAGGCCGAGGCCGGGGTTATCGCCGCCGCCGCGCGCTCTTTGTATGGCCTGGATCGGGAACGCACCATCGAGGAGCGCCTCGAGGCAGTCGCCCCGCCCGCTGGGCGCGCCGTCTATCGCGCCCATTGGGAAGAGGTATGGGATGAAAACACCCTTCAAGTGCACCGAGGCGAGGAGATCATCGAGACGATTCCGCTGAGCGCGCTCATCGGGGCGCGGCTCGTCACCGAGGCGGTGATCACCGAGACCTGCCCCTCGCGGGGAACGGGAGGAGCGGGCCTGGCGGGGGACGCCCAGACCGCGGCTGCGCTCGTGCGCGCCTATCTCGAACGGTTGAGCCAAGAGGATTACGAGGGGGCCTACACCCTCCTTGCGGCCGATTACCGCCGGCGCGTGCCGTTCGACCGCTACCTGGAGGGCTATGAGCCGGTGGCCGAGATCGCGGTAGAAGACGTGCAAACGACGCACGTTGAGCCAACCTATGCCGTCGTCGAGGCGCATCTGACGGTGGGCCTGCGCCGCCAAGGCCAAATCGTCTCTGCGCCCTGGCTCGCCACATACTATCTCGTGCGCCAGATGGGGGGCGACCCTTGGGAGTGGGCCATCGCCGATGTCATTATGCTGCCCACCTCGCCTATGGGTATGCCCTGAACCGACTTTTCGTACCAAAGGAGGAAGCCCGATGCGAGAGATGCCTTTGCGCTATGGTGTGAACCCCCATCAAAAGCCGGCCAGCGTGTCCATCGAGGGGCGAGATTTGCCCTTTGAGGTGCTGAACGGCAGCCCCGGTTACATCAACCTGCTCGATGCGCTGAACGGCTGGCAGTTGGTGCGCGAACTCAAGCAGGCCCTAGGCCTGCCAGCGGCCGCCTCGTTCAAGCACGTCAGCCCAGCGGGGGCCGCCGTCGCCATTCCGTTGAGCGCAGAGGAGGCCAAGGCCTGCTTTGTGGACGATATGGACCTCTCGCCCTTGGCTACGGCCTACGCCCGCGCGCGGGGGGCCGATCGCATGTCATCCTTTGGAGATTGGGTGGCCTTGAGCGACCCTTGCGATGTGCCCACAGCGCGCTTGATCAACCGCGAGGTGTCCGATGGGGTCATCGCGCCCGACTACGAACCGGAGGCCTTGGCCATCCTCCAGCGCAAGCGCGAGGGGACGTATCGCGTCTTGCGGATTGACCCGACCTATGAGCCGCCGGAGATGGAATCTCGCCAGGTGTTCGGCGTTACACTGCATCAGCGCCGTAATGACGCGCTCATCAGCCCCGCGCTCTTTACGAACATCGTCACCGAGAACCGCGAACTTGGCCCTACGGCCATCCGCGACCTCATCGTGGCCACGTTGACCATCAAGTACACCCAGTCAAACTCGGTCTGTTTGGCTTACAATGGCCAGGTAACGGGCAACGGGGCCGGCCAGCAATCCCGCGTGCACTGCACGCGGCTGGCCGCTGGCAAGTCAGACCTGTGGTTCCTGCGCCAGCACCCGGCGGTGTTCGCTATGCGTTTTCGCAAGGGGGTGCCCCGTGCGACACGAAACAACGCCATTGACGTGTACTTTATGGAAGACGTGTCGGATGCGGAACAGGCCGCGTGGGAAAGCGTCTTCGAGGTGGTGCCCAAACGGCTCACCCGCGAGGAAAAACGCGCTTGGCTCGATCGCGTTCGCGGTGTGGCCCTGAGTTCCGATGCCTTCTTCCCCTTCCGGGATTCGATTGACCGCGCCTCGCGAAGCGGTGTATCCTACGTGGCCCAGCCGGGCGGTTCGGTGAACGATGCCGAGGTCATCCAGGCCTGCAACGATTACGGCATAGTGATGTGCCTGACGAACCTGCGCCTCTTTCACCACTGAGAGGGACGAAAGGGCGGGCGCTTCTGCAAAAGGCGCCCGCCCTCAATTTCCCAAAGGTTATCCCAAATATCCCAAATGGGCGCTAGGCCCTAGCGATAATCCTCCAAGCGGCTAGCCAGCCAGTGGGGCGCCTTGCCGCGCACGCGAACCCCTTTGGCGGTATAGCGTTCTTCCTCCACCACGCCTTGCTCATGCCAAAGGTTCAGGAGGTCCCCCGCGTTATAGGGCAAGGCGAGGTCAAGGCTCACCATACGCTCGACGAGGGCGCCCTCTACGGCCTTCAGAAGGTCCTCGATGCCCACTCCCTGTTCCGCCGAGATGGGGATGACGGCCTCATGGCCGGGCATAAGTTGAGAAATCAGCCCATCCTCGCTCGCAAAACGGCCGATGAGCATCCCCCCTGTGAGTATCTCTGGGTCGGCCAGGAGGTCCACTTTGTTTAGGGCTAGGATGGTCAGTTTATCCGCCGCGCCGATCTCGCTCAGCGTGCGGCGCACCACCTCCACTTTCGAAACGACGTTTCGATCGCTGACATCTACAACGTGCACGAGAAGGTCCGCCTCCAGCACTTCTTCGAGCGTGGCGCGGAACGAGGCCACGAGTTGCGTGGGCAACTTTTGGATGAACCCCACCGTATCGGTAAAGAGCACCTCTTTGCCGCTGGGGAGCGCCACCCGCCGCGTGGTGGGGTCCAACGTGGCGAACAGTTTATCCTCTACCAACACGCCCGCGCCGGAGAGCCGGTTGAGCAAGGTGGATTTGCCCGCATTCGTATAGCCCACGATGGCCACCACCGGCAGCCCCTGCCGTCGCCGGCGGCGCCGTTGAAGGCTGCGCTGCTGGCGCACCTCTTCCAATTCGCGGCGAAGTTGGGCCATGCGTTGGGCGATCTCGCGCCGATCCGATTCGAGTTGCGTCTCGCCGGGGCCGCGCAAGCCCACGCCGCCCACGCCTTGGCGAGAAAGGTGCGTCCACTGCCGGGTGAGGCGCGGCAGCCGATAGACATATTGGGCCAATTCCACCTGGAGCGCGCCCTCGCGCGTGCGCGCATGCTTGGCAAAGATATCCAAGATGAGCGCGGTGCGATCCAGCACCTTGACTTGCAAGGCCCGCTCCAAGTTGCGCAATTGGGCCGGCGAGAGTTCGTCGTCAAAGATGACGGCGTCGAACCCCAGTTCCTGGCGAGCCAGGGCCAACTCCTCGACCTTGCCCGCGCCGATATACGTGCCGGCGTGGATGGCACTGAGGCGCTGGGTTTCTTGCCCCACCACCTCCAGGCCCGCCGTGCGCGCCAACTGCGCCAACTCTTCGAGCGAATCTTCGAGGGAAAATAGCCCCTCTCGGCCGCGCACCTGGGCCGCCATAAGAAAGACGCGCTCAGCCCTCTCGCTGAGGATCCGCGACCGCGTGCCGAACGCCGAAACGTCTATACCCGTAGAACCCTCTCCCCCGCTTCTCGCAAACGTTCTTCGCTCACGCATAGCGAAAGGCGCAAATAGCCTCGCCCGTGCTCGCCAAAGGCCGTGCCGGGGGTCATCCACACGCCGGCCTTTTCGAGCATCTCGAGGGCGTACTGCT
>JAIOAW010000029.1 GCA_019873625.1 Chloroflexota bacterium
AACTCCCACGGCGTGGTATATCCCACCGTATCGGGGATGTTCACCGTCGTAGCGCCCTCGGCGATGGCGACCTCCAGCACGCGATAGAGGAATTCGGGGTCCGAACGGCCAGCGTCTTCGGGAGAGAACTCGATATCCTCGCAGAGGGATTTGGCATAGGCCACCATCTCGCGCGTGCGCTGGAGCACCTGCTCGCGCGTCATCCGCAGTTTGTGCTCCATATGGATATCGGAGGTGGCAATAAAGACGTGGATGCGCGGCTTGGCCGCATCGCGCACGGCCTCCCAGGCTGCGTCAATATCGCCCTTGACGCAACGCGCCAGGCCGCAGATGATCGGCCCCTCCACCTCGCGGGCGATGCGCCGCACGGCCTCCAGGTCTCCCGGAGAGGAGGCGGGGAACCCGGCCTCGATGACATCTACCCCCAAGCGGGCCAGTTGCTTGGCGATTTCCAACTTTTCTTCGGTGTTCAACGTGGCGCCGGGCGATTGCTCGCCATCGCGCAGCGTCGTATCGAAAATGATGACCTTGTTCGTTTCCATAAGTACATCCCCTTTCTCAGCGTTGATGCATTGTGGCCCTAGAGACTTTGATGAGGCGGGCCTCACGATCTCGGGCGGCTGGCCAGGGCCGGCGAGATCACCCTGTGGAGGCCCGCCTAAGTAGCGGTAGTTCTAGGCTGTCAATCAACGCCTGAAAGGATGCTTCGATGATGTTCGGCGAACTACCCACGGTCGTCCACGTGCGTTGGCCGTCGCTCGCATCAATGAGCACGCGCGTCAGCGCGGCGGTGGCCGATTGGGGGTCCAAAATGCGCACCTTGTAGTCAGTAAGTTGCACCGCTTCTAACTCCGGGTAGAAGGGCAAAAGCGCTTTGCGCATTGCCCTATCCAAGGCGTGTACGGGGCCATCCCCTTCGGCGGCCGTATGCATCACGGTGCCGTTGACGCGCGCTTTGACGGTGGCCTCGGCCAAGATTTCTTTGTCGGCGCGCTTTTCCACGAGCACCAAGAAATCCAGCACCTCAAAGGGGGGCGTATAGCCGGGCTGAGCACGCCGCACCAAGAGTTCGAACGAACCATCGGCCCCTTCGAATTGGAAGCCTCGGCTCTCCAAATCTTTGATGCGGTTGGCCAGACGGCGGATCTCGTCGGCGCTGAGTTCTACCTCCAGGGCGAGTTCCGCCAGTTTGTGCAGGATGTTGCTCCGCCCGGCCAATTCCGAAACGAGCACGCGCGTCTTGTTCCCCACCAAGGCCGGGTCAATGTGCTGATAGGTGAAACCGTTCTTCATCAAAGCGTTCACGTGCAGGCCGGCCTTGTGCGCAAAGGCACTATACCCCACATAGGGGGCATAGTCATCGGGCCGCAGGTTGGCAATCTCGCTCACAAAGCGCGATGTGGCCGTCAGCAAGGTCAAATCGCCATTGGCCAGGACCTGATACCCCATCTTGAGTTGCAGGTTCGGGATGACGGCCGTCAAATCGGCATTACCGCAGCGCTCGCCATAGCCGTTCATCGTGCCCTGCACGTGGTCAGCCCCCGCCTCCACGGCGAGGAGCGTGTTCGCCACGGCCACGCCCGTATCGTTATGGGCGTGGATGCCGACGCTCTTATGGGGGAAGGCCGCCACCACTGCCGCCACGATGCGCGATACGTCGCTGGGCAAGGTGCCGCCGTTCGTATCGCACAGCACCAGGCGGTCGGCGCCAGCCTCGGAGGCGGCGCGGAGGGTCTCTAGGGCATACGCGGCATCGAGCTTGTAGCCGTCGAAAAAGTGCTCCGCGTCAAAGAGCACCTCCAGCCCTTTGGCCTTGAGGTAGCCCACCGTATCGCGGATCATCGCGAGGTTTTCGGCCAGCGTGGTGCCCAGCACCTCGGTGACGTGCAGCGGCGACGATTTGCCCACGATGACGGCCACGGGCGCTTCGGCCTCGAGGAGCGCGCGGACGTTTTCGTCCGCCTCCACCGGCACGCCCACGCGCCGCGTGCTCCCAAAGGCCGCGATCTTGGCATGGCGCAAGGCGGCTCGCCGAATCTGCACAAAGAACTCGGCGTCTTTGGGGTTCGAACCGGGCCAGCCCCCTTCGATGTAGGCGAGACCCAGTTCGTCCAACTTGAGGGCGATGCGCACTTTATCTTTGACGGAAAGGGACATACCTTCCCGCTGCGCCCCATCGCGCAAGGTGGTATCCAACACGGTGATGCGCTTTGGCGCTGTCAACGGCTCACTCCTCACCAGGGTGTGATCACGAAGGGACGTCTTTGGCATCGAGCCAAGGCATCATAGCGCGGAGTTTACGCCCCACCTGCTCTATGAGCGAATTCTGCTCGCGCTTGCGGATGAGGTTGAAACTCGGGCGCCCGGCCTGATTTTCCAAAAGCCACAGGCGCGCGTACGTGCCATCTTGGATATCCGCCAAGAGTTGCTTCATCACCTTGCGCGTCTCTTCGGTGATGATCTTGGGGCCGGCGTAATAGTCGCCGTGCTCGGCGGTATCGCTGATGGAGTAGCGCATATAGGAAAGGCCGCCCTGGTAAATGAGGTCCACGATGAGTTTGAGTTCATTCAGGCATTCAAAGTAGGCGATTTCGGGCTGGTAGCCGGCCTCGACGAGCGTCTCAAACCCGGCCTTGATGAGCGCCGAAACGCCCCCGCACAGGACGGCCTGCTCGCCAAAGAGGTCGGTCTCGGTCTCTTCGGCAAAGGTCGTCTCGATGACGCCGGCGCGCGTGCAGCCGATGCCTTTGGCATAGGCGAGCGCGATCGGCTTGGCCTGGCCGGTGGCATCTTGGTAGATGGCCAAGAGGCCCGGCGTGCCCTGCCCCGCGCAAAAGACCTCGCGGACGCGGTGCCCCGGCGCCTTGGGCGCTACCATGGTCACATCCACATTCTTGGGCGGCACGATTTGGCTATAGTGGATGCAAAAGCCGTGCGCGAACATAAGCATCGCCCCTGGCTTGAGGTTCGGGGCGATTTCGGCCTTGTAGAGCGCTGCCTGGGCCGTATCGGGCACGAGGATGGTGATGATATCCGCCTCGGCCACGGCCTCGGGGGTCGTCTTGACGGTGAGGCCGGCCTTTTCGGCCACCTCCCAAGATTTGCTCCCCTTATACAGCCCCACGCGGACGTCGCACCCGCTATCTTTGAGGTTGAGCGCGTGGGCGTGCCCCTGGCTGCCGTAGCCGATGATGGCGATCTTTTTGCCTGCGAGCAGGCTTAGATCTGCGTCTTGATCGTAATAAATCGTCGCCATGGTTCCCTGCCTCCACGTATGATGGGATATGTTTCCAGCAGCCCCCCAGGCGGGCGCTTGGCACCCTACCGATCGCCGTTCGTGCGCGCGGCGCCGCGCACCATCGCCACCCGGCCGGTGCGCGTTAACTCTTTGATGCCGAACGGCCGCAGCATCTCGATCATCGAATCAATCTTATCCTCCGTGCCGGTAACCTCCACGGTGAGCGATTCGTGGGCCACGTCAATGATCTGGGCGCGGAAGATATCCACCAACTGCTTGATTTCGGCGCGATCGGCCCCCGTGGCATGCACCTTGATGAGCGCCAACTCGCGGATGACCGCCGCGTCATCGGTGATATCCGTCACTTTGGTAACATTGATCAGTTTATACAGTTGCTTGATGACCTGCTCCAACACGGCGTCATTGGCATGGACGACCACCGTCATCCGCGAGATGCCGGGCGTCTCCGAGTGGCCCACGGTGAGGCTCTCGATGTTATAGTTGCGCCGCCGGAAGAGGTTCGTCACATGGCTCAGGACGCCGGGCTTATCTTCCATCAAGACGACGAGCGTGCGCCGCGAGAACACTCCGCTCTGGGCTTCTGAGATCATGCCTCCCCTCCTTGCCGTTCGCACGCGGCAGACTGCGCCCGCACCTTGATGGGGCGGCGGAGCATCTGATGGATGGGCTGCCCCACGGGGACGATTGGGTACACATTATGCTCTTGCTCGATTTGAAAGTCTATCAGCACGGGGCCTTCCATCGCCTCGGCCTGTTGGACGGCCCCCACCACGTCCTCTTTTCTCGTGACGCGCAGCCCAGGGATGCCGTAGGCCTCGGCGAGTTTGACGAAATCCGGCCCCAAGAGGGGCGAGCCGGAATAGTTCTTGTTGTAAAAGAGTTCCTGCCACTGGCGCACCATCCCCAAAAAGCCGTTATTCAAAATGGCGATCTTGAGGGGCAACTTTTCTTGCACCACGGTGGCGAGTTCTTGCAGCGTCATCTGAAAGCCGCCATCTCCGGCCACCACCCACACGCGGCAATCGGGCCGGCCCATAGCCGCGCCGATGGCCGCCGGCAAGGCGAACCCCATCGTCCCCAAGCCGCCGGAGGAGATCAACCCCCCTGGGCGGTTGTGGAGGTAATATTGCGCCTCCCACATCTGGTTTTGGCCTACGTCAGAGACCATAATGGCCTCGCCGCAGGTCGCCTCCCAAATGGAGCGGATGACGTATTGGGGCACGAGTTCATCCGTCTCTTGCCAGAGGATGTCATGCGCCAAGGTATCCTCCCGCCATTTGGCGATGCATTCCAGCCACTCGGTGTGCTCGGCCTCGCGCACCAGCGGCAAGAGCGCCTGGAGCACATTCCGCGCATCGCCCACGATGGGCACATCCACGCGGATGCGCTTGCTGATTTCCGCCGGCTCGATATCGGCGTGGATGACCTTGGCCTTGGGCGCAAAGGTCGAGGCCGTGCTCGTGAGGCGGTCATCGAAGCGGGTGCCAATGCCAAAGATGAGGTCGGCCTCCTGCATAGCCCAGTTGGCATAGGCCTCGCCGTGCATCCCGCCCATCCCCAGGCAGAGGGGGTGCGTCTCGGGGAGCGCGCTTTTGCCCAAGAGGGTCGTTACCACGGGGATGTTCGCCTTTTCGGCCAGGGCGCGCAGTTCCGCCTCCGCATGGGCGATGAGCACGCCGCGCCCGGCGATGATCACCGGCCGCTGGGCCGCGTTGATCAACTCGGCGGCCTGCTTGATCTGCCGAGGGTTGCCACGCACGTGCGGCCGGTAGCCCGGCAGGTAAACCTGCTCGGGATACTCGAACTCGCACTCGGCCTGCTGGGCATCTTTGACGATATCAATGAGCACGGCGCCCGGCTTGCCCGTGCGGGCGATGTAAAAGGCCTCGCGCACGGAACGGGCCAAGTCTTTGACGTTCGTGATGAGATAGTTGTGCTTGGTGATGGGCAGGGTAATGCCCGTGGTATCCACCTCTTGAAAGCCATCCGTGCCTAGGGCGCTCGTGGCCACCTGCCCCGTAATGGCGACGATGGGCGAGGAATCCATCTGCGCGGTGGCGATGCCCGTTACGAGGTTCGTGGCCCCAGGGCCGGAGGTGGCCATACAGACGCCCACCTTCCCTGTGGCGCGGGCATAACCATCGGCCGCGTGGGCCGCGGCCTGCTCGTGGCGCATCGTGACGTGATGGACAGGGTACTTGGGCATCTCGTCATAGATGGGCAAAACGGCCCCCCCGGTGATGCCGAACACCACCTCCACGCCCTCGCGCACCAAACATTCCCACAAAATCTGCGCTCCGTTCAATCTCATCGTCGTCTTTTCCTCCACTGGGTAAAGGCCGCGTGGGTAAGCCCCGTTTTCTACTCGTCCTGCAAAATGGCCCCCGTGCTGGCCGAGGTAACAAGGTGAGCATAGCGCCGCAAATATCCCCCTTTGACGCGCGGCTCAAAGGGCGGCAGGGCCGCCAAGCGGCGGGCGATCTCCTCATCGGAGACGTGCAGGGTCAGTGCGCGCTGGGGAATATCAATGGTGATGAGGTCGCCCTCTTGCACGGCGGCCAGCGGCCCCCGTGCGGCGGCCTCCGGCGAGATGTGCCCGATGGCCGCGCCGCGCGAGGCCCCCGAAAAACGCCCATCCGTGATGAGGGCCACCTTATCATCCACCCCCATACCGGAGAGGATCGAGGTGGGCGTCAGCATCTCGCGCATACCGGGGCCGCCCTTTGGCCCCTCGTAGCGGATGACGAGGACATCTCCCTCTTTGAATTGTTTCGCCAAGATGGCCGCCGTGGCCTCCTCTTCCGAATCGAACACGCGGGCCGGGCCGGTGTGGCGCATCATCTGGGGGGCCACCGCCGCGCTCTTGACCACGGCGCCCTCCGGGGCCAGGTTCCCAAAGAGGAGCGCCAACCCCCCCGTGGGGGAGTAGGGATCCTCGGCCGGGCGCACCACGGCGCGGTTCACCAGGCGCTCATCGGGCGCCCAGCGCCCGCCGGGGGCCAGGTTCTCGGCCACGGTGCCGCCCGTTACGGTGAGGGCCTCTCGCTTGAGGAGGTTCAGCCGCTCCAACTCGCGCAGAATAGAGGGGATGCCGCCCGCATAGTACAAATCTTCGATGTGCTGGTTGCTGGCGGGCGAGAGTTTGCACAAGTGCGGCGTGCGCTCGCTGAAGGCATTCAGGTCGCGCAGGTTCACCCGCACGCCCGCCTCGTGGGCGATGGCCAAAAGATGCAGGACGGAGTTCGTCGAACCGCCCATAGCCATATCCGTCGTAAAGGCGTTGTGGAAGGCCGCCTCGGTGAGGATATCGCGCGCGGTGATGTTGCGCCGCCAGAGTTCCATCACCTGCATCCCCGCCGTGCGGGCGAGCGCGATGCGCCGCGAACTGACGGCCGGGATGGTGCCGTTGCCCGGCAGGGCGATGCCCAGCGCCTCGCACAGGCAGGCCATCGTATTCGCCGTGAACATCCCCGCGCAGGAGCCGCACCCCGGGCAACAGGCCTTTTCGATTTGTTCCACATCGCGGTCGCTCAAGGCGCCCGAGGTGGCCCCGCCCACGGCCATAAAGGCGCTGTTCAGGTCGAGGATTTGGTCGCCCCGGCGGCCGGCCAGCATCGGGCCGCCGCTCACGAACACGGTGGGCAAGTTGAGCCGCGCGGCTGCCATCACCATGCCGGGGATGATCTTGTCGCAAGAGGCCACGAGGACGATGGCGTCGAAAGCATGGGCCTGGACGACCGCCTCGACGGAATCGGCGATCAACTCGCGCGAGGCGAGGGAATATTTCATCCCCGCGTGCCCCATCGCGATGCCATCGCAAATGCCGATGGTGTGCGCCTCAAAGGGCGTGCCGCCCGCCATATAGACGCCATCGCGCACGGCCTGGACGATGCGATCCAGGTTCATATGGCCGGGGATAATGTCAGTAAAAGAGCCGATGACCCCCACAAAGGGGCGGGCCATTTCCTCATCGGTGCGGCCCAACGACCACAAAAGGGAGCGGTGGGGGGTGCGCTCCAAGCCCCGTTTGATGACGTCGCTTCGCATCGTGAACTGCTCCTTTGGTGAACTGCGCGGCGGATATGAAAAAGACGCCAAGGGATAATTCGGCAACGATGGCCGGTGGCGTCTTTGCGGGTTCGCGGCGTTGTGAATTCGTTTTGGGGGCTGTGCCCAAGCACACGGCCCTAACAGATGATAAGGGCCTCACCCGGTTGGGTGAGGCCCTTGAGAATCTGGAGTGATACGATCTGGCGCTAACGCGATCCTCGCCCAACCGGCAGCGGCTCCTCTACAATGAGGAGCGCAACTAGGACGAGGACAATGATGATGCCAAACGACATCGTGCTCATCGAGCGGCCAGACCTTTCGTACGGTTAGGTTTTATATATCACGGATTGAGCATTTTGTCAAACCGCCGATCTGCCCCTGGCCTGCAACCTCGAGAACAGAGGGCCTCGCTGGGGCGGGTATAATGATCCATTGGGTGAACCCTCATTCCCCGGTGGGGTGATCATTTGCCTTGACATAGGGGTACATCGCATTCACGGTGAACTCTGCCCCTGGCTCAGCGCGGCGAGGAGGATACCCCCCAAGATGAGCGCGCCCCCCAGCCAGACGGCCGGCGGGGGCACCTCGCGGAGGATGATCAGGGCAAGGAGCGAGGCCCCAACCGGTTCGCCGAGGATGGTCAAGGTTACGAACACAGCGCTGAGGTGCCCCAAGGCCCAGTTGAAGGCGGAATGCCCCAAAATCTGCGGGCCGATGGCCAGGAGGGCGAAAATTCCTAGCGTAGGCCAGGGGTAACCCCACAACGGCTGGCCGACGAGGAGCGTGAAAGCGATGAGGGCCAGCGCGGCGATGCCGTAGCAGGGCCACACGTAAGCCCAGGTGGAGAGTTTGCGGCGCACCTCGCGCCCCAAGAGGATGTACGCCGAGGCGCCCAGCGCCCCCACGAGCGCGAGGAGATCGCCCAGGAGCGCACGGGGAGAGAGGTCAATATCCCCATAGCCCACGATGACGCACCCCGCCAAGACGAGCGCGATGGCCCACGCCGTGCGCCGCCCCACCTTCTCACCCAAAAGGCGCGGCGCGGCTAGCCCCACAAAGATGGGGTTCGTGGAGACCAAGATCACCGAACTGGCCACCGTGGTGTAGGAAAGGGAGGTAATCCAACTGGCAAAGTGCACAGCCAGGGCCAAGCCGGCCAGGGCGATGCGCAAGCCATCTCGGCGCGTGAGGCGAGGCCATTCGCGGCGCAACATAGGCGCGGCCAGCGGCGTGAGGAGGAGGGAGGCCAACCCCAAGCGCCAACTGCCCACGGCCAGGGGCGGCGCCGAAGCCAGGCGGATGAGCACGGAGGCCGACGAAACGGCCAAAATGCCCCCACCGATGATCCCCGTGGCCAAGAGGCCAAAGCGCCGGCGCGCCCTAGGCGCCGGGCCGGGAGAGAGCGCCTCGCCCTTTGTAGTGTTCCCCATCATCACGCCCCCCAAAGGTTGAGGCCCATCATAGCCGCACAGCCTAGCCCGGTCAAAGGGGCGTCCCTTCCCTAGGGGCGCGGCGAATGCGCAGAGGCCCGTTCCTTGTGCCCTTGGGCGGGCGTGGTAAAATGCACCCAGTGAAGGAGGCGAACTGTTTATGCCCATCCGCATCCTATCGCCCGAGGTCGTGGTGCGCATCGCCGCCGGTGAGGTCATCGAGCGGCCAGCCTCGGTCGTCAAAGAACTGCTGGAGAACGCCATAGACGCGGGCGCGAGCGAGATCGCCATCGAAATCGCTCAGGGTGGGCGGCGGCTGGTGCGCGTTTCCGATAATGGTTGCGGCATCCCGGCCAATGAGGTGGAACTGGCCTTCGCCCGCCACGCCACGAGCAAACTCCGTTCGGCGGAGGACCTCTATCGCATCCAGACCTTGGGCTTTCGTGGCGAGGCCTTGGCGAGCATTGCGGCCGTCTCTCGCGTCACGCTCTCGACGCGCGCCGTGGGCGAGGAGGCGGGCACGCTCATCCGCCTGGAGGGCGGCCGCATCCTCCACCGCGAGGGGCAGGGGCGCCCCCCCGGCACGACGGTGGCAGTGGAGAACCTCTTTTTCAACACGCCGGCCCGGCTCAAGTTCCTGCGAAGCGATACAACCGAAGCGGGCCAGGTAGCCCGGCTGGTATCGAGTTATGCCCTCATCTATGCCGAAAAGCGCCTCTCGCTCGAGAGCAATGGGCGGCTCGTTCTGCGCACATTGGGGACGGGCTCCCTCTACGATGTGCTCGTTACGCTCTATGGCCTCGACATCGCCGAGCAGTTGATTGAGATTCCCCCTTTCACCGAGGAAGGCATAACCGTCTCTGGGCAGATCAGCGCGCCCTCTTTGCACCGCGCCAATCGGCGGGATATCTTGCTCTTTGTGAACCGCCGGTGGATTCAAGATACTTCGCTTTCCTACGCCATCGGCGAGGCCTATCGGACGCTGCTCCCGCAGGGGCGCCATCCGCTCGTAGTGCTCAGCCTTACGCTCCCGCCGGAGGATGTGGATGTGAACATCCACCCCACCAAGCAGGAGGTGCGCTTCCGTCGCCAACGCGAGGTCTTTACGGTGGTGCAGCGCGCCGTGCGCACGGCCTTGATGCGGCAGTACCCCGTGCCGGTGGCGCAAATCCCCGGCCCTTCCGCGGCCTCCCGCTTGCGCGCCGGGCAAGATTGGCGCGCCCTCTTCGCGCAGGCGCCGCTGCCCGTCAACCCAGAAGAGGTGGGGCATCGCGTGCCCCTTGAAGCGCCCTTGCGCGCGGAAGAACCCCAGCCCTCCGGCCGCCTGCCGATGCTTCGCGTGGTGGGGCAAATCGCTCAGACCTACATCGTGGCCGAAGGCCCTGGGGGGATGTACCTCATAGACCAGCATGCCGCCCATGAGCGCATCCGCTACGAGGAATTGCGCGCCCAGCGCGCCGGCCAGGGCGTGGCCTCGCAGGAACTCCTCGACCCCGTCGCCATCGAACTGGCGCCCCAGCAGGCCGTGCTCCTCGAGGCCAATTTGCAGGCGCTCCTCGCCTATGGGTTCGAGATCATCCCCTTTGGGGGGAACACGTTCCTGGTCAAGCGCGTGCCGGCTGGCCTCGCCCCTGGAGACGTCTCCACCGCCCTCGGTGAGATGCTCGAGGCCGCCCTGGAGGGCAAAGAAGGGTTCTCTTGGGAAGACCAGGCCCTGATTACCCTCTCTTGCCACACTGCGGTGCGCGCCGGCAAGGCCCTCTCGCCGGAAGAGATGCGCGACCTGGTGCGCCAACTGGAGCGCACGGCGCTCCCCCACACCTGCCCCCACGGGCGCCCCACGCTCGTCCACTTTAGCCAGGCCCAACTGGAACGCCAATTTGACCGCCGCTGAAAGCGCCCCCCTTGCAACCCCGCGCCCCCTGGTGCGTATAGTGCACGAAGAGAAACGACAAAAGGAGGTTGCCGTGAATACGTTACGCCGCAGCAGGACCGATCGCGTCATCGGAGGGGTGTGCGGGGGGCTGGCCCAATACCTCGCGCTGGATCCGCTCCTCGTGCGCATCTTTTTCATCGTCTTTGGGGTGATGACGGGCCTGGGGGTGATCGCCTATATGCTCCTTTGGCTCCTCGTACCGGCCGAGGACGCCACCTTTGCCACGCGCGACGAGATGATCCGCCACAATGCGGAAGAGATTCGCGAACGCGCCCAGCACCTTGGCCGGGGGGCGCAGACCTCCCTCGATAACACGTGGGAACCCCACTCGCGCGCCACGAACCGCGTCCTCTTTGTGGGGGCGGGGCTGATCGCCATCGGCCTGCTCGTCCTGCTCAAGAATTTGAACCTTCTGGGATGGCTGAACTTTTTGTGGCCGCTGGTGCTCATCGCCATTGGCCTGCTCATCCTCATCAATAACCTAAAGGATCGTCACGGATGAAAGAATCAGGGCCGCGCATCGTCTTCCCGCTCCTCTTGATCGTAGGAGGCGTCATCCTCCTCTTGGATCGGCTCGGCGTCTGGGCGATCTCTTGGGAGAGCATCGCGCGTTGGTGGCCGCTCCTCTTGGTGCTCTTGGGGCTGGACCTCATCCTGGGCGGCACGCGCGTTGGCCGTTGGGTGCTCTTGGCGCTCGCCATCGGCCTCCTCGGGGCGCTCCTGTATTGGGCGCCGCGCCTAGAGGTGGGCGGCACCTATGCGGCAGAACGCCTCTCTCGCCCCGTGGAGGGCGTCCACAGCGCCGAGGTGCGCTTGCAGTTGGGCGTGGGGCAGTTGGAGGTAGGGGCGCTCGAGGAAGGCTCTCCCCAACTCTATGAGGCCGATTTGCGCTATGACCGCCGCTATACGCACATCGTCCATGAGGCCACGGACGCCGGCGGGGACCTCCGCGTGCTCATCAAGAGCGACCACCGCGCCTGGGTGCCCACCTCCGGTGGCGAGAGGAACCTCTGGGTCGTGCGGCTCTCTCGGCGGGTGCCTTTGCGGTTGGAGATCACGAGCGGGGTCAGCCATTCGCAGGTGGATCTCACCGGCCTCGCCCTCACCCGCCTAGATTTCAACGGCGGCGTGGGCGAGGTAGAGATGCGCCTTTCGGAGCGCGCCCCGTATGAGGCCTCCGTCAAAGGGGGTGTGGGGGCCTTGACCATCCAGGTGCCCCAAGGGGTGGAGGCCCGCTTCCGGGTGGAGAGCGGGTTGGGAGAGGTGCAGGTAGGGCCTCGCTTCGAAAAACAGGGCGCCTACTATGTAACCGAAGGGTTCCGCGAGGGCGCCCAAGGCATCGAGGTCAGTGTGGAAGGCGGCGTCGGGGCCATCACTATCCGGTAGATGGGGGCAAAATCAAAGGGGCGCCTACTGTAGTAGGCGCCCCTTTTTGCGGCCTCTACGCCGGTAAAGGGCCGGTGCCTAGCGCGAAAGCCTCGCCGCCACGGAGGCCTCTCGTTGCGCCGCCAGGGCCACGGGCACCACCTGATCCATCGAATCCACAAAGACAAAGTTCAGGCGGCGGCGCAACTTGGGGGGCACTTCGTCCAGGTCTCGGCGGTTTTGGCGCGGGATGAGCATCGTCTTGAACCCGGCGCGTTGGGCGGCAAGCACCTTCTCGCGCACACCCCCGATGGGCAAAACGCGCCCGCGCAGGGTGATTTCGCCGGTCATAGCCACTTCGTGGTGCACGGGGCGCCCAGTGAGCGCCGAGATGAGGGCCGTGGCGATGGTGATGCCGGCCGAAGGGCCATCTTTGGGCACCGCGCCCTCAGGCACGTGAATGTGGATATCAATCTTGTCGAAATCCACATCGTCGAACCCCAACTCCTCGGCGCGCGAACGGGTGTAACTGATGGCCGCCTGCGCCGACTCCTGCATCACCTCGCCCATCTGCCCGGTGAGGAGGACGTTCCCCTTGCCTGGCACGATGGTAACCTCCACCGAGAGCGTATCGCCGCCGGCCTCCGTCCAGGCCACGCCGGTGGCTACACCCACCTGGTCATCCTTTTCGGCCAGGCCAAAGGTGTAACGCGGAGGCCCCACATACTTGGGCAGGGCCTGCTTCGTGATGATCGTAGGCACGGGCTTGCCTTCCGCCACCCGCCGTGCCACCTTACGGCAGATGTTGGCGATCTCCCGGTCGAGGTTGCGCACGCCGGCCTCCTGCGTGTATTCGCGGATGAGGCCCTTGATGGCCCCTTCCGAAAAGCGCAGGGCCGTGAGTCCGTTCTGCTCCACCTGCTTGGGGATGAGGAAGAGGCGCGCGATTTCGATCTTTTCCTCCTCCATATACCCCGGGAACTCGATGACCTCCATCCGGTCGAGCAAGGCCGGCGGGATGGGGTCGAGCAGGTTGGCCGTGGTGATAAACATCACCTTGGAGAGGTCAAAGGGCACCTCCAGATAGTGATCCGAGAAGGCATAGTTCTGTTCGGGGTCGAGCACCTCCAAGAGCGCCGCCGAAGGATCTCCCCGGAAGTCTATGCCGACTTTGTCAATCTCATCGAGCATAAAGACGGGGTTGCTCGATTCGGCGCGGCGCATCGTCTGGATGATGCGCCCCGGCAGGGCGCCCACGTAGGTGCGGCGGTGGCCGCGAATTTCGGCCTCATCGCGGATGCCCCCTAAACTCACGCGCACGAACTTGCGCCCCAAAGCCTTGGCGATGGATTGCCCAAGGGACGTCTTGCCCGTGCCCGGCGGGCCGACGAAACAGAGGATGGGGCTTTTCATCTTGTCGGCGGCGAGTTGGTGCACGGCAATGTGCTCGAGGATGCGCTCTTTGGCCTTGGGCAGGCCAAAGTGGCTCTCATCCAAAATCTTGGCCGCGCGCGCGATATCGAGGTTATCCGTCGTATAGATGCCCCAAGGGAGCGAGAGGATCCAGTCAATATAGGTGCGGATGATCCCCGTCTCGGGCGCCATAGAAGGCATACTCTCCAGGCGGTGGAGTTCCTTCTCGACGCGTTTGCGCACCTCTTCGGGCAGTTTGACCTCTTCCAGGCGGGCGCGGAGTTCGTTCACATCTTGGGTGTGCGGGTCCGTCTCGCCCAACTCGTTCTGGATGACGCGCATCTGCTCGCGCAGGAAATATTCGCGCTGGCTCTTGTCAATTTCCTGCTGCACTTGAGATTGGATGCGGTTCTCCAACTCGAGCACGTCCAACTCGGAGGCGAGTTCGACGCTCAGTTTCTGGAGCCGCTGGGTGGTGTCGGTCGTCTCGAGGTACTCCTGCCGTTCGGCGATGCTCAAATTCAGCACCGAGGCGACGAGGTCGGCCAAGAGGCCGGGGTCATCGGCGTTCATCGCCGCGACGTAGGCATCCTCCGGCACGTTGTGGCTGAGTTGCACCACCTTTTCAAACAGGGCGAGCACGGCGCGCATCAGGGCCTCGGTGGGGAGGCCTTCCTCGACGTACTCGTTCAGGGGCGCGATCTGCGCCACCATATAGGGTTCCTCTTGCAAGTAGCGCAAGATGCGCAATCTGCGCCGCCCCTGCACCCAGATGCTCACCGTGCCATCGGGCATACGCAACCTGCGCCCGATGACCACCTCGGTGCCCACGGAATAGAGGTCATCTTTGGTGGGTTCCTCAATCTCCTCGTCTCGTTGGGCCACGGCGATGAGCCGGCGGTCGCCCTCCATAGCGGCCTCCACCGCCTTGAGCGAGGCCTCGCGCCCCACCAAGAGGGGGGCCATCATATGCGGGTAAAGGACGGAATCTCGCAAGGGGAGAACCGGCAGTTCATCCACCTCGTCATCGGAGGAGACGAAATCTTCTGCCAGCCAATCTTCAAAACCGTTCGGTTCTTGAAATGCTCGTTGAGCCATACGGCTAAAAGCCTCCTGCATCCTAACAATGGGTCTCTGGCGCCACAATACCATAGCGCCTAAGCATGGTCAAAAAGGCGGTGAGGTCCGCGAAATCACCCTTCGGAATAGGTCGCCCAGGCATCCGGAGATTCCCAGGCCTCCACCTGGTAGATGGCAACGCCGGGCAGCCGTTCCTGAAGGGCGCGGTAGACCTCCCGCGCAATGTGCTCGGAACTGGGGTTCAAGCGATCAAAGGGGGGCGTCTCGTTCAGGTTGCGGTGGTCGAACCGTTCGAGGATGGCATCCAACTCGCGCTTGAGCACCGTAAAATCACACGCGAGGCCTACCTCGTCCAGACGTTCGCTTTGGACGGTTACCACCACCTCCCAACGATGCCCGTGGAGGTTCTCACAGCGGCCTTGGTAGCCTCGTAGGGCATGGGCCGCGTCAAAGTGCCTTCTCACGCTCACACGATACATCGCGCCTGTGCCCCCTTCTTGAGTATGTCGTTCAATAATAGACGATTCTGGCCCTTTACGCAAAAATGCGCCGCAGGCCCGCGAGAAGGGAATGGCTGAAAGCCCCTCACCCTAGCCTTCTCCCGCGCTGGCGCGGGAGAAGGCACCGGAGCGCGAGGCTCCTGCCTCGCGAGGGAGGCCGTCAGGCCTCCCTGTGGTCGAGCGGGGGGATTCGGTGATGTGCAAGTAAGGCGCCTTTCGGCGCGTGCGGGCCGGGAGGCCCGCGCTCCGGCAATAGGTAAGGGAGCACGAGGCGCCTTCCGCGTGGCGTTCCCTCTCCCATCTAGGGTGGGAGAGGGTCAGGGTGAGGGGGAGCACGAGGCGCCTTCCGTGTGGCGTTCCCTCTCCCACCTGGGGTGGGAGAGGGTCAGGGTGAGGGGGAGCACGAGGCGCCTTCCGCGTGGCGTTCCCTCTCCCACCTGGGGTGGGAGAGGGTCAGGGTGAGGGGGAGCGCGAGGCCCCCGCCTGAAATCAAAAACGCAGGAGCGAAAGACCTCGTTCGCTCCTGCGTTTGGGGCGTTCAGGAAGGTTCAGCGGCCGTTGACGATTTGCCCGTCGGCTAGGTGGTAGACGAAATCGGCAAACTCTTCGACGGTGGGGTCGTGCGAACTCATCACCACGGTGATGCCCTCTTGATCCACCACGTCGCGAAAGAGTTCCATAATGCTGCGGCCTGTGGCGCTATCCAACTCGCCCGTCGGCTCGTCCGCCAAGATCAGCCCTGGCCGCGTGACGATGGCCCGCGCGATGGCCACCCGCTGCTGTTGGCCGCCGGAAAGTTCCTGCGGGCGGTGCTTGGCCCAGCGCGTCAGCCCCACGAGTTCGAGGCATTCCATCACCCGTTGGCGGCGTTCGCGGTGCCCCATGCCGATGAGCCGCAAGGGGATTTCCACATTCTCATAGGCAGACATCGTCGGCATCAGCGCGAACGACTGGAATACGAACCCAATGCGGTGCCGCCGAATCTCGGTGAGTTCTCTATCGCTGAGGCGCGAGATATCCTTCCCATAGAGGAACACCTGGCCCGAGGTGGGATGGTCCAGCCCGCCGATGATGTTCATCAGGGTCGTCTTGCCCGAGCCGGAACGCCCCATCAGGGCCACGTATTCCCCTTGTTTAGCCCAAAAGTCCACGCCGCGTAGGGCATGCACCTCGACCTGGCCCACCCGATAGACGCGGGTAACCCCCACACTGCGGACGATGTGTTGATCCATATTCTCTGGCACGATTCTGCCCATCCTCCGTCGTCTAGTTCAAACGAGGGCCTTATCGGCGCCGAAGCAATCCGCGCAGACCACGGCTGGCATCGCCCAAGCGCAGGCGCCAATCTTTTGAACCGCGCTGAGGCCCCCACATCTCGGCCACTTGAGAGACGCGCGCCGCCTGAGCGGTCGTATCGAGAAGGCCTGCCGCCGGCTTGATGAGGATGCCTTGCTCCGTCAACTCCACCTGGGCGCGGTCAGAAATGCCCAGCGCATCGAGGAACTCGCGAGGGATCTGCAGACGGCCGGCATAATCAAGCACCACGTATTCGTGAAAGGCCTCTTCAATAGGGGCCACTTGCCTCTCGTGTTCGCTGGGCGTCATATCCTCTTGGGCGGCGCCTTCTTCGACGGTGCGCAAACGCCGCACGCGCTCGCTGGAGGTGCGCCCATCGCGGATGGTTACAACGCGATCCACCTGGTTAGAGACGCGCTGATCGTGCGTAACCATCACGATGGTCAGGCCATACTGCTGGTTCAGATAGCGCAGGGTATCCATAATCGTCTGCGCAGTGGTGGTATCCACCTCGCCGGTCGGTTCATCGGCCAAAAGGAGCACCGGCTTATTGGCCAACGCCACGGCGATGGCCGTACGCTGTTGCTCGCCACCCGAGAGTTGCTGGAGGTTATGATGGCGGCGTTCCCACAAGCCCACGGCCTCGAGCATTTCGCGCGTCCAAGATTTGCGCTCCTTATAAGGCATACCGGCCACGATCATAGGGAGTTCGACGTTCTCTTCCACCGAAAGGTAGGGCACCAGGTTGCGCGAAGGCTGCTGCCAGACGAACCCCACCTTCTGCCGGCGGTAGCGCGTGAGGGCAAAGGTCGAGAGTTTGAGCAAATCCTGGCCATCTACGATGGCTCGCCCTGCCGAGGGGCGATCCAGCCCACCGAGGATGTTCATCAGGCTCGATTTGCCGCTCCCGCTTGGGCCGACGATCGCCATAAACTCCCCACGATCCACCATCAGGTCAAGGCCCTGCAGGGCCACCACTTCGAGATCCTGCACCTTGTAGATTTTGACCAGGTTATCGCACAGGATCATAGGACCGTTCGAAGCCATCATCCTTATACCGCCTCTCCTAGTTTCACCGCTTCAAAGATCCTCAAGTGAAGCAGGAACCAGATCATACCCGCCACGGCCACTACGAGCATCGCGCCAAAGACGAGATAAATCTTGATGATGTCATCCCAGGCGATGAGCACCACAAAGGGCGGCACCGTGGCATATTTCGTGGCGCCCACCTGCAAGAAGGGCACGAACAGGTCGCTCACCAAGATGCCCACGCCCGTGCCGGCGGTGATGCCCGTCAAGATGAGCATCACCTGCTCCACGCCCAAAAAGCCGATCATCTGCCCCACCGAAAGGCCAATGGCCCGGAGCACGCCGAACTCGATATACCGCCTGCGGAAAGAGATGAGCGAATGCAGGAG
The DNA here is from genome assembly GCA_019873625.1 of Chloroflexota bacterium. Lineage (GTDB taxonomy): Bacteria > Chloroflexota > Anaerolineae > UBA1429 > UBA1429 > JAIOAW01. The sequence continues at coordinate 17,748 of JAIOAW010000029.1, forward strand.
GAAGCCCAACGTGGTCAACAGGGCCGCCGCCACGAACCCCACGGAGAGAATACCAAACACGCCGGTGCGCTCTGGGCGGGCCTGTTCTTTCTCGATGGCCTCGCGGCTCCCGCTCATACTGATGACGTTGATGTCATACTTGAGGAGTTCTTCGCGCGTCTTTTCGGGGTCCAGTTTGCCCGCCGCGCGAATCCATACATCGTAGGGGAACATACCGCCCATTTGCTCAAAGATGTACTCCAAGTTCCCCACGAACAGGTATTTCGAATCCTCATCCGTCGGGTAATAGGTGGGGAAGTAGTAGATGACGTCGGCGATGATGAACGGGATGGTGCGCCGCTCGCCCCATACGGATACGGCGAGGTCCACGCGGTCTCCGACATTGTACGAAAAGTCGCTCAAAAAGTTCGGGCTAACGAGGAGCGCCGAGTTATCGAGCGCTAGGCGGTTCATCAACGTGCCCAAGGGGTTGGGGGCAAAATCGCGCCGGAAGAAGGCTACCCGAGGGAAATCCAGGCGGTCAATTCCAAAGAAGCGCCCGCGCGCCGTCGTCTTGCCCACCACGGCGTCGGCGCGATAGGCGCCGATGCGCGCTGCATCGAGGATGCCCGGCACGCGCATATGTTCCGTTACGGGCACGAACATCCAGCCGCCGATCTGCTCGGCCTGCGTTTCGGCGGCGGAAGCAGGTGCCTCTGCCGGGGTTTGCGATTGCTCCTCCGGCCCCTCGCCCGATTCGATGAGTTGGTAATCTGCCCCGTAGCGGTAATACATCGAGTCATGCAGGCTCTGGTCGAGCGTACGCGCCATCGAGGCGGTGAAGGTGGCCAGGCTCAGGGTCAACACCAAGAGCAGGAGAGAGCCGGTGTATTGCCCCGAAACACGCGCCAACTGGCGAAAGGCCAACACCACCGAGACGGCGCGCACCAACTGGCCGCTGAGCCAGGCGAGGAACTCCATCAGGAGCGGGAACAGGCGCACGATGATGAGCGAGACGGCAAAAATGGTGATGGCCGGCACCAGGAAAAGGAGAGGATCTTGGAAGGGGTCTCCTCCCGCTTGGCCGGCCAAAAAGTTGATGGTGCCCCGATTCTTGAGGATATAGTACCCATACCCCGCCGGAATCAAGAGCAGGAAATCCAAAAAGGCGCGCTGCCAGAGCGGCTTTTCCATAGCGCGGGCGCGCTCGCGCTTGTAGGTGACGATGGTCAGCCGCGCGGCGCGCATAGCGGGCCAAAGGCTGGCCAGAAGCCCTACGCCGATGCCCACCAGCGCCAAGCGGATGGCGCGCGGTGTGATGATCACCGGGAGGGGTTGGCGATCTCCAAAGGATAGGAAGGAGATCGTATTCCCCATCAGGATGGCGATATAGCGGCCGAGGAACAGCCCCGCCGCCAGCGAGATGGCCCCCACCATAATCCCTTCGAGGGCATAGATGCCCACGATTTGGCCGTCTCCAGCGCCACGGCTCTTGAAAATGGCGATTTCGCCGCGCTGGCGATCCACCACCAGGCCGGCGATCAACCCGATAAAGTACAGCACAAGGAGCAAGATCGGCCCAGCGAACACGTACAGGACGATCGTCATAATAAAGGTCGTCCAGCGGTAGTTCTGCAGGGCGTCATAGGGTGAGAGGTCCAACACGCAGTTGGGCAAGAGGGAACTCACCTGGGCGTTAGCAAAGTTGATGCGCCCCATGAGTTCGGGCACGTCATCTGTGCGAACGCGCTCGCCATTGAACACCAAGTACCAGATGGCCGCATAGACCTCATCATCCATAGCCGGGGCGATGCGGTTGCGGAAGGTCTCCTCCGGCACCATAAAGGTGGCCTCGAGGGCCTTGGGGCTGTAGAACCAAAAGACGTCCGCCTCGTCGGTGGCCTTCCAGACGCCGCTGATCTCCAGTTGGAACTGGCTCGAGCGCTGCTCCACCTGCTGGCCGGTAGCCGACGTGACCGTCCTCCCCTGGCGGAAGGCCACGTAACGTTCGCCTACTTGCAGGCCCGTCTGCTCGGCGAACCCTTGGCTGACCATCACCTGGATGATCTCGTCATCCGCCCTGGCCGGGGCGGGAGGGCCGCCGTCTATAAAGGTGATGTGGTCCACGATGTCATCCACAAACCCCAGGTTGATCCAACCCAAGGGCTGGCGGATGCCGATGTAAGCCGCCTCGGACGCGGGGAAGAGCGAAAAATTATCCGTCTTCACATACCGCGTGCGCTTGACGAGCGGCAACTCAATGATGCCCGGCACGGAATCCGTGAGATATTGGTTGACGGGGTCAAACTTGTCCATCTCGATAGGGCCGTGCCAAGCGCCAATGTAGCGATACATAAAGGAAAAGGGCGGGCGCGAACGGCCCGTCTCAGCAGAAGCGAGCGAATCCTTGAGCACCTTAAAGTTGGCCGCATCCGTATACAGCGGGATACTCGAGATGAGCGCCACCGCTGTGGTGAGGCCGATGATGGAACATAACGTCAATGACTTGTTGTTCCACAGGCGCTTGAACGCAATGAGAATGACCGAGATAAAGTTCATCGGGTAGCCTCCCCGCTACTGGCCGATCACCACTTGCCCCTCTTGGAGACCCTCTACGATCTCCACCCGGTCTGAACTCTCGATGCCCACGGTGATATCCACGCGGCGCTGATGCCCATCCGCCTCTTGGATGACGACGAACTTGCGCCCAGCGAACGTGCGGATAGCCGCGGGCGGTAGCCACAACACGTCATCCTTACGCTGAAGCGTGACGATAACCTTGACGAGGTCGCCCGGCTGCACCGCGAGATCTTGCGGGTCAAAGGAGATGTGCGTCAACTTGTCGGCCTCTTCGAGGGTGGCACCGCCGCCCCGCCCGTAGGGGTAAGGGAGTTGGATGATCTTGCCGGGCAATTCTTTGCCGGGGTAGGCCGAAAGCACAATGGTGCATTCCATCCCCTCGGCCAGGCGTTGGAGATCGGTGCTCATCGGCTCAGCCGTCACTTCTAGTTCGGATTCATCCGCCACCACAAAAACGGGCTTGTAGGCCTGTACCGTGCGCCCTTCATAGGCCGAAACGGAGGTTACCGTGCCCGTAATGGGGCTGACGATTTGGGTATTATCCACCTGGGCCTTGAGGCGATCCACCGCCAGTTGGGCGCGATCCACCGCCTTGACCAACTGCGGGTCAATGTCCGCCGTCAGGCGCTGGACCTCCATCTCGGCCAAGGCCACGCGCTGCTCTTGGATACTGATATCCAGAAGGATGCCCTTCTTATTCTGGATGGCGCGATCCAGCGCGGCTTGCAGGCGAAGGAGATCCTCCTCTGAGGGCGGCTTGAGGAGTTTTTGCAGCGAGAGTTCCTCGATGCGTAGAGATTCCTCGGCCCGCTGGACGTTCGCTTGAGCCGAATCGCAGGCCTCGCCGGGGCCTCGGCCGCAAGTCGCATCTCGGCTGATCTGCGCCGCCCAGAGGGAGTTCTTGGCCACCTCCACACGGCTGCGCGCGATGGCGATATCCTCCGCCGAGGGGCCTTTCTTGGCGCTTTCCAAGTTGGCTTGGGCAATCTGGATATCGAGGTCAGCCGCCGCGAGCGATTCGCGCAACTTGGTGAGTTGGGCCTTGGCCAGTTCCAGGTCTAGTTTGGCCTTCTCGACGGTGTACTGTTGATTCTGTTTGGCCTTCTCCAAGTTTAGTTGGGCGGTTTCGAGTTCGATTTGCGCTTGGCTCAACTGCCGCAAAAGGTCGTCGTTCTCGAGTTCGGCGAGCAGGGTACCCGCTTGCACCGTATCATTGCGCTCGACATAGACCTTTTTGACGCGCCCATCCGTCTTGAAAAAGAGTTCCTCCTCCACCACCGGCGAGATGCGGCCGGTGAAGGAAAGTTGGTCCACCACCGTTCCACGGCGAACGACATAGGTGGGCTTTTCGGGGACGGGCGGGGGCGGGATAGGCGTGGGGGTCGGTTGGCCCTTGCCAGAAGAGGTCGTCGAGGTGCAGCCTGCCATCACCATCATCACGATGGCGAACAGCGAGACGATCAGCGGACGGAATCTTGACGACATGACCTGTTCTCCCTACCTGTGTGATAAGCCAGCCCTGGCAGGCTTTGGCCGGGCGGCTGAATCCCTATGGAAAGGGCTTTGAGGGCCACCCTTGGGGGAGGGTTTTGGCCCAAAGCCAACACGCTGATGATAGCCCTTTTGAGAAACTTATGCAAGGGCGCACGAGCGCCTTTAGCGCTTATGCGTGTTATAGGCCCGTCGAGAGGGGTCGTAAGGGGACGTTCGAGGCCCTGTTTTGGGAAAGCAGTTGACGCTCGCGGAGGAGCAGACCTGGCCACTCGATTTTCGGGAACGATCAAGACGGTTCGAATCAGACCTATACCTCAGGCTCGACGATCACAGTCACCGTGATCGTCACGTTATTGTGCAGTTTCACGTCCACCTTGGACCGGCCAGCCTCTTTGATCGGCTCTTGTAAAAGGACTTTGCGCTTATCCACCTCATCGCCGATGATCGCCGAAAGGCGCTCGGCGATATCGGCACTGGTGATGGAACCGTACAACCGGCCCGATTCGCCGGCTCGGGCCTTGAACGTCAGCACGAGGTTTTGGAGGTCTTGGGCGCGCTTTTCGGCCCGCGCCTTTTCCGCGGCGGCGCGGCGCTCTTTGGCGGCCATCTGCTCTTCGAGTTCCTTGCGGGCGGCTTCGGTGGCCAATACGGCTAGGCCGCGCGGGAAGAGATAGTTCCGCGCATAACCATCGGCCACTTTTTTGATCTCTCCGGCCTTACCCAAGCGGCGCACATCTTTGAGCAGTAGGACTTCCATCACTCGGCGTTCCTTTTCCCTCGTGGTTCTGACGGCACAAAATATCATACGCAACTTGGCGAGAAACGGCAAAAACCCTTCGAGGCTTTCTCACCACGCTTTAGAAAGAAGACGATGCTGGGTCAGCCTTTCTGACCCAGCATCGTCCCTTCTAGAGCCGCTTGAGGATTTCGGCCTTTTTGGCGTCATACTCCGCCTGGGTGATGAGGCCGTTATCGAGAAGGTCTTTGAGCGTCTTGAGGGCGGCTACCGGGTCGGCGGATGCCCCTGCCGCAGCGGCTCCCGGCTGGGGGGTAGCCGCGCTCGAGAGCGAATCGGCCATAACCCTGGCCGCCGCGAGGCCCGCGCCAAGGCCCATCCCCAACTGGGCGGCGCCGCCGGCCCCTTCGGCTTGGGCCGCATCGCCGATGGCGCGCGCCGTCTTGAACTTCATATAGCGATCCATATCGCCCACGGCACCCATCGCGGCCGCCTCATCAATGGCTTTGCTCGTCTCTTCGGTGGGGCTGACCGACATAATGTAGAGCCGCTTGAGCGTCAACCCGAGCGCGGCAAAGTCGTCGCGCAGCCTGGCCCGCGTCGCCGCCGAAATCTCCTCAAAGAGGGCCGGCAGGTCCAAGATGGACTTCATATTCTCGCCCAAGAGGTCGGTAAAGCGGCTGACGACCACGCTGCGCAGATAATTGGCCACATCGTCCGTGGTATAGTAGCCGCGCGCGCCCACGATTTGCGCGACAAAGAGTTGCGGGTCCGCCACGGCCATACTATAGGTGCCGTGCGCTCGCACGCGCACCATACGTAGAACCTCATCGCGCAGGGTGATCGGCTCCTGCGTGCCCCAGCGCATATCGTTGAAATCGCGCATACTTACAAAGTAGCACTCTGCTGTAAAGGGCGTATCGCCGCTGAACACACCCCGTACCAAGTTGACGAGCAAAGGGATATTGGCCGTGGTAATGGTGTGCCGGCCTGGGCCAAAGGTATCGAGCGCCCGCCCATCGCGAAAGAATACGGCGGCCTGCCCCTCGCGCACGATGAGTTGCGAGCCGATGCGGAAATCTCCCGGCCCCGTCTCGGGGATGCGATGGACGATTTCTTTGCCGGTGGGGTCGGCATATTGGATGACATCGAGAATACGTGGCATAGCATCATCTCCTTTTGCCCAAAAGGGCGGTGTCGGTTCAGCCTACAATTACATCTTGGCGGCGGCTGAAGGTCGTATGGAGTTCCTCAAGAAGCGCCACGAGTTCCTTTACCTCTGCCGTGGGCACCTGTTCGATGGCCAAAGCGCCCGCCACCCGATCGAGCAGTGCGCCAAGGCGGTTGGCTCCCTCGAGGAGGCTCTCGTCAAAGGCATAGAGCCTATCCAGCGCGGCATCGTCCACCTTAACGGCATCGAACAGCCCGGCATAGCCGTAACTGGCTGTTTTGATGCGGTCAATGAGGAGTTGCAGTTTCATCGCGGCGCGCTCCAGGGCGAGCACCGTCTTCAAATCTCCCTGGGCGGCCAGGTCGGTCTGGAGGCTGTTCAGGCGGGTCAACTGCGCTTCATACTGGCGCGCCACATGCAGGCGCAAGAGTTTATCGGCCTCGCGGCGCTGTTCCTTTGCTTTATACCCGCCAAAGCCGGGAATCTGCAGGACCAAGCGTTCGAAGCCGCTGGCCGAGGCCTGGACCTTTTCACGAAAGTCGTCCATGGTGTGTCTCCTTTACCATAGCCAAAAGGGCCGAACATCACTACCCATTATACGCCGCTCAAAGGGAAGAGTTGCGGCGCTCCGCCAAACGCCCCCAGTGTCACATCGTCATCTTGACCATACGGTGAAACCCCCGGCAGCCGCAGAATCGCTCCAGCCAAGGGTGTTCAAACGTCCTCACAATGCGGAACCCCGCCCGTTCGTAAAGGCGCTTGGCCCGCAGATTCTCCACCTCAACGCTCAAAGCGCACCGCGAGAGGCCCTCTCCCGCCGCCCGTTCCTCCGCCCTGAGCAAAAGGCGCGACCCGATGCCCTGGCCTTGGAACTCGGGCAAGACGGCTAAGGTATTGATGAAATACTCCCCCGCTTCGGCCTCGCGGAACGGGGCAAGGGGCAAGACCCTGGGCATGAGCCGTAAGATGCCCCTCACGCCGCGCGTTTCGGCCAGTTGCCGGCCCATCGCAACGGCCAGGCGCCCCATAAGGTGGCTTGAGTAGGCGATGAGCAAACCGACGGCACGGCCACCCACTTCGGCGACTTCGGCGAACTGGTGGCTGAACCGGTTCCCCGGCCGCGCAAAGAGGTCGGCCAACACGGCTTCGGCGCCCCCTGGCCCAACCCTCGAGGCGAAGAGAAAATCCGCCATAGGCCCCATACTCAGGGCGATGAGCCGAGCGGCCACGAGGGCGTCTTGCGGGAAGGCCGGCCGAATGGAAAAGACAATCATTCGATATTCTCCTCAATCGTTGCGAAATCATTGTATCGCGCTCTGTAACCCCTGGCAAGTGCTGTTGCCGGGGGCGCCTTTTCCCCTCCAAAACACCCTCCCGCAGGTTTTGAACCTGCGGGAGGTTTGGAAAGTGGCGCGCGGGCCTCCTGGCCCGCACGCGAGGCAGGCGCCTCGCGCGCCCCCTCACCCTAACCCTCTCCCACTCGACGTGGGAGAGGGAACGCCATATAGAATATGGAGTGCGGAAGCATCGCTTCCGCAGATACTGAAGCAAGGCTTCAGCACGCCACACCCGGAGCGCGGGCCTCCCGGCCCGCACGCGAGGCGGGAGCCTCGCGCTCCCCCCCTCACCCTAACCCTCTCCCACTCGACGTGAGAGAGGGAACGCCATACAGCACGCACCCCACGCCCCAAAGTTCCCTCTCCCGCGCTAGCGCGGGAGAGGGCCAGGGTGAGGGCCACGTGGCCTCAGTACCCCACATCCGGAGCGCGAGGCGTATGCCCTTACACCGCGGATTTTGTGTAATCGCACAAGTCTTGGAGGGGGCAATCGGCGCAGCGAGGCTTACGGGCGGCGCAAAGGGTGCGCCCATGTTGGATCATCAAGAGGTGGAAGGGATAGTACTCTTCCGGCGGCACGAGTGCCTCCAGCGCCTCGTGCGCTTTGGCGGCATCGGTGCGCGCCTTAAAGAGGCCCAAGCGCCCCGCCACGCGGTGAACGTGCGTATCCACCGGCAAGGCGGGTTTGCCGAGCGAAAATAAAAGGACGCAGGCCGCCGTCTTGGGGCCGACGCCCGGCAGGCCGAGGAGATATTCCCGCGCTTGGGGGACGGGCATTCTTGCCAAAAAGTCGAGGTTCAGCGCGCCGCGTTCGGCCTGGATCTGCCGCAAGATATGCTGAATGCGGGGCGCTTTGATGTTAGCCAACCCTCCCACGCGGATGGCCTCCGCCACGGCGCTCAGAGGGGCCTCCATCACCGCCTGCCAGGTGGGGAAGCGCGCCTGAAGCGCCTCAAAGGCCTTGGCGGAGTTGTCATCGTTCGTATTCTGCGAGAGGATGGTCAAGATCAGTTCGCTCAACGGGTCGCGCCGAGCCTTGCGCGCCGGCTCGCCGTAATAGGCGCGCAAACGCATCAAGACCTCAGCCGCCTTTTGGCGCAGGGGAGCGTCCTCCATCGGAGATGCCTCGCCCTCCACCTGTTAGAATCGCGGATGAAAAGGGCTGAGAGAGGTGCGCTCCCTCAGCCCTGCCGGCCTCATCGCAACAAGGGAAGGGGTTCTTCCTTAGTCGTTCTTTTCCTTGGCCTGCTCGCCTTCGATCACCGCATTGAGGTCTTTGACGAGGGCCTCGACGTCAATGCCGTGGGCGAGGGCGCCCTGTTCGAGCGACTCAAAACGCGCCACCGCACAGCCAATGCAGAACAGCCCGTGGCTCAAAAAGACGCGCACCGTCTGCGGATACTGCTGGACGATCTCTTCAATGGGCATTTCTTTGGTAACGGTCATTTTGCCTCCTTAGCGCAGCCTATCCGCCACGCTCTACCTATGCAAACGCAAGAAAATTATAGTGTTTTTCTCAAGAATCTGCAAATCGCCCTTACGGCGTGAGCAGGCCGCGTTCGCGCGCCTCGCTGTATAGCACGCGCCGGGTGAGCATATGCCAGCGGGCGATGGTGCGGAAGCGATCGCTGGAATCGTGCATCGGGCCGATTTGCACGCCCTGCACGCGGGCATCCACCGCATAGTTGTACACGGGTTGATAGAGCAAGATGGAAGGCACCTCTTCAGCAAAGAGATATTGGAAATGCTGATACAATTCAAAGCGCCGTTTGCGGTCGGTAATGGAGCGCGCCTCGGCCAAGAGGGCATCTGCCTCGGGGTTGATAAAGTTGGCAAAGTTTAGCCCCTCTTCGCTGGCCTGGCTCGAATGCCAATAGGGGTAGGGGTCGGGGTCCGGTGGAAGGTTTTGCCACCCGCTCAAGATGGCATCGTAGCGCCGCAGGCGCAACTGCTGGCCCACCAGTTCCTCCCAAGGCACGGCCTGCGGGATGGCGCGAATGCCCACCTCGGCCAACTGATCGCGGATGGCCTCGATGAACTTGATGCGCACGGGGTCATCCTCGTTGGTGGCCAAGGTGAATTCGAGTTTGATTTGGCCCCTCTCGCGCACGCCGTCGCCGTTCTCGTCGAACCAACCCGCCTCCTCCAACAGGGCACGCGCCTTGCGCGGGTCATAGGTATAGCGGCGGACGTTCGGATCATAGGCCCAGGAATCGGGCAAGATGGGGCTGTGGATGACGATGCCCTGGCCATCGAGGATCGTATCCACCAGTTTCTGCCGGTCAATGGCCCACATCATCGCCTGGCGCACGTTGCGGTCTTGGAAGACGGCGCGATCCAGGTTGAGAAAGATCAGGTTATATCCGGAAAGGGGCGCTGAATAGAGGGTCAAAGAGTCATCACGGCGCACCGCTCCCAGGTTCTGGGGGAGGACGCGGGCGATGCCCTCCACCTCGCCGCGTTTGCGCGCCTCAAAGGCGCTGGCGGCATCGGGGTAAAAGTAGAATTCCAGCCGCCCGAGATAGGGCCGCGCCCCGTGATACGAGGGGTTGGCCACCAAGACGATGCGTTTGGCGCTCACCTCCTCCACCTTGAAGGGTCCTGTGCCGATGGGCGCGGCGTTGAAAGGGCTTTTCTCCAATTCGGCCACGGGCACGCTCCCCAGGATGTGCCTCGGCAAGATGCCCAGCGTCGTATAATCTAAAAAGGGCGCGAAGGGTTCCCTCAGCCGAAAGCGAAGGGTGTAATCATCCACCTGCTCGACCACGACGTTGCGCCACATATCGGCCAAAAAGGGCACCCCTTTGAAATCCTGGCTTTGGATGACGCCAATAGTAAAGACCACGTCCGCCGCCGAAAAGGGCGCACCGTCGTGCCAGAGCACATCATTGCGCAGGTAAAAGGTATAGGTGAGGCCGTCGGGCGAGATCTCCCAACGTTCGGCGAGGTTCGGCACGATCTCACCGCGCTCGTTAACGCGCGTCAGCCCGTCAAAGATCAAGGCCACCAAGTCTTGATCTACGGGGTTCGATTGGCAGAGCACGGGGTTGATGGCCAAAGGGTTGCCGGGGATGCCCTCGGTGTAGGTGCCGCCCTCTTCGGGCACCAACACCGTCGTGCGGTTAAAGGCCACGTACCCCATCGCGCCCACCAGAACCAAGATGGTCAGGAGCGCGATGGCGACCTGCAGGCGAATTCGCCCCATACCGGTCGGCTCCCGTTTGGATTATTTGACGATGACGCTCAAGATGGAGGTGAGGAAGAAGACGACGGCCAAGATGATGGTCAGGTTATACATCGTCTTTTCGATGCCGCGCCTCGTGCGGTAGATGGAACTATCGGAGCCGAACACGCCCCCGAGGCCCTCTCCCTTGCTTTGCATCACGGTCAGGGCAATCAGCGCGGCTGAAATGATGATCTGCACGATGTTCAGATAGATCCTCAAGCCCAATGCCTCCTAAAACGCGGCCAATGTGGATAGATACGTTAGGGCGCCCAGGGGGCGCTTGACGCGCCTCATTATAGCAGGATTGTCCGCCCTGGCAACTCCTCATACCTTTCGAGAGGCGGGGGCGTCGTACCGCCCCTTCCGCAGGGGGAACGGGAGGCCCGCGCTCCGACTGTGGAGTGCTGGTTCAGCATTTGCCGGAGGGCGTTTGGCCCTCACCCTGGCCCTCTCCCGCGCCAGCGCGGGAGAGGGGAAAAGAATACGGGGCGCCTGCCGCGTGGCGTTCCTTCTCCCACGTCGCGTGGGAGAGGGTTGGGGTGAGGGGGAGCGCGATGCTCGCCCATTCTGGCCATCTTTTGGCACCTCAGAGGGGTTGTGTATAATAAGCCATAATACCTCCAAGGCGCTTGAGGTATTGGGCCGACTACTATGCCCCCTAACCCTCCGCGATGGTGCCCCCTGGCCAAGGCTGCCCCCATATGCCAGCGCCGGCATAGCGTGATACGTCTTCCGCTGGATGGCCTTTTCGTTTGAGCCTTATGCCCAGGAGGGAAGCGGTATGATCGTGATGAAATTCGGCGGCACCTCGGTAGGTACGGGAGAGCGCATGGCCAACGTGGCGCGCCTTACCCAGCGCGCCTTTGAAGCGACCGGCCAAGCGCCCGTCGTGGTCGTCTCGGCGATGAACGGCGTGACGAACAGCCTACGGCGCGCCGCCGAAACGGCCGCTGCGGGCGACCCCGAAACCTTTCGGCTCATCCGCCGCGAACTTCAGGAGCGCCATTTTCAGGCCATCGCCGAATGCGTGGCCGATGTGGAACTGGCCCGGGGTTTGCGCGCCGAGGTGAGCGAACTTCTCCACGGCTTTGAGACCCTTTGCCAGAGCATTTACACCCTGGGCGAGTTGACGCCCCGCGGGATGGACGCCGTCTCGGGGTTGGGCGAACGCCTCTCGGCGCGGATCGTGGCCGCCGCGATGCGCAGCCTTGGCCTAAAAGCCCAGATGGTCGAGGCTACCGAGATCATCATCACCGATGACCAGTTCGGCGCCGCCGCCCCCCTCTTTGAAGAGACCATCCCGCGCGCCCAGGCCAAGCTCCTGCCGCTCGTGCAGGAGGGCATCGTCCCCGTGGTGACGGGGTTCATCGGGGCCACGCGCCGGGGCGTGCCCACCACCTTGGGCCGCGGGAGCAGCGATTACAGCGCCACCATCCTGGGGCGCTGCCTCAATGCCCAAGAGGTGTGGATTTGGACGGATGTGGATGGCGTGATGACCGCCGACCCGCGCATCGTGCCCGATGCGCGCACCCTGCCCACCATCTCATACGGCGAAGTGGCGGAACTCTCCTTTTTCGGCGCCAAGGTGCTCCACCCGATGACGATGCAGCCCGTGGCCCAGATGGATATCCCCGTGCGGGTGCTCAACTCGTTCAACCCCGACCACCCGGGCACGCTCATCACGAACCGCCCCTCCGACCATCCCATCGTCAAGGGCATCACGGCCATCCGCGATCTGAGCCTCATCACCGTGGAAGGCCGAGGGATGCAGGGGGTGCCCGGTGTGGCGGGGCGCGTGTTCACGGCGGTGGCGCGCAGCGGCGCCAGCGTTTTGATGATTACCCAATCCTCTTCCGAGCAGAGCATCTGTTTCGTGCTGCGCACGGTGGATACGCCCGGCGTGGTCAAGGCTGTGGAGGACGAATTGGCGCTCGAATTGATGCGCGGGAGCATTGACGCCGTCCGCAGCCACGACGGGATGGCCATCATCGCCGTGGTGGGCGCGGGGATGCGCGGCAAGCCGGGCATTGCTGTGCGCGTCTTTCAGGCCCTGGCTGAAAGGAACATCAACATCGTCTCCATCGCGCAGGGGTCATCGGAGTACAATTTGAGCCTCGTCGTGGCCCAAGAGGATGTGGACGAAGGCGTGCGGGCCATCCATCGGCAGTTCGGCCTGCACGAGATTTAGCCCCAAAAGGAGGAGAGGACTATGAAGCGCATCCGCGTAGGGATCTTGGGCGCCACAGGCGCCGTGGGGCAGCGGTTCATCGCGCTCCTGACTGACCACCCGTGGTTCGAAATCACCGCCCTGGCCGCCTCGGAACGGTCTGCCGGGCTACCCTATCGCGAAGCCTGCACGTGGCGCCTCACGGCAGATTGCCCGCCTGCCGTGGCGGAGATGATCGTTCAGCCCTGCCAACCGGGGTTGGATTGCGAGATCGTCTTCTCGGCCCTCCCCGGCGAGATGGCCCGTGAGGTGGAGGAGGAGATGGCCGCCGCGGGCTATGGCGTGCTGAGCAACGCCAGCGCCCATCGGATGGACCCCGACGTGCCGCTCCTCATCCCCGAGGTGAACCCAGACCATCTGCGCTTGGTGCCCATCCAGCAGCGCCGGCGGGGATGGGGCAAGGGGTTCATCGTAACCGACCCCAACTGTTCCACTGTGGGGCTGACGTTGGCCCTCAAACCCCTGCACGATGCCTTTGGCGTGCGGCGCGTCATCGTAACCACGATGCAGGCCCTTTCCGGCGCGGGTTACCCCGGCGTGCCCTCGCTCGATAGCCTGGATAACGTCATCCCCTACATCCGCGGCGAGGAAGAAAAGATGATCCAGGAGCCGCGCAAACTGCTGGGCACCCTGGCCGCCGACGGCGAATCCGTCCTCCCCGCCGAGATTGCCATCAGCCCCGCCTGCAACCGCGTCTCCACGCGCGATGGGCATATGGAGACCGTCTCCGTAGAGTTGGTGCACAAGCCCTCCATCGCCGAGGTGATCGAGGCCTTTCGCCATTTTGAGAGCCTGCCCTACAAACTCGGCTGTCCCTCGGCGGTGGAGCCGACCCTCATCGTGCGCGAAGAACCCGACCGCCCGCAGACCGTGCGCGATCGCGACGCCGGCCGGGGGATGGCTGTAACCATCGGCCGCGTGCGCCCCTGCGAGGTGTTCGACATCAAGTTCGTCCTCCTCTCGCACAACACCATCCGCGGCGCGGCCGGTGGGGCCATCTTGAACGCCGAACTTATGGTGGCACAGGGGATGATCGGATGATGTGGCCCAGGGCCAGACTTTCGGATTACCTTGGCGACTCGGTCGTTTACCGCAACCTCGAGCCGACCGATGGGCGTCTTGAGGGGTTGCACCACATCTGGCCGCGGCTGGGGCTAGACCATTACTACATCCCCCGCAAGACGACGCCCGAATACGCCGCCGCCTTGGCCGATCTCCTGGCCCAGGCCCAAAGGGCGAGGGGCCTTCGCGCCCCTTTGAGGCATATCCTTTTCATCGGCGATACGGCTATGAACGATGGCACGGCGGCGCGCCACCTAGGGCGCTATGGCCTGATGCGCGCCTTCATCGGTGCCGAGCGCCTTGCCCAGCCGGCGAGCATCCAATGCGATGGCGACCTGATGATCGCCAACCGCTGGGGGGCATTGGGCGAATTCATCGCTTGGGCCCAAGAAGGGGGCATCCCCTTTGATGAGAGCACGGCCCTGATCATTGACCTGGATAAAACCTTTATGGGCGCGCGGGGGCGCAACGACCGGGCCATTGACGCGGCGCGCCTGCACGCCTTGGGGCGCGTCCTCGGCGAGGCGCTGGGCGCCCAGGGGGAGCAAGCCTCCTTCCGCCACGTGTATGACGCGCTCAACCAGCCGGCCTACCACCCCTTTACCAAGGATAATCAAGATTACCTCGCTTACGTGTGCTTGATGGTGGCCGGCGGGGTCTATGCGGAGGAGGCCTTCTGGCAAGACCTCCAGAGCGGCGCGCTCAAAACCTTTGAGGAGTTTGTGGCGCGCTGTAACGCCAAGCGGGGGGAAATGTCCGCCGGCCTTGCCCTGGCCCACGATCAAGTGTGCCAGGGGTTGGCCGCCGAGGACCCCACCCCTTTCAAGACGTTCCGCCGCGCGGAATATCTCGAAACTATCCACCGGATGGACGCCCTCTCCGATGAGGCGCCGCTTGAGGAAATCCTCCAGGGGGAAATCGTCATCACACGAGAAGTGGCGAGCCTTGCCGAATGGGCGGCCCGCCAGGGCGCGCTCCTCTTTGGCAGTTCCGACAAGCCCGATGAGGCCTCGCTCCCCACGG
>JAIOAW010000030.1 GCA_019873625.1 Chloroflexota bacterium
GGCGCCCCCTGGCAGCACCTGTGTACCGGTATACAGGGTTTCGGCTTGTACGGTGGGCATATGGCTCCTTTGCGATGGGGTTGTGCCGAATCATATCCCCTGGCAGGCGCCCCGTCAATGCGAGGGTTCGGCCAGTTCCAGCGCCTCCACAAGGGCCGGCGCGTAGGCAAACCATGAGGCATCCTGTGGGTGCAGGTCAACGTCTTGCCCATTGTGCAGGCGGTAGGCCTGCAAGCGCCGCTCGATCTCAAAGGCCAAACGCTCAGCGAGTTCCTCATCGGCCTCGCCAGGGCGCATCGCGGCAAAGAGGTCGAGGTAAGGCTGCCCTTCCAACTCCCACACGGGGCCGAGGGCGACCATCGCCAGCACCTCTTGCGCATCTCCCAGTGCGATAAAGGCCTCTCGCCAACTCTTGTGAAGGCCGGGCAAGAAGCGCTCGCCGATTTCCTCCGGCGTATCGGGCAAGTTCGCCCCTGGGAAGGCCCGTTTGACGGCCCGGAACAGGTCCGCCACCGCCACCAGATCAGATGACATACAGGTGCGGATGGATGTTTCCACGGCAGAGAGGCCCTCGGCCAGGCCCAACGTCTTGACCCAGGCAAATTTGCGCCGCAGGGCCGTGGGGTAGTAACGCTCCAATACATCATAGGCCACGCGCTCTCCCCAACGGTGATACACGCGCGGGTCAATGTAGGATTTGAGGCTGGTGCTCAGGTTCCACGTGCGCTTGTGGCGGGCGATGGTGTGCTGGGCCTCGATCTTGCCCAGGGCGATTTGAGCGCGCGTGGCCCGTTCGCGCGCTAGGCGCAGGCGATTTTCGGCAGCCTCTAGGCGCTTGCGGTAGCGCGCCGCGATCTTTTCGCGTTTTGTCGCCTCCTCCACGGCCTCTAACTCTTGGCGCATCGCCTCTTTGAGCGCCGAGATGGCCTCTCGGCAAGAGCGCACCTGCTCCTTACAGCGAAGGAGCCGTTCTTGGGCCTTTTGCCGCCGCTCTTTGTAGCGCGCCTCGGCGGTAGCCCAATCGCCTCGGGCTTGCTTGGTGTGATTGCAGAGGATGGCCGCCTCCAGGTTGGCCAGGCTGGCGGCCTTCCATTTGACATATTCCGGGTCGGACGGCTTGACGCGCGCCCCCTCGAGGCTCGTCTGCACGGCCTGGGTGGCGTGGTGCGTACGAAAGACCTTGGCCGTGAGGCCGGGCATAATCTCCGAGAGGAAGGCGTTCACATCTCGGCTGGTGATATCCGGAAAAATCTGCGGGAGGTCTCGCGTAGGGTGACCGCCGTTCCCCTCGGACGAAGAGGGCCGGGCGTTGGCGATCAATTCGCGCAAGTTGGTGAGCACCTGGTCGGACAGGCGCAAGGTCTTGTGCCACTCGACGGAATCCTTGCCCAAAAAGTGGAATTCCGCCGTGCCATCCTCGTGGAGCACCACATGTTCGGGGCGAAGGGTCGTGGCGCCCACCGTATCGGCCTCGTCGGGTTCCTTTTCATCGCCCACGCGCAGGCAAAGGGTGTCAATCAGGTAGCAGGCCGTGGCGATCATACGGCGGCGAGGGTCTGGGTCGGCCAAGGCCCGTTCGATCTCTTGGCGCACCGTGGCCAGGCGTTCTTCGAGTTCGATGGCCTTGTCGAACTTTTGCGCCTCGCGGGCCTGTTTGATGGGCGCCGTATCGCTGAGCCAGATGTATTTGAGTTTGCCGGTCAGTTTATCCTTCCAACGCGCCACCCAGAGCGATTCGGGCTGCCAGACGATCTCCGCCCATTCCCCTTCGATGCCCGATTGATCTGGCCCCACGTTGAGGGTGATATCGCGCTGTTGGGCACCCTCTTTCCAGCGGCCACGCAGGGGGTGCTGGCCGCGCCCCATAAAGATGCCGCTCGGCTCCACCATATACGTGCCCAATTCGACGCGCTGCCCATTCACGATGGCATAGCCGTAACGCGCCTTGAGCGCCTCGCGCTCGCGGCGTCGCTGGAGCGCAAGCGCCTTGCGTTCTTCGGGCGAGAGGGCCTCTTTGGCAGCGCGCTCGGCCTCGATGTGGGCGTAGCAGGCGCTGAAATCCACCTCATCGAGCCGGAGGGGCGGCTCGATGCCCAAAGCGGCGCTGAAATCGCGCATAAAGTTCGCCACAAAGACCTCGTCCTGCACGTAGGGGGTATCCTTCTTGCGCGCAAAGGCAAGGGCCATCTCCTCCTGTTTGGGCGTCAGGGCGATTTCTTGGCCGCGCACGCGGATTTTCAGGCCGATGGGTTGGGGCGGGTCCGGCACGACCACGCCGTGATGGATCAACTCGTACAGCAAGGCGGTTCAGCCCTCCCCGAAAGGTGTCAACACAAAAGCACCGCGAGTTAGGGTCCCGCGGCGCATAAAAGGATACTACAGAAGGCGGATTTGCGCAAAGCGAAAAACTGCGCCTCCACAGGGAGCGCGAAGCCTCTGCCTCGTGGGGTGAGCCTATCAGGCCTTCCCCTCTGGCGTAGGTGAGGGAACCTCTGCGGTTAGCCGTAGCGCCTTCGGCGAGCGTAGGACAGGAGGCCCACGCCCCTATCTTAAGAGGGTTTTGTAGCGGCCTCGCGAAGGCGTTCCAGTTCGGCGCGTTCGCGGAGCCTTTCGCGCAGGGCAGCAATATCTCGCGGCACAAAGTGAGCCGTGAGCGCCAGAAAGATGAAACAGATAAGCCACGTGCTTGTGCAGATATAAAGGATCGCCTCTCCCAGAGAAAAGCGCACGGCGATGAACCCCGCTAAGGCGGGGGCCGTGGAGGAGCCGAGTTGCTCAAAGAAACTGAGGAGGGCGTGCGCCGTGCTGCGCACCTCGGGGAGCGTCACATCGTACAGGGTTGAGGAGACGTTCGGCGCGGCAAAGGGGATGAAAAAGGCCGTGAGGCACAACATCGCCCCGAAAAGCAGCGTGCTTCCCGAGGGGATGCGCAGGGTTATCGCCAAAAAGATCGCCCCCAAGATGACCCCCGCAGCGCTCACGATCATCCGCCCGCGCACCGTGCGGCGAAAGAGCAGGTCGCCGATGGCCCCGCCTGCGGGGTAGCCGCTGGCCAAGATCAGCACGGCCAAGACCATCGTAAAGAGCACCTGATTGGAGGCATAGCCGCGTTCTGTCTCTAAATAGCGAAAGAACCAGAAGGTGATCACCTGCCAAGGGAAGACCCCGAAAAAGCCATTGCCGATGAGCAGGAGCACGGTACGGTTGCGCACCAGCCGCCGCGCCACCCGCCAATCGAAGCGGTAATCGCGCATTTGCGAGAGGTCTCTCAATTCTGGCTCGCTGGAGCCGCGCTTTGGCTCACGCACCCCCACAAAAATCGCGATGGCGAGGAGAATCCCTACTGACCCCGTGATGTAAAAGACGTTGCGCCAACCGATGGCTCCTCCGAGAAGCAAGGCGAGGATCATTCCCAGAAGGTAGCCGATCGGCATGGCCACCTCCAAAAGGCCGTTGACCCGGCCGCGCATCTCGGGCGGAAAATAATCGGCCAGGAGGCTGTAGAGGCCGGGATAGGACGAATCGTCTATGCCGGTAGAGGCCCGGGTGGCCAGAAACGAGGGAAAAGTGCGCATCGAGGCGCTGAGGGCGGTCGTAGTTCCCCAGATAAAGGAGGCGAGGGCCAGAAGTTTGGCGCGGGCAAAGCGGTCATAGAGGTACCCCCACAGAGGGTAGAATACCGCCCCCACGATGACCGCCCCGGAGAAGATCAGCCCCATCTGGGCCTCGTTGATGCCAAACTCCTCCATAATGGGGGTGGTGAGGGGGCTGATAAGGAGTTTATCGGCCTGGTGGAGGACGACAAAACAGAACATCATCGCCAAGACGAACCAGCGATACCTCGATGGACGCATCCTTCCCCTCCGATGGCGTGAGCCGGCGCGGGCCGAGGGCCTGCGCGCCTGGCGAAACGGTTACCCACGGCGCCCATAGGGGCATACGTAAAGGCACAGCCCACACACCGAGGCGCCCACTTCGGCTTCGCGGCCTTGCAGATAGCGCGAGCAGGCGTGCGCGTCGTAGCGCATTTCGCGGGGTTCCTCCTCGCGGAAGGGGCGCCCCGTAAAGGCCTTGGCGGGGCAGATCTCCACGCATTCGCGGCAATCTCCGCAGCGCACTTCCATCGGCCGGCCGGTGGGCGCAAGGGGCGCCTCCGTGAGGATGGTAGCCCAGCGCACGCGCGGGCCGTATTCGGGCGTGATGAGCAGGCAACTTTTGCCGATCCAGCCGAGGCCGGCAAGCCGCGCGCCCATCTTGTGCGAAAAGGTGCCGTAAAGGCGTTCGCTATCCGTCACGCTGGAAGCGGCGATGGGAAAGGCCCGGTAGCCCTCGCGCTGGAGGGCGCTCGCCAAACGCGAGATGATGTCATCCAGGCGGGCGTTTACCACATCGTAGGCGTGCTTGCGGTAGTTGAGCGCCGCCAGGCGCTGGTAGGTGGGCAGGGTATCTACGATGGCATCCATCAGGCGGATGCCCACCGAGATGCTGCGCGGAAAATGAGCGATCATCTCGCCGCCCCAGGCGCGCATCGCCTCTTGGGCGGGGGTGAGGTCGGCCACGCCGTACAGGTCGGCGCCCAAACTCTCTGCCAAGGTGCGCAGACGGTCATCCAACGTGCTCACCTTCCCTCCTGGGTTTCTGCAAAGTGAATGGCGGCGAGTTTGGTCAACGTCACGCGGCCCCGCGTGCCCGGCGCGTTGGCCAAATGCCAGGCCGTATAGAGTTCCGCAAAGGGGTCTTCGGCGGACATACCATCCACCGGCACCACCACGCGAAAGCCGCGCAGGGCCGCTGCAGTGGCGGTATAGAGCACGGCGCCATGGGCCGAGGTGCCCACGAGGAGGACCGTCTCGATGTGCGCCGCGCGCAAGAGCGCTTCGAGATCGGTTTGATAGAACTTGTCTACGCCGGAAGCAACCGCCGGCTCCGAGGGCAAGGGGGCCACCTCGGGGCGCACGTCTTCGCGGCTCGCGCCCCGCGTGAGGGTATAGATGACGAGCACGCCCCGTCGGCGTGCCTCACCGAGTAGGCCTGCCACGCCGGAGAGCGAGGCCACACAGCGCGGGCGGCGCTCCTCAGAGCAGTTCTGCCTTTGGAGATCCAGCACGAGGAGCGCCGTCCCTTCCGTAGGGAGCGAAACGGCTTCCCAAGCGGGGGGCGGTGGGATGACGATATCGGGCCATTCCTCGAGGATGGTTCGAGAAGAGAGCATCGCCCATTTGCCTTTCTCTAGGATGCTTTGGATGGCTACGAAGGCTATCATACCGCCTAACCGACAGGGTGTCAACGCCTCGTAACGTGGGAATGGGTGCTGTATTCGTGTTGGAAAGACCTCCATTCTGCCGTGATGCCTTTCTACACACCTGCTTTGACAGAATCTCCCCCCTTACGTACACTACCCTTGGTCGTGCTAGACGGGGAGCTAGCGGTGCCCTGTACCCGCAATCCGCTATAGCGGGGTCGAAAGCCCTCTCGCGGGGCTGCCTCGGTGGTACCGCGCCCAGCCAGCGGCGTGGAGGGTTGGGTCCCGCGCGGCGGAGGTCTGCGAACCCCGTCAGGTCCGGGAGGAAGCAGCGGTAAGCAGGGGCCTCTGGGTGACGCGGGAGTGCCTGGCCTGAGCCGGCTGATGGGCTTGGGCCGCCGGCGGGGCCACAACAGAGGGGCACGACCACCGATCATCCTGGGGGCGGGTGGGCCTCAGAACCCGCCCCTTTCCTCACACCCCCACCGCGAGGACGATTATGCCCGATCGTGTGGTGGTCATCGGCGGGGGAGCCGCGGGCCTGATGGCCGCCGGACGCGCCGCCGAACGGGCCGCACGCGTACTGCTCGTAGAAAAGACCGGGCGCCTCGGCCAAAAACTTGCCCTGAGCGGCGGCGGCCACGGCAATATCACCCATATGAGCGATGTGCCCTCTTTTCTGGAGCATATTGACCCCCGAAAGGATTTTTTGGGGCCTGCCTTACGGCGCTTTGGGCCGCGCGAGGTGGTCGCCTTTTTCGAAAAGAGGGGCCTGCCCATCGCCATCGAGGAGGATGGGCGGGTTTTCCCCGCCTCGCGCAACGCCCATGATGTGGTAGCCGCCCTGCGGGCCTGGTGCCTTGAAGGGGGTGTGCAGTTTCGGTTCAACTCCCCTGTGCAAGAGATCATCGTGCGCGATGGCGCCGTGTGCGCCGTGAAAACGGCCGATGGCAAGGCCATATCGGCCTCCGCGGTGGTGCTCGCCGCCGGAGGGATGAGTTACCCCCACACAGGGTCCTCAGGAGACGGCTACCGCTTGGCCGGCGCCCTGGGGCACACGATCGTGCCCCCGCGGCCGGGGTTGGTGCCGCTCGTTATCCAAGAGGCCTGGTGCGCGGCCCTGCGAGGGGTGAGCCTGAAAGGCGTCATCGGGTGGATGGAGCAGGGGGGGCGGCGCCTGGCCAAGGCCCAGGGCGATATCGTGTTCACACATTTTGGGCTTTCGGGGCCGTTAGCGCTCTCGCTCAGCCTCCATTTGGGCGAGGCCTTAGAGGCAGGGCCGGTGGCGCTGTGGCTAGACTGGGTGCCCTCGCTCACCCAGGAGGCCCTGGAAGAGTTCCTGATGCGCCGGGCAGCCGAGGCGGGGCAAGGCCGTTTGGCGAATGCGCTTCAGGCCTTTCTCCCCAAGTCGCTGGCCGAGGCCTTGATGGCCGAATGTGGCCTTGCGGTGGACCTAACCCTGGGGCAGTTGAGGGCGGCCTCGCGCCGCCGCTTGGTAGAGCGCCTCAAGCGGTGCCCGCTGACCGTGGTGGGCACCTTGCCCCTCGAGCAGGCGACGATCACCCTGGGCGGTGTAGCGCTCGACGAGGTGGACCCGCACACGATGGCCTCGCGTCGCGTGAGGGGGCTGTATCTCGCCGGCGAACTCTTGGCCGTGTGGGGCGATACAGGGGGCTACAATTTGCAAATTGCCTGGACCACGGGCTACGTGGCCGGTGAAGAGGCTGCCGGGTTGGTTCTATCTCGAGAAATGGATGCGCGCCTGTGACCGAGGGAGAGAGTCATCCGCCGGAGCGCACATTACCCCACGTGAAGGCGCCGCGCAAGGCCTGGTTGAAGATCGGTGGCCGTGCGGCGGGCGTGGGGTTGCTTTTGGCGGCGCTGGCGTTCTTGGCTTACCTGTACCGCGCGACCCAGCACACGGTGTTCATCGAACTGGACGGCCTGCGCCTGGCGCACCGCACGCATCAGCGGGAGGCTGGGGCGATCCTAAAAGAGATAGGCCTCGCGGTGCGCCCCGAAGACGCCGTGGAAGCGCCCTCTGCGGAGGCCCTTTGGGCAGGCGAGGCCATCCGTTTGCAGATCGCGCGCCCTGTAACCATCTTACACGATGGGATGGCAACCCACCTGTGGACGCGCCAACGCCTCCTGCGGGATGTGCTCGCCGAGGCGCAAGTGGCCGCCTTGCCGTACGACCAACTCCGGTGGGAGGGGAAGCCCATCGGGCTTGATGATTTTCTCCCTGCGCCGTCGCCGGAGGGCGATTCCTGGCGGGCGCATATGAGCGCCCTTCGGCAGGATGTGGAGATCGCCCTCTATCGCGCCGTGCCGTTCACGGTGAGCGAAGGGGGAATCTCTATGCGCCGCTATACCACGGCCCAGACGGTGGGCGAGGCCTTGTATGAGCAGGGCATCCTGGTCTATGCGGGAGATCGCTTTTACCCGGCGCTCGATGCGCGGCTTTCGCCGGAGATGACCGTCTATATCGAGCGGGCCAAACCGGCTACCCTCGAGGTGGATGGAACGAGCCGCCTGGTGCGTTCGCATGCCCAGACCGTGCGCGAGTTCCTAGAAGAGCAGGGGGTGCGCTTGGGAGATCAGGATGATACCATCCCCGAACGCGATGCGCCCCTTGAGGCGGGCCTGCACGTGCAAGTGGTGCGCGTGTATGAGGAATACTATGTGGAAGAGACGCCCATTCCCTTCCAGGTGCGCTGGGAGCCGGATCCCTCGCTCGAGATAGACCTGCGTGAGGTGGCGGAATGGGGCCGCGAGGGGGCCTTGCGCAAGCAGGTGCGCGTGCATTACGAGAACGGCCGCGAGGTGCACCGCACCGAGGAGGCCGAATGGGTGGCCAGGGAACCAGTGGATCGCGTGATCCGCTATGGCACCAAGATCGTCCTGCGCGAACTGGAGACGCCCCAGGGGACCCTCACCTACTGGCGCAAGATACGCGCCCTGGCCACCTCCTATAACGCGCCCACGGCCGGCAAGGCCTTCGACCATCCCCAATACGGCATCACGCGCGTGGGCTGGCGGGCGCGCCGGGGCATCATCGCCGTGGATCCGAAGGTCATCCCGCTCTACACGAGCCTCTATGTGCCCGGCTACGGGCTGGGCGTGGCGGCCGATACGGGGAGCGCCATCAAGGGGCGCCATATTGACCTCTGCTATAATGACGATGATCTGGTCCTGTGGTACCGCTGGGTGGATGTGTACCTCCTCGCGCCGGCGCCCCCGCCCAGCCAAATCAACTATCTGCTCCCTAACACGCCCAAAGAAAGGGAATGATCGCCCCTATGGATGCCCTAGACCTCCTGCGGCGCTACAGCCTTCAACCTTCCAAGGGGCTGGGGCAGAACTTTTTGGTGGCCGATTGGGTGTACGAGCGCATCCTCGAGGCGAGCGGCCTCGACCGAGAGGCGATCGTCTTGGAGATCGGCCCAGGCTTGGGCACGCTCACGCGCCGCTTGGCCGCGAGGGCCGGGCGGGTTGTGGCCGTGGAACTCGACCGCCGCTTGATCCCCATCCTCGAAGAGGCGCTGGCGGGGTGCGAGAACGTAACCATCATCCAAGGGGATATCTTGGCGCTAGACCCCGTGGCGCTCTTGTGCGAACGGCTCCACATCCCCCCGGATAAACTCGCCTACTATGTGGTGGCGAACCTGCCCTATTACATCACCTCGCACGCCTTGCGGCATCTCCTCTCGGCCCGCGTGCGCCCCCGGCAGATGACGCTGCTCGTCCAACGGGAGGTGGCCGAACGCATTACCGCCAAGCCGGGGGCGATGAGCCTCCTTGCGGTGAGCGTTCAGGTGTTCGGCGCGCCGGAACTGGTCTGCCGCGTGCCGCCTTCGGCCTTTGTGCCGCGCCCCAAGGTCTCTTCGGCGGTGCTGGCCGTGCCGCTTTATCCTCAGCCGCTCGTCGCAGAAGGGCGGTTGGAGGCCTTTTTCGCCGTGGTGCGCGCTGGGTTCGGGCAAAAGCGCAAGCAACTCCTCAATAGCCTGGCGGTGGGGTTGGGGATGGAAAAGGCCGCGGTGGAAAAGGCGCTGCACGCGGCCGGCATTGACCCCTCTCGCCGCGCGCAGGCGCTCTCCATCGAGGAATGGGCGCGGCTCACCGCCGCCCTCGAGCGCCCATAGCCCAGGGCTGGCTCAAAGGGGCCAGCACGCGCCTCGCCTCATTTGACGATGGCAAGAATCTCTTTGAAGGCCGGCCCTTCGGCCACCTTCAAGAGTTCAAAGAGGGCCATCTCCACGCTCGTCAAGGGGATGCCCGCATCGCGCAGGCGCATCAGGGCGATCTCCCGGTTCTCGGCCGTGCGCGAAGAGACGGCATCCGCCACCACCTCGACGTGGTACCCCTTTTGCGAGAGATCCACGGCCGTCTGGTAGATGCAGACGTGCGCCTCGATGCCCGCCAAGAGCACTTGGCGCCGCCCCGTAGCGCGCAGGGCCTCCATAAAGGCCTCGCACCGGCAGCAACTGAACGCCCATTTGGGGATGGGTTTTAGGTCGGTGAGCAGGGCGGCGAGTTCTGGGATGGTCGGCCCCAGGCCGCGCGGGTTCTGCTCTAGCCATAGGATGGGCACGCCGAGCACGCGCAGACCCTTCACCAGGCGCTGGAGGTTATCGAACAGGCGCTCGCGGTTGACCATCGTTTGGGCGAGCCGCCCTTGCACATCCACCAAGGCGAAGACGGTATCTCCCACCTCAAGCATACGGCTCTTTCCTCTCTACAGAGTGGGTTTCGTTCAGGCAGGGCCGCCGAATTCGTTGTTCACGGCCTGGATGAGGGCGCGGATGTAACCGATGGAATAGGCCTCGGCCGCGCGGCGCCCGCCCACCATAGAGGGCAAATGATCCGAAATGACCGCGCCGTCGAACCCCACGCCCCGCAGGGCCTGCACCACGCGGTGCATATCCATATACCCCTCATCGAGAAAGGTCTCGACAAAACCCGTCGGCATAGGGGCGCTCACGTTGCGCAGGTGTACCTTGAACAACTTGCCGCGCCCGCCGAAATAGCGAATCGCCTCCAACACGTCGGCGCCCATCGCCGCGCCGCCCTCTAGCCAGCAGCCCACGCACAAACACACGCCGATATGGTCGCTATCGGCCATCTCGATGGCCCGCTTGTAGCCCTCAAAGGTGCCAAAGATACAACGCGGCACGCCCCCCAAGGGGTAAACGGGCGGGTCATCGGGGTGGATGCCGATATAGACGTCCGCTTCCTCGGCCACAGGCACGACCTTTTCGATAAAGTAGGCATAGTGATCCCACAATTCCTGCTCGGTATAGACGCGCCCGTGGGTGAGAGGGGCTTGCCAGGTGCGCTCGATCCAGCGGCCCTCGCGGGCCTCGGCCAACCGAAAGGCGCGAGATTCCGCTCCGCCGCGGATGGCCTCCCTCGCCGTGCTCCAGATGCCGTTGGCCATATGGGCATAGGTCGCGTAGCGGATGCCCGCCTCCCCCAAGGCGCGGATATAGTCGAGGTATTCCGCGATCTTGTGATCGCGGCCGGGCAGGCCCAGGGTAACCTCCTCCATATTGTGGCAAGAGTGGTTGTGCAGGCGGTAAATCTGCAAGCCGTTGGCCTCAAAGCGCTCGCGCAGGGCGCGATAGTTGGCGGCCGTCTGTTCTTGGCCAGCCGGCAGGCCGGTCATCACCCACTCCACGCCCAGTTGGCGGACGAACTGCATCTCCTCTTCGGAGGCATCGCCGGGCAACTGTGTGCCGATCTGAATGCCCGGCCGAGAGGCGTAATAACCGGGGATGGTGCGTAAAGGGTAGCGTTCGCTCATCGGTTTCGCTCCACGTGGAAATAGGGATGGCACCTTCCCTCTGGCGAAGGAAGGTGCCTTCCGATGCCCATCGTACGTCGGAGAAAGGGGCCTATTCGCCCTGCAGGACGACCGTCACACTGACCGTCGTCGCATCTTCTTCGTTCACCATAATCTGGGCCTGGCGGTTCCCCTTGGTAAAAATCGTCATACCGGGGACGCCGCTGGGTTCGCCGGCCTTCCAGCCGTTGTCGGCCATACCCTTTGTATAAAAAGAAACTGCGTCATCCACCGAGGCCTTCACCTTGTAAGAAACCATCTCGCCCATCGCAAAGACCTCTGTGGCGCCTTCCATCATCGGGATATCCTCAGGCAAGCCCGGCAGTTCCACGCCTTCGGGCGGGGCGATCTTGATCGGCTCGTTGATATCGTATACCTTGCTCTCGAAGCGGAAGGCATACGTTTTGCCATCGGCATCCTTCCCACGCCACTCTACGATGGTGTGGACGGGGATGTCATATTCCTCCGAGACCCAAGATTCCACAGAACCCTCTTCGACCTGGCCGTTGGGGATGGGAGCACTTGTGGCAAAAATCTCTTGGGTGCAACTCCACTTCTTGGTCTTTTGGCCCTCGTGGGTCTCTCGGCCCTTGTATTCGCAGGCGGGTTCGTCCTTCCAGGTATTGGGGTCAGTCCAGACGAGCATTTCCTCGCCCGTGGGCGGCTCCTGCCCGCCGGAGATGCTCATCCACTGATTATCCACCCGCATATATTTGGCATCGGCGATTTCGATCAGTTCCATTTCGGACGTTTTGCCATCTTTATCGTAGCCAGATATCACCATCCGTCGGGCCGGCCCTTCTCTGACCCACTCGATTTTTACATTCCCCCCGTTTTGGTCCTCCCCCTCGAGGGTTAGCCATTGGGTATCTTGCCGGTAACTCTTGATCTTGTCGGAAAGTTCCGGCGCTACGATCTCTTCTGGGGTTTCTTCCTCGCCGCTTGGCTCTGCTTGAGGCGTGGGCGTGGGCAAATTGGCCACGGTGGGCGAGGGCGCTGGGGCGGCCTTTTGGGCAGCCGTGGTGGGCGTGGGGGCCACGGTAGCCGGCTGGCCCGCCGGTGCCGTAGGCTGAGCGGTCGCTTTCTGCTCGCTCGGCGGCTTCAAGCCGCCGCAGGCCGTCGCGCCGGTGAGGAACATTATGGCGACAAGGACGATCGAGCAAACCTTGACGAATCTCATAGCCAATTCCTTCTTTCTAGAAAGCAGGGCACCGGATTGTGCCTCAAGGCCATTATCGGCTCCTGGCCGGGGCTGTCAAGCCGATGAAAAATGCGTATGAATACTCCGGCATAAAGGGCGGCGCCTAGGCCAGGCCGCTCGCTCGCCAAAGGCGATCCATATAGTCGGCCACCAGTCGGGCCGCCTCCAACGGATCGGCGATGGCGTTCACACGCGCGCTGAACGGCTCCGGCGTGACGGGGCCGTCATAGCCCAGGGCCTGGAGTTTTTGCATAAACTCGACGAGTGGCAACACACCCGTCTCCATAGGCAAACGGCGCACGTTATCTATCTGTTCATCCATGGGGATGCCCTCCGGCGCGTCGTTCACGTGCACGGTTACGATATCGCGCGCCGTGAGGCGATCCATATCGGCCACGGACCCGCCAGAGGTGATGAGGTGCCAGATATCCAAGAGAAGGCCCACATTCCCCGTGCCGATGGCTGCGGCAAGTTCCATCATCCCATCGAGCGTGTAAATAAAGGGGAAGGTGTACCGATCTCGCAACGTCTTGGGGCCGATGAATTCGATGCCGAGGGAACAGCCCTCGTCGGCCAGGATTTGGGCGATGGGCCGAAACCGCTGAACGTGCCACTCGAAATTGGCGCCGAAGGGCCTTTCGTTCGAACCGGGGGGCGCCCAGGTGGCGGTACGCGTGCAGCCCAAGGCGCGCCCCAAGGCGGCCAGTTTGGGCAGTTCGCGCAAATCATCCTGCCACTGATCGTCGCGGTTCCAGGCCACCGGCAGGCCCCACTGGCCGGGCCGCACGCCGGCCTGGGCAAATAGGTCGCGGACGTACTCCAGGCCGCGCAGGTTCACGAGGTCCGCCGCCTCGCGGATGGAAAAGTCAATTCCGGCGAACCCGCTCGCGCGCGCAAGTTCGATGGCATCTGCCAAGGTGCAGTGACGAATGCCGATGGCGCCAGGGCTTAGGTTTTTGAACATCGTCGCTCCTCAGGCTGTGATGACGGGCGTATTGTAGTGCGGTGAGAGGCAAATGGGCAAGCGCCCGTGCGACCCTGTGCGTAGAACGCCAGGTTTAGGCTTCGCCCACGAACGCTCGGCGAGGCGCCCCGTTTCTTCTAGGGTTGCTGGAAGGCCTCCAAGGCGCTGCGAATCGCCTCGATGACCGCAGCGTCTTCCTCACGTTCTAGGCGGGCATTGAGCGCGGTAATGGCCCTCGGATCGGCCAGCGTTGCAAGGCATACGGCCGCTGCGGCGCGAACCCTCGGGTCTTGATCGTCGAGGGCCTCTATCACCGAGGGCACGGCGCGTTTCTCGCCGATTTCGGCCAAGGTTTGCACAGAATCCAGGCGCAGGTTAAGATCGGGCGATTTAAGGGTTTGGGTGAAGACATCCGCAGCGTGCAAATCCGTCAAGGCCCTGACGGTCTCTTGCCGCGTGACGGGGTCCCCATCCTCGAGAACGGTGGTCGGAGAAACCGCAACCATATCTTGCGCATCGCCTCGGTTCACGAAAAAGGTGCCGATGGGGATGCTGATGGCCATATTGACATCCGATAGCCGCCGCATCGCGATGCGAACCGCCTCCAGGCCGGCACCCTGGGCCGTGGCCGTGATGTGGCCGCTAGCAAGGGCCTTGGTGAATGTCAGCGCCAAGGCCGGGGTGGGAGTGGGCGTAGGGCGGGGGCGCGCCGTGGGAGAGGGGTAGTAAAAAACGGTGGGCGTGGGCGTAACTTCCGTGGCGGCTGGGGGATGTCTCCCCCAGATAGCATAATAGATGAGGGAGGTGGCGCAGCAGCCGCCCACCACGGCAAGAAGGATGATGAGCACCCAAGGCGGCCCTCTTCTCATTTGCCACCTCCTATTTTCCCCGCTTTGGAGGGGAGATAGCCCGGGCCGGCTACCCAATGCGCAAGGGTTCGTGCTCAGTTACGTTTATAACGTAGCCCAGAAGTGTAAAATACCTGTTCATAGGGCGCCGCGCACCGGATCGCCGTAGGATAGGAATTCACCGGCTGCACGGGCGCAGGCTCTCCTTGGGGCACGCGGGCGTTTCGGGCGCGCCCCTCGCTTGGAAAGGTCAAGCCCTTGGCCTATACTTGCGCCGTGAAAAAACGTTTGGATCTCGTGCTGTTTGGGGTGTGCGCCCTGGCCCTGCTGGGCGCCACGATGATGGGCCTTTCCGGCTGTGGCGTGCTCATCATCCGCCCGACGCCGGTTGCGCGGCCCGCGACCTTCACGCCGTTGCCTCTTGGCGTTATGCCGGTTGCCCAACGCACCCCGTTGGTGGCGACGCCGGCGCCTACGGCTACGCCCGGCCCGGCGAAAATCGCGTTTGCGGATGAAGACATCCAATTCTGGTCGAACGTCAACGCCATCACGGGCCTCCTGGTTACGGAGGAGGCTATTTGGGCGGCGGCCGAGGGCGGCGTGGTGCGGTGGGGGCGAGATGGCACGCCCACCGTCTATACCGTGCGCGATGGGCTAGCGCCCCAGCCGGTGCGGGGCATTGCCCAGGATGGCGAGGGACATATCTGGATCGGCTACGAGGGCCTGCGCACGTGGAGTATGTTCGACGGCACCGCGTGGCAGGCATACCCTGACCGCGAAAAGGCGGTAGAGGCCCACTATGAGGCGCTTTTGGCGGCGCCCGCCTTCGATCCGCGCCTGTGGGTAGCCCGGCCGGGGGGGCGTTGGGTCTGGCTGCCTCGGGGCGATGGGCGCATCGAGGCCTATGACGGGGCGCGTTGGCGCATCTATGGCGCACAGCACGGGGTGCGCAGCGGCTCGTGGATGGTGGCGATCTCGCCCCAGGGGCGCGTATGGGCCGTGGGCGAGGGCGTGAGCACCGCCGAGGAAGGTGACCTGTGGTGGGATGATCATGATTACTTTTCCGAAGTCGCCTCGCCTCAGGAAATCACCGGTGCAGCGGTGGATGGAGAGGGTGCCCTGTGGGTAAGTTTCGCTGCCCCGGCGGGGGTTTCAAACCGCGCCGCAGGCCCCTCGGGCGCGGTGGGGGGCATCGCGCGCTACAACCTGGCCCTGAACCGCTGGGAGGGCTATCTTTCCAGCCTCACGGAGGCCCTCCCGCGCCGGGTGTATGAGGTGCGCATTGCCGCCGATGGCACGATTTGGCTCGCGGGCGAGGGGCGTGTGGTCGTCCGCAGGCCCTCTCGCCCGTGGCAGGCCATCGAGGCGCCCGGTTTGACGGTGCGCGCCGTGGCGCAAGGGCGAGGGGACCTGTTGTGGTTGGGGACGGATCGCGGCCTTTGGGCCTTGCGGCCCGAAAGCGGCGCGTTGGAGGGGCCGAAGGAGGTTCCCTCGCCGCTCGTGGGCCGAGAGGTGGTGGATATCGTAGCCCTCGCGGGCGGGCGCATCGCGGTGGCCACTGACGGCGGGGCCATTTTGCTTGACCCTTCGGGGGAGGTGCTCCCCCTGACGCAAGAGGCCGTGTTGAGCCTGGCTGCCGCGCCCAACGGGCCGCTTTGGTTCAGCACTTCTAGTGGCCTTTACCGCTTTGGGGGCACCTCGACGCCCGTCCGAGAGGGAGATCAAGCCGCAGTGGCCCTGGCGGTGGACCCCTTGGGCAACCTTTGGCTCTGCACGCCGGAGGGGGATATCCTCCGTTTTGGGCGCCTCAAGTCCGAACCGCGCGCCAACATCTTGGCCTTGGCGGGCGAATTGCCGCGCCATATGGCGGCGGATGGCGAAGGCACCCTTTGGCTGAGCCTCTCCAAAGGGCTGGGCCAACTGACGGCCGACGGGCAGTTCACGCTCATCGGCGTGGAACCGCTCTTGAGCGCCGATGTGCGCCGTACGGCCGTGGGAGCGGATGGCGCGCTATGGGTGGCCACGGCCAAGGGCCTGGCGCGGCGGCTCCCCTCGGGGCGATGGACGCGTTTTACCGTAGAGAGCACCGGCGGCGGCCTCTTGTCTATGGACCTCTATGACGTACGCATAGCCGCCAATGGCGCGGTATGGGTCGCTTCGTCGGGCGGCATTTCTCGGCGCGATGCCGAGGGGAACTGGGCGAATGTGCCCCTCGTAGGCGTTCGGCGCCTCGCCTGGGGCGGGGAGGACGCCCTTTGGGCCGCGAGCCAAGGGGGCATTTACCGCGTGCGCCCGCGCGTTTTGACGGCCATTCCATAAGGGCGATAGGAACCGTATTCCGAGGAGATGAGGGGAGGTATGGAGGGGCCTGGGTTCGTTTCTCGCTACGCCTATGGGTACAGCCACGCTGAGGTGGGGAAGGCCCTGTTGGCCCATATGGAGCAGTTTGGCGCCTCGCTCTTGCAGCGCAAAGGGCTGCTCATCTTGCCCTGCGCCAACCCCGCAGCCCTTGCCTTGGCCCAAGATATTATGGCGCGCTATTATGCCAGCCCCGTGTTCGACATCGTGCCCGCGCTGGTGAGCGCCTTCCGCGAGGCCAGTTGGGGGCACCCCGATCTCCTAACGCAGTTGCCCATTGCGCTCGTCGTGCGCGATCTCGACTTGGTGGCCGTGGGCGGTGCGGCGGGGGCTGTGCGGCTGTTGCGCGGCGATGAACAGCGCGAGATCTTTAGCCCCGTTGGCCCTGGGGCGAGCCTGCGCGCTTTGCCCGTGGGCGAGACCTTTGGCGAGGCCAAACAGACCCTCTATGCCGCCTCTTGGCGCCTTTTTGTAGGAGATGCCGTGGTGGCCGGCGAACGGGAGGTGCTCGAACGCGCGGGCGGGGGCACCCTCCAGCGGGCTGTGCGCCGCCAACCTGGCGCGGGGGCAAGCCTTGTGGCGCGCGCCGGCAGGCAGGGGCGGCAGGAGCGGCCCCCTGTGGCGATCCTCTTGGCCTCTCGGCTGCGCCCGGTGCCCGATATGCCCCCTGCCCTCAAAGGCCAGCCCAAGGCGCGCGAGCCTCGCGTGCCCGTGCGGCGAGAGGGCCTCTCGCCCATCTGGATCGCGCTCTGCATCGCCGCAGTGGCGCTCACGGTGAGTTATGCCCTGCGGCGCCCCAACCTTTCGCGCGAGAGCATCGCCAACTGGCTCAAGATGATGTTCATCCCTGCCTCGCTCGCCACCCCAACCCCTGGCCCTCAGGGGACGCCGACCCCTTCTTACCCCTTCAAGGCGCCGACCCTCGCCTCGCCGCGCAACGGCGAAACGGTGCTCAGTGCGGAGGTAACGCTCCGTTGGAACTGGGAGGGCCGTTTGGCAGAGGGGGCCTTCTTCGAGGTGCACGTCTCGCGCGCCGGGGCACCGGACGAGTTGACCTTTCTGACCAAGGCCAAGGAGCAGACGGTGCGCCTCACAGAGGCGGGCTGGTATGATTGGGCGGTCATCGTCGTGCGGATGCGGGGAGAAAAACCCGAGCCGGCCAGCCCGCGCCCTGTGGGCTGGCAATTCTTCTGGCCGGGCAACCCCTAGGGGTGTTAAACGTTGAAACGGATGTGGATGATATCCCCATCCTGCACGATGTATTCGCGCCCTTCCAGCCGCAAAAGGCCCCGCTCCCTGGCCTTGGCGAGCGAGCCGCAGGCGTCAAGATCGTTAAAAGAGACCACTTCGGCGCGGATGAACCCCTTGGCCAGGTCCGTATGGATGGTCGCGGCGGCCTCGAGGGCCGTCTGCCCGCGTCGGAGCGTCCAAGCGCGCACCTCTTTGCCCCCCGTGGTGGTAAAGAAGGTGATGAGGTCGAGAAGGCGGTACCCCAGCCAGATGAAGCGATCCAGCCCCGGCGCTTCTAGCCCCACCTCTTGCAGATAGGCCAGGGCCTCTTCTCGCTCCCAGGTGGCGATCTCGGCCTCGAGCGCGGCGCAGAGCACCACGGCTTCCACGCCCTCTTGGCGGGCGCGCTCGACCACGGCCTGGGCCAGCGCCCCACCCTCAGGGAGGGATTCCTCGCTCACGTTGGCCACATAGATCATCGGCTTGTCGGTGAGGAGATCGAGGTGCGCGATGAGGGCACGTTGATCGGCCTCTAACGTTTGGCGGCGGAGGGGCACCCCCTGCCGAAGGCCCTCCGCAATCGCTTCCAACGCCTCAATCTGTTCTTGATACTCGCGTGGATGGGCCTTGGCCTGGGCACGCACGCGCTCGAGGTGGCGCTCGAGGAGCGCGAGATCGGCCAACATCAATTCTAGGTTGACCGTCTCAATATCCTCGATGGGGTCAAGATAGGGCGTTACGTGGGGGATATCGGGGTCCTCAAAACAGCGGACGACCATCGCGATGGCATCCACCGTGCGGATGTGCGCAAGGAACTGGTTGCCCAAACCCTCGCCGCGGCTAGCCCCCTTGACGAGGCCGGCGATATCCACCACGCGCAGGGTGGTGGGCGTCACCTTCTCCGGCTGGACGATCTCGGCGATGCGCTCCAGGCGCGCATCTCGCACGGGGATGACGCCCACGTTGGGTTCGATGGTGGTGAAAGGGTAACTGGCCACCGCTGCCCCGGCCAAGGTCAGCGCGTTGAACAGGGTGGATTTGCCCACGTTCGGCAGGCCCACGAGGCCAAGTTGCAACGCCATATCCCCCTCCTCCTAGGGCGAACCGCTAGCGGGTGCGGCCTGCGGCCCCACGCGGTAGCGCGCCGGCCAGGGGCGGTAACGGCTGAAGAAGCGCTCGCGTGCCACCACCCGCCCGTTCTCCTCGATGATGCGGTAAACCGTTACATCGGCGCCGTCATGGGCCGATTCCACCTGGACGCGCTGCCCCGGCGCCAGGAAGGGATCTTCCTCATAGACGGGGTCCGGCGCCTTGACCGGGTTCTCGACGATCGGCCCTTCGATGGTTACGCGGCGGCCGGGGCGCTTGCCGTAGAAGCGGAAGTAGAGTTTGGAGGCGGCCTCGTTCACCTCCGTCAGGATGAGGATGGGGGTGGGCGTATCGTTCTCGAATTTGACGTCCACCGAGGGTTGAAAGACGGCCGCATCCAACCCCACAGGCGGCTCATACCAACTCACGCGGTAGGCGTGAGGAGAGCGCTCCAAGATAGGGTAGCCGCCCCAGAAGGCGGCGCGGAAAAAGGTCGTGCCCACCTGGCATACCCCCCCGCCAGGCCCCAGGAGCGTGCGCCCGCCGTAGATAATCCACGATTCGCTGTAGCCATTCGCCGTGGTAACCAGGCCCAGATGGCTGAGGAAAGAAAAGGCGCTGTGCGGCGGCACGGCCAGGCCGTGAAAGCGCGCCGTGGCCACCTTGATGTTCTGCAAGCGGGCCGCCGTAGACCCTGCAAAGCCGCTCTCGCCCTCGCTGATGAGTTCGAGGGGCATAATCGCTTGAAGGTCGGCATAGGTTACCCGAGGGGGAACGACCGTAATGGGCAACACGACCTCCCGCTGGGGGGTAAAGCAAGCCTCGGCCACGCGGCGGGCGGCCTCGTCGAGGTCAAGCGAGAAACCGTTTTGCCCTGGCGCTAGCACGGAAAGGGTCCGTGTTTGGGGGTCATAGTCAAAGCGCCCCTCGCGCGGCCCACGGGCGATCTCTTCGCTTATATGGGCGAGATAAGCGCGGATCGCCTCGCGATGGACCCCCACCTGGAGCACCCCCTCGCCCCCGACCGTGGCGTGTTCCAGCGTGAGCCATTCGCTCAAGACGGCCTGATCTACGCTCCATCGCCGAGTGAGGGTCTCGAGGTGCCCATCGGGCATAATCTCGGGCAAATCGGCGCGGAGGGTCAAAGGGGCTTGAAGCAGGGCCTGTACGCGCTCTTGCGCGCCTTGCACCTCCGTAAGGGGCGGGGTGATCTCCCGAAAGATGATTGGCACGCGGATGGGTTCCGTGGGCCAGGGGGCCGCGGCGGCCGCTGTGGCTGGCAAGGCCCACCCGAGGCGCGGCACCGCCCCCCAGGCAGATTGCCCCAGGCCCTCGCGGTAGGCAGCCTCCAAATGGGCCTGCGTGGCGGCGATATCCACCTCGCGGCCCGCCTCCGAACGGCCCACGTGAGCCTGCAACCCGGCGACCCAAAGTTGTGCCCGCTGCGCGGGATGCCCTGCCTGGCGCGCGATGCCGCGTAGGGCGAGGAGCATTTTGCCGGGGTCAAACTGCACCGAGGGCATAATGGTGTATCCCTGCCAGAGGAGGCGCAGACGCACCGCCATATCCTCTCGAAAGACGCCGCTTCGCCCCAAGGCCCAGGCTTGCGCCACGGCCTCATCGAGGGCGAACTCAGCGCCGAGGGATTGGGCGGTAGCCAGCCATTCCCGGTCGGCCGTATACAGCACCGCCGGCGGGAGCGCCTCTGCGTGCAGGCGCTCGCTCAGCATTTTCAGGGCCTCTTGCCGTTCCAGCCCCCCCACGGGAATGCCCGCGATGGACACGCCTTCATAGATGCGCCCCGCGTAGCGGAGGTTGTAAAAGAGGAACCCCACCCCCGCCGCGGATATGGCCACGAGGGCGATGAGCCACAGAGCGAGCGCCGCCTGGAAAAGCGGTCGCCACCAAGGGGTGCGGGCCATATCGGCATCATCCATAGCCAAGCCCTCATCTCCCATAGCGGAGGGCGCCTAGGCCGAGGGCGCGATGAGCACCTTGCAGGCCTCGGTAGTCTCATGGGCAAGGGCTATCCCCTTGGGGAGATCGCCCAACCCCAAGATGTGCGTCACCGGGGTGCGCAGATCGAACACCCCCGCCACGGCCAAGGCGATAGCACTCTCGAAATCCTCATCGCGGTAGACGCGAATGGGCGTGTGGCGAACCTCGTGGAACACGAACGGCGTCAAATCCACGCTCACCGGCCCTTTGGGCAGCCCCACTTGGACGATTTGCCCGCCAATGCGGGCGATTTGCGCGGCCTCGTTCACCGTCTCGGCGGCGCCCGCCGTCTCGAACACGACGGGCACGCCCTCTCCGCCCGTGGCCTCGAGCACCGTGGAGACGACATCCCGCCGGCCCACCTCGATGACCTCGAACCCCAAGGCGCGGGCAATGGCCAAGCGCCGTGGGCTGCGCTCCGATACGAACACGCGGCGCGCCCCAGCCAGGCGGGCCGTTTGCGCGGTGAGGAGGCCTACGGGGCCAGCCCCCAGCACGGCGGTCACATCGCCGGGGCGCAAGTCCGAGGCGCGCACGGCGTGCACCCCCACGGCGAGCGGTTCGATGAGGGCGGCCTCGCCCAAGGGCAGGGTGCGCGGCAAGGGGCGGAGGGTATGTAGGGGCACCAGGGCATATTCGGCGAACCCGCCGTCGGCGTCTATCCCCACCAGGCCCAGGTTTCGGCAGACGTGGCGGAGGCCGCGCCGGCAGGCATCGCACGTCCCGCAGGGGAGGAGGGGGTTTACCACCACGGGCGTGCCGGGGGCGAAGGCGTTCAAGTCCGCCTCGACGACGAGGCCCGAAAACTCGTGGCCCATCACGAGAGGCGCCTTGGCACGCGGATGTTTGCCGAGATAAATCATCATATCGGTGCCGCAGATGCCGCTGTAGGCCACCTTGATGAGCGCCTGGCCCGGCCCTACCGTGGGCCTGGGCACCTCGCGGACGGCCACTTCCTCCGGCCCGAGCCATAGCGCGGCGCGCATCGTTCCCGCCATCATCCCTCCTAGATGAACCATCTGGGCGGAGTGTAGCATACGGCGCGCCTTGGGGCAAACGTCAACGAAGAAGGCGGCATAGCCTGGCGCAATGCGCACCGGGCCGTTCGCACAAGGGGGAATCCGCGCGAGGGGCGCGCCCTATACGCTGAAGCGGATGTTCAGGATATCCCCGTCGCGGAGGACGTATTCCCGCCCTTCCAGGCGAAGGAGGCCGCGTTTGCGGGCTTCGGCCAGGGTGCCGCAGGCGATCATATCGTCATAGGAGATCACTTCGGCGCGGATGAACCCTCGCGCCAGGTCCGAATGGATGACCCCCGCCGCCTCCACTGCCGTGGCGCCGCGGCGCACCGTCCAGGCGCGCACCTCGTCCTCTCCCACGGTGAAAAAAGACATCAACCCCAAGAGGCGATAGCACTCGCGCACCAACCGATGCAGCCCCGGTTCCTTCAGCCCATAGGAAGAAAGGAATTCGGGCACTTCGTCGCCGGGAAGTTGGGCGATCTCCATCTCCAACAGCCCTTTGAGGGAGAGGGCCGAGGTCTCTCGGTGATGGTTGGCCCAGGAGAGATCCCTTTCGTCGGCCTCCTCGCTTTCGTTGACCACCACGAGCGCCGGCTTGGCCGTGAGGAACTGAAACCCACGGATGAGAAGGCGTTCCTCTTCGGTCAGGTTGAGGTCGGTGATCAACTGCCCCCGCGAGAGGGCCTCGGCGATGCGCCTGAGCAAGGCGAGTTCCTGTTCGGGGCCACCGGAGCGAGGCACTGCGGCGCGCTTGGCCCCTTTCTCAAGGCGCTCGATGCGCCGCTCGACGATGGCCAAATCGGCGAGGATCAGTTCCAAGCGCAGGGTCTCGAGGTCGCGCAAGGGGTTCACGCTCCCCTCGGGGTGGGGCACCGATTCGTCCTCAAAGGCGCGCACCACGAGCAAAAAGGCATCGCACTGGCTGAGGGCGGCGAGGAGGCGCGGCTCTAGGCCGGCGCCTTCCGTGCTCCCCCGCGCAATGCCCGTTACGTCGCTAAAGCGAATCTTGGCGCGCGTCGTCTTGCGCGGCGAAAAGAGGGCGCTCAAGGCGTCTACACGCGGGTCGGGCACATCCACCACGGCGGTATTTACCTCGCCGCGCGTGGAGAGATAGTTGCCGGTTTGCGCGTTGCTCTGCGTCAACGCGTTAAAAATCGTCGTCTTGCCCGCCAAAGGCAGGCCGATAATGCCTACGTCCATCGCGTTGCCATCCCAAAAGGTTGCTCTGCCCTCACCGAGGGCACAAGAAAGTAAGTATAGGCATCTTTGGCCAAAAGCCAATTTGAGGCCTAAGGGCATCTTGCGGTATCCTACGGGCACGTTGCCCAGGTGAAGGAGTGTTATGCCCGATAAAACGCGTATCGAAATCCCCTACGGCGAGGAGACGGTGGCCTTTACCGTGGAGGCGCAGCGCCTTTTGGGCGTTTTTGCGCCGCATCAGGTGCCCGCCCTGCCTGACGAGGCCCTCGACGCCGAACTGCGGCGCACCCTAGATGCCCCCATCGGGGCCAAACCCCTTCGTGAGGAGGCCAAGGGGGCTAGGCGGGTCGTCATCGTGGCGGATGACGCGACCCGCCCCACGCCCACGCACCGCATCTTGCCCCTTCTTCTCGATGAGTTGAACGCTGCCGGCGTGCCCGATGAGGCCATCACCGTCCTCATCGCCCTGGGCACGCACCGTGCGATGACGCAAGAGGAAATTGGGCGAAAATTCGGCCCGGCTGTTACGAATCGGGTGGCCGTCATCAACCATAACGCCTTTGACCCCTCGCAATGGGTGGACCTGGGCGTGACGCCCTGTGGCGTTACGGTGCAGGTCAACCGCCGGGTGATGGAGGCGGATTTCGTCTTGGGCGTGGGGAGCATCGTGCCGCACCACATCCCGGGGTTTTCGGGCGGCGCCAAGATTATCCAGCCTGGCGTGTGCGGAGAGCGCACCACGGGCGAGGTGCACCTCCTTTCGGTACGGCGCGAGCGGAGCCTGTTGGGCGTTCTGGAGAACCCCGTACGCCAAGAGATGGAGGAAATTGCCGAGCGCGCCGGGTTGAGGGCCATCCTGAACACCGTGCTCGATAGCCACGGCGCAGTGGTGGGGGCCGTCTACGGCCACCCGCGCCCGGCCTTCCGGAGCGGCGTGGCGCTCTCCAAGCGGGTGTACGGCGTGCCGGTGCCCCGCTTGGCCGATATCGTGGTGGCCGGCTCTCACCCTTGCGATAGCGAGTTCTGGCAGGCCCACAAGACGCTCTATGCCGCCGAGTTGTGCGTGCGCCCGGGCGGCACCATCATCGTGGTGGCCCCCTGCCCGGAGGGCATCGCGGCGACACATCCCGACTTGGTGGATTTCGCCGGCCGCTCGTTTGAGGAGATTGACGTAGCCATCCGCCGAGGGGAGATTGCCGATTTGACAGCCGGCGCCCTGGCGCTCGCCTGGGCGAACACGCGCCGCCGCGCCACGGTGGCGCTCGTTTCGGGCGGCATCTCCCCCGAAGAGACGCGCGCCCTGGGGTTTGTGCCCTATGATACGGTGGAAGAGGCCCTCGCCTCCGCGCTACGCCGCTATGGGCCAGAGGCTACGGTGAGCGTCTTACCGTTTGCGCCGGATACGCTCCCCTTGGTGGAGTAACCTTTCGCGAAGAAAAGCGCGCTATCGGCCCTTTCCGATAGCGCGCTTTATATTTTAGCCAGTCGCCCGGGGCGGCTTAGGCATTCCCCTCTTTATCGGGCCAATAGGCAAAGAGCGACCCCACCGATTGGCCCGTTACATTGCGGCGGATGGCCTCGCCAAAGATGGGCGCCGCCGAAAGGACGGTCATATTGGGGAGTCGCTTTTCCGGCGGGATGGGCACCGTGTTCGTCGTCACGATCTCTTCGATGAGGTCGCCCATCTCGCGAAAACGCGTGATGCACTGCCCGCTGAACACGCCGTGCGTGCAGGCTAACGTGATCTTGCGGGCCTTCTGCTGGCGCAGGACCTCGATGAGGCCCATAACTGACCCACCCGTGGCGATTTCGTCATCGAACACGATGACGTCTTTGCCCGAAATATCGCCGATGATGCCCGAGATGTGCACGTGCTCGTCGGAAAGGCGTTCCTTATCGCCGGCGGCCACGCCCACCCCCAACGAGCGGGCCAGCCGCGCCGCGCGTTTGGCGTGACCGATATCCGGCGCCACGATGACGGTGTTGGAGAGATCGCGCGTGCGAAAGTGGTTCACAAAGGCCGGCTGAGAGGTCAGGTGATCCGTCGGCACGCTAAAGAAGCCGTGCACCTGCGGGGAGTGCAGGGTCATCGTCATCACATGGTTGGCGCCGGCGGTGGCGATGAGATCGGCGATGAGGCGCGCCGTGATGGAGATGCGCGGCTGATCTTTTTTATCCGAGCGCGCGTACGAAAAATAGGGGATGACGGCGTGAATGGTGTGCGCCGAAGCGCTGCGCGCCGCGTCAATCATCATCAAGAGTTCGAGGAGGTGATCGCTCACCGGCGGCACGAAGGATTGGATGATGACCACCTCTTTGCCGCGCACGCTTTCGCCCAATTGCACAAAGAGGTTGTCGTTGCTAAAGCGCGTCGTGTAACTCGGGCAGAGGGGGCACCCCAAATAATCCGCGATTTCTCGGGCAAGGTCGGGGTGCGAACTCCCGCTAAAGATGCGGAGTTTCGTCGCATAGGCGTCACAGGCGTTGCTCATCGTCGTTCACTCCCCCTTGGGCGGGCACATAGGGGCCTTTTGGGCCGGGCCGTTTCACAAAGCCGCTTTATAACATATCCCGCGCTCTTGTGCAAACGGTGCCTAAACCCTCATACGCAGCCTTGACGCGCCGGCTGCCCGCCCTATAATCGGGGGCGATGATCGAACGGAGGGGAATGATGGAGAAAAAGACGATCGGTTTCATTGGCTTGGGGATTATGGGCTACCCGATGTTGGGGCACCTCATCAAGGGGGGCTACCCGGCGATTTGCTACGATATCGTGCCAGCCGCCCTGGAGCGAGGCGTCGCTTTGGGCGCCAAGCCGGCCGCCTCCGCTAAGGACCTGGCCGCCCAAGTGGACGTGGTCATCTCGATGGTGCCCGATTCGCCGGATGTGGAGGCGGCCTACCTGGGCGAGAATGGCGTGCTCGCCGGCGTGCGCCCTGGGACGTTGCTCATTGATATGTCCACCATTTCGCCCATCACGGCCCAGAAGGTGGCCAAGGCCGCGGCGGAAAAGGGCTGCCCCATGTTGGATGCCCCCGTGAGCGGCGGCGACGTGGGCGCCCGTGAGGCGCGCCTCTCCATTATGGTGGGCGGAGACCCGGACGTGTTTGAACAGGCCCTGCCCATCTTCCAACTCTTGGGCAAGGCCACCTACTGCGGTCCCTCTGGGGCGGGGCAAGTGGTCAAGGCCTGCAACCAGATTCAGGTGGCGCTCAATTTCATCGGCATGGCCGAAGCGCTCGTCTTGGGGGCCAAGGCGGGCGTGGATCCGGAAATCATCCTGCGCGTGCTCAGCGCAGGCTATGCCCAAACGCGCGTGATGGACGTGCGCGGGCCGCGCATTCTCAAGGGCGATTATGCGCCGGGGTTCCGTGCGCGCCTGCACCACAAAGATTTGAACATCATCCGCGAGGCGGCCAGGGCGTATGGCGCGTCGCTCCCGGCCTCAGCGCTCGCGCACGAACTCTTTACGGCGATGATCGCCAACGGCTGGGGCGAGTTGGATCATTCCGCCGTGGTCAAGGTTATCGAAAAACTGAGCAACTGCGAGTTGCCCGTCAAGAAGGATTAGGTTTCACGGGCGCATCTCCTAGAAAGGGCATCGCCGATGGCCAAAACCCCGCGTGTGGCCGTGGTGGGCAGTTTCAATATGGATCTCGCCGTGCGCACGCCGCGCATTCCGCTGCGCGGCGAGAACCTCTTGGCCTACAGCCTGCGCATCGGGCTGGGGGGCAAGGGGGCGAACCCCGCCGTGGGTTTAGCGCGGATGGGGGTGGAGGCCTTCTTGGTGGGGTGCGTGGGGGCGGATGACTTTGGGCGGCGGGCGGTGGAGGCCCTAGCCCAAGAGGGCGTGCACACCGAGACGATGGCCATCCTACCCGATGCGGCCACCGGCGTGGCCCTCATTATGGTGGATGACGGGGGCGAAAACACCATTCTCGTGGTGAACGGGGCCAACGATCGCCTAACGCCCGAACAGGTGCGGCGCGCGCTCGACCCCCTCTGGGGCGATCTCAATGCCGTGCTCGTCAACTTTGAGGTTCCCGAGGGCGCCGTGGCCGAGGCCGTGCGGCTGGCTTTGGCCCACAGTGTGCCCGTCATCGTGGATGCCGGCCCGCCGCGCCATTACTCTCCTGAGACGTGGCGCGGCGCTACCATCCTCACCCCCAACGAAATCGAGGCGGAGACGCTTCTAGGCTACCCGATTGCGGATGAGGCCTCGGCCCGCCGCGCTGCAAGGGACCTTTTGGAGACCGGCCCAGGGGCTGTGGTGCTCAAACTCGGCGCCCAAGGGGCGCTTCTCGCCACGCCGGAGGAGTGCACGCTCATCCCGCCCTTCAAGGTGGAGGTCGTGGATACGACGGGCGCCGGAGACGCCTTTGCCGCCGGCCTCGTGGTGGCCCTCATCGAGGGCAAGCCGCTCCGCGAGGCCGTGCGGTTTGCCAATGCGGCCGGCGCCCTGGCCGTTACCCAAATGGGCACGATGAACGCGATGCCCACCCGTGCGGAGGTGGAGCGCCTTTTGGCCGCGACGGGAGGGGCCGGCTAATCCACCTCGAACATCGAGGTCATCCAGTGGTAAAAGTTGTCGCGCGAACCCACCAGGTGGCGATAAAGGCGCCGTAACAGGTCGTGCTGCACCTCGGCATAGCGCGGGTCGCCATACACGTTATGCAGTTCATAGGGGTCGGCAGTGAGGTCGTAGAGTTCGTTCACATCGGGCGGGTTCACCACGAGTTTGTGCGTGCGCGTGCGAATGCCCCGTTGGGGGTAGGGGAAGTGGTGCCCGTGGAATTGGAGATAGACCTCCTCCGGCCAATCGGCGGGGGCCTCTCCCCGCAAGAGGGGCACGAGGCTGCGCCCCGCCACGTGGGGCGGGATGGGCGCGCTAGCGATATCGAGGAAGGTGGGCATAAGGTCCATCAGGGTCACCATCGCCCGGCAAGTGGCGCCGCGCGGTGTGACGCCCGGCCAGCGCACCACGAGCGGGATGCGGTAGATATCGTCGTACATCATCGGGCCTTTATCGGCCAGGCGGTGGCCGCCCACGAATCCCCCGTGGTCCGTCGAAAAGAAAACGGCCGTACTTTCGGCCAGGCCCAAATCCTCTAGGGCCTTGAGCACGCGGCCAATCTGCTCGTCAATGAGCGTTACGTACCCCCAGAACATCGCCGTAACCTTCTGCCACACTTCCCAAGGGTAGGTGTCGAAGGCCCAGTGGAGCGAATACCATGTGTGGACGCGCGGCTTGCCCTCGAAGGTCTCCTCCATGCTGGGTAATCGCTGGACGAGAGAGGGATCGTACAAATCGGCGTACTCCTTGGGGAGGTAATAGGGGAGGTGCGGCCCGAAAAAGTCCATCCGCAAGAAAAAGGGCTGGCCTGAGGCAGCGTATTCCTGAAGGCGGCGGATGGTCAACTCGGCGAGAAAGTAAGGGTATGTCCCCTCCACCGGCCCTTCGTAGATGCCGCCCATAGGGAGCGAGGGCTTGCCGTTGGGGAAGACGCCGCGGATCTCGTCGCGCACGCGCCACTCGGGCAGGCCCCTTTCGGCGAGGTAGGCCTTGTAGGCGGGGTGCTGTTTAGGGGCATCCCAGCCGGGGAAGTGGATACCCTCGAACCCATAATATTCCGGCCCGCGCGTCACGCCCAGGTGCCACTTGCCCACCACGCCCGAGCGGTAGCCCGCCTCGCGCAGATAAGCGCTAAAGGGCACCAGGCCCTCCGGCAGTTCCCACGGGTAGCCGATGTTGCGCTCAAAGTTGGCGAGCATCCCGTGCTGGTGCGGCTCCAGGCCCGTCAGGAGCGTGGCGCGCACGGCGGTGCAGATGGCCGTGTTCGTATAGGCCTGCTCAAAGCGCACCCCTTCGGCGGCCAGGCGGTCCACATTCGGTGTGCGGCAGATGGGGTTGCCGTAACAGCCGAGCGAATCCCGCCGTTGTTGGTCGGTGAGGAAGAGGAGGATGTTGGGCCGGTTGGGCATAGGGTAACCTCCTAAGGGTGGGCTATTCCAAGCCACGGAGTAATCCCTCCAATGGGTCGCGCATAAAGGCGCGGCGATAGGCGTTCGATTCGCGCAAGAGGTAGCCGAGGGCCTCGCGGGCCTCGGCGAGGGAGGGCTTGGGCACGGGGCGGGCGTCCTTATCCGCCCCCTGGGAGGATGGCCCATGCGCCATCGCCCGCCAACGCCCTTCGATTTCCCACAAATCCACGTGCCCACCGGCTGCCAACCCCTGGAGCGCCACGCGCACGGCCTTTTCGCGCGCGCCGATGCGCGCCGCCATACGGGGGATATCCAGCCAGCCCTCGTATTGGCGCAAGGCCGCCTGCAAGAGGCCGGCGACTTTCCTGATAAAGAGGTCCGGCGTCTCCTCGGGCACGGCGAAGAGGGGCAGGAGATAGATCACCTGCGGGCGCACGCGCGCCAGGATGCTCCGCAAGACCTCCGGCCCGGCCGGCGCCGTCAGGATGGCAAGGGCCGTTCGAGGCTCCTCGGGCAGGGCCGCGCGAGAGGCCGCCTCCGGGGGAAGGCCCTCCGCGCCTTCGCCCCACCAGGCCAGGCGTTCGCCATAGGCGGCGCGCAGGTGGGCG
Organism: Chloroflexota bacterium; assembly: GCA_019873625.1. GTDB lineage: Bacteria > Chloroflexota > Anaerolineae > UBA1429 > UBA1429 > JAIOAW01. Next base: position 29,585 of record JAIOAW010000030.1, read on the forward strand.
CATAGCGCCTCTCGGTCGGGGCGGGCACGCCAATCCACGATCTCCCTCCCGCTGATGAGCGCTGGGGCGGCCTCGGCCTGGGCGACCGCTGGGCGCCAATCCACCACCTCCAACAGGAGCGACTCGCGGCCCCGCCATACATCCAGCCCGATGTAAAAGGCCACATCAAGGCGCTCGTCGGGGTCGGGCAAGGGGCCGGCGTTGAACCAGGTGAAGCGCGTGGGTTCCTCCGTGCCCAGGTCTAGGTACAGGTGCCGATGGGCAGATTCCTGATCGCGGCGCACATCCTCGGCGCGCAGCATCGTGGCCTGGGCCACCATCAAGACGGGCCGCGGGTTCCCCGGCCCGTGGGGCGCTAGCCTCTCGATGGCGCGCGCCAAGTCGAGCGTCAACTCCCGCGGAGGCACCTGGGCATCAACCCACAAGATGGGTTCAGGGGGTGGGGTGATGGCGGCCTTGGCGCGCAGGTGCTCCAGCACCCGGGCGCGGAAGGCGGGCACGTTTTCCCGCGCGATGGTGAACCCAGCGGCCATCGGGTGCCCGCCCTCGCGCAGGAGGAGATCGCCCTGCGCAGCGATGGCCTCGTGGATATCCACACCCTCGACGGAACGGGCCGAGGCCACGCTGGGTTGATTCGGCCGATGGGCGATGAGGATGGCCGGGCGGGTGTAGCGGCGGGCCAGTTCCCCGGCCACCAGGCCCAAGACGCCTGGCTCCCAATCTTCGCCTTCGAGGATGAGCGCGCCCTGGCGCAAAAGTTCGGGTTCGGCCTCCAGTCGGTCGAGCGCGCGGCGCAAGAGCGCCTCCGTATGGAGGCGGCGATCCAGATTGAGGGCCTCTAGCCTCTCGGCGAGAGCCTGCGCCCGGGCGGGGTCGCGCGTGAGGAGGAGTTCGACGACCTCGGCGGCGTCGGCCAGGCGGCCCACGGCGTTCAAGCGCGGCCCGAGTTGATAACTCACATCGCGGTCGGTGAGGGCGGCCTGGTCCAGGTGGGCGAGGGCCATCAGCGCCGAAAGGCCCGGCCGCGCCGTGGCGCGCAGGGCGGCTAACCCAAGTTGACATAAATAGCGCACCTCGTTCACCTGCGCGGCGACATCGGCGATGAGGCCCAAGGCCACGAGGTCGAGCATCCCGGCCAGGGCCTCCTCGGCCGGCGTGCCCTCCAAAAGGGCCTTGGCCAGGAGATAGGCCACCCCCACGCCGGCCAGTTCGCGCAGGGGGTGCTCCGGCGGGAGCACCTTGGGGTTCAGGAAGGCCCTTGCCTTGGGCAGGGCGGCGCCCAGGTCGTGATGGTCGGTGATGATCAGGGGGAGGCCGGCCCGATGGGCCATCTCGGCGGGTTCGAGGTCGCCGGTGCCCGTATCGCAGGTGATGAGGAGGCCGATGCCCTTCTCCACGGCCTCGGCGATGACGCGCGGGTGCAGGCCGTGCCCCTCGTGGCGCAAAGGGAGGCGATAATCTACCTGGGCGCCGAGGGCCGCAAGCGCCTCAAAGAGGACGGCGGTGGCCGTCTGCCCGTCGGCGTCGAAATCCCCCCAAATGCGGATGCGCCTGCCCTGGGCGATGCTCCGCTGCACCCACTCGACGGCCTCGGCCATACCGGGCAGGGCATAGGGCGAGGTGGGCGTATAGTGGGCCGGGTCCAGAAAGGCGCGCGCTCGCTGGGGGTCCGTCATCCCAGCTTGGGCGAGGAGCCGCGCCACCAAGGGGTGCCCCTCCACCAAGGCCAGGAGTTCAGGAGGGGTCTCGACGGGTTCGCGAAACTGCCATTTGACCATCGCTGAATGCCTCGCCCGCAAGTTTACCGAGGCAAGACAATCTGTCAACGGGGCCAGGTCTTCACATTTTGAGCGGCTCGGGCGCTGGCCTATAATGGCGCGTTGTGGCGCCGCCCCTGCGGCTGCACATTCCCAACTGGGCACCCTCGATTCGGAGGTGATGCGATGATCGCGGTCAGAGAGGTGACCAAGTCCTACGGGCCTATCGAGGCCTTACGAGGCATCTCCTTTTCCGTAGCGCCGGGCGAGATCGTCGGCCTTCTAGGCCCAAACGGCGCCGGCAAGACGACGACGATCAAGATCCTCACGGGCTATCTCCAGCCCGATTCGGGTTCGGTAACCATCCACGGGCTGGATGTCCTTGCTCACCGGCGCGAGGTGCAGGCCGAAATCGGCTACCTGCCCGAAAACGCGCCCCTATACCCCGAACTGACCGTCCAATCCTACTTGCAGATGATGGCCGACCTGCGGGGCATCCCGTCTGGGGAGCAGATCGCGCGCCTTTCGGAGGCCGTGTATGCCACGGGCCTGGCCGATCACCTCACGCGGCCCATAGGCCACCTGAGCAAGGGGTACCGCCAGCGAGTGGGCCTGGCGCAGGCCATTCTCCACCGGCCGAAACTCCTCATTCTCGATGAGCCGACCCTCGGTTTGGATCCCACGCAAATCGTCGAGATTCGTGGGCTGATCCGCCGCTTGGCCCGGCATAGCACCATCCTCTTTTCCACGCACATCCTTTCCGAGGTGGAGGCCCTGTGCGACCGCGTGATCATCCTCATCAGCGGGCGCGTGCGGGCCGATGCGCGCCTAGCCGACCTCGCGGCCACGCCCGAT
>JAIOAW010000031.1 GCA_019873625.1 Chloroflexota bacterium
TCGGCGCATTGCCCATATGGCCAAGGAAATGGGCGTGTATCGCATCCCCTATGTCGTCTCTGCCGTGGCCGATCCCCGCGCGGCGGAGATTCAGGCCCAAGGGGATCCCTTTCTTGCCTCGGCGCGCTTTTATCCGGATGCCGAATCTATGCTCGCCCACGAGGAACTCGACGGCGTGATGATCGGCACGCGCTGTTACCTTCACACCGAAATGGCCTGCCGCGTGGCCCCTTACAAACTTCCCCTCTTTCTCGAAAAACCGGTCGCCATCACGTTTGAGCAACTTAAAACGCTGGAGGCTACGTTTGCGGGGTATCCGGCGCCGGTCGTGGTCTCCTTCCCCCTGCGGCTTACGCCCATCGTGCAAACGGTCAAGCAGATGCTCGAGGCCGACCTTATCGGCACGGTGGAACACGTGGTGGCTGTGAACGATGTGCCCTATGGGGACGTCTACTACCGCCGCTGGTACCGTAATTATGACGAGGTCGGTGGCCTGTGGCTGCAGAAGGCCACGCATGATTTTGATTATGTCAACTATTTATTAGATCAGAAGCCCCACATTGTCTGCGCGATGGATGCGCAGCGCGTCTACGGCGGCGATAAGCCGTTCGATCTCCACTGCACGGATTGCCCCGAGTGGGAAAGATGCCCCGAAAGTCCCTTCAACCTCTTTTATCAGCGCTTCCAAGGGGAAACCGTCGAAGAGGATGGCGAATCGATGTGCCTCTTTGCCAAGGGGATTCGCAATCAAGATTCGGGGAACTGCCTCATCGAATACGAAAACGGCGTGCAACTCTCGTACACGCAAAACTTTTTCGCGCGTTTTCGGGCCGCGCGGCGCGGCGCTCGCCTGTATGGCTATCGCGGCACCATCGAATTCGACTGGTACCAGAACGCCATCCGGCTCTACAAGCATCAATCGCCCGTGGTGGAGACGATTGACTTTACCGGCGAGATGCCCCACTTTGGCGGTGACCGCGAACTCTGCCTGGACTTTCTCCGAGCGATGCGCGACGGAACCCCCTCCCGAAGCCCCCTTTCGGCGGGCATCTTGAGCGCGCTGACCTGCCTGTGGGCCAGAGAATCGGCGCGGACGCGGCGCTTTTACGAAGTGGTGATGCCGGCCTGAGCCTAGTAGCGCACCGAGAGGGCCACCGCCTTGGCCAGCGCCGGAGGATCGTTCGTCGTGATACGATCAACGCCGGCCTCGAGGAGGCGCTGGGCCAAGGCCGCATGGCCGGGCCGGTCGGCATCAAGCGTCCAGGCGGCTACCGGGCTGCCCGCGGCATGGAGGCGGCCGATCCAATCGCAGCCGGCCTCGAGGCAGGCCTCCAGAAGGCCCGCGCGCACATACCACACGGCGCCGGGCGGCGCCTGCCGTAGGAGCGCCTCCAGCCGCAAGGCGAGGTATTCCGCCGTGCTCCCCCAGCGCCGCAAGGCCAAGGGATGATCATCTCGAAAGCCGTAGGCGCCCGTTCGGAGAGGGGGTTCTTTGGCTGAGGAACCCTCGTTGGCCACATCGAGGTAATGGAGTGGATCAAACCCCAGGGGCAAATCGGGGGCCGTGCGGTGCAAGGACCACAGCGACCAATCGGCCCCGCTCGTCACGCGCGCGCGGCTGCCGAGAGGCTCCAGCACACGGGCCAAGTTTGCCATAGCCCGCTCGTCGAGCCGGCCAAAGGGCTTCAGGTCAACTTGTAGTTCGATAAGCCCCGCCGCGCGCTCCGCTAGATTCACGGCCTCGGAGAGGAGGCCCACCGGTATGCCGGGTAGGCGGCTGCGCTGGCGGTAATGCAGGCGGCGCACCTCCTCCGCCGTGAGGGCCGTGGCCAAACCGTGGCCGTCTGTGCCTTTGGCCAAATCCTCATCGTGCAAGAGCGCCCAACCCCCATCGGCCAGGAGGATGGCATCCACCTCCACGATGAGGGCGCCTGCCTGGAGGCAGGCGGCGAGGGCCGGCGGCGACCCCGCCGGGTAGATATGCCCACGGTTCGCCGCATGGTGAATCAAGATGGGCTGCTCCATTCGCCCCTCCCCTCCCGATAGATCGCCGCGATTTCTTGGGCCATACGCTCCACGGTGAAAAGGCGTTCCACGCGCTCGCGCCCCGCCCGGCCCATCGCCTCTGCCAAGGCCGGGTCGCTCAGGATTCGGTGCATCGCCTCAGCCAGGGCGTCGGGATCCTGAGGCGGCACGAGGAGGCCGGTCTTGCCCTCCTCCACCGCTTCTGGCGTTCCGCCCACCCGGCTGGCGATCACTGGCAAGCCCGCAGCCATCGCCTCGAGGATGGTCAGCGGTAACCCTTCCCACAAAGTCGTCGAGAGGATAAAAAGATCTGACGCCTTCAGCAACCTGGGCACGTCACGTCGGAACCCTAGAAGAAAGGCCCTATCCTCAAGGTGATGAGCAGAGACAAAAGCCTCAATTCCTTGCCGATACGGGCCGTCGCCCACGATGAGGAGGTAAGCCTCTAGCCGTCGAAGGAGGCTGCGGAAGGCCTCGAGGAGCGTGGGAAAGTCGCGCGGTTTGTATAATCGGCATACGGTGATGACGAGCGGCGCGCCCTGCGGAAGGCCCAATTCCTGGCGAACGGATTCTCGATGGGGTAGGTGTTGAAAGGGGGCCAACGAGATGCCGTTGTATACGACGCGCACTCGGGTTGGCGGGCACCCGACCTTGCCCTCCAGAAAGGCTCGACGTTCGTCTTCGCTCACGGCGATGACCGTGTCCGTCCAGCGGCGCAGGAGCCGTTCGAGGGTTAAAAGGATCGTGCGGCGCGGCCAAGGGTAATGGGGCGCGGCAAACCCGTGGATGGTGTAGAGGACGCGCGGGCGCCGTGTGCCCAAACTGGCGGCCGCCAGCCTGCCGAAAAGCGCCGCTCGCGCCCCGTGCACGTGGAGGACGTCCATTGTGGCCGCCAGCCGCCGTAGGGCGAGCAATGCTCCCAAGCGGAACCCCCTTGCAAGGGGCAGCGCCACAAACCCCACGCCATGGGCGGTGAAATCTGCCTGAGTGACGTGGCCGCCATCCTCCGGCATCGCCACGGTTACCTGAAATTGAGCAGGGTCCAGGTGCGTCGCCAAATCGCGCACGTGCACGGCCCCCCCACCGCGCGAGGAGGCCACGACCTCGAGCACCCTCAAGCGGTTCACCGCGTCGCCTCCAACAAGGGGGCCAAAGTCGCCTCGATGGTATCTACCTGTGCACCCCAGGAATATCGCAAGGCCACGGCGCGCCAGGCGGCGCGCTCCTGGGCGGTGGGTGGGTTGGCCAGCGCCTCTTCCACCGCCCGTGCAAAGGATTCGGCATCGGCGGCGATGCGCACCTTCGCGGCCTCGCGGAGCACATAGGGGATGGGGGTCGAGATGACCGGTTTGCCCATAGCGAGGTATTCGTACAGTTTGATGGGGGCGAGCATCCGCGTATAGTCGTTCAACCGGTAAGGAATGAGGCCCACGTCGAACCCTTGCACATAGGCCGGCACCTCATCATGCTCACAAGCCGGCAAGAGGTGAACGTTCTCCAAATCGCGAAGTAGGTCGAGGTCTACCCGATGCGCCTTCACCGGCCCGATAAGGACCCAATGGATGGTGGCCAACTGCCGAGCGCAGGCAGCCACCAATTCCACATCCAACCGATCATCCAATGTGCCGATGAACCCCGCGCGCGGGCGGGGAATCGCCTTCAAAGCCGGCGGGAGCGCGGCGATGGCCGCGGGGTCAAAGCGCACGGGGTCTATCCCACCGGCGAGGAGGAGGGTGCGCGCGTTCCACTGGGTGCGATTCTGGGCGATGGCAGGCGTGCGAGCAAACACGATATCCACCGAGGCGCACAGGCGCGCCTCCATCGCGCGGATCGTCTCCTGCCGCACCAAGGGGTAGCGCACGGCGGCCATATCGTCCGCACAGTGATAGACGGTAACGCGTTCGCCCAAGCGCCCCAAGATGGGCGCCGAATTGGGCCAGTAGGTCCAGAGGATGTCCACCTTCCATCGCAGCCGCCGCAGGGCCTGGCGTACATAGAGCGCCAAAAGGCGTTGATTGATGGCGTTCATCACGGGGCTATAATAGATGGGGAGCACGGGCCAAGGCGTAAAAGCCAGCACCCCCGGGGCCACCTCGCGGATGCGCCCCAGCCGCTTGAGCGCTCGCCGCGTGCCCGCCGGGTCGGAGATGAGCGAATGGAGCGCCCGCGCCACCTCCACAAAGAGGACGTGGTGCCCCCGCCGCCCCAATTCTTGGGCGATGCCGTGCCGCGCGCCGAATTGGGGAGAATCCCAATCGGTGGTCGAGAGAAAGACAAAGATCCAACGATCCATCGCCGCCCCTTCAAGTATGGTCCGCGTAGCCTCTGCCGCGCTAGACGAAACAGCCGAATTGCTCTATCCTTCCCTAGGCATCCCATTTCGCCAGGCGCGAGTTGAGCTATGCGTCTGTGGTCTTTGCACCCCAAATATCTTGACGCGCGGGGCCTCGTCGCCCTATGGCGGGAGGCCCTGCTCGCGCAGGCCGTGCTCAAAGGAGAAACGCGCGGCTACCGGCATCACCCACAACTCGTGCGCTTCCGCGAGGCGCCTTCGCCCCTTGGGGCCATCTCCGCCTATCTGCACGCGATACACGCCGAAGGTCTGCGGCGCGGCTACCGGTTTGACCCGCGGCGCATCACCCCGGCGGGCACTTTGGATTATCGCCTCGAAGTGACGGAAGGGCAAATCCTTTACGAGTGGGGGCACTTGCGGGCGAAATTGGCCAGGAGATCGCCGGCCTGGTGGGCATCCCTTGAGGATATCATAATGCCCGATCCGCATCCTCTCTTTCGCATCATACCGGGGCCAGTGGCCCCGTGGGAGATTGCCCAATCGAAATGACCGAACCTACCCATTCTCACGAAGTCTATCGCATCCTCATCACGGCCGGCGAGCCGGACCATCTCCGCGTGTTGTTGGCCATCGCCGTCCCCTTGGCGCGCGCGTGGCATGGGCGCATTACGGCCCTATACGTCGGCTCACGCGACGTGCTTCAGACGTGGTTTCTCATCCCCCCCGAAATGCAAGACGTGGTGGATGCCCCGGTCGTCATCGAAGAGGCGAACGTGAGCCAGGCCATCCTGCATTATGCGCGGCAGCATCGGCCCAACCTTTTGATGGTCCACTGGAAGGGGCGCCCCTCGCGGGGGCGCTACCTCTTGGGCCGCACGTTGGACCCGCTCATCCAATATGCCCCTTTTGACGTGGCCGTGGTGCGCGTCAACGAGCCGGCGGAGGTCTTTGCCCAACGGATGGCGCAGCACCCCAGGGTTCTGGTGCCCGCCGGGGGCGGGCCGAATGCCTCCCTGGCCCTGCAGATCGCCCTCGGGCTGACCGATACGCCCGTTACCGTCTTGCGCGTGGCCCCCAGCCATCTGGGGCCAACGGCCATCTCGGCCCAACGGGAGATTCTGCAAACACACCTCGGCCCTTACGCCGGGGAGGAGCGAGTGCGCCCCAAGGTCGCACTGGCCCGTTCCATCGCCAGGGGCATCCATCACGAGGCTGCCGAGCACGACGTGGTGATCATTGGCGCGACGCGCGAGAGTTTCGTGGACCGCCTCCTGTTTGGGAACCTGCCCCAAACCCTCGCGGCCACGCTCCCTCAAGCGTTGATCATTGCGCGCCGGCATGACCCTGCCGCCGTGGCCCTCTTGCGCCAAGCCCGGTGGCGCATCCTGAATGCCCTGACGCAACTCTCCGAAGAAGAACGCATCGCCATCTACCGCCAAGTGCGCCGAGGGGCGCGCACCAGCACCGACTTTTACGTGATGGCCGCCATCTCTTTCGCCCTGGCCGCCCTGGGCCTCCTCTTGAACAGCGCGACGGTCATCATCGGGGCTATGGTCGTGGGGCCGCTGATGTCCGCACTCTTGGGCATCGGTATGGGGGTGGTGCAAGGGGATCCTTGGCTTTTGCGCGTGGCCTTGCGCACCCTCGTGCTGGGCATCGTGACGGGAATCGTGGTGAGCGGGGCAATGGGCCTCCTCATCCCCCAGAATGCCCTCACCAACGAGATGCTCAGCCGCTGCAGCCCCACCCTCTTGGATTTGGCCGTGGCCGCCGTGGCGGGGGCGGCGGCGGCCTATGCCGCCGCCCACAAGGCCATCGCCAGCGACCTCATCGGCATCGCCATCGCCGTGGCCATCGAACCTTCGCTGGCTACCTTTGGGCTGGCGAGCGTGATGGGCTACCCACGCCAAGCCCTGGGGGCGCTCCTCTTGTTCGCCACGAACCTCATCGCCATCATCGCGGCGGTCGTCGTGATGCTCCTGTGGATGGGATTTCACCCCTCGCTTGGCGAACAAACGCGCGCCCGCACGTTCCACCGGGGTATTCTGGGCGTGGTGGGGCTGCTCGTGGGCGTGGGGCTTATCCTTGGCCTGCTCACGGCAAGCACCATCCGCACGAACACCCTGCGACAGGAGGTACACGCCATCCTCCAAGAAGAGGTGCCCTCTCTTGGGCCAGATGCCCAACTGGCCGATTGGGAGATCGCGCGCGCCGACGGGCCAACCCTCAACCTCTCCATCGCCGTCGAGACGACGGGTGATATCGCGATGGAGCGCCTTACGGCCCTGCAAGAACGCCTCACGAGGCGGTTGGGGCGGCCCGTATCCCTCTCGTTCAAGGCCATTCCCATCACCCGCCTGGCGCCTCTGCCCATCCCCACGCCTACGCGGCAGGGGCCGTAAAAAAAAGCGCGCCATCCGTTGGGGATAGCGCGCCAAAGCCGGGCTTACGCACCTAGACGCGGGTGATGTACTCGCCCGTGCGGGTATCCACCCGTACGACGTCTCCCACCTCGATAAAGAGCGGCGCCTGAATCTTGAGGCCCGTCTCCAACGTGACCTCTTTCGTGGCGCTAGTGGCCGTATCGCCGGCATAGCCCGGCGGCGCATCAATGACCTTCAGGTCTACCGTCGTCGGCAGTTCGATGCCGATTGGCTCGCCCTCGTACATCTCGATTTCGAGGGTGATCCCCTCCTTGAGATAGGGGATGACGTCCTCGAGGATCTCCCGGCTCAAGGCGGGTTGCTCATAGGTCTCGGTATTCATAAAATAGTAGAGGTCGCCGTCATTGTAGAGGTATTGGACAGTTTGATGCTCTAGCCGTACCTCTTGGACGCGATCTCCCGAAAGGAAGGTGCGGTTGACCGTGGCGCCCGTGCGCAGGTTGCGCAGTTTGGTGCGCACAAAGGCCGCGCCGCGGCCCGGTTTGTAATGGTCATACTCGAGCACGCGGTAGATTTGGTCATCCAGAAGAAACGTAACGCCCTTTCTGAGTTGTGTAACGGAAATCATATCGCCCCCCACAGAATCCGGAAACATCAACTCCAAGCCTACGCATTATAATGACAGGCGCGCCTTGCGCCAAATGTAGCCCTTTGCAAGTGCTCATTGGAGTTTACGGCTCCTAGCGAGCATGCTATAATCTTTTGTGTCGCGAGCCGAACTCTGTTTCATCAAACCCTGCGAGGTGCGCCGATGAACCACTACCTAAGGATCGGGGGAGCCATTCTGGGGGCTGGGGTGGCCATCCTAAGCCTGCTCGGCCCCGTCGCGGCGCAATCTCCACGGCGTACCGCCGTGGGCCAGCCCGGCGTGTTCATAGATAGCGGCCAGTTCTTTGCCCCGGCGAACAGCCAAGCCTTGGCCTTGGGGGATCTCGATGGCGATGGCGATTTGGATGCCTTTATCGCGAACATCGGCCCCGACCGGGTTTGGCTCAACGATGGCGTCGGGCGCTTTACGGCGACGGCGCAACTCTTGGGCTATGATTACAGCACGAGCGTGGCCTTGGGCGATCTCGACGGCGATGGCGACCTGGATGCCGTGGTGGGGAATGCCTACAACCAGCCCAACCGCATTTGGCTGAACGATGGGACGGGGTATTTTACCGACCCGGGCTGGTCCTTAGGCGCTGCGAGCACGCACGGCGTGGCGATAGGCCCCCTCACCGGTTCGGCGGCGGGAGATAAGCCCGATCTCTTTGTGGCGAACGAGGGCTGTAACGAGGTGTGGTGGCAATGGGGGACATTCGGCCTCACGAATAGCGGCCAATGCCTCGGCTACCTATACAGCCAGGCCGTGGCGCTCGGCGATCTCGATGGCGATGGCGACCTGGACGCCTTTATCGCCAATCGCGGCCACGAGAAGGTATGGCTGAATGACGGCAGCGGCCTGTTTAGCGATAGCGGCCAGTGGCTGGGCAATAGCATAGATCAGAGCATGGCCGTGGCCCTTGGGGATCTCGATGGGGATGGCGACCTCGATGCCTACGTGGCCAACGGTTTGGGCCTGCCTTACCCCGATCGCGTTTACCTGAACGATGGCTCCGGCGCCTTTACAGATAGCGGTTTGGCCCTGGCGGCTACTGACAGCCGCGGCGTCGCCTTGGCCGATGTGGATGGCGATGGCGACCTCGACGCCTTTGTGGCTAACGGCGGGGCCAACTGGGTTTGGCTGAACGATGGGAATAGCGTTTTCACCGATAGCGGCCAGCGTTTAGGCCGGTGGGATAGCCGGGGCGTCGCGATGGGAGATCTCGACGGCGACGGCGACCCCGACGCTTTCGTGGTGAACGGCGAACAGCCCAACAAGGTTTGGCTGAACAGCGGAGGCTCGGCGGGGAATGAGCCGCTCTTTGTGTACAGTTATCTACCGATTCTTAGAAAACCCTAGCCCTTTGGGGAGTAACGGATTGTGAAAACGCTAAAATTCATCCTGGGTTATGCGAAGCCTTACGTCAAGCAACTCGCCTTGGCGGTGTTCGGTATGATGGTCTTGGTGGGCGTGCAGCTCATCGCGCCCCAGATCGTGCGGCGCTTGGTGGCGCTCATCCAAGAGCAAGCCTGGGGGACGGGCGCGCGCACGGCCATTACCCAATTGGCGCTCGGCCTATTGGGCGTATACGTCGTGCGCACCTTTATGCAGTTCGTCAGCAACTATATGGCGCACGTGGCCGGCTGGGCTGTGGTGGCCGATGTGCGGCGCGACCTCTACCAGCACTTGCAGAAACTCTCGCTTTCCTTCTACGAAAATCGGCAGACGGGCGAGTTGATGTCTCGCACGGTGAATGACTCGGACCTTTTCGAGCGCCTCATTTCCCACGCCATCCCCGATACGCTGGTCAACGCCTTTATGCTCATCGGCGTGGTGGCCGTGATGTGGAGTATGAACGCCACATTGATGCTCCTCACGATGATCCCCGTGCCCTTTATCCTTCTGGCTATGCAGGGGTTCGGCAAGTATGTGCGCCCTGCTTTCCGTGCCCGCCAGCAAGATTTGGCCGATTTGAACGCCACGCTGAACGATAACCTCTCCGGCATTCGCGAGATTAAAGCCTTCACCCGCGAGGAAATCGAACAGGTGCGCGTGGCCACGCGCATCAACCGCTATCGCGATTCGATGCTCCACGCCCTCAAATTGATGGCCATCTTTGGGCCTTCGGTCGAGTTTGCCTCGTCTTTGGGCACCATCGTGGTCATCTACTTCGGGGGGCGGTTAGCCTTCCAACAGGTGCTGCCCCTCGAGGACCTTGTGGCCTTCTTCCTATACCTGGAGATGTTCTACCAGCCCATCCGCGTCTTGAGCCGCGTGTGGGAAAACATCCAAGAGGCCCTTGCGGGGGTGGATCGCGTCTCGGAACTGCTCGCCATCCAGCCGGATGTAACCGACCGCCCCGGTGCCATCGAACTCCCCGAACGCGTGCGCGGCGAGATTCGCTTCAACGACGTTTCGTTCCACTATATCGAGGGCGAGCCGGTCCTCGAGCACATCAACTTGGTCATCCCCGCTGGCTCGATGACCGCCCTTGTGGGGCCTACGGGCGTCGGCAAGACGACGATGGCCGCGCTCATCCCGCGCTTTTACGATGTGCGCGAAGGCTCTATCACCATTGATGGCTATGACATCCGCGATGTAACCCTCAAAAGCCTGCGTCAGCAGATCGCTATGGTCTTGCAAGACGTGTTTCTCTTCCACGGCACCGTGCGAGAGAACATCCTTTTTGGCAACCCCAACGCCACCGAAAAAGAAATGATCGAAGCCGCCAAGGTGGCCAACGCGCACGATTTTATTATGCAACTGCCCAACGGCTACGATACGCTCATCGGCGAGCGCGGCGTGAAACTCTCGGGCGGGCAGAAGCAGCGCATCTCCATCGCCCGCGCCGTGCTCAAGAACGCCCCTATCCTCATCCTCGATGAGGCAACCTCCTCGGTGGACACCGAGACGGAACTCCTCATCCAGGAGGCGTTGGAGCGGCTTATGGTGGGCCGCACCACACTCGTCATCGCCCACCGCCTATCTACCGTGCGCCGCGCCGACCAGATCGTCGTCCTCGAAGGGGGGCGCATCCGTGAGATGGGCACGCACGAGGAGTTGATGGCGATAAACGGCCTCTATCGGCGATTGTGGGAGGTGCAAACCCACCTCTTGCCCACGGAGGGCCTTTTTGCCGAGGTGCGAGCGCGAGCCGTGGGCGAAGAGTAGGCGTCGAGCATAGAACCTCGGGCAGGCCGGTACAGCCGGCCTGCCGTCATTTTACCAGTCAATCGCCGTGCCATCATCGGGGTGAAAGGGCATGGGGTTGCGCCAATCGTGCCCGATTTTATCGGCCAGGGCCTCCTCATCGAGTTCGATGCCCAGGCCCGGCTTATCCGGCAGGGCCACATAGCCGTTTTCCATACGGAATGGCTCTTTGAGGTAGCCCTCGCCCAGCGTAACGTGCTCCTGCGCCAGAAAATTGGGAATGGCGGCATCCAACTGTAAGCAGGCCGCCAGGGCAATCGGCCCCAAGGGGCAATGCGGCGCGATGGCCGCATAGTAGGCCTCGGCCATCCCCGCGATGATGCGCCCCTCAAAGATGCCTCCACAGTGGGCCACATCGGGCTGCAGGATGGAGGCGGCGCGCTTTTCCAACACCTCGCGGAAGCCCCATTTCGTAAAGATCCGCTCGCCCGTGGCGATGGGCAGGTGCGTCTTGTGGGCGATATCGGCCAAGACGTCCACATTCTGGCACTGCACCGGCTCTTCGATAAAGAGCGGCTGATACGGCTCCAGGGCCTTGATGAGGAGCATCGCGGTCTGCGGGCTGACGGCCCCGTGAAAGTCAACGGCGATATCCACTTCCTTCCCAGCTCCTTGGCGCATCGCCGCAAAACGCTCGGCCGCGCGTTCGATGAAACCGGGCGTCTCGACGATGCGGGCCGGCCGCTCGCCCGAAATGCCCGTTTTGAGTGCGATGAACCCCTTGGCGGCGGCCTCGCGGGCGCTCTGCTCGGCCTCTTCGGGCGTCTTCCCGCCGCAGCGGCCATACACCTTGATGCGCTCTCTCAACGGCCCGCCGAGGAGTTTGTACACCGGAACCCCCAAAGCCTTGCCGGTGAGGTCCCATAGGGCGTGCTCCACGCCTGAAAGGGCGCTCGTCAAGATGGGGCCGCCCCGATAGAAGGCGTGCTTGTACATCGCCTGCCAGTGATGCACGACCCGCGTCGGATCTTGCCCGATGAGGTACGGTTCGAGTTCCGCCACGGCCTGGGCGCAGGTAAGCGCCCGCCCCTCCAGAATCGGCTCGCCCAACCCCACCAGGCCCTCATCCGTATACATCTTGAGAAAGAGCCAGCGCGGTTTGACGAGGAACGTCTCAAGTTTGGTGATCTTCATCCCCTATCCCCTTTCAGCAAGGGTTCAGATGGTGATATACGGGGCGTCTGCCGCGAACATCTCATCCACCATACGGCGGATCTCCGCGAGCGGGAGGAGCGAAGCGGTAAGCGGATCGAGTTGCACCGCTTGGTAGATGAACTCGCGGTCGCGCTCCAAGAACCCCTTCACGGCCAGTTCTTGCACGTTGAGGCTGGTGCGGTTCAGCGCGGCGAGGGCCGGCGGGAGATCGCCCACATAGCAAGGATGCAGGCCGCAGCCATCCGTCAAAATGGGCACTTCTACGATGGCCCCCTGCGGCAGGTTCGTGATCAAGCCCGTGTTGGGCACGTTCCCGTTGAACACATAGGGCGTGTTCGTCTCGATAGCGTTCAAGATATAGGAGCAGTATTCGTGCGAGCGATCGATGGGGATCGGTTCATCGCTTGTGGCCAGCCGTTCCAATTCACGATCCTGTTCGGCGCGGCGGGCCATCACCTCGGCCCAACGTTCCTCCGGAGAGAGGCCCCTTCGCGGCACCCCCCACATTCGCTCGCTCGTGTGGCGCTCGATGAGTTCGGGCGTCCGCCGGAAGTAAGGCAGGTATTCCGAGGCGTGAATGGAAGACTCGGATACAAAGGCGCCAAAATGCTTGAGGATTTCCCACTTGACGATATCTTGCGCATAGATTTCGGGGTCTTCCATCGCCTTCCAGATGAGGGGGTAGGCGTCTTGCCCCTTCCAGCGATATTGCAAGAACCAACTCATATGGTTGATCCCCGCCGCCCAATAAGAGACCTCTTCGAAGGGAACGCGGAGGTAACGGGCGAGCGTCTCCGCCGTGCCCTGCACCGAATGGCACAACCCCACCACGCGGATGGAACTCGCCTTCTGGAGCATCCAGCAGAGCATAACCATCGGGTTGGTGTAGTTGAGCATTAGGGCGTCTGGGCAGTGGCGTTCCATAGCGCGGGCGATTTCGAGCACGGCAGGGGCATTTTTGAGGAAATAAAAGACGCCTCCTGGCCCCGTGGTATCGCCTACGGCCTGGTTGATACCGTATTTGAGAGGGATGGTGATGTGCGCGCGGCTCTCTCCCACGCGGATGGATACCGTCACATACCGCGCCCCTTGTAACGCCTCGGCCAAATCCGTCGTCGCCTCGATGGTTACGTGGGTGCCGCTTTGGCGCACCATTTTGCGCGCTAGAGCGGCCATCGTCTCTAGCCGGGCGGCGTCTATATCCATCAGGCTCACGGTGGCCTCGCTTAGCGAAGGCCACGTGAGGATATCGCTGAGGAGACGCCGCGCGAATACATGGCTCCCTGCGCCGATCATCGCGATCTTGAGCATAGTCCCAACTCCTTACGCCTTAGGCTGCGAACGCAGGTAATATAGCGCGGCGAACGGCCTTCGGCAACGCCTACGCGCCCCGGAGCGCGGGCCTCCTGGCCCGCGCCGCGAGGCGGGAGCCTCGCGCTCCAACGCTCGCGATGCCTCTCCTTCGACTTTTACGATAAAATGACTACAATACCTCGCAACGCGAAAAAAGAGCAAAGGAGAAGGCGACGATGACAGATCGGCTCCCCACACGCGAAGAGGTGCCCTTGGAGCATCGTTGGAATTTGGAGGCCATCTACCCCTCCGACGAAGCCTGGGAAGAGGATTTCAAGGCGGCCCAAACCTGGCCCGAACGGGTCGCCTCCTACCGTGGCCGGTTGGCCGAATCGGCCGAGATGCTCGCCGAAGCGCTCAAAACCTATTTTGATGCGCACCGCGCGATGGAAAAGGTATGGACCTATGCCCACCTGCGCGCCGACGAGGCCCTGAACAACAGCCGTTACCAAGGGATGATGGAGCGCGCCCGGTCGGCCTGGATCCAACTGAACACGGCGTCCTCTTACCTCGCGCCGGAAATCTTGGCCATCTCCGACGAGACGATGGCCGCCTGGATGGAAAGCCCCGCCCTGAAAGAATATCGCTTCTGGCTGGAAGACCTCCTGCGCGGCAAGCCGCACACCCTCTCGGAGGCCGAAGAGCGCCTCCTCTCGATGGCTGGCGAGCCGCTCTCGGCCTTTCACACGGTGTTCAGCGTCCTCAAGAATGTGGATTTGGCGGCCCGCCTGCCCAAAATCCGGGATGAAAGGGGCGTCGAGCGCCCCCTGACGCACGGCACGTACATCACCTTCCTCGAAAGCCCCGACCGGCGCGTGCGCAAGGCCGCCTTTGATGCCTACTATGCCGAATACAAAGGCAACCGTGTAACCATCGCTGCCACGCTCGATGGGGCCATCAAAGCGCACATCTTTGAAGCGCGCGCCCGCCGCTTCAACTCGGCGCTCGAGGCGGGCCTCTTTGGAGATAACGTCCAGCCCGCGGTATATGAATCGCTCATCGAGGCCGTCCACGAGGCCCTGCCGGCCTTTTACCGCTACCTGGCCCTCCGGCGGCGGCTCCTCGGCCTCGATGCCCTCCATGTGTACGACGTCTATGTGCCGGCCATCCCCAAGGTGGAGATGCATTACGAGTACGACCAGGCCGTGGAGGTAATTTGCCAGGCCCTGGCCCCTCTTGGCCGGGAATATGTCGAGACGGCCCAACAAGGCCTCACCAGCGCGCGCTGGGTGGATCGGTATGAGAATGTGGGCAAGCGTTCCGGCGCCTACTCGGCGGGCTGTTACGATACGATGCCCTACATCCTGCTCAACTACACCGGCACGCTCGATTCCGTCTTTACCCTGGCGCACGAGTTAGGGCATTCGATGCATACCTGGTATTCGAACCGCTCCCAGCCCTACCATTTGGCCGATTACCGCATCCTCGTGGCGGAGGTCGCCTCCACCACGAACGAGGCCCTGCTGAACCACCATCTCTTGCAGACCGTGCAAGATCGCGCCGCGCGCGCCTACCTTGTGGATCGCTACCTGGATAGTTTTCGGGGCACGCTCTTTCGGCAGACGATGTTCGCCGAGTTCGAAAGGATGATCCACGAGCAAGTGGAGCGCGGCGAGCCGCTCACGGCAGATGGCCTCGACGCCGCCTATTATGCCCTGGTCAAGCGCTACTTTGGCCCGGAGGTGGCTTTTGACGAGGAAGACGCGCCCATCGCCTGGGAATGGGCGCGCATTGACCACTTTTTCTATGATTTCTATGTGTACAAATACGCCACGGGCATGGCCTCTGCCATCGCCCTAGCGAGCGCCATCCTCAACGAGGGCCAGCCGGCCGTCGAGCGCTACATCCGCTTCTTGCAAGGGGGCGGGAGCAAGTACCCGCTCGACCTCCTGCGAGACGCGGGCGTGGACCTCACCACGCCGCAGCCCGTCAAGGCGGCCCTGGCCGAGTTCGACCGGCTAGTGGGGGTGCTCGAAGATCTCACGGCCTCGTGAATATCGAGGGGGCAGGGAGACGCCTGCCCCCTCGTTTGCCTACTCCAATAGGCCTGCCTCGCGCAGAATCTGGGCGAGGGCTTGGCGCGTCGCGGCATCTGCCAAGAGGAGCGGGGGCCTCGGCGCGCCGCCGCGATAGCCGAGGAGGTCCATCGCCGCCTTTAGCCCAGGCACGCCATACGTGGTGGTTACGGCTTGCCCCACGGGCATCAGGCGGAAATGAATCTGCCGCGCCTCCTCCCAGCGGCCGGTGCGCACGAGTTCCCAAATGGAGACGTACTCCCTCGGGGTCACGTTCGCCACCGCCAAGATGCCCCCCACCGCCCCGACCTGCAAACCGCTCAAAAAGGCCGGCCCGTTCCCCACGAACACCTGAAAATCGGGCGGGCACAAGCGCAAAAGGTCAATAATCTGCCCGATGTTGCCGGCGCTATCTTTGATGCCCACGATCTTTTCGTGGCGGGCCAGCCGGGCCACGGTACTCGGCGCCATATTGAGGTTCGTGTATTTCGGCACGTTGTAGAGGAGGATGGGGATGGGCGAGGCCTCGGCCACGGCCTCATAATGGCGGATGAGCGCCGCCGAACCCATCTCATTGCCGTAAAAGGAGGGCGTGATGACGAGCGCCACCTCCGCCCCCGCCTCGGCGGCGGCCTGGGTCAGGCGGATGGTGGCCGCGGTGGATTCGCGCCCCGTGCCCGCGATGACGATCTTTTCCGGCGAGGCCGCCTGGCGCACCGTGCGCACGGCTCGGCAAATCTCCTCATCCGTGAGGAGCACGCCCTCGCCGTTGGAGCCGGCCACGCAATAGCCACGCAGGCCGGTCTCCTCCCATTTGGCGATGTTGAAGGCGAGCGCCTTGACGTCAAGCGCGCCGGAATCATCGAACGGCGTAATGATGGGTGGGTAAACGCCAGCCAAGTTGAGCATAGAAAACCCCTTTCGTGCCCAATCCTTTTGGCCGATTATGCCCCCTTCTCCTCCTCGCGTCAAGCGTCTCCATCCCACTTGACGCCGCTCCTCTTCCTGCTACACTCTCCATAAAGGGGTGAGCGATGGGGGATGGACAGGGACAGACCTTCCGAGGCGGCGAGCAATCCCTCTGGCGGGGGATTGATTTCTCCGGCGTTACGGTGATGATCGGCGTGAGCACCGGCCAAATCCTGCCGCTCCTTTTGGAGCAGGTGGAGCAGGCCGGCGGGCTATTCATCGTCATCGGCTACCGGCCCGAAGAACTAGACTTGATGGCCTCCTGGCTGCCCAGGCCGTCTCTCGTGGGCCTGCGGGCGCGGATGCGCCACCTCCCCCTGGCCGATGAGAGCGTGGACCTCCTCTTTGTGAACGGCGAACTGCGCCGCACCCCCACCGATCGCCTGCCCCAGGTGGCCGCCGAATTTTGGCGCGTCCTGGTGCCGGGGGGCAGTTTGCGCATTTCGGATATCCTCGCGCCCACCGAGGCCCCTTCCGATAGCGCCTGGGCCGAGCGCAACCGCATCATCCAACGGCTGGGCGCGGCGCTGAACCAGCCTACCGCCCTCGCGGTGGACCTCCGCCAAGCCGCGGCGGCGCTGGCCAGCACGGGGTTCGAGAACCTCTCTGTCTCCATCCTGCCGGGGTTCCCGCTGGGCGAAACCTGGCTGCAAGAGACGGTCAACGCTGTGCGCAATATGGCCTCTCGCGTGCCCAACGCTGCATTGCGGAAGGAGATCCTCGAGACGGACCTACTGCGCCTGGCCGAGGCCTACGCGCAAGGGGAACAGCGCGCTGCACAGCGCTTCGTGCTGAGTGGGGTCAAGGCCGGCAGCCTAGCCCTCGATATGCGGGCCTCTTTTACCGAAGACGACCTGCGCCCCCGCGAGTGAATCCCCTCAAGCGCCCTCTAGAGGAGGCCATCGTGACCATCTATGTGGATGTCTCCAGCGCTGTGCACGGCAAGGCCGGCCTCAAGCGCTACAGCGAAAGCCTGGTGCAGGCCCTTCGCCCCTTGTTGGGGGGGCAACTTTGCCTCTTTCAGAACTCGCTGGGGCGCCGTGGGCCGCTCCCCGGCTGGGAGGGTTACCCCACGGCCGGTACGCCCCTGGGCTACAAGCCGTGGCGCGGGGCCGTGCTCTTGGGGCAGTGGGTGCGCTGGCCGATGGATGGCCTCATCCCAGGGGCGGCGCTCTTTCACGCGACGGAGCACCTCCTGCCGCCCTTTCATCGCGTGCGCACCGTCCTCACCGTGCATGACCTCATCTTTGAGCGCTTTCCGCAGTATCACCGCCTCAAGAACTATCTCTACCTTCACTCGGCGATGCCGCTCTTTTGCCACCGGGCCGATGCCCTCATCGCCATCTCCGAGGCCACCCGGCGCGACCTCGTGGAACTCTACCGCATCCCCCCGGAGCGCATCGTGGTCATCCCAGAAGCGGCCGCGCCGCACTTTCAGCCCCAGCCACCCGAGGAGGTAGAGCGCGTGCGCCGGCGTTATAACCTGCCCAGGCGCTATCTGCTCACCGTGGGCACCATCGAACCCCGCAAGAACCTCACGCGGTTGGCCCAGGCCTGCGGCCCGCTGTTCGCTGAAGGGGAGGTAGAGGCCCTCGTGGTGGTGGGGGCGCGGGGTTGGCTGGAGGGCGAGTTCTTTCGCTACTTGGCCGAGTGCCCCTGGCGCGATCGGATCATCTTGGCCGGCCACGTGGCCGATGCCGATTTGCCCGCCCTCTACACGGGCGCGGCGGTTACCGTCCAGCCCTCGCTCTATGAGGGGTTTGGCCTGCCCATCCTCGAGGCCATGGCCTGCTCCAGCCCCGTGTGCGCGAGCCTTACCTCGAGCCTGCCGGAAGTGGGCGGCGGGGCGGCGCTTTACTTTGACCCATTCGTCACCGAACACATTACCGACGTGGTGCGGCGCGCCCTGACGGATGGCGCCCTGGCCGCCGAGATGCGCCGTAAAGGCTTGGAGCGCGCCCAGGAGTATTCCTGGGAAAGGACGGCGCGCCAAACCGTGGCGCTCTATGAGGGCATCCTCGGCAGGCGTTTGGTTTGACGGATTGCCTTTCGCATTTCATACTTAGGCACACCACTTTCAAGGAGCGGACTATGGCGCGTTCCAAGGCCGGCCCCGAGGCAAAACACTTTGGGCAGTGCTTCCTATTCGACCCCGCAGAAGGCGAGACGATCATTCCCCCCGAGGGCGAAGGGCCGGGCCACTGGGCCGGCGCCCCGAGCGTGCTCTATGATAGCGACTCGGCGCGTTTTTACCTCTACTATCGCGTGCGCAAGCCCCGCCCCATCCGTGGGGGCGCGTGCTATATCGCCGAATCGGCTGATGGGTTGGCCTTTCGCACCATTTGGGCGGCCCGCAAGGAGGATTTCGATTCCCCATCGGTGGAGCGCTTTGCCCTGGCCAAAACGCCCGAGGGCCGGTGGCTCCTTTACCCCAGTTATGTGGATGGGGAGACGAACCGCTGGCGCATTGACGTCATCGAGGCGGCCTCGCCCGGCGAATTCGACCCGGCTAGGCGGCAGCCCGTGCTCCTTTCGGAACCCCTGGGCCTACAAGGCGTCAAAGATCCATGGGTGATGCGCGTGAATGGCCTGTATACGATGCTCGTGAGTTACGCGACGACGGAACCCCTCTCAGAGGCCGATCGCGAGCGCCTTCACGCCACGGGGGATATCTACAACACGGGGTTGACGCGCTCTTGCACCGGCCTAGCCACGAGTGGAGACGGCAAAACCTACGCGTGGCAAGGGGATATCCTCCTCCCCCGCCCTGGCGCGTGGGATGCCTACGCCGCTCGCTTGGGGTGCCTCCTCCCCACGGGCTACGGTTGGCTGGGCTACTATGACGGGAGCGCCTCCGTAGAAGAGAACTATGAAGAGCGCACGGGCCTCGTGCAGACGTTCGATTTCAAGACGTTTTATCGCCTCACGGCGGAAGGCCCCTGCCTTGTTTCGCCGCATGGGAGCGGTAGTTTGCGTTACCTCGACGCCGTCTTGTTCGATGACGAGGTCTGGTTCTACTACGAATACTGCCGGGCCGATGGCTCCCACGAACTGCGCCTGAGCCGCGTCAAACGCCAAGCCAACTAGCGGAGGGCACGCGATGAAAGCCATTATGGTGATGTTCGATTCGCTCAATCGCCGCTATTTGCCGCCCTATGGCAACACGTGGGTCAAGGCGCCCAACTTTCAGCGGTTGGCCGAGCGCTCTGTGGTGTTCGATAATGCCTATGTCGGCTCGATGCCCTGTATGCCCGCGCGGCGAGAACACCACACGGGGCGATACAATTTTTTGCACCGCAGTTGGGGGCCGCTGGAGCCGTTCGACGATTCGATGCCCGAAATTTTGCGCCAGCACGGCATTTACACGCACCTCGTCTCCGACCACTACCACTATTGGGAGGATGGCGGCTGCACCTATCACCAGCGCTACACCACCTGGAGCATCGTGCGCGGCCAAGAGGGGGATCACTGGAAGGCCGTGGTGGGCGAGACGGATCCGCTGAACGCCGATCTCCGCGCGCAGGATCGCGTCAACCGCCGCTACCTGACGCGCGAGGAACTTCAGCCGCAGAGCATCACCTTCGCCGAGGCGCTCGAATTCCTAGAGACGAACCACGCCGCGGATCATTGGTTCTTGCAAATCGAGACCTTTGATCCGCACGAACCCTTTTTTACTCAGCCGCATTACAAAGACCTCTACCCCGATGATTACCAAGGCCCCGATTTCGATTGGCCGTATTACCGCCGCGTCACCGAGCCGGAGGAGGTCATCGAGCGTTGCTGCCACAATTATGCCGCGCTCGTCACGATGTGCGACCGGAACCTGGGCCGCCTCCTCGAGGCGATGGATCGCTATGACCTGTGGAAAGATACCCTGCTCATCGTGAATACCGATCACGGCTTCCTTTTGGGTGAGCATGGCTGGTGGGCCAAATGCGTGATGCCCTTCTATAACGAAATCGCCCACATCCCTCTCTTTATCTGGGATCCTCGCTCCGGCCGTGCTGGCGCCAGGGTGCGCTCGCTGGTGCAGACCATTGACCTAGCGCCCACTCTTCTGGACTTTTTCGGCATCTCGCCCACGCCGGATATGCAGGGCATTCCTCTGCGCGAGGTCATCGCGCGAGATGCCCCGGTGCGCGAGGCGGGGCTATTCGGAATCTTTGGCGGGCACGTGAACGTGACGGATGGGCGCTACGTCTATATGCGCGGGCCGGTGGGGAACAACGAGCCTCTGAACGAGTACACCTTGATGCCCACCCATATGCGCCACCTCTTTACGCCCGAGGAATTGCGCCCGGCGACGATGGCGCCGCCTTTCACCTTTACCAAGGGCGTGCCCGTGATGCGCATCCCGGCGGTTACCCCCGAGAACCGCGATCTCTTGGTGCGCGAACTCGAGACGATGCTCTTTGACCTTCAGGAGGACCCGTACCAGGAGCGCCCCCTGCAAAATGAGGCCGTCGAGCGTCGGATGATCGCCCACCTGGTGCGGTTGATGCGCACGAACGATGCACCCCCCGAGCAGTACGAACGCTTGGGGTTAGATCCTTCTCTTGGCGAGTAGCGGCAAATGGCCAAGGATATGCCCAACGCGTCACCGCCTTCCCCATCCCCTGCGGAGGCCGAGGAGGTTCTCCTCAGCCTTGAGCGGGAGATTCGGGCGCATCGCCTGGCCTTGGGGCGCGAAAGCCCGCTGGACATGGCCGACACGCTCGCCGAGGTGCGCGAACGGCGTTGGGTGAACAGCCACCTGCCCATCGGCTGGCCCGTGATGCCCAAGGGGTTCATCCCCAAGGTGGTGGCCTATGCGCAAAAGGTCGTGCGGCGGCTCTTGCGCTGGTACATTAACCCCATCGTGGATCAACAGAACGCCTTCAACCAGGCCGTATGCGACGCGCTAGATGAACTGGTTGCCTCCATCCACGAGCGCCTGCGTACGCCCGATCGGGAGGGCGCCGACCTCGATTTACTCCTCTGGCGCCTGCGTCGGCTCGAATTGCGCTTGGCCTCGCCCACCCCGCTGCCCTTGAGATCGGCCGCGCCCCCGCAGACCGCGTTCGACGCGTTTCTCCTCGGCCTTGAGCACCGCAGCCCGAAAACTTTGGGCGACCGCGTGAGGGATTATGACGATATCCTCAAGCCGTGGGGCGCGCAGAACGCCCTGCGGGAGAACCCCCTGGAAGTGCTTGAAATCCATTGCGGCCGCGGAGAGATGCTCGCGCACGTGCGCGCCTTGGGTTTGCCGGCCTACGGCATCGAGGATGATGCCGATGCCGCCGCTTGGGCGCGCGCCCAGGGTTTGGACGTGCGCACTGAGGCCCCCTTGGAACACCTTGCCGCGCTCGGCGAGGGCGCTCTGGGGGCTATTTTGGCCATCCAAACGGTGGAACATTGGCCCATCGGCGATGTGGCGCGTTTCTTGGGCCTGGCGGGGCAAAAACTCGCCCCAGGGGGCCTGCTCATCATCGAGACGATCAACCCAACGTGCCTGACGGCCCTCCTTCAGGCCTACCTGCTCGATCCCTCGCACCATACGCCGCTCCACCCGCAGACGCTA
Source organism: Chloroflexota bacterium (assembly GCA_019873625.1). Lineage (GTDB taxonomy): Bacteria > Chloroflexota > Anaerolineae > UBA1429 > UBA1429 > JAIOAW01. Next base: position 21,614 of record JAIOAW010000031.1, read on the forward strand.
CGCTTCTTGGCCGAACAGGCGGGATTTTTCATCCAAGAGGTACGCTTTTTGCGCCCTGTGCCGCCTGAGGCGCGGCTTGCGCCCTGGCCCGCGGAGGCGGGGCCTTGGGCAGAGGTCGCCAATGCGAACATCGCGCGGCTCAATGATCTCCTCTTCGGTGCGCAAGATTACGCGCTCATCGCCACGTGGCCGGGGAAATGATGCAATGCGCATCGTGGTGTGCAATAGCCAAGTGCCCTTTGAATACGGCGGCGCCGAAATCCTGGGGGAAGCTCTCGTGGCGGAACTCAAGCGGCGCGGCCATGAGGCGGAACTCGTCCAACTGCCCCAGCAGTGGCACCCCAAAGAAGAGATTCTCAAGAACTATTTGATGTGGCGCCTCGTCAACCTCGACCAGACCTTTGACCAGCGCCCCATCCACCGCGTCATCGCGCTCAAATATCCGGCCTATGCCATCCGCCACCCCCACAAGACGACTTGGCTCGTCCACCAACTCCGCCAGGCATACGAACTGTTCGGCACGCCCTTCAGTTTTTTCGATAATACTGAACAAGATCATAGCCTGCGCCGCTTGGTCTACCGTATGGATTGCCTGACCCTGGCCGAATCGGAGCAGCTGTACGCCATCTCGAAAAACGTGGCCGCACGCCTCAAGCGCTTCAACGGCCTCGAGGCGACGGTCATCTATCCGCCTCCAGCCCTCGATGGGCAACTCTTCTGTGAGGGCTATGGAGATTACATCCTCACCGTGGGGAGGCTGGCCCCCATCAAGCGCGTTGGGCTGCTCATCGAGGCGATGGCTCGCGTCCGGGCGCCCGTCCGCTGCCTCATCGTGGGGCGCGGGCCAGAGATGGAGCATCTCCAGCGGCAGGCGCGCCATTTAGGCCTTCAGGGGCGCGTCGAGTTTTTGGGGTTCGTGCCCACGGAGGGGGTTCTCTCGCTGTACGCCCAAGCGCTTGCCGTCTATTATGCCCCGGTGGACGAGGATTACGGCTACGTGACGGTAGAGGCCTTTAAAGCGCATAAGCCGGTGCTCACGGCGAGCGATAGCGGCGGCGTGCTCGAATTCGTCGAGGATGGCGTTACGGGTTACATCGTCCCGCCCGATGCCCCTCAGGCCCTGGCCCAGCGCATAGACGAACTCTATGCCGATCGGGCGCGCGCCCAACGCTTGGGCCAGGCGGGGTATGAGCGGGTGGCCGATATCACGTGGGATCGCACCATCCCGCGCCTCCTGGAGGGGGATTGATGCGCATCGCCCTCTTTTGCCCGAGCGGGCCGAGGCACTCGCCTCTCATCGCCTATGCCCAAGCGCTTGCGCCGATTTTGGCAAGCGAGCATAAGGTGACGTTCGTCTTGGGGCCAGCGTATACGAACGACAACGAGGTACCCCACCTGGAGGGGTATTCGACCATTTCGTATGGGGCATGGCTTGCCGCCCCGGAGCGATTTGGCCTGGCCTTCTATCAATTTGGCGACCGGGCAGGCCTTCACGGGTATATGTTCGAGGCCCTGTGGCGGCAGCCAGGGGTTTGCGTCCTGCACAGCACGATCCTCCATCAAGCCCTGCTGGCGGATGCTGCGCTCCGTTTTGACCCCGCCTTCGTTCGGGCAGAACTCACTGCGGCCTACGGCCCTGAGGGCGAGGCGCTCGCCCAAGAAGTGGCGGCGGGCCGCGAAGAGGGGTTCCGCCGCTGGCCGCTTTTGCCGCAGGTGCTCGAACGGGGCCTTGCCCTCATCGCCACCCAGGAGGGCATCGCCCAAGAGGTGGCGCGGCTTTGCCCACCGGGGGTTCCCATCGCCTATATCCCCTTGCCCGTCGAAGCCGGAGGCGAGTTCCCTTCTCTAGAAGGAGAGACCCCCCTCTTGCGCGAGGCCTTCTCCGAAAAGATTCTGATCGTCGCGCCGTTCCCGCCTGAAGCGCCTCAGGATGCGGTGCTCTTTCGGCGGGCTATGGAATATGTGCGGCATCGCTGGCCTCACGCCATCGCGCTGGTCTGCGATGGCGAAAGGGCCTTGGCCGATTTTGCCCCTTCCCTTATCGCCTCAAAGGCCGTTTGGTGGCTGACCGACCTTTCTCCCTCGCGGAGGCGGGCGCTCCTTGCCCGGGCGAGGGCAGCCGTCTTTTTCGCAGCGCCGGATGGCCGTTTTGAGGCGGCCGGGGTGGCGCAGGCCCTGGCTTATGGCATACCGACGATCATCGTGGGAGGGTGTGATGACCCCGTTTTGCGGCGAGCCACTCTCTCCATCCCACGGGAACACCCCCAGAACTGGGCTATCTTAGCGGCGGCGCTCGATGACATCCTGGCCTATCCAGAACACTTTGATGCGTTGCGCGCTGGGGGTAAACGTTTGGCCCTCGAGCATTTTGGGCCAGAACGCGCCCGGCGCGCCCTGGGCGACCTTTTGGCAAAGGTTGAGCAACGCCAGGCCCTGCCCAGCCCCATATGGGATGAGGCCCATCGAGACCGGGTAGCCATCCGCGAGTCGTTAAGCGCCGTAAGCGGCCAGGCGCTCGCCGAACTCGGCCTCACGCCGGGGGACCCGCTTTTGCGCCCCATCGCCGAGGTGATTGGGGGGCTTGTGCCCGCCGAGCATTCGCCCCGCGAGACCCCTTTGGGCAGGGGAGCGCCCTTATGTTAGCCCAATGGCTGCCCCCCAACGGCCTTCAATGGGTCATCCTGCCGATGCTCGCGGCCTTGTGCACGGCCTGCGGTTGGGCTTTTTGCCCCCTTTCCCTGCGCGCCCTGGCCTCTAATGCCTTAGAATGCCTCATCCTGTACGCTATGGTTGGCGCGGTCGCCCTTTCATGGGTGGGCACGATCCTGGCCGTCGCAGGGGTATTCAGACCTTGGGCGCTCTTGGGCGCGATGCTTGCCGCCTGGTGGGCCATCCGTTCCCTCCGCTCCCGCAATGGGAGAGAGGAAAATCCTTCTCCTCAGGGCCAGGCTCCACGCTGGGTTGCGTGGATGCTCGGGGCATTCCTCATCGCAGCGGGCTGGGCATACGCCCGGCCTGCAGAGAGTTTCGTCATCCCCTATGATGCCGGTGTGTACACCCTGGGGGGAATCGTCCTTGCGCGCGATGGCACCCTCAACGCCCACGAGGCGTTTTTCTATTCCTTCTCCGAAGAGGCCTCTTTCCCCTCCTACTGGCACTATGTGCCTAAGGGGGACCCTTTCAGAGAGCGCTATCAGGAATACGCCCGCCAGTTCTATGAGGTTCAGTGGGGCTTCCCACCCAGGTTTTTAAAGTTCGTGGGTGGCCCCTTTTACACCTGGGGGAAGGATCGCGCCACCATCGAAATCGGGTTCCCTCCCCTGACCAAGGTCTGGCAGGCGTTTTGCGTGTGGCTTTTTGGCCAAGCCTACGGCCCTTGGGCGACGCCGTTCTTCGGCGTGTTGGGGCTGGCGGCGCTTTACCTCCTCGTGCGCCACCTTGCCGGGTGGGGCACCGCGTTGGGCACCGTGGCGCTCTTGGCCTTCAGCCTGCCGCAGGTATGGTTTGCCCGCTTCCCCACCTCCGACATTTATGGCCAAGCCTTTTGGGCCGGCGGTTTGGCGTTCGCCCTGGCCGCCCGCCGAGGAAACGGGTGCCAAACGCGCGAGGGGCTACTCTGGAGCGCCTTGGCCCTGGGGGCGCTCGCCCTTTTGCGCTTAGAAGGGTTGCCGCTCGCCCTATTCCTTGCGGGGTGCGGCGCCCTAGCCTGGGCCTTTCAAAAAAAGGGGGGCGAGGCGGCCTTTTGGCTTGCGGGCGTAAGCGCGGTATGCATTTTGGGCGAACTCCTCGTCCTCATCGCGACGCCCGTCTATACGCTCAGCCTATCCGCCGTTCGCGCAGGTGCCGCCGTGGCCATCCTTGCTGGGCTGGGCGCCCTCCTCGGCTGGCGCCTACTGTGGGTGCGCAAAGGGATTCGGCTCATTTGGCAAAACGGGTTCTCCTGGGCGATTGTGGCCATCGGCTGCGGCTGGTTCGTTTGGGGCGCGTATGCCCTCTGGGCGCTTCTTTCGCAACCCTGGTCAAGCAGCCTGCCGGGTTGGCTCGTGCAGTATTGGACGCGCCCCGCCCTAGCCCTGGCCCTTGCCGGCGGCATCCTCCTCGCCTGGGAGGCGCGTGCGGGCACGAAGCGCCCTGAGGTCTTCGCACCCCTAGCCAGCGGCCTTCTCCTCCTGGCCCTATACAGCCGCCACGCCCAGGTCACGCCGCTTCACCCATGGGCGATGCGCCGACTGGTGCCCCTCGTCATGCCCATGCTGGCCTTGGGCACAAGCGCTATGGTGAACGCCTTGGCCTCGGGAGGCGCATCTCTCGTCAAACGCTTTTTGCCGAAGGCGCAAAGGTTACCCCGTTGGGGCGCTTTTGGCCTGGGCACTGTGCTGCTGGCGGGCCTCACGTATGGCATCGGCCAACGGGCCTATCCTATCCTCTGGCACCGCGAACGAGAGGGCTTGTACGCACAACTCCAAGCGCTTGATGCGCGCCTCTCGCCCGGCAGCGTGGTGCTGATGGGTTCCGGCCCTTATGCGGATCAATTGGCGCCCACGATGCAGTTCCTCTTGGGGCACCCGACGTTCATCCTGCGGCATAACGACGCCCTGCGGAGCGATTCCGGCGTCGTGGCGAGGTTCCTGCGTTCGGCGGTGGATGCTGGGTATGAGGTGTTCTACGTGGCCACAGGCGAAGCCTACCGCCCCTTGCCCCAAGGCTGGGCACTGAGGCCCGAGGGGGGCGAGGCCATCCGCACGCCCGTTTTGCTCTACCCCTGGGGGCGGCCGCCCACAGCGAAAGATATTGCCCTTGAGACCATCCTGGTAGATGTGTACCGCGTCATCGCCGCCGCGCAAGAAGCACCCCCTGCCGCCCACGAGGTAGAGATTCCCATCGGCTTGGGCAGTTACCCCTATCTGAGGGAAGGGTTTTACGGCTTTGAACAGCCGGATGGTCACTTCCCCTACCGCTGGACGGATGGCCGCGCCCTGGTGCAGGTGCCCTGGCCCCAAGAGGCCCACCCAGCCGCCCTGTGCATCGAGGTCGCGATGTCGCCCGGCCGACCGCCGCAAGAGGCGCCGCCCCAGGTTACCTTGGAAGTCGAAGGGAAGGCAGCAGGGCAAACAAGGCTCGAGGCGGCCCAAGAGCGAACCTTTGCCTTCCCCGTGGAGAATATCCAAGACGATGGGGATGGCTACCTCGCCCTCACACTCATCAGCGATACGTGGGTTCCTGCCCAAACCCTGGCAGATAGCCAAGATACGCGCCATCTGGGCGTGATGGTCTATGGGCTGACCGTGCATTTCGACGGCGCCTGCCCTGCGGGGGAGTGAGGCGATGCACATCCTGTTCCTCACGCCGGGGTTTCCGCCCCTCGTGGGCGGGGGCGAACGCTACGCCGAACGCTTGGCCGCCCAACTCGTGGCCCACGGCCATAAGGTAACGGTCGTGACCTCGTGCGCCCAGCGCCTGGCCGCATTCTACCGGGGAACCGAAAGGCATACCCCTTCCGTGGAGGAACGGGCGGGGCTGTGCATTTTGCGCTATCCCATCCGCCCGTTTCGCGGCGGGCGCAACGCACTGTTGGCCTGGCGCAAGGCGATGATCCTCCTTTCGGCGTTCGGCGGCCAAAGGGTTGAGGGCCTCCTAGAGCGCATGGCCGCCTGCATCCCGCCCATCGAGGGCCTGCCTCAAGCGCTCGCCTCGCTTGGCCCGTTGGACCTCGTGCATGCCTTCAACCTCTCTTGGGAATATCCGGCGCTCGAGGGGTGGCGTTACGCCCGCGCTAGAGAGGTGCCTTACGTGCTCACGCCTTTTTTGCATACGGGCCAGGGCCTCCATAGCCGCGTGGCGCGCAATATGACGATGCGCCACCAGCGGCGCCTCATCGGCAAAGCAGAGGCGCTCTTGGCGCTGACCTCCGTCGAGAAAGATGCCTTAGAAACCCTAGGGGCCGATGGGCGACGCATTTACGTGGTGGGGAGCGGGTTTGACGCCCCTCCGCCCTCTGAGGCTCTTCTGGAGGCTCGGCGCGACGTGGAAAGGCTCGCCCCTTTGCGGCCTTTTGCGCTGTATATCGGGCGCTTGGAACGGGATAAGGGGGCCTTTCTCGCCGTAGAAGCCGTGCGCCGCCTGAACCGCTCGACCCCCTTGGGCCTGATCCTCGTAGGCGAAAAGACGCCCGCCTTCCTCCGCTATGAGCGAAGGTTGCCAGCCGAGGTGCGAGGCCGCATTCGCGCCCTGGGCACCGTGCCCGAAGCGCTCAAGCACGCCCTTCTCGAAGCGTGCACGATGCTCCTCGTGCCCTCTGAGGTGGAATCGTTCGGCTTGGTGATCCTCGAGGCCTGGAGCCACAAAAAGCCCGTGATTGCAGCGCGCTCGGGGGGCCTCCCCGGCGTGGTGCGCGATGGCGAAAACGGCCTCCTGGTGCCCCCCGCGGATGTGCATAGCCTCTCTGTGGCCATCCTGCGCCTGATGCAAGACCCCGCGTTGGCCTCTCGGCTGGGCGAAGCGGGTTGGGCCTCACTCCCTCAGTATACTTGGGCCAGCGTCTACGAGAGGGTGATCAGCGCTTACCGCGCCGCACTTCGGGCGAAGAAGGGGTGAGGATGCGCATCGCCTTCGTGGTGCATCAATATCCGCCAGAGCACATCGGGGGCACGGAGGTCTATACGGCCTCTTTAGCGCGGTGCTTGGCCGAGCAAGGGCACGAGGTGCACGTCTTTTACCCCCGGCGCGGCGCGCACCCCGGTGAGCCGGCGCACACCGTACAAGGCGGAGTGCACCTGTGGCGCGCCCTCCTCCCGGCGCGGCCTGCGGACCCGTGGGGGCAGTTTTGGCAAAGCGTGCGCAACGCGCGCGTGGAACGCACCTTCCGCGCCTTCCTTGCGGCGGTGCAGCCCGAGGTTGTGCACTTTCAGCACTTGCAGAACGTCTCAGTGCGGCTGCCCCGTTTGGCCCGCTCGCGCCCCCAGGTGCTGACCCTGCACGATTACTGGTACCTTTGCCCGAACGGGCAACTCATCTTGCCTAACCGCACCCTATGCCCAGAAGGCCCGCCGCGCCCCGGCCGATGCGCCCAGTGCGCCCTGGGCCGTTTGGGTCAAACGCTGTCGCGCGCCTTCGCCCCCCTCCTGGCCCCGCTTTTGGCCTGGCGCAATGATTATGTCAAGCGCTCATTGGCTCCCATCGGCCTTTTCCTCACGCCAAGCGCCTTCGCGCGAGAGGTGTACATCCGAGGGGGCTGGGCGGCTGAGCGCATCCGCGTCTTCGAACTCGGCCTGGACCCCGCTCGCCTGGTTCAACGCGCCCCCATAGCGCGCGGCCCGTACCGTCTGCATCTCGGCTACCTCGGGGCCATCGCCTGGCAAAAGGGGGTGCACGTCCTGATCGAAGCCTTCTCCTCGCTTCCGTCGGATGCGGCCTTGACCCTATACGGCGATACGTCCACCTTTCCGGGTTACGCCACCTCTTTGCGAGAGGCCGCTCGGCGCCATCCGGGCATCCGCTTCGCCGGCCTGGCCCCATCGGAGGCCGTGGGAGATATCCTGCGCCAATTCGACTACCTCGTGGTGCCCTCCCTCTGGCGCGAGACCTTTGGCATGGTGGTGCAAGAGGCGGAGGCCGTGGGCACGCCGGTCATTGCCAGCCGCATCGGCGCGCTTCAGCGCATTCGGGATGGCGTCTCGGGCCGCCTGTTCGAGCCGGGGGATGCGCAGGGCCTGGCGCGCATCCTACGGGAACTCTACGATCACCCCGAGCAGCGGGCCTTATATCAGGCGCACCTGACGGCAGGCCCCCTCCTAGCCGATCAGGCGCAGCGCCTGGTGGAAATATACCGCGCCCTCCTCGAAGGGCGCCCCCTGCCCTAAGACCCTTACACCTCTTCGGCAAAGCGCGGGCTATATTTGGCAAAGAGGGCATACCCCACGATGAAACAGGCCAGCGCCGTTATGGCGGTGCGCGTAAAGAAATCCAGCCCCGGCGGGCCAGGCGGTTCGCCCCGAATGTAGCCGTA
>JAIOAW010000032.1 GCA_019873625.1 Chloroflexota bacterium
CCTGCCCTAAGACCCTTACACCTCTTCGGCAAAGCGCGGGCTATACTTGGCAAAGAGGGCATACCCCACGATGAAACAGGCCAGCGCCGTTATGGCGGTGCGCGTAAAGAAATCCAGCCCCGGCGGGCCAGGCGGTTCGCCCCGAATGTAGCCGTACAGCACGGATCGGTAGGTGGCAATGATGGAGGCCATCGGGTTGAGGATGTACACGAGCCGCTGGACGGGCACTTGCAGGCCCAACACCGTGATCCACTGGGGGAGCAGTTCGATGGGGTAGAACACGGGCGTAACAAAGAACCAAGCCTGCAAGAGCACCTCGATGATGACGCCCGTATCGCGATAAAAGACGTTGAGCGTCGCCAAAGCAAGGGCCGCGCCCAACGTAAAGGTCAAATGCACGGCGATGACGAGCGGCAAGTAGAGGATGGCCCGCGTAATCGCCAGACCTGAAAAGAGGATGACCGCGATGAGCACGAGGAGCGCGAGGATAAAGTTCACCAAGTTCCCTAGGACGCTGGAGATGGTGAGCACCTCGCGTGGGAAATAAACCCGTTTGATGAGGTGCCCGTTCCCCGAGATGGAGTGGATAGCCCCCACGAGGGATGTGCTGAAAAAGTTCCAGGGCAAGAGCGCGCTCAACACAAAGACGGGAAAGTGCGGTACGTGCACGTTCGGCAGGATGATGGTGAAAACGACCTTGAAAACGACCATAAGGAGAAGCGGGTTCAGAAGCGACCAGAGGAACCCCAGCACCGAGTTCTTGTAACGCACTTTGAGGTCGCGCACCACCAGGTTCGCCAAGAGTTCGCGATAGGCGGCCAGTTCTCGCAGGTGCTGCCACACGCGGCGCATCGCTATGCCCTCCCTTCCGAAGCATCGAGGGGCCGGTGTTCCCAGCGCCCTGGCGGGGTCATCACCCCCAAGAGGGGCCGCAAGTCGGCATCGGAGCGCACCTCAAAGGGATAGAGGAGGTTGTGGTAATCGTACGTAACCGACTGGTCGCTGCTAAAGATGGCCGCCGAGCAAAAATACGTCGCCCCCACAAGTGGGAGCGCCGGGATGTGATAGCGCACCTCGCCCACTCCCTCCAAGCGCGCCAGGCCGAGGGCTTCGCCCTTGGCTACATCTCCCGTAACATGCAGGCCGTCTTCGCGGTAGAGAGAAATCCCAAAGGAAGGTCGGGAGATGGGCTTTTCGGCCCGGTAGGCGATGGCGATGGTGAGCGCACTCCCCACGGGCACCCAGCGGGCAACCCGTCCTTCGGCATCGAGAAAGCGCACACAAGTGATCTCTACCTCGCGGGTGCCCCAACGCCCTTGGTTGCGGCGGATCACCTCCGGCACGGGGAGGCCCCCATCGTGCTGGCCACTTTCCCCGGTAAGGGTTCCCATCCCCTGGAATTCCCCCGGCGAGGGGGCGGAAGGCCGTTCGGGGAGGCGCGCATCCTGAAAGTGCACGCTCTCGATATAGTGCTGGACGACTTCCTCCACCTCCCCATCCTCCCGCAAGAGGCCGTGATCCAGCCACAGCGCGCGCCGGCACAAGCGGCGCACGGCATCCAGATTATGCGAGACGAAGACGATCGTTACCCCCTCTTCCGCCATCGAGCGGATGGCGCCCCAGCACTTTTCTTGGAAACTCTGGTCGCCCACGGCGAGCACCTCATCCACCAAGAGGATATCGGGGTGAACGTGGATGGCCGTGGCAAAGGCCAAGCGCACTTGCATCCCTGAGGAATAGAATTTGAGCGGCGCATCAATGAACCGCTCCACCTCGGCGAAAGAGACGATCTCGTCGAACCGCTGGACGATTTCGCGCCGCCGCAAACCGAGGATGGCCCCATAGAGGTAAACGTTCTCGCGCCCGGTCAACTCCGGATGGAACCCCGCGCCGAGTTCCAAAAGCGCCGAAACGCGCCCTTGGACGCATACCGTGCCCTGGGTGGGCTGAAGGATGCGCGTGAGAAGTTTGAGGCAGGTGCTCTTGCCGGAGCCATTATGGCCGATGATGCCCAACGTCTCGCCCTTTTCCGCTTGGAACGACACATCGCGCAAGGCCCACAGGACCTCACGCCCCGCACGGTGGCCGCGCCGCAACCCATTGACGACCAGTTCCTGAAAAGAGCGCGGCCGGTCGCGCTGCAGGGAAAAACTTTTGGAGACGTTGTGAAAGGCGATAATGGCCATAGGTTGCCGCACCTAGAATGCCCCCTATACCGTGAACGCGCGGATTATAGCACCGTGCACCCGTGGCGCCAACCTTGCGCAGGATGCGCCTGGGTTTCGGTTGAGCGAATCGTGGCCCTGTGTTACAATGCCAGCGAGTAGCCCACGATGTAAAGGAGAACCCATGGCAGAACCATTCCGCGCCTTACGGCTGACGATCATCCTGGCCCGCGTGTTCGGTTGGGTTGCGTTTATCCTAGGGGTAACGTTGGCCATCCTCGTGGCCACGTTGGGGTTCCTGCAAGGCGCAGCGGGCACGCCAGGCCTGATGCTCGGAAATTGGCAGGTGCCCGCCTACCTGACGAACCCCGTCACGGGGCTGATTCTGGGCATCGCCATCCTCATTGGCGCCATCCTGCACTTTATCGGGGCGTTTGCCTTCGGAGAATGGATCGCGCTATTCCTCACCATCGAACGCAACACCCGCGAGACGGTCTATTACCTGCGTGGAGAGGGCGAACTCGCCGCCTCAGCGGAAAGCGCCTCGTGGGAAGGTTCGGAGCAGGCCTAGGCCGAATTCAGTTCCAAGCGCGCGGTTTGCAGAGGATCTCGAGGACGCGCAAGTCAAAGAAATCCTGCGCGTTTGCCGCGCGGATGACCAGGGCCGTGTCGGCGCCCCGGCCCGACCCGCCGATGGCGATGATCTCTTCGCCGGCGGGGATATAGCCGGCGTCTGCGGCCATCACGGTGATCTCACAGCAGACCTTGGTGCCTTGGCCGAACGTGCGCAGGGCAAAGGCGATGATCTCGTCAATTTGGTATGTGCCCAGTTTACGCCGCACGGCCCGACCAATGCCGCCTAAGGCATGCTGGCAAGTAAGGATGCGCCCGCCTGCCGCAAGGATGGCCGCCCGATTTTCTTCGACGAGTTCTTGCTGGTTCGGGCCTGGGAACCCCGTCGAATGGGTTACGACGGTTACCTCTCGCCCCGCCAAAGCGCGGGCGGCCTTGAGGCCCGTGGCGCCCGTCGTCGAGGCCACGACGATATGCCGAATGTTCAACGCCTGCGCGCGAGAGGCGGCAATCTCCAGCACGCGGTCGGTATTCTGGGGGCCGGCTGCGTCAAAATAGACCGTCTGAACGATGTGCTCTGGCATAGATCCTCCCATATTTCATCGGTCCATATCCAATTCGAGAGAGGGCTGCTTTTCTCCCTGGCCCAGGCGACGCATCGCGGCAAAAATGGAGCGCTTGACGCGATGATGATCGCTCTCGAGTTCCCGCAGGAAGCGTTTGATGAGCAAACGGCGCCCCTCTAGGGCCGAAGGGCAAGGCTCCCCCGCGATGGGGAAGCCGCTAGCCTGCACAAAGGGGGGAATATCCCGTTCCTCCACAAGCGCCAAAGGGCGAATGACGGTGATCTTGCCGCCGAAAAAAGAGACGCGCGGGGCCATCCAAGCCAGGCGCGCGTTATAAAAGAGGTTCAGAAGCACGGTCTCGGCGATATCATCGGCGTGATGGGCAAAAGCGATGACGTTGCAGCCCAGGCGATCGGCCAGGTCAAACAGGGCTTTGCGGCGCACCCAGGCGCAGCGGAAGCAGTGGCTCTTGCGCATCTGGGCGATATCTTGCGCCACCGAGACGCTCTCGATGACGAGAGGGATGCCGTGCGCGGCGCACCAAGCCTGGAGCCACTCTTCGGGGACGGTCCTTCCGCAATAATAGTCGCTGTGGATATGCGCCGCGATGAGGCGATAGCGCTCGCGTGCCGTGGCTTGGCGCCGCCTCAAGAGATCGAGCAGGGTCATACTATCCTTCCCGCCCGATACGGCCACCAAGACCGTATCGCCATCGGCAAAGAGATGGTACTTGCGGTTGGCCTTGTTGACGGCCCGCAAAAGGTAATGCGCCAGTTTATCGGCCCGCTCGGGGTCCGCAGGGGCTATGGAGATGGTATCCATACTTTTATCATAACACGCCCAGCGCAGGCGGGCAATTTCCGCCCGAGTGAGATATGCCTCGTCTCGATGGCCAGAGAGGAGGCCCTCAGCCCGGTATAATTATCAATTGAGTGAACCATCACTCCCCGGTACAATTATCATTTGAGTTGACGTGCCTACTTGCCGAATGGGGCGCTATCCATTAGGATACGCCTACCACCACCGCTTGAGGGAATCCAATGGATATCGCGTTGAGCGGGGCCTTTTGGGGCCAAAGGGCCACCGGTAGCGGCCAATATCTGCATACCTTGCTCGAGGCGCTCCTCGAAGCGGCGCCGGAACATCGCTATCGGGTCTATGTGCCCTCTAACGCTACGCCTGAGAGCGCCCCGCCGGGGGTGGAGGTGGTTCCCCTTCGCCTGCCGAAAAAGGAACGCTATGCCGACTTGGCCAAACTCTGGTTCGAACAGTGGGCGCTCCCACAAGCCTGCCGGCGCGACGGGTTTGCGCTCCTTCACGTGCCTTATTTTGCGCCTATCCTTGATACGCGCCTGTTGCGCCCCGTCGTAACCATCCACGACGTCATCCCCCTCCTCCTGCCCGCCTATCGCGGATCGTGGCGCATTCGGGCCTATCTGCGCCTGGTGTGCGCGGCGGCGCGGCGCGCCCGCCTGATCCTTACCGACTCGCGCGCCGCTGCGCGAGATATCCAAACCCTCCTTCGCATCCCGCCGGAGCGGTTGCGCGTCATCCACCTCGCAGCCGATGTGCGCTATCGCCCGCCCGATCCGAGCGCCATCGCGGCCCTCAAAGCGCGGTTCCAGTTGCCCTCGGAATATCTCCTCTACCTAGGAGGGTTCGACCGGCGCAAAAACATCCCCGAACTTTTGCAGGCCTATGCGGCGGCGCGGGCCTCTGGCGGAGAGATGATACCCCTGGTCATCGCCGGCCGGTTGCCCGCCCAAGATACGCTCTTTACGCCGAACCCTCGCCGCCTTGCCCACGAACTCGGCCTCGAGGGGCACGTCCTCTTTACGGGTTGGGTCGAGGAGGAGGATAAACCCGCTCTCTACGCCGGGGCTTGGGCCTTTCTCTTCCCCTCGCGCTACGAGGGGTTCGGGCTGCCCGTGTTGGAGGCCATCTCGTGCGGCACGCCGGCCGTGGTCGCCGGCGGCAGTTCGCTTGAGGAGGTGGCCGGCCCGGCGGCGCTCGTGGTGCCGCCGAACGATGTGCCCGCCCTGGCTGAGGCCATCCGGCGCATCGTGTTCGAGAAGGAGACCCGTGCTCGCCTCGCGGCGGCCACGCAGGCCCAGGCTGCGCGGTTCTCGCTTCGTGAGATGGCGCTCAAAACCCTGCAAGCCTATCAAGAGGCCCTCACGTGACGGCTCGCCCGCGCTCCCCGTTCGGCAGTTCGCTCCCTCAAGCGCTTCGCGCCGCCCTGCCGATTGCCTGGGCTGTGCTCGGCACAGCGCGCTGGGCCATCGAGTGGCTCGGCCTGCCTATGCGCTTGGGCTGGCTTGCCGTCGCCATCGTCGGGGCGCTCGCCGTAGGCGCCGGCCTGGGGTGGGCCGCTCGGCATCGCCCACCGCACCCGTACCCCCTCTGGATCGCGGGGTGCTACCTCCTATGGCCCACGGCTCACCCCATAACGGGCGCCTTGCTCACCGGCCTCAGCGTGCTCATCTTGCTCATCCAGTCAAGGCCCGTGCGCCTGAAAGGCTGGTGGCCAGAGGGCCTTATCTTCCTAGGGGGGATGGCGATCTATGGGCACACGCTTGCGCCCACCCTCCTCCCGGCCGACGCGGGCGAGTTCCAACTCGTCATCCCCCTGTTGGGGATCGCCCACCCCCCTGGGTATGCGCTCTATACGCTCCTCGGCAGGTTGTTCACCCTCCTCCCCCTTGGAGAGATGGCCTACCGCGTGAACTTCTACGGGGCCTTGTGCGCCGCGGCAACGCTCGCCCTGGTGATGCGGTGCATTTTCCGCGTGAGCGGCTCGCGCTGGGCAGGGTTGCTCGGTTCCCTCGCCTTGGGGGCCGCGCCCACCTTCTGGGCGCAGGGCACCACGGCAAACATCCGCTCGCTGATGGCGCTCCTCACGGCGCTCAGCCTGTGGCTGCTCATCGAGTGGCTCGATAGCGGCGAGGGGCGCTGGCTGGCCCTTTTCGCCTTCGCCTTCGGCCTGGGCGTGGGGCACCATGGGTCCTTGGCCTTTTTGGGCATCCCCTTTTTCATCGTCATCGTCGTGCGGGAGGCCGCGCTGATACGCTCTCCGCGCCGATGGGCTGGGCCGGTTGCGGCCTTTGCCGCAGCGCTCCTCGTGCTCCTTTACCTACCCATACGGAGCGCGATGCACCCGGCCTTTGACCCGACGCCCATCCGCACTATGGCAGATTTCGCAAACCACGTCTTGGCGCGGGGGTTCCGGGGAGATATGTTCTACTTCCGCACGCTCCCCGCCCTCGCCGCGCGGGCTAACATCTGGGCGAATATGATGGCGCTCGAGTTCGGCCCGTGGTTGAGCCTGGCCATGCCCCTCGCCGCTTTGGCCTTGCTCGGCAGCCGGCGGCAGCGCTTTGCCCTCGCCGCCCTTGGCGGGGCGGCGATCGTCAATATCCTCCTCGCCCTTACCTACCGCGCCCCGCAAACCGTGGAATACCTCATCCCTTCCTACGTCGCGTTGGCCATCCTTCTGGGGAGCGGTGCGGGCCTTTGGGCCGAAAGGCTGCGCCAGCGAGGGCAGGGCGCCCTGGGCGCGGGCCTCCTCGCCCTATTCACGCTGCTCGCGCTGCTGCAAGGCGCGAACACCTACCCCAGTATGCGCGCCCTCAGCCGAGACCGTTCAGAGCGCGCCTACGCCGAAAGCCTCCTGCGAGATGCCCCTGCGGGGGCGCTCATCCTCGCCAACTGGCACCATGCGACGCCCCTATGGTACTTGCAATACGTCGAGGGGTTACGCCCCGATGTGACGGTTCAGTACGTTTACCCCCAAGGGGCCAAACCCAACGAAACGGTCTGGCTGGAGGCGATTTCTCAAGCCATCGCCTCGCGCCCCGTGATTGTAACGAACCGCTACTATGCGTATGACCAAACCGACTACCGCTGGGTTCCCTTTCACGGCGCTTGGCTCGTCCATCGCGGCCCCCTGTGGGAGGCCCCCTCCAGCCTCACCCCCCGAGAGGCCCTTTGCGGCGAATCCATCCGCATCCTAGGGTACGAATTGGATAGCGCCTCCCCCGCCCCCGGCGAGAACATCTCGTTGCGCGTTTATTGGGTGCCCTTGAAACCCTTGGAGGCCGATTATTCCTCGTTTGTGCAACTCCTGGGGCCGGGGGGCGTCGTCGGCCAGGGGGATATCGCCCAACCCACGCGCACCTACGTTCCCAACGAAATCCGCGTGGATGCTTACGCGTTCCCCCTTCTCCTCCAGACGGCGCCCGGCACCTATCGGCTCGTTACAGGGTTTTACTCGGTGGAAAATGGGCGGTGGACCCGCCTCCCCACGGCCGAGGGGGATGTGGTGACCCTTCAGGAAATCACGGTGCAGCCCGCCTCTTCGCCGCCTCCCAGCCTCCACCCCTTGCAACGAGCCTGGGCCAATGGTCTGCGCCTCGTGGGCGTGGATGCCGATCGGAGCGTGAGTGGCCAAGTGCGCCTCTACCTGCATTGGCGGCGGCCCAAGCCCCTTGTGGGCCGGGCGGAGGATTGCGCTGGAGCCTTAGTGAGCGCCGTACAAAAGGGGAACCTCCTCGCGCAGGGCGCCGTGCCGCCGCTCTGCCCCGGCCAGGCCGCCACCACCATTTTGGATTTGCCTACCGATGCGAAGGAGATAACCCTCGCACTCCGCACGGCCGAGGGCCAGGCCGTGAGCGCCTTAGGCCCCTGGGGGCGGCCAGTGCGCTCGCCGACTCTGCGCGTGCCCCAAGGCGAACGCTACCTGCCTTTGGGGGGGCAAATGGCCCTCACGGCGGTTACCTCCCAGAGCAAAGGGCAGGCCTTCAATATCTCGGCGGAGTTCCTCGCCCTGCGCCCGCTCACGGTGGATACGACCCTCTCGGTGGGCCTGCGCGGCGAGGGCTGGGAAGTCAAAGACGATGGCACGCCGGCCCTGGGCGCGATTCCCACGCTCAAATGGCTGGCTGGCTGGCGCGTGCGCGACCCGCGCACCCTCCCCTTGGATCGGGTTCCCCCCGGCCAGGTGGAGGCTTGGCTCACCCTCAGCGCCTACGATGCCTTCACGCTCCAGCCGCTTCACGTGCTCGACGAGCGCCTGGCCCGCGAAGGCCAAGGCACGGAGGTGCTCCTGGCGAAGGTGCCTTTGGGCCGATAGCGCCCATCAAGGCGCGAGGGGCACGTTCGCCAGGCTCAACCGCGCCGTGCCCGCGGCTTGGAGGGTGTAGCGATCGTACAAAATGATCTCGACATCGCGGGCCTTCGGAACGTTGGCCTCTTCCACGCGGAGGATGACGCGATCAGTGATGAGCGTACCGGGCTGCCACAGGCTCGTTGGGTACCCTCCGAGGAGCGGCGGCACATCCTTTTGGGCGATGATCGTCCCACCCTCGCCGATAAGCCGCAGAGAAAGGTAATAGTTCAGGGGGGCCTGCCGCTCGCTGCGCCAGCGCAGGGCAAACTCCGCGCGGCCACCCTGAATGCGCTGCGCGGCACTTACCAACGAGATGACCGGCGGCTCCCCCACGGGGCCAAAGGAGGCCAAGACGGGTTCTTGGCCCGTGGCCCTTTGAGCGCCCACCACCCAAATCGGCTGGAGCACCAAGCGAGATAGTTTCAAGCCATCCGCCGTGCGCAGAGGGAGGTCCTCCTCCCCCTGATACAGCCGCAGGCGCAAGACGTACAGCCCCGGCGGCGTCTCCTCGGGGATAGGAACGCGCACCTCGGCCTCTGCGGCGGTTAGGTCGCATTCCACATCGCTCCAAAGGGGCGGATCCTCGAAGAGATGGGCGCTCGCCCCCAGGAGGCTCAACCGCAGGCGCGCCCCCTGCCACGCGCCCCCCCAATGGAAGGTAGCGCGCACGGCCTCTCCTGGGGAGGCCGTGGTGCGATCCAGGTGATAATCCACCAACTCCGCCTCGCCCAGGCGCACTCCCTCGCGCGCCATATGGAGATAAGGCGCACGGGCAAAATCCATCACCCAGGGGCCAGAGGCACCCGCCCCAGTGGGCCGTGGGGCGAGCCAAGCGATCCAAACGGCCTCCCATAGCACCACGGCGAGCGCTCCAAGGAGCCTACGCCGCCCTCGGGGAGAACGGATAAGCGCCCGCACGCCGAGAGCGAGCACCCCGACCAGGGCGCACCAAGAGGCCATCTCCGCCGCGCGGCGGAGCGGCGTAGCGCCCAAGCGGAGCGAAACGCGATGCTCCCCAGGCTCCAAGCGCAGGCCGATCAACCCCAACCCTTCCAGGCCGAGCACGGGGCGAGGATGGCCATCCACCACGGCGCGCCAGCCGGGGAAATAGGTGGTATGGAAGGCCAAAAGCGCCTGTTCCTCCACGGAGATGGCCCATTCCTCCCGCGCGGCGCGCTGAACAAGCAGCGTCGAGCGCGCCACGCGCCCTTCGAGGACGAGCGGCGCCGGCTTGACCCCGCCGTTCCACTGCACGGCAGAGGTATAGGGCCGGGGCACCATCTGGCGCGGAAGGTATTCATAGCGCACCGTGCCGCCGATGTTCCCCGAATAGGTCTCATAGAGCATCAAGCGTTCGGGGGTGATATCCGCCTCGCGGATCGTGAGGCGGTCTACCCGTAACCCGGCTAGGTTAGCAAACCCGGCCAGCGCGCACAGCACCAGCGAGATGGCTAGGCGCCCCTTTGCGGGGGCGATCTCCACAACCCAGGCCGAAAGAAGCGCCACGGCCAGCGCCTGCAAGCCCAAGAAGCGCCAAGGGAACTGCACGAGCGGCAAGAGCGGCACGTGCTCCCACACAAGGCGCGAGAGGGGCGTGATGAGCCAGGTCGCCAGGAGCGCCGCTGCAGCCACCCACACCCAGGCTCTACGTTTTACCTCGCGCCGCCGCGTAAAGACCACCCCAAGAGCACCCAGGCCCGCTAGCCCCAAAAGGGCTTGCACCAGCCCCATATTGAAGGGATCGCGCCCCACCTCGATGGCATAGTCGTGGATCAGGCGCCGTTGGACGAGGTTTGCCCCTCGAAAGTGGTTCGCAAAGTGAAAATAGCCCGTGGTCTGTTCCGTAAGTTGCACCAAACCCTGCTCGGCCAGGGCCGGCACCCAGAACCAGGCGCTCAGGGCCAAGCCGAGGAAGATAGCCCCCCCAGCCAGCAAGGCGTAACGCCGTTGAGGGGCAGCCCAGGGCCGAGGGCAAAGAAAGGCGAGGTAAAGGAGGAGAAAAGGGCTGAAAAGGAGCGCCGAGATGTTGTGGCTCAGCACGAGCGCCGCGTAACTCGCCCCGGCGCCGAGGGCGCGCGAGAGGCTGGGCCGTTCCTTCAGCCGCCCAAAGGCCCACAGGATGAGGGGGAAAAGCGCCATAGCAAAAAACTCGGAAAGCGCATCCCCCCGCACATAGACGTTCACCAGATGAAAGGGCGCAAAGGTATAGAGGGCCGAGGCGACCAGGGCCGCGGGTTGACTCAGCCCCATCTGCCGCGCCAAGGCATAGGCGGCGCCTGCGGCCAAAAGGAAGGCGAGGGCCTGGGTTACCTTGATGCCCCACAGGATTCCCAGGCCATTGAGATCGAAAAAGGAAGCCAAGTAATAGGGCAAAGCGGCGTAATAGTGAAAGGCGGGGTAGCCCAAACCATAGGCGGCATCGGGCATCCAACGCACGGGGAAGGTCCCCTCGCGAAGGGCCTTGCTCATCTGGTGAACGCGCAGGAGGAGAAACGGGGAATCTCCTCCTGCGCGCGTGTTCACGATGCCCGGCCCCACCAAAAGGGGCAGCGCGGCGGCGCAGGCAATCAGGAGGGCAACCCAAAAGGCCCCCTCTCCCCAGCGCACACGTTGCCCAATGGGCGGCCTAGGCGTGCCCATACCTCACCGCAAGCGCCGCCGCCACCAGAAGACGCCGGCCAGGATACAGGCCACAGCGGCGACCAAAATCCCGCTGATGCCATACAGCCTCTGGCCCCAATCCGCGTGGGGCGGGAGCGGCGTGGGCAACGGCGTGGCGGTGGGCGCCGGAGTGGGGGGTGCCGTCGGGCTGGAGGTGGGCAGAGGCGTGGCCGTGGGCAACGGCCTGTGCGCAAAGGCGATCTCCGCCTCGGCGCCGGCCGCCAGGGCCACGGCCCAGCGATCAATCGGAAGCGGCGCATAGCCGGCGGGGCTTGCGCTGAGGACGGTGTAATTCCCCGGCGCCAGGCCAGAGAGGATCAAAGGCCCTACCCCCTCCGTGGTGCCCGTGAGGACGACCTTGTTCGTGGCATCGAGCACCTGCACGCGCGCCCCGGCCAAGAGCGGTTCGCCGGCATCGCGCACGCCGTTCGCATTGCGGTCTTCAAAGGCGAGCACGCGCAGAGAGGCGGCCACCGGCGTAGGGGTCGGCAAGGGCGTCGCCGTCGCCTCGGGCGTGGGCGTGGCGGTCGGCTCTGGGGTTGCCATGGGCGTAGCCGTCGGCGCAGGGGTGTTCGTCGGCTTGGGTTTGGGCATGGGCGGTGGCGCCACCATCACTAGGCTCGCGTCATCTACATAGACGTCATTGTTGCGGTTGCGAAACTCGGGGTTTGAATAGACAAACACGGTCATCTGCGAGGCCTGGGCCACGGCCTCCACCTGGAAGAGTTGCCAAGCATCCACCGGGTTGCCTTCGGGCGACCAGACGACATTCGCGCTGAAGGGGTCAGTGCCACCCTTCGGATCAATGCCTACGCGGATGCGCATCGGTGAGGGGTTGCCGGAGCGCGCCCCCTGGCAGTTCTTCTTGTCTTTATCGCTATCGTAATGGCAGGACCAAATCATCACCCAGGCCCCAAAGCGATAGCGCGCCCCTGGTGCGATATTCGGCACCACTTGATAGACGCCCGCCTTGTACGTGGCAAAACTGCGGAACCACTGCTGAGCCGTATCGCCACCGTGCACGCGGTCATAGGGGAAATCTTGCCGTGTGGCTCCCTTGTATTCCGGAGCATGCAGGTAGCCCTGCGCGGTCTCCTCGCGCGTACCCTCGATGTACCAGGCCGTCCAGCCATTGGCGATGAAGCAGTTATCTTTGCCGGGTATCGAGGTTACGTAAGGCGGCTCGAAGCCCGGGTTGGCCAGGAGGTTCCGCCCCTGCGCGGCCCCCGCCAAAGGCACGAACAGGGAACCCAGGATCCCCAGCAAGATGCCTATAACCTTCAAAAGCGGATATTTTCGTTTTCGACCCATCAAACCCTCCTCGTTATGGTATGGGAGGCGCATACACCGCCCTCCCCTTTTCACCTCATTTGAGGACAACGGCCGTCCCTTCTAACACGGGCCAAGAAGCCTCCTGCACGGCCAAACGCTCACCGCTCGGCCAATGATACCACCCCAGCCGAATTTCGCAACATGCCGCGTCAAAGGGTTCGCTCAAAGGGATTTCGGCCACGTCTTCGATGACGTCTCCGGCCCGCCAGAGTTCCGTGGGATAGTACCCCAGTGCGGGCGGCCCATCCTTTTGGCCGATGAGGCGCCCATCGCACACCACGTGGCGAAAAACCGTCCACGAACTCTGCGGCGCCTCTTCGGCCCGCCACAAGAGGCGCACCCGCAAAAGGCCGCCGGGAGTCGCCTCTCGCTCAGCGTGCACCAGGCCAATGCCCCCTTGCCACCGTGCGAAGGGCGCCCTGCGAGCCTCCTGAGGGGCGAGGGGCACCCTCTGGCCGCGGATTACCACATACAGCAAGCGGCTTTCCGCCTCCAGGTCTCCCCGTTCATAGGCGCCTTCTCGCACGGTGATGTAGGCTTCACGGGGCAAGGCTTGCAACGGCGCAAGGCGGCCTTCAAAGGGCCACAAAAAGAGCGTAACGTCCTCGCCAGGGGCAAAGCCCTCGGGCGCCTTTCCATCGGGCGCCAGGAGGCCCAGCCCTTCACCCTCCGGCACGAGAAAGCGCACGTTGGCCCAATTCTCCCACAAGCGGTGGGCAAGGAGCACTTGCCTTCCGGAAGGGCGTTCGCCGCCGGGCCGGCTGGCGAATCCTCCCATCCACCCTCGGCCCAAGGCTGTGTTGATCTCCCGCGCTAGGGTTACGGCGGCCGTCTCAAACTGATAGTAGGCCGCTTCGCTATGCATATGGTGCCAATAGGCCGCCAGGCCGCTCATCCCGCTCACTGCGATGAAAAGGCCCACGACCACATCGGGCCAGGCCTTAGGCCGCCGCGCCGAGGCCCAGGCCCACAGGGCCTCCAGCCCCGCAGCCGGGAAGACGAACACCACGGGCAAGATGCCGCTGGCGCGGATAAAGTGGGGCGCATCCTCGGCGAGGATTGTGGGCACGAGAAGGATGCCCAGCCAGATGAGGCCCAGCACCCAGGCCCCCGCCTCTCGCGCGCGGCGCGCAGCCACTCCCAAGCCTATGAGGAAGGCCACCCCCATCAGCGGGTCAAAAACCGGTCGAAGGGGGATATTGTGCCGAGGGATGAAATCGCCCCGCCACACGAACCCCAAAGCGACGCGCAGGATGTTCCGGCCCAGCGTATGCCAGGGGTGCGGCCCGCCGATGGCCGGGTTCCAAATGGAGACCTGCGCCGCGCGGGCCACCGTCGTCTCCCAGTGGGTGAGCCAATACAGGGCCATGGGCAGGGCCACCAGGCAGGCCGCCAGGGCAAAGAGGAGCCAGCCCCGCCACCAGAAGCCCCTCCGCTCTTGGAACAGTGCATAGAGCGCATAGGCCCCCACGGCGATGGGGATGAACCGCGCCGCAAGGTAGGAATACAGCGCCAGGGCGCACAAGGCGCCCGCGGCGACCATAGCCCAGGGCTTGCGCCTCAACCCTTGCCCCAAGAAGGCCAGCATCACGGCGGAAAGGAGGGGCAAGAGCACCGCGCGAAAGGCAATGCGGCTCAGGTTGAGCGCCCACACGCTCAAGGCGGTCAGAGTCGCCGTCCAAAGCGCGAGGCGATGCCTCCCCCAAAGGGAATGGGCCATCCAATAGGCGGCGGGTACGGTCAACGTGCCGATGATCGCCGAGACGAGGCGCAGCGCCCCTGGCGTGCGCCCCAAGAACCCCACGCTGAGGGCCGCAAGGTAGATGAACAGCGGTTCGCGGCCGTTATTCGCCTCAAAAAAGATGGGGCGTTCCCCGCCGAGCACGCGCAACGCATCCAGCCCATTGAAGGCTTCGTCGTGGTACAGCCCCGGCGGGAGCGCGCCGATCCATGCCAAGCGCAGCGCAGCGGCAAGGGCCGTTATGCCGACGAGGCTGAGGATTTGCCATCTCGCCGAGCGAGGGTTTGGGGCGATCATCGTGGAACACCCATACGGCTCAAAGGCCTAAATGAAAGGCAGGAAGGGTTTTGCGGGGGGTACGGCGCTCTCGCCGCGGTAACGCGCCACCTTTTCGAGGGCATAGGCCCGCAGTTTCTCGAGGAGATCGCGCCCTTCGCTCGTGGTGCGTAGGAGCATCCCCGGGATGTGGTTATCTAGGTGGCAGGCCGCCACCTCCAGGGGGATTTCCAGCCGCGCCCACACCCAGGCGAGGAGTTCGCCATAGAGCGAAAGGAGCCGAAACTCGCCAAAGGAGGTCGTCGGCTGGCCATCCCACGTGGGGCGGGGCACTTCGGCGAGGGTCGCGCCGGCTAACACGGCCTCGACCACCGTAACCGTCTCAGGGCCATAGTGCCAATAATCGGCCTCGGAAAGGGTCAGGTAGTTCGGCGCCTCGCGCACAAAGAGCCATTCGGCCATCTCACGGCCATATGCCTTGTACCCACTGCTCAAATCGGGCGCCTCGGTATTTAGGCAGTAACGCAGGTCCATCGCCCGCCCTTGCCGCGCCAAGGCATAGCAAAGGGCCTCGCGCGTGACGGCATCCAGCAGACGCTCCAACTCCCCGCGCCCAAAACCCATCGGCCGATGCCGGCTCGGGCGCGCCCCGATGACGATGAGCCGCGAATGCCCGCAAACGCCCCGCAAAAAGGCCGCCGTGCGCACCAGGTGCGGCATCGCCGAAAGGACGTGATCGCCATCCCCATCGCGAATGACGATCCACTCGATGGCGGGGTGTTCGGCGAGGAGTGCGCGGATGCCTTCTCGCATAGCGCCCAATTTGCCCAAGTTCTCTGGCAAGGCGAGGAGCGCAAAGCGTTGGCCCGTCTCTATCGCCAGGGCCTCGCGCATCTCCTCGGCCAGGCGCGCCGTGCGCGCGTCGCCATCCACCACCACATACACATGGTCGAGGGGCAGATAGTGAGGGCTATCTCCCAAGGTAACCCAGAGGAGATGGCGCACCACCTCGTCAGAAGGTTTGGCCGAAAAATAGGCGGGGATGACGACCCCCGTGCTTTGGCCGAGTTGTTTATGGCCGATCCAAGGTTCCACTGCGCCCCATCCTAGGCGTCCGTGGCCCCTAGAGTGTCATAAGGGGGGCAATCTGTCAAATCATCCCGCTTTGCCGGAGCGCAATTGACACCGCGCCGGCTCCGTGGTATGTTCTGCCGCACGACGTAAAGGACGTGCCGAACGCACTATGCCCCACGAACGCTTCCGCTATCGCTCGATTGAGGAACTCTGCCAGGCCATTCAGGCGCTCGATCGTGAAATTCCCTTGCAGGAAGACCTCTCGCCACTCGCGCGGCGCGTGCCCATTGGCCGCTATGAAACGCCGAACGCCCTGGCCATCCAGCCGATGGAAGGATGCGACGGCCTGCCCGATGGTTCCCCCGGGGCGCTCACTGAGCGGCGCTATGTGCGCTTTGCCCAGGGCGGCGCCGGCCTCCTGTGGTTCGAGGCGACCGCCGTGGTGCCCGAGGGGCGGGCCAACCCGCGCCAACTGTGGCTCCACGAAGGGAATTGGCCGGCCTTCCGCGCCCTGCGCGAACGCGCCCTCGAGGCGGGACGCGCGGCGAACGGCGCGGACTATCGCCCTTTTACGACGTTGCAATTGACCCACTCGGGCCGTTACAGCCGCCCGGTGGATCGGCCTGCGCCCATCCTGGCCCATTATGACGGGCTGCTCGATGCCGCCCAGGGCCTGCCGAAGGATTACCCGCTCATCCGCGATGAGGAACTGGATCGCCTGATAGACCGTTATGTCGAGGCGGCGCGGCTGGCCCGGCAATGTGGGTTTGAAGGCGTGGATATCAAAAGTTGCCACCGCTATCTCATCTCCGAACTTTTGGCCGCGCACACGCGGCCGGGGCGATACGGCGGACCTTTTGAAAACCGCGTTCGCTTTCTTTTAGAGGTGGTGCGGCGCATTCGCCAAGAGGTGCCCGAACTCGTGCTGACCATCCGCCTCAACGTGTACGATGGCCACCCCTACCCCTGGGGCTGGGGCGTGAGCCAACAAGACCCCTACACCCCCGATGTGCGCGAACCGCTTCGCCTCGTCGCCCTCTTGCGCGAGGCGGACGTGGCGCTCATCAATGTAACGGCCGGCAACCCCTACTATACGCCGCACATCAACCGCCCCTTTGACCAGAACGTGCAGGGCGGCTATACGCCCGACGAGCATCCCCTCGAGGGGGTGGCGCGGCTCGTCGGCCTGGCGCGCCGGGTGAAGGAGGCCTTCCCTGACCTGGTCATCGTGGGGAGCGGCTATTCCTGGCTGCGGCAATTCCTGGGGCAGGCGGCGGCGGGGGTGCTCGCGCGGGGCTGGGCCGATATCGTAGGCGTCGGCCGGGGGGCCTTTGCTTACCCCGCCTTCGCGCGGGATCTCCTCACGCAGGGCTGCCTCGATCGCCGGCGGGTGTGCATCACCTGCAGCCGTTGCACCCAGATGATGCGCGATGGCAACCCCACGGGCTGCGCCGTATTCGATGCGGAGGTCTATGGCCCCATTTACCGCACGGGGCGTAGCGCCCGCCCTACCTCATAGAAGGACCTTGTTGAATTGAGGGAACGATGAGCCGTGTGATCAACACCGCCAACCCAGGCAAAGAACGGAGCCAACTGCGGCGCACCTGCGCAGAGGTGCTCCGCCACCTGATGTTCAAGCGCACCCTCGATGACGAGACGAAGGATATGGCCGCCGTGCTCGTCTACGCCCTTGAGGGAATCGCCGAAACGGTGGATGTTACCGTGGAGGCCTGGGAAAAACGCGATTACTTTATCAAGGCCGACCGCTTTCGGCTGGAATGGGAATGGGTGCGCCCTGCGGCGCGCCGCCTGCGCGAATTGATCCTCGCCAACCGCTGGGATCGCCTGCCCGAGGAGTTAGCGGCGCTGGCCCCGCGCTTTGCCGATATTCACATCCTCAAGTGGACGCGTTCGCCGGAGGCCTGGGCGGGTTCCTACCGTCGGCTCCTGCATGGGGAATGAAAAAGGCGCGGCATAGGGCGCCCTATGCCGCGCCAAAGGGTTTTCTACAAGACGGGTAGCAAGACGACCGGGTTGCGCAAGGTGCCCAAGCCCTCGATGGTGATCTCGACGACGTCCCCTTCGGCCAGGGTAAACGTATCCGGCGGGACGATGCCCGTCCCCGTGAGCACAAAGACCCCTTCCGGAAAGCGGTTGCACCGCCCCAGGTAGCGCACCAATTCCTCCAGCGGGCGGTGAATCTTGCTTGTGTGAGAGGCCCCCTCAAAGGCCACCGCGCCGTTGCGCCATATCGTAAGGTGGATATTCAGATTGAGCGGGTCAAGCCCGCGCCCCAAGCGGACCGCAGGGCCGAGGGCACAGCAGCGATCGTACACCTTGGCCTGGGGCAAATAGAGCGGGTTTTCGCCCTCGATGCTGCGCGAACTCATATCGTTGCCCACCGTATAGCCTACGATTTCAAGGCCCGGCGTAACCACCAAGGTCAACTCGGGTTCGGGCACATCCCACGTTGAGTCGCCTCGGATGCCTACCGCCTCCCCTGGGCCGACGGTGCGGTGTGGCGTGGCCTTGAAAAAGATCTCCGGGCGCTCCGCCTCATACACGCGGCCGTAAATGGTCGGCTCTTCGGATTCGCACATACGGGCCTCGCGGCTCATCTCATAGGTCACGCCGCAGGCCCACACCTCTTGGGCATCGAGCGGCGAAAGGAGCGTGAGGCCCCCAGCGCCCTCTGCCAACGCCTGCGCGGGGGCCAGCGGCGCCGCCTGGCGGGCGATCGCCTCTAGCGCATCCAAGGCCTCGGGCACGCGCCCACTCGCCGCCTTGAGCCAAGCCGCCATACTTGCGTATTCCGGCCCAGCCGGCGTCAGGTCATACAGGTTGCCCCCGAACACAAACCCCAGCCGCGGCGCGCCGCCCTGCGCAAAGCGAACGAGGGAATCATCTGGAATCATACGGCCCTCCCGATTTTTGGGGCAGTATAGGCCGTTGGCAGAGCCTTGTCGAGCGCCGCGTCATTTAGCCCCCACGGCGACGGGCGCCTCCTCTAAGGTGAGGAATTGGGTCCTGTACAACTGGGCATAGACGCCGTTCAGGGCCAGGAGTTCGGCATGCGTGCCGCGCTCGATGATGCGGCCCTCATCCACCACGAGGATCTGCCCGGCCCGCTGGACGGTGGCCAAACGGTGCGCGATGACGAGCGAGGTGCGCCCGGCCATCAGTTTTTCCAAGGCATCCTGGATGAGCCCCTCGGTGCGCAAGTCCACGCTGGAGGTGGCCTCATCGAGGATGAGGATCTGCGGCTGGGCGAGGATCACCCGCGCCAGGCAGATAAGTTGCCTCTGCCCAAGCGAGAGGTTCGTGGAACTCTCCAGCACCTCGGTATCGTAGCCGTTCGGCAGGCGCATAATGAAATCATGCGCGTTGGCGGCCTTGGCCGCGGCGATGATCTCCTCGCGCGTGGCCTCGGGACGGCCAAAGGCGATATTGTAGGCGATGGTCCCCTGGAAGAGGAACGGCTCCTGCGGCACCACGCCGAGGAGGCGACGCAGGTCGGCCACTTTGATCTCGCGGATGTCGTGCCCATCTATCAGGATACGCCCGCCGGTTACATCGTAAAAACGCACCAGGAGGAGCGCGATGGTCGTCTTGCCGGCGCCCGTGGCCCCCACGAGGGCCACCGTCTCGCCCGGTTTGATCTCAAACGACACATCCTGCAGCACGGGTACCCCCGGCACGTACTCAAAATCCACGTGGTCAAAGACGATATGCCCGCGCACGTCCGTCAGCGGTTTGGCGCTGGGGGCATCTTTGACGTCTGGCACCAAGTCGAGGATCTCGAAAATGCGTTCGCCGCCCGCCATGGCCGCTTGCCACGTGGTAAAGACCATACTCAAATCGAGCACGGGCTGGAAGAGACGCGAAGTGTAGGTGAGAAAGGCCACAATCACGCCCAGGGTGAGCGTGCCGCCGGCCACGGCGCGCCCCCCCACCCACAGGATGATGCAGGTGGCGATGACGCTCAACACCTCCATCGCCGGCGTGAAGAAGGAAGAGAGGGCTACGGCGGACACGTTCGCATCGCGGTTATCGCGGTTGATCTGATCGAACTCGCGGCTCATACGATCCTCTTGGGCAAAGGCCTCGATGACGCGCATCGCGTTGATATCCTCCGCCAGGCGCCCCGTGAGGATGCTCACCTTTTCGCGGGTGCGCCGAAAGGCCGCACGGGCCTTTTTGCCAAAGAGATAGGCGCTCAAGGCCATCACCGGCAGCACCGAAAGGCTGAGGAGAGCCAGCGGCGCATTGATGGCGATCATCACAATGCTCACGCTGACCACCATAACGATATCCCCCGCCATCGTGACGATGCCCTGCGAGAGGAGTTCGTTGATGACCCCCACGTCGCTCAACATCCGCGAGATGAGCGTGCCCGTGCCGCGCTGGTCAAAGAAACTCATCGAGAGCACTTGGTAATGGCGAAAGAGTTGGTCGCGCATCGTGCGCAGGATGTTGTTGCCTACCTTGTTTAGGGTGTAGCGCTGCCGCCACTGGGCAAAGAAATCGAGCACAAAACAGCCCAAAATGGCCAGGGCCATCGTGCGCAGGCCCTGCGCATTCCCCACGGCGATATGCTCGTCAATGGTCTTTTTGATGAGGTAGGGGGTAAGAAGGGTCAAGCCCGAACTGACGAGCATAAAAAGGACGGCAAGGGCCATCTCGCGGCGGTAGGGGCGGAGATAGCCCAACAGACGCCGCGTGATGTGCACATCGAACGGCTTCCCTTCGATTTCGCCATACCGATCGGCATGGATGTGCGGCGGGTGAAACCCGCCCGGTGCGAACGAGATGCTCATCCATCCCTCCCTGCCAAGGCCATCTGAGGAACGCGATCCTCCTGGCGAAGTTGGCGATAGTAAATATCCGCATAGACGCCCGACTCGCGGATCAAATCCTCATGGCGCCCCTGCGCCACGATGCGCCCGCGGTCAACCACCAAGATGAGATCGGCATTGCGCACCGTCGAGACGCGCTGGGCGATGATAAAACTCGTACGCCCCTCCATCAAGGCCTCCAGCGCCTTTTGGATTTGCTGCTCCGTCTCGGTATCTACGCTGGAGGTCGCATCATCGAGGATGAGGATGCGCGGGTTGAGGAGCAAGGCGCGCGCAATGGCGATGCGCTGGCGCTGGCCCCCCGAAAGGGTAATGCCCCGTTCGCCCACTTCGGTATCGTACCCTTTGGGGAAGCGCATAATGAAATCGTGCGCGGCAGCCGCCTTGGCCGCGGCGATCATTTCTTCCTCGGTCGCATCGGGGCGGCCAAAGGTGATATTCTCGCGCACGGTGCTCCCGAAAAGTTGCGTCTCTTGCAGGACGATGCCGATTTGCCGGCGCAGGGATTCGAGGGTTACGTCGCGCACGTCTATCCCATCAATGAGGACTCGCCCCTCCGTCACATCATAAAAACGCGGGATAAGGTTCGTGATGGTGCTCTTGCCCGCGCCGGTCGGCCCGAGGAGGGCGACCACTTGGCCAGGCTCGACGTGGAAAGAGACATCATCCAACACCTTGCTCCCCCCCACGTATTGAAAACTCACGTGCTCGAAGGTAACCTCGCCGCGAATCGGCCCGAGTTCGATGGCGCCCGGCTTGTTCTTGACCTCCGACTCGGCGTCGAGGATTTCGAACACGCGTTCCGCCGAGGCATGCGCCTCCACCAAGCGTGTGACGATGAACCCCAGGCGCCGCATCGGGTTGACAAGTTGGAGGACGTAACTGTTAAAGGCCACCAGCGCCCCTAGGGTGAGTTGCCCGGCGATGACCATCCGGCCGCCGATCCAAAGGATGAGCACCGTGCCGATGCTCGCCAAGAGCACGATGAAGGGCATCGTGAACGAACTGCGGCGCGCCGTAACCATCGAGATGTCATAGATATCGTCGTTCACCGCGGCAAAGCGGGCGATCTCTTGCGGCTCTTGGGCAAACCCCCGCACCACGCTCACGCCGAGCAAGTTCTGTTCCAGGCGGGTGGTCATCACCGCCATCAAATTCTGGCGTTCGCGGAAGGCGGGCTGCTGCTGCGCCATATAACGCCGCATAATGATGGCCACGAGCGGCATTACGGCAAGCGAGAGGACCGCCAGCGTGGGCTGCATACGCAAGAGCACCACCGTCGTGCTGATGAGGAGGACGATGCTATCTACGAGGCGCAAGAGGCCGCGCCCCGTCAGTTCGCGCAGGCGCTCCACATCGCTCGTGGCGCGCGAGAGGAGTTGCCCCGTTTGAGCACGATCGTGGTAACTGAAGGAGAGGCTATGCAACTTCCAATAGAGCTGATTGCGCATCCGATAGGCGATGCCTTGCGAGACCAATTCCGAAAGGTATCCCTCGCCGAAGCGAAAGGCGCCGCGCAGAACGGTCAGGCCCACGAGCGCCAGAGACATCCACGCGAGGACGTCCATCTGCTGTTTGCCGATGCCCACGTCAATAATACGGCGGGTGATCTGCGGCGAAAGGATGAGGACGCCGTTGATGGCCAACATACAGAGGTAGGCCACGGCCTGCGGAACCCAGTATTCGCGCATATATTTCAGTACGCGCCAATAAAGACGCATTTCCTAGCCCTCACTCCAACAGAGATTCATCCAGTTGAGCGATGTCCATCAAGCGTTCCAAAGCGCGATCCAGCGCCAGGAGTTCCTCCGGCGCAAGGTGTGGCAGGCTCCGGCGCAATTGGCCGAAAAGCCCTAGAGGGGCCTCCTCGATGAGGCGCCTGCCCTTCTCCGTCGCCTCCACCAGCACGCGCCGCGCATCTTTGGAACAGCGCCGCCTCTCCACCAGGCCGGCATTCTCCAAGCGTTCGAGCATCGGCGAGGTCGTGCCATCGCCAATGTACAAGTAACGGCTGATTTCGCTCACCGAGTGCGGCCCATCCTGCACGAGGTAGCGCAAGGCCGAGAGTTGCCTCCCCGAAACGCCCCATTCTCGCTGCACTTGGTGCGCAAAGCGGTGCTGGTAGCGAAAGAGCATCAACAGCCGACGCACAATGGATTGCGCAAGCGCATTGGCCTCCTCCATAGCGATGTGCTCCTTTCATAGGGCCAAAAAACACTTCGGCCTCGAACGAATTATACAGGCACATTGACGAGGCGTCAAACGGAAGCGCCAGATAGGAAGCCGATTTTTCCGGCACTTCCTAACCCCAAAGGACTTGACACATTCTGCCGGACACGATATATGTCAAGTGAACCCTGGGCATCGCCCAATGCTCATCAACGGGAGAGGAGGATATGCGCTCTATGCCTCGCGCGCAAGGCGGCTGAAAAGGCTCGCCAGTATATCGCGCTCGTAGGGATGAGCCGCTCCACGGCGCCCTTTCAAACGATCACTGCAAAGGCCCCTCAAACCTTGGGCACGCTGTACTTGGCCCAGCGATTTGCCATTCAACAAGGGGGATTTTCAAATGGACGCCGTTCCGGTAACCCATCCAACGCGGCACTACGGAATACAGGGATCAACTTCATATGGTGCGGGTTGATCTTTGTCCTCGCCTTCCTGTTGGGCTATGGGATAGCCTGGCTCTTGATCAAACTCCCCGCCAAGGTCCTCTTCCGCAAGCACCTCACCGAACCTGTGGATGCCTGGCTCATCGCCGAAAAGAAACGCGATGTAAAGAGGGCGTGAGCGCGGTTATCTCCATCCCCAACAAGGGCTATGCCGATAAATTCTTTGCGCTGAACAGCGGCACCCCGCAAGGAGGTGCCCTATGACGCCCTCGGAGGCGGCTCCCACCCTCGAATATGAGCAAGCGACGGCCTATCGGCGGCTGGCCGCCAGGCTGTATGAGCGCTTTCCGCACGACCGTGCTTCCAAGAGTTTCGTCGTGCGCCTGTACAAAGGCCAGCCGTGGCCCCACGAAGCGGACGCGCCCTCGGGCGCCCTCGCTACACCCTTGGCCGACTTGGAACGCCTACGTGCCCAAGGGATGATCTCGCAGGAGGAATACGAGCGCAAGCGCAAAGAATTGGGAGCGTGACCCATCCCCACAAACGCCCCTGCTGAACGCGCCCCTCGCACAGCCCTAACCCCCAAGGCGCCTATCGGAGCAAACGCTCGGGCAGGCGCCTTGGGTCGGTTACACACTTGAGGCTCGGCGCACGCTGCGCTAAAGCACCTTGACGCATACCGGCGTGGGCACCTCGGCCTGATGCCCCGTCAGGAGGAGCGCGCCTGTGGCGGCATCCACCCGAAAGACGACGAGATTGTCCGTATCCTGGTTGGCCACCAAGGCAAAGCGCCCAGTCGGGTCTATGACGAAATGGCGCGGGATGCGCCCCTGCGAACTGACCTGCCCTAGGCCATTCAGCATACCCGTCGCCGGGTCCACGGCGTACATCGCGATGGAATCATGCCCACGGTTCGAGCCGTATACGTAATGCCCATCCGGCGTGATCTGCACCTCGGCGGTGGTGCTCTTGCCAAGGTAGCCGTAAGGGAGGGTGGGCACCGTCTGGATGTGCTCCAGCGCGCCCCGCGACGCATCGTAGCGAAAGGCTATCACCGTCGAGTTCAGTTCGTTGATTAGGTAGGCATACGGGCCGTTCGGGTGAAACGCGATTTGCCGCGGCCCGGCCCCTGCGGGCACGCTCACCCACGGCGGGTCGTTCGGCACTAACGCGCCGCGTTCGGCATCCAGCCGGTAAATCATCACCCGATCCAGCCCCAAATCGGGCACAAAGAGAAAGCGCCCGCTCTCATCGAGCGTTACCGCGTGGGCATGGGGGCCGGCTTGGCGCACTGGGTCCACGCTGGAGCCGCGATGTTGGATGAAGGCGCTCGGCTCGCCTAGCGAGCCATCGGCCAAGATAGGCAAGGCGCACACGCTGCCGCTGGCAAAGTTGGCCACCAGCACCACGCGGCCGGCGGGGTCCACCGTAACGTGGCAAGGATCGGTGCCGTGGGTGGGGCGGCTATTGAGAAAGGTCAGTGCGCCCGTTTCAGGGTGGATGGCAAAGGCGCTTACGGCGCCGCTTGGTTCGCCCTCATACTCTTTCAACTCGTTGACGGCATAGAGAAACCGCCTTGAGGGGTGAAAGGCTAAAAAGGAGGGGTTGCGCACCCCCTCGGCCAGGCCGCACGGCGTGAGCGCGCCCGTCGCCATATCCAGCCGCAAGATGTGAATCCCCCGCCCTTTGCCCTCAAGGACCTGCCCCGTGCCAAAACGGATGGGTTCCGTATAGGTGCCCACATAGACGAGCCGCTCGTGCTCCGTCATCATCCCTCCATCTCCCAAGGTCTCACGCCCTATCACTCCACAACAAAACCCACGTCTACGGCCAAGCGCTGGATATACTCCTTGGCCAGGACGTTCTCCACATCAAAGGCCGGGCCGGCCTCGGCGCCCGTCCCCGCCGTATCCCGCAAGTGATCGGCCACCGCGCGCCCCGCCGAAACGACCCCCGGCACATCCTCCAGTTCGATGGAGACCACCCCGTCAAACCCCACGGATTTGAGCGCCACAAGCACGGCGCGCCAGTCAATCTTCCCTTTGCCCGGCCGCCAGTGCACATTCGTTACGCCGTCGTTATCGGAAAAGTGGCAGTGGAAAATGCGCTTGCCGAGTTGATAGATGACCACCTGCGGAATCTCGCCGCAGGGGAAGAGGTGGCTGGGGTCAAAATTCATCCCCAGCGCCGGCGAGCCGACCTGCTCGATAAGGCGGAGCATACTCGCCGCGTTGCACATATAGCGGTAGGGGTGCGGTTCGAGGGCGTAGCGCACGCCGGCCTCCTCGCAGGCCTGGGCACAGCGTCGCACCACGTCTACGAAATCCTGCCAGTTGCGGTCCCAATCCAGCCCGGCGGGAATCTCCATCTTGAGTTCCTGCACCAGCGGCAGGGCGGTGATGCGGGGGAAAGGCAAATCAAACGGATAGGGCGAGACCGTATTGACGATCTCCGTGCCCAGGGCCACCCCCACCTCGATCAACCGCTTGAAGTGATCCACCGCCGCCTCGCGCACCTTCGCGTCAGGATGGGCCATACCGCGCGGGGTAGAGACAAACTCCGAAAGCACGAGGCCCTCGTCCGCGATGCGCGCCCTGAGTTCGCGGATTTTTTGCGGGGTATAGTACTCGTCGAGCGTCTGGCGATCCCAGGCGATGAGTTCGATCGCCTTGAACCCGAGTTTCGCAATGCGGGTAATCGCTTCCTCATACGGCGGCCGCCATCTGAACGGCCAAATGCATGCTCCGATCTTCATCGCCCTTCTCCTTTCGCGTAAACCTGCGCACACTGCGGCCAATGTAGCCCCAGGTCGGGCTTGTGTCAAGGCCCAAAAGGCGAAAGGCGGGCGCGCGATGCCAAGAACGTGCCAAGCGTGGGAGATTCGGAGGGGATAAAAAAACAACAGTAGGGCGGGAGGGGGTCGAACCCTCATGAGGTTGCCCTCAGCGGATTTTAAGTCCGCAGCGTCTGCCGTTCCGCCACCGCCCCACTGCGCGCCCATACTAGGCCAGGGGCGCCCACTTGTCAAACGGCCGAGGCGCGCGGCTAATGCTCGAGGTGCTCGCGCGAGATGTTTGCCAAAAATTCGCTGCGCGTGGCCTGGCTCTGTTTGAACACACCGAGCATCGCGCTGGTAACCATGCAGGCGTTGGCCTTTTTCACCCCGCGCATCACGGCGCAGAGGTGAATCCCCTCGCACACCACGGCCACCCCACGCGGCTGGAGCACCTCCTGCAAAAAGTCGGCGATTTCCTGGGTCATCCGCTCCTGAATCTGCAAGCGCCGCGCGAACATCTCGACGATGCGCGGGATCTTGCTCAACCCGATGACCTTGCCGTTGGGGATGTACCCCACGTGGCAGTGCCCATAGAAGGGCAGCATATGGTGCTCGCACAGGCTCCAGTAGTCAATATCGCGCACCACCACCATCTCATCGTAGGATACGTCAAAGATGGCGTCGTTGATGAGGCGGATGGGGTCCACATAGTAACCCGCGGTGAGTTCCTGCAAGGCGCGCGCCACGCGCGCCGGGGTGC
The DNA here is from genome assembly GCA_019873625.1 of Chloroflexota bacterium. Taxonomy (GTDB): domain Bacteria; phylum Chloroflexota; class Anaerolineae; order UBA1429; family UBA1429; genus JAIOAW01. Next base: position 26,560 of record JAIOAW010000032.1, read on the forward strand.
GCACCAGGCCCTGGCGGTTCACATCCTCGCCGATGGCCGCAAGGATGGTGCGCACGGCATTCTCAATTTCGCGGGTGCTCTCTTGCGCCTCGATATCCCGAATCTCATCGCGAAAGGCATCATACTGCCAGGGGTTCACGCGGAGAGGGGGCATCGCATCTCCTTTCATAGACCTTTCTCACAAGTGTTCTCCGCCCGTCACAAGCAGGATTTCGCCCGTGACGAAATCGGCATCGAGCAAATAGTTCACCGCCTTGACGATCTCGCGAGGATCCCCGATGCGCCGCAGAGGGAGGCGCTCCGGCAAGCGCGCAAAGTAGGCATCTGGGCCGCCGGGCGGGGGCAGAATCCCCCCCGGCGCGATGGCGTTCACCTGCACAGAGGGCGCCAGGGCCAGGGCCAGACTCTTGGTCAGGGCGATGAGGCCCGCCTTGGAGGCCGTATAGGCGATGTATTGCGTGCCCGGGCGCAGGGCGCGCCAATCGGCAATGTGGATGATATGCCCGCGTTGGCCCGGCGGCAAGGCCTGGGCGTAGGCTTGCGAGAGGAAAAAGGGCGCCCGCAGGTTGATGGCCATATGGCGCTCCCATTGCTCGAGCGTCGTATCGTACACCGTGCCCCGCTCAAAAATCGAGGCCGAATGGATGAGCACATCCACCGCGCCCAAAGCCTCCCGCGCTTGGGCGATGAGCCGCTGGGGCGCCGAGGGATCGAGCAAATCCGCCTGGAGCGCGACGGCCTGTCCGCCGGCGGAGGTAATCTGTTCGACCAACTCCTCAGCCGGCCCGGCCGAGGTATGATAGTGGATAACGAGGCGCATCCCCCGCTCGGCCAAGGCCAAAGCGATGGCCCGCCCGATGCGCACGCCCGCACCCGTCACCAAGGCCACGCGCCCCCGCCAATCCATACCGCCGCCTCCTGAAAAGGGTTTCTTCCATAATAAACGCGCTCCGCCCCCCGGCCAAATGGGGGCGAAGGAAGAGTGCCGATGAGGCCGGTTTGATTCAGGGATGCCGAATCACAGGCAGGTGGTAGCGCAGGCGGCCCTTGGGGAAGAGGAAGGCGGGGCGCAGAGAGGGGTCTCCCAAGAGGGTGTAGGTATCCAGCAGGTCAAACTCTGGCCCTTTGATAAAGAGCGCCAACTTGCCGGCATCGGTTGCCTCGCCCAGCGCATCCGTTTGCCCTCCCCAGAGCGCCCCGTAAAATCCGTCCGCTAAGGTGCGGTGAGAGGGTTCGGTCCCCAGGCTGGTCGGCCCCCAGGTGGCCATGGCGCCCGCCTCAGGCTCCACCACCAGGCGCTCATCCAGCACCCACTCGGGCCGCTGGAAGGCGCTGGTAAAGCACGTCCAACTCGCCACGATGGGCCAGCGGCCGCTCGCCGTGAGAGCGGGTACCTCCCCTATGTACAAAAGGCGCTCCACGGCCCACTGGTGCCAAGAGGAGTGCCCCGCGTATTCCACCAGAGATCGGAAGAGCGTCGT
>JAIOAW010000033.1 GCA_019873625.1 Chloroflexota bacterium
AATCCACCAGCGAACGGACCAGCCCCACCGTGGCCACGATGACCATAATCAGCGTGATGAGGCAGACGATATACAAGTAGATGTGTCGCAAAGACCATGTTTCAGCACGAGCCATCGGAACCCCTCCTGAAACCTCTCAACGGGTGCCCAGGGCAAGCGCCATAGCCGCTTGGATGACGACCGTGGCATAACTGCCGCTGGGCAAGGTGAATTGAACGCGCACGGCCTTCCGGCCGGGGAAATGTTCATCCTCTTGAGGGGCCTCCACCCGAACCTCCGTCGGGAAGGCTAGGAGCGCCCGAGACCCTCGCGGTAAATAGGCGCGTTTCAGGATGCGCGCTTTGAGATCGCCCAAGGCAAGCCCTTCTTGCGCAAGGACGTGCCCGGCGCTTTCGGCCAAACCTTCCGGAGCATATGCCGCACGGTACGATGGGAGCGGCACAGCCAGGCTCTTTAGAAAACGCCATTCGTCCCCGAGAGGTGCGGTATGCAAGGGATAAGTGGCAAAGGCGATTCGGAGGGTGCCGCTGGGGAGGCCTGCCTGGCGGTAAATGCCCCCTAGAAAATGCGCTGCGATGGCATTCCAAAGATAACTCTGATAGGCGGCGAGGTAAAGCGAAAGGAGCCGCGGTGGGATCAGGTTTAGGGCCTTGCGGTATTCTTGGGGGTGATCTTTGAGGAAGGTCAACACACTGCGATAGTTCGAGGGTTTGGGCGCTACGGCCATCATGGCTGCCCAATCGGGCCAAAGGGCTTGAGCCTGCTTTTTAAAAGATTGAACGGCCGGCGGGTCGCCCAAGAAGGGGCGGGCCAGGTAGGCATATAGTGCGGCTTGAGCATCCCGCTGGAGGATGGCTTTGCCGATGAACCCCCACTCGGGCGCATAGGAGCCAAACCGTTGGGCGCCAAAGTAGTTGGGCAAGCCCCACTCGCCCAACGAACCAAGCGCTTGGCCAAAGGCTTGGGCCTGAAAGGGCAACAGGTGGCGCACGACGATCTCGAAGGCATTCCCTTGCAGATCGCCCGGAGAAAGGGGCGTGGCGCGGTAGCCGACCCTTTGGGCCTCAAACCCGGGGCCTTGCAGGTGCGGCGGGGCCTGGGCGGGCAACGTGGCGAATTGAACGGCCATCGCCTCTTTATCTTTCAGCGCGGGGAAGACGACCTGCCTGCGCGCCAGGCCGAGTTGAGCGGCCAAACGCGTCTGCACCTCCAACGTGGTACAACCCACCTTGCGCACGCGATACACCGCCCATGGGCCGGCCTCGGCCAAACGAAGGTCGGCCCGTTCGGTAACGACAAAATCGTTCGGCATCACTTTGAGGCGCATAAGGGCATCCCTAAGCGCGCAGGTAGCGCTCTAGGCTGAGGGCATAGATGCGGTTCCGCACGCGGCAAGGCTGGCTTGGGCGGATGACCCCCAACATCTCCAGCGAGGCCAAGACGGGATCGTTGCGGCTGAAGGGGACATCGCGCCCACCGAGCACGATCTCTTCTAAACGACGCCGCGCGGGGGCATCTCGTTCCAACTCGCGGATGATGTAGCGCAGGTTGTCGTCTTCCACGAGCACCTGTTCCACGGCACGTTCGACGGCCTGAGGGTTCACGTGAGAGACGCCTTCCGCCTCCATAAGGGCGCAGAGGCGCATCGTCAAATAGGGGTGCCCCTCGGTATAGGCATAGACCCGTTCCGCCGCACCCGATGAGACCTCCGCCCCCAGGTAGCGAAACAGCCCTACGAGGCGCTGAACATCTTCGAGGCGAAAATCCTGCAGATAGACCTTTTCGCAGATGTTGAGCGGCGAGGTGGTTCCAAAGGTAAGATCATAGAGATCCACAGCGCCGCTAAAGATCAAGAGATATTTGCCCAAGATGGCATTCCCACCGCGCCCCTGTGTAAAGACCGAACGTAAGGTGTTATAAAAGACGTCCGAAACCTCGCGCGAGAGCGCCCCTACCTCATCCAAAAGGAGGACGATGCGCGGCAGAGGCACCCCTTTGGCAACCGCCTCCAAGAATTCGACGAGGTCCACCGAGGTGGCCACGCGCGAGGGATCGGGCAAGGGGTAACGCGGCCCGAGGAGATCCCCCAACTGGCCGGCAAGTTGTGAAGCGACCAAGCGAAAGGAAGAAGGCGCCTCTTGGGCACGCAGGAGGGCCAAATCCACAAACACGCAGGCTTGGCTGGGGCGCAAGCGATCCATCACCTGGAATAAGAACGTCGTTTTGCCCGTCTGGCGGGCGCTCAAGAGGGCGATGTAATGGGTGATCGAAGGCTGTTGGGCAATGCGCAGCACCTGGCGCAGTTCGGGCCGTTCGATGAGGAGGTAACGATCCTCCGGCATGACGAGCGGGCCATGCGTGCGAAAGAAGGGGCGCCGCTGGAGGGCAGGCCCTTCGGGGCCGGGTTCGGGGCCACGCGCCGGCGCTGGGGCGGAAGGCGCTTCACCGCTGCGCGACCCATTGAGCCACAAGTGCCCGCTTGAGGAGCGCAAAAAGAGCACCGGCGCGGCCCAATCGCAAGGGTTATCGCTCATCACGTTCACGCCCACCCGCCCTTCGGCCACACATTCATCCACCGTTTTGCCCAATGAGAGGGCACGGTAAAAGGCGCGGCTGAAAGCCACCGCCGCCCGATCTTCCACGGGCCACTGCATCGCCACTACCGCCGGAATATCCGCCCGCACGAGGGCCGGCGCTAACCCGGCCCACGCCCCGACGGCCGTCTCGCAGGCGTTGAGAAGGACGAGGTTCGTCCCATAGCGCTGGAGGAGGCGCGCCAAATCTGTGGCGGCGAGAGGGGCCGGGCGGCCTTGGGCATCTTCAAGGATGATAAACCCTTGCTGGAGTTCCTCATCGTACTCGGCGTGCCCCACAAAGTGCACCACATCGGGGCCGAGGTCGAGCAGGGCTTGCTGGAGCCTTTCGAGTGTGGCCCGTTCGCAGGTGTGGAACCGTATGCGGCCAGAGGCCAAGAGATCCTCCATCGCGGCCCTCAAGTGGGCCAACTCACCGCTCACATCCACCGGGCCGGTGCCTAGAGGGGCTGCCCCCACGGCGAGGACGGAGAGCGACCCCGCCGGCCGAAGGGCCGGGGGCGCCGCTTGCAGGCGCAAATAGCGCACGATGGAGATCCGCCCATCGAAGACGAAAAAGTCATCGCGCCGCGCATCGTAGAGCAATTCCCAGGGGAGGAAGGTCAGCGCGGGCGAGGTAATGTGCAGCCGCAACCGCAGGCCCTGCTCGTGATCGCAAGCCGCCTGGTAACTCGCATACCAAAGCGTTGCGATCTCCCCTACAAAAACGCTTTTCGCTAGCGCCAAGCCCACCTCGCGCGCCGCCTGCGGGGTGGCATAGGGGCATCCTGGCCCTGCGAGGGGTTCCACCGCGAGCGAGATGCTCAAACGATTGCCCTCGCCGGCTGGTGAAGCCAACACCTCCGCCACGGCGCGCCGTGAGGGAGCGTTCCATTCGCCCAGGCGCAGGTCAAAGTTGAGGTAATCCATCGCGCTCGCCGATTCAACCAGACGGCTACATTACTCTCTCTCTGTGGCTAAAGCATAGATCTAGTTTATCTGGGAATACACGAAAACCTGTTCCGTGATCATGCGTTCGCCCATCTGAATACTGTCCGATTCTTATATCAATCAGGACGATCCCCTGTTCAATCAACCGAACGAAACTTGTAAAATCAAATCCACTCAACAGCCACGCTTCGTTGAACCAAAACTCCTCATTTGGTCCCTTCCCTCTTGCTTCGGCTTTCACATATAAAAGTTTGGGAAGTTTTTGTTCAAAACAATTTCTCAGAGTCTCTCTGTCCCAATAAGCCACGGCTTCACCCTCATTAGTCACAAGGCTAATTCTATCATCTTGTATGGAAATTCCGAAGCCTTTTTCCCCTCGAATGGTATTTATTTCTGTATATTTTATAGTAGTATGTAACGTTTTTTTGCCTTTTTCTGAAAAATAGCCAAATCTCTCCAATAAAAGCGAATTTACGCGAGGTGGAAGGGGTGACTTAGTAAATAGAGTCAACATGCTTGAAGCATTTTTTCTGGCAGATTTCAACTCTATCATAGCAGCGTTCGGGCCTGGAATATTATTCTCTTTAATTCCCAAAAGGTCCTCTAGTGTTTTTCCAATTCCCGTATTTCCGGCCCGATGAGTTCGAACCCAACCGTTCTCTTTTATTATTTTCAGTTTTTTTATCAGATCTTCATATCCTAGCATTCCTATGGTCTCCAAAAATCAAGAATATACTCAAAAGTTGTACTTAAGGTAATATAATTGTTCGGGTAGCCAAAAATTCCGACTTTATTAACGAGGTTCCTTCTATCCCAGATTATGATATTTCGTAGTTCATAACCGATTTTCTCCATGGCTTCTATTATGTAACAATGCGTCGGATATCTGTGGTTATTCTCCCAGAGATCATTGATATTTATAACGCAATGAGCTCTTCGCTTCAGAAGAGGAAAAATTCCCTTGTATATTTCTGCAAGTGCTTTGATATACTCTTCTATTTTCATAGTACCCAAATCACGAGGGTTATCGGAATACTGCTGTATTTTTCTATAATGCTTATTTATACGCAAATCCCCTCTGAAACTTTTGTTTAATCGTTCATGATTCAGCATGTTCGCATATGGGGGTGAAGTAACACATAATGAAACGGTTTCTTCATTAAGATACTGAGGAATATTAATCGCATCATCACAGATTGCGACTTGCTTTGTATCCTCACCAGGAAGTGCGAGCTGCAATTGGGCAATCCTCTCATTGGAGAGCTTCACATAATCACTATTGAGATCGAACCCTACCGCATTTCTTCCAAGATCTCTAGCAGCAACAAGAGTTGTCCCAACACCTACGAATGGATCCAAAACAAGCTCACCCTTGTGAGTAAAAAGCTCTATGCATTTACGAGGTAAGGCAATTGGGAAAACGGCCGGATGAACATCTTTGTCCCTAATGTCCCGCGCTTCGTAATAGAACTCCCATATGGCTACTTGCGCTTTTATCCATTCTTTTGGTGTAAGGCAGTTAATACGATTATCAGGACAAGAACATGTTTTTATGTAACCAATCTCTATCTTCTGCATTTTAATCCTCTTTTTCTATTTTAGATCCAAGAACATAATTAACGCGTTTTTAGCCCAATTTGTGGATCAAACATTGGATCAGTAAAGATTACCTCCTATCTGATTGTAGCGCATGGTAAAGGCGGTCGTCAAACAAGGAAACCAAACCCCCGCATGGCCTACAGTCCATGCGGGGGTTCTTCTGGCTCCTCGGGCTGGATTCGAACCAACAACCAACCGGTTAACAGCCGGCCGCTCTACCGTTGAGCTACCGAGGATCGCTCTTTTGACAGCGCGAATTCTACAACGATTTCGAGCGCTCGTCAAAAAGGCAAGGGCAGAAAGTTGCCCCCTTTCGCCAAACCGCGCTATGATGCCATTCATCCTACTGGCGAGGTGAACCATGCACGTCCTTGGTATTTCTGGCAGCCCCCATCTCGAAGGCAATACGGCCTTTGCGGTGCGCTATGCGCTCCGCATCTTGGAAGAGGCCGGCGCCCAGACCGAGTTCATCTCCCTCGCGGGGCGGAACATCCACCCCTGCGCTGGCTGCCACCAACACCGCTCCTCGGGGAAGTGCGTCTACGATGACGATATGACGCCTATCTACGAGGCGATGCTCCACTGCGACGGGATGATCCTCGGTTCGCCCGTCTATATGGGCATGGTGACGGGGCAGATGAAGGTTATGATGGATCGCACGGTGCTCTTTCGGTCGCAGGGCGCCCTGCGGTTGAGCGGCAAAATCGGCGCCGGCATCGCCTGCGGGGGGTTCCGCAACGGCGGCCAGGAACTCACCCTGCAGGCCATGCACACCTTTTTCTTACAACAGGATATGCTCGTCATCTCCGATGGCCCCGCCTATAGCCATTCGGGCGCTGCCATCGTGGGCAAAGCCTCCGAGGATGCGCTCGGCCTTAAAACGGTGGAAAACCTGGCGCGGCGTATGGCCAAGGCCCTTGGGTTGTAGCGCTCTACCAGCGCGAATCCGGATCGTGCGGCACCACATCGCACGTCTCTAGGTACCAGGTCAGCATCCGCTCCTTGAGTTCGGCAAGGACGCCCTTGAGCGCAGGGTCGCCGATGCGGTTGTGCAGTTCGCCGGGGTCCTCATACAAGTCATAGAGTTCATCCTCTTCGTAGAGGCGGCGAACATACTTGTAGCGTTTGGTGCGGCACATCGCCGCTTTCGTATGCTCGGGGCCTTCGCTCGTCTGCAGGTTGACGCGCGGATAGTAAAGCCCCGTGGGCACTTGGGAATCGGCGCTCTCCAATTCCATACAGTGCCGCTCGCCGTGAAGGCGCCCCCCTTCGCAAAAGACGGCATCGCGGTGTTCGTCCGTCTCCCCTGCGAGTAGCGGGAGGAGCGATCGCCCAAAATGCGTGTGCGTGGGCGTGATGCCCGTCAAAGCCTCCACCGTAGCGGGAAAGTCAATCAACTCCACGAGGGCATCTCGCACGCCGGGCTTTACCGGCACCCAGGCCGGCGGCTTGATGATGAACGGCACGCGCGAAAGGCAATCTTCAAAGGTATTTTGCGTCTTTTCCACTAGGCCGTAATCGCCCGTGAAATCGCCGTGATCGGAAAAGAAAAAGATGGCCGTATCCTCATAGAGGCCCGCTTCGCGCAGAGCCTGGAGGATCAGCCCAAACTGATGATCTAATCGCGAGCACATCCCATAGTAGGTGGCGCGCAGTTCCGCCCAGCGATCCTCCGTCCACGTTTGCAGATGTTGGCGCGCCCAAATGCCCCGCAGGATGCTGGGCTTGCCCCGCCAGCCCGGCGGCGTGGGGAGCCGGCGCGGCAGTTTGGCGCGGTCAATCAGGCTGTACCAGGGATCCTCCACGGCATAAGGGGGATGGGGATAGGTGAGCGGGAGGTAAATACAGAGGGGCTGTTCTCCCTTGTACGTGCGGATGAGGTTGACCGCCCCCATCACGTTAGCCCAGTCGCCATCATAGTAGGGTTCTTCCTCTTCGGTGGGCAAGCGGCCCACGTAAAAGGAATAGTAGGTATCGCTCTCCGGCGCGCCGCGCCACTCGGCCTGGCGATCGATGGCCCATATCGGCTTGACGGGTTCCTGCGGGCGATATTTTACGTGGCAGTAGGCCTCATAGCCGTGTTGACCGGGCACTAAGTCGTTCTTGCCGCCCCACCAGACATAATAGCCATTCTCTTTGAGGGTGCGCAGGAGCACCGGCTCATCGGGGCGCATCATATGGAACATCGTACGGTGCCCGCGCACGTGGGGGTACCAACCGCTCATAAAGGAACAGCGGCTGGGCGTGCACACCGGGTTTTGGCAAAAGGCATAGCGAAACGAGACGGCCTCTCTCTCCACCAGGGCATCGAGCACGGGCGTATAGGCGGCGGGGTTCCCCAAATGCCCCAGCACATCGCCTCGCCACTGATCTGGGTTGAAAATCAAGATATGCGGTCGCTTGGCCATCATCCCTCCTTTTCTCAAATCTCTTACGGCCCCACGGCAACGTGCCCCAGGAGCAGGCGATCCCCCTCCAAGAGCGCCTCGGTAGGCGCCGAGATGGGCAAACGCTGTAAGGTGTTCGCGTCATACATCCCGATGCATAGGAGATACTCGCCGGGCGGGATATCCTCCGGGAGCGTGAGCGAGTGCGCATCGCGGATGACCTCACCCACATCCCACCCCTTGGTGGGGCGCGCCCAGTTGGCCGGGGCGCTATCGTGCTGCGCCCAGATGCGCTCCTTTGCGCCGACGAGGTGCACAAAGACCTTGTAATCTCCCTGGGGCGCGCTGAGCGCCTGCCAGTAGAGCGTCACCTCGAGCGGCCCACCCGGCGCATAGGGGGATGGCGAGAGGTCATACCCCAAGAAGGCAATCTCATCACCCAAGGCGGCCGAAAGGGGATGCCCGATAGGGGGCGGCGTGTAGAGCCTCGGTTCGCCCTCCACGCGCACCTCGCCCAGGCCCAGCACGGCATCCTCGCCCTCCACCTGAAGCGAAAGGGCATAGCGCCCCACGTCGAGGCCCTCGAGCGGGAGGACGTACACCACCTGGACCACCTCCCCCGCCTCCCAAGAGGACGTGGCGTAGGCGTAGGCCAGGGGTAAGCGCTCTTGCAGGCGAACCGCCCCTGCCTCATCGCGCAGGGCAAGGAGCACGGTGTAATCTTTTGGGGGTTTGAGCCGCGCCTGCCAGGTGACGGGCACCTGCACCTCGCCGCCCGGCACGCCCACGAAGGTTTGCGCCGGGCCGCCGAGGGCTTGGAGCGCCTCGCCCATAGGGCGCGCCTTTTTAGCCAGAGGCTCGAGGCGGCGGCCATCGGGCTTGAACGTCACCTCACCCAGGGCGATGGAGATGCCGCTTGGCTTCCCTTCGCGGGTGGCGATGAGGGGCGTCGGCCCCTCGCGGCTGTAAAGGAGGCGCACCTCATAGGGGCCGGCGGGCATCCCCGGCGGGATGGGCACCTCGAACACCTGGTAGACGGCATCGCCCGCGCGCCATTCGACCGGCAAAAACCCCAGGTCGCTATCCTGCGCCCAACGCACGCCCCGCTCATCCACCAAGTGCACCGAAAAAACGCGCCAGCCCTCCACGGGCCGTTTGGCCCGCCAGTGCACCAAAAGGCGCAGGGGTTTATCGCGACGGGCGCGCTCGGGCACTTCCCAACCGAGGATCTCCACCTCATCGCCAAACGCGGCCAGGGCCGGGGCCTTGGCCTCAGCCTCGAACGCACCGACCTTTAGGCGCATCACGCGCACGGCCGGCTCACCCCCAAGGCCGGGCAGGGTCTCCACCTCCTCGAAAAGGTGCCCCTGTACCTCTTCGAGCACGCCTTGCAGGGGATCATCGCGGAAGGGCCAAAGGTACACCGGCTCGCCCCCCGGCCGCTGGGGGATGACCAACGTCTTGGGGCCAACGCTCCACACGGCCTCGCCAGCCTCAGGCTCCACAAAGAGCACGGTGGGGTGCTTATAGTGCGCAGATTGGATGACCACCGTGCGCCCCGCCGCCATCTCCTCGCGGGCGCGGTGGGCGAGGAGGACGTAATCCCCATGGAAGACGAAAAAGGTCTGAGGGTCTCGCCCCCAACGGATGAAATAGTCGCGGCACACCAGGGCGCCATCCGCCGCGAGGAGGAGCGCCAGGGCGCCCCACGGTGCCCAGCGCCACGCGCTACGGAGCCGAGGCACGGCCCACGCGAGGGCCGCATCCAACCCTAGGGCGGCGAGGCCATAAATCGCCGGGATGATGCCGAACATCCGCTGGCCCTGGGGCATCGGCGTATCCGTCAAGATGGCGGGGGTGATCATCCCCACATACCAGAGGAGGGGCAGGCCGAACTCGGGCCGTTTGAGGCGCCGCAAGGCGATGGCCACGCCCAGGAGGAAAAAGGGTGCGAGGAGCGGCGAAAAGATGGGCCGCCCCGGCAGGTTGAAATGGCGGTTCGGGTCGCCCTGGATGAATAGGCCCCCCAACGTCTTGATGAGGTTGGAGCCAAGGAGCCGCCACTCCTCGCCGGCATGCGCCTCCCGAAAAACGAGCACTTGGCTGGCGCGCTCCACGAAATGCTCCGGGTGGCGCAAGAAGAACATCCCCAGCGGCGCAAAGACGAGCACCCCCACCCCGGCGGCCAGGGCCAAACCGGCAAGGCGCCGCCAGGAGCGCTGCCTATCCACGATGAGGGTATAGAGGAAGAAGGCTCCTACCGTCAGGGGGAAAAAGCGCGCCGCGAGATAGGTATACAAGACCAGCCCGACAAACGCGCCCCCCAAGGCCATCCAGCCCCACTGCGCGCGGCGGTAGCCCTTCCAGAGGAAATAGAGCGCCAGGCATTCGATGGGCGGAATGAGGATGTTCGGGTAGCCGTTGCGGCTCACGGTGAGGTGCCAGTAGGAAAGGGCCGTCAGCGCCGCCGCGAGCAAACCCACGCGCCGGGAATACATCTCGCGCCAGAGGAGATAGACCAAGGGGATGGTGGCCGCACCGATGAGGGCCGAGGTCAGGCGGATGCCCCAGGCCGAGACGCCCACCCCCCGGAAGACGCCGGCCATCAGATACATATAGAGCGGCTCGCGCCCCGTATAGGTGGTAAAAAAGATGGGGCGGGCGCCGCCAAGGATATCGCGTGCCATCAGGCCGTAGACGGCTTCGTCAAAATGCAACCCTGGGGGGATGTTCCGCAAATGGATGAGGCGCAACACGGCCCCCAAACCGGTGAGGCCCCCCAGGATCAATGCCGCCCACCGCGCGGTGCGTTCGATGCGTTCTGCCATCGCCCTCCCATTTTCTCACCGCAAAACTAGCGCCATTGTATCGAGGGGCCTTGGGGAGGGCAAAACGGCGCTTCGCTAGCCGCTGCGTATGCCCTCTGAAACCCTTGCGCAGGGTTTGAAGCTGCGGAGGGTCCCTCTATTTTTGCATCCCCGCGCGAGTGTGCTATAATTGCCAATGTAAGGGTGCGTGGCTCAGTTGGTTAGAGCGCGCGGTTCACATCCGCGAGGTCAGAGGTTCGAGTCCTCTCGCGCCCACAAAAGAGGAAGGCTACCTAAACGGGCCTTCCTCTTGCTTTGCGCTGACCTTTCGCTAGCCCAGGCGTTCGGCCGCTTGGCGGCCGCGCTCCGTCAAGGCCCAAATGCGGCCGCCCTGCGTCAATGCGCACACGGCCTGATAAGCGCAATGGGCGCATCCCCTCTGGCATTCGCCCGCCACCGTGCGCAGGTAGCCGGCCGATTCCAGGTGCTGGAGCATCTGCTCGAGGAGCGCTTCGTCCATCCCAAGGGCGCGGGCCAATTCGCGAAGGTCATACACACGGCCCTCGGCCAGCCGCCGCAAAAGGATTTCAAGAGGGTTCAGGTCAACCATAGCCTCGCCACCTGATAGGTTACCGTGCCACCCAAGAAGGCCAATAGGGCCAAAAAGAGGATTTCCCCCAACGTCCACTTCCAAGACCCCGTCTCTTGGCGAATGGCCGCCACCGTGGCCACGCAGGGAATAAAGAGCATCTCGGCCACGAGGAAGGCCAACCCCGAGGCCACCGTGAAATAGCCCGGCAAAACGGCCGAAAGAGCCTCGGCGGATTCGCCCACCCCGTAGAGCACGCCCAGTGTCGCCACCGCGTTCTCTTTGGCCACAAAACTCGTCAAGATGGCCACCACCTGGCGCCATTCGAGGCCCATCAAGGCCCCCACGGGTTGGAGAAACCGCCCCAAGGCGGCAAGGAGGCTCGTCTCAATCTCTCCATAGGGGAACGTCGAGAGCGCCCAGACGACGACGGATACGGCCAAGATGACCGTGGCCGCCTTGCGCAAAAAGGCCACCAACCTTTGCCAAACGCCGATGCCGATGGTGCGCCAATTGGGCTGGTGATAAAGGGGCATCTCCATAATAAAGGCCGCCTGATCTCGCCGGAAAAGGAGGCGATGGGCGATGAACCCTACCCCCGCCAAGACGAGAAGCGGCAACGCGGTGAGGCACACCGTAACCAGCAGGGCCTTTTGGGGGAAAAGGGCGTGCGCCAATACCGTGAGGACGGCCAACCTCGCTGTGCAGGGCACCAGGGGTGCGAGGAGGATCGTCAACAGGCGGCTCGGGCGAGATTCGATGATGCGCGTGCCTATAATGGCCGGCACGTTGCAGCCGAACCCTAAAAAGAGGGGCATAAAACTCTTGCCATGCAGGCCCAGGGCGTGCATAAAGCGGTCCATAATGTAGGCGGCGCGGGCCATATAGCCCACATCCTCCAAGATGCCCATCGTGGCAAAAAAGATGGCCAGAATGGGCAGAAAACTGAACATCGTCCCCACGCCGCCGAGGATGCCATCTACCACCAGGCCCTCCAACCAGGCCGGGCCGGGCGCAAGCAGGCGCGCTGCACCCGCCGCCAAGGCACCCACGATGTACCTTTCCACCCAGCCTTGCAGGGGGCCGCCCAAGGCATAGGTCAGCCCAAACACCGCCGCCAGCACCACGGCTAGCACCACCAGCCCCCAGAAGGGGTGCGTGGCCCAGGCATCGAGGCGTTGGGTCAGCGTGACGTGCCCCAAGCGAGATTTGGTGAGCGCGCCCTGCGTCACGTGGCGGATCCAGGCATAACGCCCCCCCGCCACAGCGATGAGGGCATCCTCGTGCTGGCGGAGGAGGTCCTCCACGCACGCCCACACCTCGGGCGGCGCGGCGGATTTCATCCGTTCGGTAATCTCCGCATCGCCCTCAAGGACCTTGAGGGCCACCCAGTCGGCCGGGTAAGGTTCGGGCACCCAAGGGCCGAGGAGCGCTTCGATGGCCCCCAACACCTCGCGATGATCGGGCCGAATCTCGGGACGAGAGGGTTCCTGGGGCAGGCCCTCGTGCGCCACTTTGAGCGCCGCATCGAGAAAATCGTGCACGCCCTGGTTCTTTGAGGCGACCATCGGGATGACGGGCACGCCCATCGCAGCGGCCAATTTTTCGGCATCCACCCAAATGCCCTCTTGCTCGGCCACGTCCATCATATTCAGCCCGATGACGATGGGCGAGGGCAGGGCGAGGAGTTCGGCCACCAGGTACAAGTTGCGTTCCAGCGAGGCGGCATTGATGACCACCATCACCACATCTGGCCGATGGTAGATGATGTAATCGCGGGCGATCATCTCCTCCGGCGAGGCAGCCGTCAGGCAATAGGTGCCCGGCAGGTCCACCAGGTGCACGCGTTCGCCGTGATGTTCGAACACGCCTTCGCGCCGTTCCACCGTTTTGCCGGGCCAATTCCCCACGTGCTGGTTCAACCCAGTGAGGAGGTTGAATACCGTGCTCTTGCCCACATTGGGTTGGCCCGCCAGGGCGATGGAGATGACCTTCTCTCCCCTTTCTTGCACCCGAGATGGGCGAAGTGCCTCCTGATGGTGCATTTTGGGCCTCCTACTCTTTGGGGCGCACCTGCACGCGGCTGGCTTGGCCGCGCCCCAAGGCCACGCTCGTATCGAGCACCGAGACGATCACCGGCCCCCTGCCGGGGTTGCGCACCATCGTAACCTCTGCCCCCGGCGTAAAGCCCAAAGCGGCCATACGCCCTACGAAACCCGGCCCCCCTTCTAAGGCAAGCACCGTGCCGCTCTGGCCGGGCGATAGGTCAGCCAGGGGAACCACCTTATGGTGCCCCGCCGATAAGATCCCATTCAAGGCCGAAGGGCGTTCGTCGGTTCGATCGTCGTGATGCATCGTGCCCCCGCAATTAGCCTAAGCAATGTTTTGAAATTAGCATATACTAAATCGCACTATATAGGGGATACGGCGCCCTGTCAAACAGCAGCCAGGGCGCTTTATCGGATGGGGGCCTGGCCCAGGTGGACGCGCCCCACCGGCCGTTTATAATCCGCCACGGGTTCAGTATGGCGCTCATCCATCTCACGCTCGCCTGGAGCCTGGGCATCCTAGCCGCGCGCACCTGGGGCCTGCCGTGGCCCTGGTGGGCGCTCCTCTTTGCGGCCGGGCTAGGGGCAACCCGCGCGCTCCCCCTCCCATGGCGGCGGGCTGGGTGTTTGCTCATCCTCGCCCTTTGCGCCGGCGCGGGGCGGTACTTCCTCAGCCAGCCCCGATGGGGTGCCCATACCCTGGCCGCGTATAACGACCGCGGCGCGGCGGTAACGGTCTGGGGCTATGTATCGGCGGAGCCGGAGGTTCGCGGGGCCTATGCCCAAACGGAAGTTACCATCCAATGGGTGGATCTCGGCGCTGGCCCCAACGCCGTGCGGGGCAAGGCGCTCGTCCACTTGCCCCTTTACCCCTCCTATACCTATGGGGATCGGCTTCAACTCACCGGCCATTTAGAGACGCCGCCCATCCTCGATACCTTTTCCTATCGAGAGTACCTGGCCGCGCGGGGCATCCATTCCCTCCTGCGGCAGGCGCGCGCCGTGCCCTTGCCGGGGAGGGCGGGCAATCCCCTCCTTTGGGGCCTGGCGCGCGTGCGCCGCGCCTTGAGGGGGGTCATCGAAACTGCCTTGCCCCAGCCCGAAGCGGGCCTCTTGGCGGGCATCCTTTTGGGGATGGAGCACACCCTCCCCGCCGACGTGCTCGAGGCCTTTCGCCTGGCCGGGTTGACGCACCTTATCGTCATCTCCGGGTTCAACGTGAGCCTGGTGGCCCAAGCGGTGATGTACCTTTCGCGGCGCTGGGCGCACCGTTGGCTCGCCCTTTGGGCCAGTATGGGCGCCATCGGCCTGTTTGTATTCCTTGTGGGGCCATCGGCGCCCGTGATGCGGGCGGCCTGGATGGGCGGATTGGCCCTTTTGGCGCAGCGCGTGGGCCGGCGCAGCCACGGCCTAACCAGCCTCGCCGCCGCGACGTGGGCTATGACCCTCGTAAACCCCCTCCTTTTGTGGAGCGTCAGTTTCCAACTCTCGTTTGCGGCGACGCTTGCCCTGCTCCTTCTGGAGCCGGCGATCTCGCGCCGCCTGTACGCTTGGGTTGCCGAAAGCCCAGCGGGCGCGGCGAAGGGCTTGCTCTTTTTGGGCGATGTGCTCCTCGCCACGCTCGCCGCGCAAATCGCCACCCTGCCGCTCCTCTGGGCGCATTTCGGCCAGGTCTCCATCCTCGCCCTGCCGGCAAACCTCCTCGTCCTCCCCTGGCAGCCCTTCATTATGGCCCTGGGCGCGGCCACCCTAGGGGCCGGCCTCCTATGGGCGCCCGCGGGGCATATGGCGGGGTGGCTGGTGTGGCCCTTTTTGCACGTGACCCTGCGGGTGGCTGAATGGTGCGGGCGCATCCCTTGGGCAGGGTTTACCCTGCCGCGCCTGCCTTGGCCCCTGGTGTGGGCACTTTACGGAGGGGTGTTCCTCTGGGTGCTCAAGGCGCCCCGCAAGGTGCCCCATTTGCCCAGCCGCCCTACCGTGCCGCGCCGCGCCTGGTGGGGCGCCCTTGCCCTCCTCCTCGTCCTCCCTGTGGCGGTGGATACCCTTGCCACCCTCCCAGACGGCCGCCTACACCTCTACGTGCTCGACGTGGGCCAAGGGGATGCCCTCCTCCTGCGCACCCCCCGAGGCCGAACCCTCCTCATAGATGGCGGCCCAGACCCCCTGCTCCTCCGCGCGCGGCTGGGGCGCGTGTTGCCCTTCTGGGAGCGGCACATAGACCTCCTCATCGCCACCCACGCCGATAGCGACCACCTCACCGGCCTCATCGAGGCCCTGGAGCACTACCGCGTGGGCGCCGTGCTCCAAGGCCCCCTGGGGCACGGGAATGCCCTCAGCGAGGCTTGGTATCGGGCGCTTGCCGCGAAGGGTTTGAAACCACAGACCATCGCCCGGGGCACGCGCCTTACGATAGACGAGGGCCTCGCGATGGAGGTGCTTCACCCGCCGGCCCACGGGGCGCCCAGCGTTACCCAAAGCGATAACGCCCAATCGGTGGCTTTGCGGGTCTCTTTCGGGCAATGTAGAATGCTCTTGACGGCCGATGCGGAGGCCGATGCGGAGCGCGACTGGCTCGCGCAAGGGCTTACGCTGCAGGCTGCCGTGCTCAAAGTATCTCATCACGGGGCGCGCGGCGCGACCTCAGCAGAGTTTTTGAGCGCCGTGAACCCCCAAATCGCCTTGGTGAGCGTGGGGGCCGAAAACCGCTTTGGCCACCCCAGCGAAGAGGTGCTTCAGCGATTAGAGGCCATCGGCGCCCAGGTGTGGCGAACCGATGCGCAGGGCACCATCGAGGTCATCACGGACGGCCGACGGTTATGGGTCAAGGTCCACCCCACGCGGAGGTGAAAAGTTATGGCCGCGTTACAGGGGATCATCCCCCTCATTCAGGTGGGGAATATGCGCGAAAGCCTCGATTACTACTGCGAGGTATTGGGGTTTGCGCTGGAGGAGGTCTGGCCAGAGGCTGAGGACCCTCGGTGGGCACGCGTCTCGCGGGGCGGCGCGCAATTTCTCCTCACGATGGACCTCGGCACGAGCGACCGCCCCTTCATTGCCGAAAAGGGGAACGGCGTCGTCTTTTACATCCCTTGCGAGGATTTGGGCGCGCTCTATGAGGAATTCTCCAGCAAAGGCGCCATCATCGTACAGGAGCCGGTCCCTTTTGGCGGGCGTTGGCAGTTCACGGTGGCCGATATCAACGGCTACGTTCTCACCTTCAGCGAGCCGTTTGGCCGCGCGGAATAAAGGAGCCTTATGCAACCCTCGGTGATCATCGCTTGGGTCATCGCCATCGCGGTGATGATCCTCTTTCCCATCGCGATGGGCGTATGGGTTTACCGCCGTTACCGCGTGCGGTGGGTGGTATTTCTCTACGGGGCGGGCATCTTTTTCGTCTTTCAGATGATTTTGCGCATCCCGGCTATGGCGCTCCTCGGGCCGCTCCTCGCGCCCGCCTTGAGCAAATCCCGCCTTCTCTTGGTGATTTACCTCGTGGCCGTGGGCTTTTCGGCGGGGCTGTTCGAATCGGTGGGGCGTTGGGTGGGGTACCGATGGCTCTTTCGAGACCCCGCCCTATACACCTGGGCGCACGGCGTGGCCTACGGCATCGGCCATGGGGGAGTGGAATCCATCCTCCTCGTGGGGGCCTCGAGCGCGATGAGCCTCATCCAGGCGATCATCCTCACGCGGATGGCCCCCGCCCAACTGCGCGCCCTCATCCCCGAGGCAGCACAACCGCAGGTGCAGGCCCTTTTGGATAAGGTGACGACGATGCCCTGGACGGAGCCCCTGTGGGCCGCGGCAGAGCGCGTGTTCACACTGCCTTTTCACGTGGCGATGTCGCTCGTCGTGCTCCTGGCGTTCACGCGCCGCCAAGCGCGGTGGCTGTGGGCTGCGGTGCTCGCCCACGGCACCCTGGATACGGTTGTAGCGATCCTTGCCCAGCAGCGCCTGCCCACGTGGGCCATCGAGGGGTTCGTCGGCCTATGCGGCCTTGCCAGCCTCTGGCTCGTTTGGCGGCTGAAACCGATTTTGGCAGAAAAAACGACGCTCTCTGAGGGATGATGGAGAAATGGCCGAAGCGGAACAGTTCACGTGGCACGTCGTCCTGGTGGATTACGCGCGCGACCTCTTTAGCCCCGTGGGGTTCGAGGCCGAAAGGTTAGCCCAAGTGGGGGCGAGTTGGCAGGTATACGAGTGCCGAAGCGGCCAAGAGGTCGTTTCCGTGGCGCGCGAGGCGGATATCGTGGTCATCCAATCGGTGAGGCCGCTCCTCACGCGAGAGGTCATCGCCCAACTGGAGAGATGCCGCTGCCTCATCCGCGCAGGCGCGGGATATGACAGCCTCGACTATGTCGCCGCGACGGAGATGGGCATTATGGTGTGCAACGCGCCCACCTACTGCACCGACGAGGTGGCCGACCATGCCATCGCGCTCCTTTTGGCCTGTTTGCGCCACATCCCCCGGCTCGATGCCGCGATGCGGCGGGGCGAATATGCTTCCTACCTCGCGATGCCCACGCGGCGGCTGGCCGGCTCGACGTTGGGGGTCATCGGCCTCGGGCGCATCGGCGCGCGGATGGTGGAACGGATGCGCGGCTGGGCATTGCGCGTCCTTGCCTACGACCCTTATGCCTCGCCCGAGCGAGCCGCCGCGCTCGGCGTGGAACTCGTCCCCCTGGAAAGGCTCCTGGAGGAAAGCGATTTCATCTCCATCCATTGCCTGCTGAACGAGGAGACCTATCACCTCCTGGGGCGAGAGGCCCTCAAGCGCGTCAAGCCGGGGGTGATCATCGTGAACGATTCGCGGGGGCCGATCCTGGACGAAGAGGCCCTCATCGAGGCCCTGCAAGATGGCCGCGTGGCCGCCGCTGGGTTGGATGTTACCGAAAAGGAGCCTCTCCCGGCCGATTCGCCGCTCCTCAGGCTCGATAACGTCATCCTCACGCCGCACACGGCGGCCTATTCGCCCCAATCTCGCGAGGACCTCTATGCACAGATTTGCGATCTCTGTATAGACGTGATTCAGGGGCGCATCCCGCGCTTTTTGGTGAACCCAGAGGTCCTGGGCCATTTGCGGTTTGCGCCCCCGAAAGGGAATGCTCCCTAGATTCAGGCCCCTTGGGCGCGGGCTTCTTCCGCCACGGCCTCCTCCACAGGAGGCGCCTCGCCGCTCCGGCGGTTGAAGGTGAGCGCGTTGCCGGCTTCGTCCAAGTCAATGCAGATGACATCCCCCGCGCGCGGGCCGACGTCCAACAGGTGCTGCGCGAGGGGCGTCTCCACATAGCGCTGGATGGCACGGCGCAAAGGGCGCGCGCCGAAATCGGGGTCGTAGCCCTTTTCGGCCAGCCAAGCCTTGGCCGCGGGGGTCATCTCGATGGTCATCCCCTGTTCGGCCAGGCGCTTGCCCACCTCGCGGATTTGGATATCCACGATCTTGATCATATCCTCCCGCGTCAGCATACGGAAGATGATCGTCTCATCAATGCGGTTGAGGAACTCGGGGCGGAAGGTGCGCCGCAGGTTCTGCATAATCTCCTCCGCGGCCTCGCGCTCCTCGTCCGTCTCCGTGCCCGTGCGGAAGCCCAGCGGCCCCGAGCGGCGGCTGGCCAGGCGCGTGCCGATGTTCGAGGTCATAATGACCACGGTGTTACGAAAGTCCACCGTGCGGCCATGGCCATCCGTCAGGCGCCCCTCTTCGAGGATTTGCAAGAGGGCGTTCCACACATCGGGGTGGGCCTTTTCGATTTCATCGAACAGGATGACCCGATAGGGTCGGCGCCGCACGGCCTCGGTCAACTGGCCGCCCGCATCGTAGCCCACATAGCCGGGCGGCGCGCCGATGAGCCGCGAGACGGTATGGCGCTCGCCGTATTCGCTCATATCAATCTGGATGAGCGCATCCTCATCGTGGAAGAGGAACTCGGCCAGGGCCTTGGCGAGTTCCGTCTTGCCTACGCCGCTCGAGCCAAGGAAGATGAAACTCCCGATGGGCCGGCGCGGATCTTTGAGGCCGGAACGCGCCCGGCGAATGGCATCGGCCACCGCCTTGATGGCCTCATCTTGCCCGACCACGCGCTGGCGCAGGTGCTCCTCCATATGGAGGAGGCGCGCCGTCTCCGTCTCTTGCAGGCTACTCACGGGGATGCCCGTCCACTCGGCGACGATTTCGGCGACGTCTTCGGCATCCACCACGTCGTCAATCCCCTCTTGCTGCTGCCAAGCGGCGCGTTTGGCGCTAAACTCGATTTCCTTTTGCAAGCGCTGGCTGCGCAGTTGGGCGGCCAACTCATAGTTCCGTTCAGCGCCCGCCTCCTCCTCGTTATGCGCCAGTTTCAAGATTTCCAGCCGCATCGCCCGCAAATCGGGCGGCAGGCTGTACATCTTGATGCGCAGTTTCGAGGCCGCCTCGTCAATGAGGTCTATGGCCTTATCGGGCAGGCGGCGATCTTTGACATAGCGATCGGAGAGTTTCGCCGCCGCCACCAGGGCCTCATCGGTGATGCGCACCTGATGGTGGGCCTCATAGCGATCTCGGAGGCCACGGAGCATCTCAATGGTCTCCTCGACGCTTGGCTCCTCCACAAAGATGGGCGCAAAACGGCGCTCCAGGGCGCTGTCGCGCTCGATGTGCTGGGTGTATTCGTCCAGCGTGGTGGCGCCGATGCAGCGCAACTCGCCGCGCGCTAGGGCAGGCTTCATCATATTCGAGGCATCAATGGCCCCCTGGGCCGCGCCCGCGCCCACCACGGTATGCAGTTCGTCAATAAAGAGGATGACGTTCCCCTGGGCGTGCTGAATCTCCTCCAGCACGGCCTTCAGGCGCTCTTCGAACTCGCCGCGAAAACGCGTGCCGGCCACCATAGCGCCCAAATCGAGCGCGACGAGGCGCTTGTTCATCAGCGGCTCGGGCACATCGCCCGCAACGATCTTTTGGGCCAGGCCCTCGACGATGGCCGTCTTGCCGACGCCGGCCTCGCCGATGAGCACGGGGTTATTCTTGGTGCGGCGCGAGAGCACCTGCAAGACGCGCATAATCTCCCGGTCGCGCCCGATGACGGGGTCCAACTTGCCCTCGCGGGCCATTTTGGTCAGGTCTCGGCTGTACTTTTCTAACGTCTTCAGGCTCATCTCTGGCGCTTGAGATGCGGCACCGCGTCCGCTTTGCCGGTGCCGCAGGACGGTTTCAAAACGCTCATAGGTAATCTGCGCATCCGCCAGGATGCGCGCCGACGCGCTCTCTTGCTCGGCGAGGATGGCCAAGAAGAGGTGCTCTACCGAGATGGCCTCGGCATTGAACCGCGAGGCCTCTTCGTTGGCGCGATCCATCAGCCGCTTGACGCGCGGCGTGATATAGATTTGTTGAGGGTGCAGGGTCCCTGGCCCCCCTGCGCGTGGGCCAGCCTTCAGCACCTCTTCGACCCGGTGGCGGATGTGCTCGACATCGGCCCCGAGGTCTTCGAGGATATCCGAAACGATGCTCTCCTGCTCGAGCAGGGCCAGGAGGATATGTTCCGTATCGAGTTGAGAGTGGCCGTAGCGCATCATAATCTCGTAGGCACGCGTGGCCGCCTCTTGGGCGCTTTCGGAAAAACGATCAAACCCTAACATCTGTTTTCACCTCTTGGGTAGGTTGCCACCTGACTCTTCGCCGGCGGCAACCCCTTGTGCTCAAATTAGGCGGGCACGGCCTCCGGCTGTTCCGCACGGCGGAAGACGTATTCGCCCGCGACGTAATCTACCACCACGGTATCGCCATCTTTGAACTGGCCTTCCAACAAGGCCATCGCCAACGGATCTTGGATGCGCCGCTGGATGGTGCGCTTGAGCGGCCGCGCGCCGTATACGGCGTCGAACCCCTCGTCGGCCAAGGCCTGCCGCGCCGCCTCGGTGATGCGCAGGTGAATCTGCCGGCCTTCCAACAGTTTCGCCAAGCGCCGCACCTGGATATCCACAATTTGCCCCAGTTGCTCCCGCGTCAAGGGGTGGAAGAGGATGATCTCATCCACGCGGTTGAGGAACTCGGGGCGGAAGCGCTGGCGCAGGGCCTCCATCACGCGTTCGCGCATCTCCTCACGGCTGAGGCCGGGTTCGTTGATCCACTGGCTGCCGATGTTGGAAGTCATAATGACCACCGTATTCTTAAAGTTGACGGTGCGCCCCTTGCCATCCGTCAGGCGGCCCTCATCCAAGATCTGCAAGAGGAGGTTGAACACCTCCGGGTGGGCTTTTTCGATCTCATCGAACAGGATGACGGAATAGGGGTGGCGCCGCACCGCCTCGGTCAACTGGCCGCCCTCTTCATAGCCCACGTACCCGGGGGGCGCGCCGATCATCCGCGCCACGGTATGGCGCTCTTGGTATTCGCTCATATCCAGGCGGATCATCGCCCGTTCGTCATCGAACAGGAACTCGGCAAGCGCCCGCGCGAGTTCCGTCTTGCCCACGCCGGTCGGCCCCAGGAAGATGAAACTCCCGATGGGGCGGTTGGGATCTTGCAAGCCAGAACGCGAACGCCGCACGGCGTTGGCCACGGCGCGCACGGCCTCTTCCTGGCCCACCACACGCTCGTGGAGGCGCTCCTCCATATGGACGAGTTTCTGCACCTCGCTTTCCAACAGGCGCGAGACGGGGATGCCCGTCCATTTTGAAACGATCTCGGCGATGTGCTGATCGGTTACCTCTTGCTGGAGCATAGCCCCTTCGCGCTGGGCAAGTCCACGTTCGCGCTCGGCGAGTTCGCGTTCCAGTTGAGGAATTTCCCCATAGCGCAAGCGGGCGGCCGTCTCATAATCGCCCTTGCGCTCGGCCACCTCCGCCTGGTAACGCAAGTCCTCCAGGCGGGCCTTGAGGTCCTGCACGGCTTGCAGGGCCTGGCGCTCGCGCTCATAGCGCGCCTTGAGGGCATCCAACTGCTCGCGGAGGTTGGCGATCTCCTCGCCGATCTTGGCCAGGCGCTCTTTCGAGGCCTCGTCGCGCTCCTTGCTGAGGGCCTGTTCCTCAATCTGCAATTGCATCAGGCGGCGCTCGAGGTCGTCAATCACCTGAGGAGAACTGTCAATCTCCATCCGCAGGCGCGCGGCGGCCTCGTCCACCAGGTCAATCGCCTTATCGGGCAAGAAGCGATCCGAGATGTAGCGATCGGAAAGGACGGCAGCCGCGATGAGCGCCGCATCTTGGATGCGCACGCCATGGTGCACCTCATAGCGCTCCTTCAACCCGCGCAGGATGCTGATGGTCTCCTCCACGGTAGGCGGCTCCACAAAGATGGGCTGGAAGCGCCGCTCCAGGGCCGGATCCTTTTCGATATATTTGCGGTATTCGTTGATGGTCGTCGCGCCGATGCAGTGCAGTTCCCCACGGGCGAGCATCGGCTTGAGCATATTCGAGGCGTCCATCGCGCCTTCTGCGGCCCCCGCCCCCACGAGGGTATGCAGTTCATCAATAAAGAGGATGATCTGCCCCTCCGATTCCTGAACCTCTTTCAAAACGGCCTTCAGGCGCTCTTCGAACTCGCCGCGATACTTGGCCCCGGCGATGAGCGCGCCCAAATCGAGGGCAATGATGCGCTTATCGCGCAGGCCCTTGGGCACATCCCCTTTGACGATGCGCTGAGCCAGCCCCTCGACAATGGCCGTCTTGCCGACGCCGGCCTCCCCCACCAGGACGGGGTTATTCTTGGTGCGCCGAGAGAGCACCTGGATGACGCGGCGAATCTCCTCCTCTCGCCCGATGACGGGATCCAACTTGCCCTTGCGGGCCAGGTCTGTGATATCGCGGGCGTATTTTTCCAGCGCCTGATAGCGCCCCTCGGGGTTTTGATCCGTCACGCGCTGAGAGCCGCGAATGCTGGTGAGCGCCTGATAGACCCGATCCGGCGTGACGCCATATTGGCGCAAAATCTCGCCGGCGCGCCCCCGCGCCGCCAAGCACCCCAAGAGGAGGTGCTCCGTCGAGATGAACTCGTCATGCATCCGCGCGGCCTCGTCCGCCGCGGTGCGCAAGGCAGCGGCCACGTTTTGCGAGACGTACACTTGCACCGGCCCGTAGGCCTTCGGCAGGCGCTCTAGGGCCGCCTCCACATCGCGCTCCACGCGGTCTGAGGCGATGCCCATCTTGGCAAAGATCTGCGGCACCACGCCATCGCGCTGTTGGAGGAGCGCAAGGAGCAGATGCTCCACCTCCACCTGCGAGTGATTGCGCCGCTCGGCGGAATCCTGCGCGGCCAAAATGGCCTCTTGGGCCTTTTGCGTGTAGCGATTCAAATCCAAAGACATATGAACCTCCTATGATAAAGACTATGGATAATGGATGGGCGATTCCTCAATCCCATTCGAGGGGGCGATGGGCCGCCCCCTACACCAACTAGTAGCGCAAAGTGGCGACGATGCTCCCTGCGCGGTTCAAGGCTTCATTCTGCCGGACGATATTGACCTCGGCCCCCGTCTCTACGGCCTTGCGGATGGCCCAGTTGATCACGTCGGGCGCCTCTTCCACCTCCTCATACTGGCAGAAGGGGCAACGCGCAAAGCGCTCCTCCGCCGCATAGCCGCAGTGGGCGCAGACGTACCCCGCCGTGTGGTAATTTTCGGCCACCAGAAGGTGCCGCACGCGCCCTTGCTGAAGGGCATAGAGCGTGTCGTGCAGGCCGATCACCCCGGCGGCCCCTTTGGCGGCGGCGGTGATGGCCTCTTCCACCAGGCGCCGTTCGGCTTCCAGATCCGCTTTGTAGGCCACATCCAGCGAGAGGTCGAGGATTTCTTTGGGCGAGGCCTGCAGGTCCACCGTGAATTGGCCGATGACGCACTCCTGCAAGGGTTTGGGCATCAACTGATAGGCCTGGGCAAGCGTTTCGTTGCTGCCGCCCAAAATCAAGCGGCGCACGCCGGTGCGCTCCATCAAGGCTTGGATGGCCTCCACCGCCTCTTTGAGGTTGTGCAAGGCCAGGTTATCCTCA
Source organism: Chloroflexota bacterium (assembly GCA_019873625.1). Classification (GTDB taxonomy): domain Bacteria; phylum Chloroflexota; class Anaerolineae; order UBA1429; family UBA1429; genus JAIOAW01. The sequence continues at coordinate 23,912 of JAIOAW010000033.1, forward strand.
TGGCGCTGATAGCGCGCGGCGGCCCAGCCGCCCTGCTTGTGGCGCTTGAGTTCCTCGCCCTGGGCTTCCGTCTCGGCCTGGATGTGCCCCCAATCTACGCTAAAGAGGCGGAGGCGCATCCGATCCATCAAAGCGACGTTGTAGCGGCCAAACCGATCGCGCACATCGGTGAGCACCCGCACATAGGGCCGTTCCATCCAAAAGGCCTGCGTGCTCACCGCAATGGGCAGGCGGATGGCCTTCCAAAACTCCTCACCCGCCGCAAAGACGGCCACCCCGCGAGACTGCCAATCGTACTCGAAATCGAGAAAGCGCTGAACGCGTTCGATCTCATGAGCGCAATCGAACCCGCGCACCGCCTCGCGAAAGAGGAGGTAAACCGCCTCTTTGGGTTTGGCGGTGAGATCCGTATCGAGGTATGCGCTCAAGACGGGCGTGGGGCCACGGTAATCCACCAACTCTTGCAGATCCCTATCCTCGTTCATGGTGCTCCTTTTCTTCAGGGGTTACCTCACGAACTACGACGTTGATCACCTGGGCCTCGCGGAGGGCCTTTTCTCGGGCCTCCAGTTCTTGCAGGCGCGTGCGCAACGCCTCGATTTCGGCCTGGGCCTGGGCGCGCACCCGCTCCAATTCCTCCTGCAACTTTTCGATGACCTCCGACATATTTAGGATCACCTCGACGCCGGCGAGGTTCACGCCGAGGTCATCCGTCAGCCGGACGATCTTGCGAAGGGTCTCGATATCCCGTTGGGAATACAGGCGCGTCCTCCCCACCGTGCGAGACGGTTTGATCAGCCCGATGCGGTCGTAATAGCGCAGCGTCTGCGGATGCAGAGAGACCATCCTGGCGGCCACGCTGATCACATAGCATGGTTCGTCCTCAGGCAGTCGCTCCTCCGGCATATCTTTCCTCCTTTCTCAGGCTATCCCTTTGCCCCCCGGCGCAGGTCTTGCAATTCGCGGAACAGTTCCTTCTCTTTGGTCGAGAGGTTCTGCGGGATCACCGGCTGCACTTCCACATACAGGTCGCCATAGCGGGAGGGGTCCTTGAGTAAGGGCATCCCTCGCCCGCGCAGGCGGAACGTCTGGCCGGCGGGCGTCTCTGGCGGGATGCGCAGCGAGACCGGGCCTTTGAAGGTCTCCACCCGCACCTCGCCCCCCAAGATGAGCGTGTAGAGATCCACCGGCTGCTTCATATACAGATCATCGCCTCGGCGCTGGATATTCGGGTGTTCGCGCACCTGGATGACGAGATACAAGTCGCCGGGGTTGCCACCGTTCACGCCGGGTTCACCCGCGCCCGCGATGCGCACCCGCGACCCCGTATCCACCCCCGGCGGGATGCGCACCTCCAGCCGGCGGCCGTTCACCTGGATGAGGCGTGTGGTGCCGTGGAAGGCCTCCTCCAAAGAGATTTCCACCGGCTCCTCCAAGTCCTGTCCATCCATACGGAAATATTGCCGGCCGGTGCGGGGGCGCGCGCCACCCCCAAAGATCGCCTCAAAAAAGTCCGAAAAGCCGCTCCCGCCGGCCCCACCGAAGAGGTCATCGAGGTCAATCTTGTAGGTGCGGGTGTAGGTGCCGCTGCCAGGCCGGGCGAACCACTGCGCCCAATCGAAGGCGTTCGGGTCGCCGCCGGCCTCTTGGAAGCGCGCCCAGTTCTCGCCGAGTTGGTCATATTTGCGGCGTTTCTCCGGGTCGCTCAGCACCTCGTAGGCCTCGTTGATCTCTTTGAAGCGTTCCTCGGCTGTGGGGTCATGCGGGTTGACATCGGGGTGGTATTTGCGCGCCAAACTCCGGTAGGCCCGCCGGATCTCCTCCGCCGAGGCATCTTTCCTGACGCCGAGAATGCGATAGTAGTCCTTGTATTCCATCCGCCGAAACTCCCAATCGCCAAATACCCTGCCTTTTTCTGGCTCTATTATACAGCCTCCAGGGCATTTTGTCAAGTATCTTTCAAAACTTGGCTCAACTTTTTTTGAAAAATTACCCCAAAACCCCTTGACAAAACGGCGCAATCTTGCTATAATATGGGTGCATGCAAGGGGGCATGCACCCCCAACCTTATCAAATGACCGAAGGAGGTGGAGTATGGATAGCCTGGTTCGTTGGAATCCTTGGCGGGAACTCGATCGTCTGGAGCGCACAGCCAGCCGCCTCTTGGAGCGCGATTGGCTGGAACCCTTCTTCGAGAGCACAGGCTCTCTCTTCGGGCCGACGGTGGATATGTACGAGACGGATGATTCCGTTGTGGTGAAAGCCGTTGTGCCCGGCGTCAAGCCGGAGAATCTCGACATCAAACTCGTGGGCAACAGCCTCACCATCCGTGGCGAGGTGAAGGAGGAAGAGGAGAGCAAGGGCCGCAACTACCTGCGCCGTGAGCGGCGCTACGGCAGCTTCTGCCGCACCTTGAGCGTGCCCGACGTGGATGCCGACAAGGCCACGGCCGAGTATGAAAACGGCGTGCTCACCCTCACCTTGCCCAAGTCTGAGGCGGTGAAGCCCAAGACGATCGAGGTCAAGGTCAAGTAACCCTTGACCTCGATCTCCCCTTGATGTACAAATAGCGCGGAGGAGGTGATGGCTATGTCGCTCATTCGTTGGGATCCGTTCAAGGATTTGATGGCTCTCCGTGAGGCGATGGATCGCCTGTTCGAAGATAGTTTTGTGCGCACGGGGTCGCGGTGGCTTACGAGCGGCGAATCTCGCTGCGATGTGCCGCTCGACGTCTATACAACCGATGAGGAACTCGTCATCTCGGCCTCGGTGCCGGGCGTAAACCCCAACGATGTGGAGATCACCATCGAGGGCGATACGCTGACCATCCGAGGGGAGATCCCCGCGCCGCTGGAGAATGTGGATTACATCACCCAAGAACGGCCCTATGGCAAATTCCAGCGGACGCTGCGGCTCAATATCCCCGTCCAGGCGGATAAGGCCGAGGCCGTGTTCGATCGGGGCGTCCTCACGCTGACCATCCCGAAGCGCGAGGAAGTCAAACCTAAGACGATCAAAGTCACGGCCAAACCGTGAACCGCTTCCGATTCTCGTTCCGTTCATCCGCGCCCCGCCCCTGCTACGCGGGGCGCTTTTCGTGCGGGGGTTATCCACACGGGCCTGTGGATAAGTTGGGGAAAACTGTGGATAACCCGCCTCTTTTGTGGATAACCCCGCCACTTATCCACAAGGGGCATAGAAGGCGAGGCTCTCCAT
>JAIOAW010000034.1 GCA_019873625.1 Chloroflexota bacterium
GCAGGAGCCTCGCACTCCCCCTCCCTCTCGCACGGGCCTCCTGGCCCGCGGTGCGCCCCCCTCACCCTAGCCCTCTCCCACTCGACGTGGGAGAGGGAATGCCGTAGGCGCGCCTCCTCCTCTTTCATCGGAGCGCGGGCCTCCCGGCCCGCGTGCGAGGCGGGAGCCTCGCGCTCCGCTTTCCTCTCCCGCGCTGGCGCGGGAGGGTTAGGGTGAGGGGGGCGCAAAAGAAGGTCGGCCCCCGCCTTAGGGGCCGACCTCGGATGCGCCTTGAGTTCGCTATGCAAAGTGAAATGCACAGCCTACCCACTTGAGGCCGTGGGCGGGTATCTCTTACTTTCTGTGGGCGGCTTGGGCATCAGGCTCGGAGATGGTGCACGTCTTTTCGACAATCGTGCCCCCTGGGAAGGTTACCTCCGCCACGCAGTAAAGCGTGTCGTCGTAATCCCACTCGCAGGATTGGCGGATGAAAGTAGCCGTCTGCTTCTGTGGGGTATTGTCGAAGGTGGTGATTTTGATCGTCGCCGTGGTGCATCCTTCGCCAGAGTAAAAGCCCACATACACTTTGTACACGCCGTCATCTGCCTCGCCCGGCGCCACGTAGATATTCTCCGGGCCATAGCCATCCGTATCATCCACGTCGAGTTCGGAGGTTGTTCCTTCAGAATAGTAGCAGGTCCACGTCCCATCCGGCTCTTGGACGAACAGATCCACGTCGGTCTCGTCCGTATTCCAGGTGAGGGTTACCTGCAAATCTCCTGTGCCGAGCACGGGAGACGTGGTCGGCTCAGACAGAAGGCTACTCGCCGTAACGACGGGTTTGGCCCACTTATTGGGCAGCAACGCCGAGGCCGCCAAGGCCCCGCCAGCCGCCGCGATGGCCTCGAGCAAGCGGCGCCGCCCCAAGCGCACTTCCTGCAAACCGGTCATCGTGTCTCGCGTTTCTTCCTCCATTGGCCCTCCTTTCGGGCACACACTGGCGCACAGCGACCTCAATGCATCACAAGCCCATTATAGCGCACAACCATAAAAATGTCTAATTCTTTTTGAGGAGGGAAACTCCCCGGTACAATGATCCTCTGAGTTGGCGCGATTCCTCCTCGGCCTGTTTTGAAAGCCAGGTGAACTTTTGACAGGGAAGAGCGATCGTGGGATACTGGGGCGCGCTTTGCATAAGGGGGGAATGGATGATACGCATCGGCGAATGCCTATTTACGGGGAAATTGCTCATTTTCGATAAGGATGGCACGCTCATCGCCTTTGATGCGCTGTGGCATGCCTGGTTTGACGCCTTTATCGCTCGGGTAGCGCAAGAGGTACCCTTTACATTGGAGTTCAAGGTGGGCCTGGCGGCTACCCTGGGCTATGAGCCGGATGACGGCACCTGGGACCCCGAAGGCCCTTTGACCATCGCCTCGACGGTGGAGGTGGGCTTGCTGGTGGCCGGGGAAATTTACCGCTACCTGGGCAAGACGTGGAACGAGGCCCTCGATATCGTCTCTCGCGCCGAAGAGGCGGCTCGCCGCGAGATCTTGATGCAAGACCTCATCCAACCGCTGGGCGATGTGGCCAGCCTCTTTCGTTGCCTGAAGGAACGAGGCCTGCTCCTAGCCATTGCAACGGGCGACACGCGCGCCTCCACCGAGGCCTCGTTGGAGCGTTTGGGCATCGCTTCGCTTGTGGATGCGGTGGTCTGCAACGATGACGGCTTTGCGCCCAAGCCCGCGCCGGATATGGCGCTCGAAATCTGCCGCCGGTTGAACGTCCCTCCCTCGGAGGCGGCTGTCATCGGCGATACGGTGGCCGATTTGGAGATGGCGCGGCGCGCCGGTGTGGCGCTCGCCGTGGGGGTGGCCTCTGGGGCGAATTCCGCCGAGATCCTCGCGCCCTATGCCGATTGCATCCTGCCCGATATCCACGCGATCGAGACGGTGGCCGTGCCGGGGGAGCTATGACCGCGACGCCTCGCTACCGTGGGTACATCTGCGACCTCGACGGCACCGTATACCTCGGCGAGCGGCTGATCCCCGGTGCCCGCGAACGCCTCCTTGCCCTGCGCGAAGCGGGCAGCCGCATCGTGTTCCTTTCTAACAAACCGCTCGAGCCGCGCGAAAACTATGCGGCCAAACTCACGCGCCTGGGCATCCCGACGCCCCCCGACGATGTCATCAATTCGACGCGCGCCTTGGTGCACTATCTCCACACGCACCATCCGGGGGCGAGGCTCTTTGTCATCGGCGAGGAGGCGCTCCTCGAAGAGATGCGCCGCGAGGGCTTTGCGCTCACGGAGGACGTCTCACAAATCGAGATCGTCATCGCGGCCTTTGATCGCACGCTGACCTATGCCAAACTGAACACGGCCCACCAGGCCCTGGTGCGCGGGGCGCGCTTTTTCGCCACGAATGCCGACCGCACCTGCCCCGTGGAGGGTGGGGCCATTCCCGATTGCGCCGGGGTCATCGCCTTTTTGGAGGCGACGAGCGAGCGCAAGGTCGAGATGGTGGCCGGCAAACCCTCTTTGCACATCCTACAAGCGGCCTTGGTCCGCCTGGGGGTGCCGAAGGAGGAATGCCTCCTCGTGGGAGATCGCCTGGCCACCGATATGGTGATGGGCATCCAGGCGGGGATGGATACCGCCCTCGTCCTCACGGGGGTTACCTCGCGCCAAGCGCTCGCCGCAAGCGGCCTGCGGCCCACTTACGTCCTCGAAAGCATCGCCGATCTCCCCTGAGGAGCGCCCCCTTCTCACCGCTCGCCCCATACCTCCAGAGGGCAATTTGGTGAATCGCGCACGTTGGAGTATAGTAACGCTCGCCTTTGGCACTCTTTGAAATAGATTGCTAATATTCGTTGGACCTGAACCGGCGGGACTGCTTACCGTCTCGCCGGTTTCTATTGTGCTCGAACACCCAATTTTGGAAGGAGGGCAACCGGAATGCCGCAGAATCTCAAACCGTTGAGCAACCGCCTCGTCGTGGAGCCGATCGAGCAGGAAGAGCGCACCGCCGCGGGGATCATCCTGCCCGAGACGGCCAAAGAAAAGCCCCAAAAGGGCGTCGTGCTCGCCGTGGGGCCGGGCGCGCGCAATGAAAAGGGCGAGCGCCTGCCGATGGACGTCAAAGTGGGGGATACGGTCCTCTACTCGCGCTACGGCGGCACCGAAGTCAAGGTGGATGGCCGCACGCTGCTCATCCTACGGGAAGAGGACGTCCTCGCGATTATCCTCTAGCCCCCATCGTTTGGTAACACACTAGGAGGTTTATACCACAATGCCGAAACAGTTACAGTTCTCCGAAGAGGCCCGCCGCAGCCTGAAGCGCGGCCTGGATATGTTGGCCTCTGCCGTGGGCACCACCCTTGGCCCCAAGGGGCGCAACGTGGCCTTGGATAAGAAGTGGGGCGCGCCCACCGTCACGCATGACGGCGTAACCGTCGCCAAAGAAATCGAACTGCAAGACCCCTTTGAGAATATGGGCGCCCAACTCCTCAAAGAGGCCGCCACCAAGACGAACGACATCGCCGGAGACGGCACCACCACGGCCACCGTCTTGGCGCAGGCCATTGTGAACGAGGGGATGAAGAACGTGGCCGCCGGGGCGAATGCTATGCTCCTGAAACGGGGCATCGAGGCCGCTACCGAGGCCGTGGTGAAGGCCATCAAGGCCTCGGCCCGCCCGGTGAACACGCGGGAGGATATCGCCAACGTGGCCGCCATCTCCGCCGCCGATAAGGAGATCGGCGAACTGATCGCCGAGGTGATGGACAAGGTGGGCAAGGATGGCGTCATCACCGTGGAGGAATCCAAGGGGTTGGAGTTCGAGACAGAGTACGTGGAGGGGATGCAGTTCGACCGGGGTTACATCTCCCCCTACTTTATCACGAATCCAGAGACGGGCGAGGCGACCCTAGAAGACGCTTTCATCCTGGTGCACGATAAAAAGATCTCCTCTGCGCAGGATTTGGTGCCCATCTTGGAAAAGATGGTGCAGAGCGGCCGGCGGAATTTGCTCATCATCGCCGAGGACGTAGAGGGCGAGGCGTTGGCGACGCTCGTCCTGAACAAACTGCGCGGGGTGCTGAACGTCGTTGCGGTCAAGGCGCCGGCCTTTGGCGACCGCCGCAAGGAGATGCTGCGGGATATCGCCATCCTCACGGGTGGCCAGGTCATCACCGAGGAGATGGGCCGCAAACTGGAGACGGCCCAGGTCGCCGATCTCGGCCAAGCCCGGCGCGTGGTGGTGGATAAGGACAACACGACCATCATCGAGGGGAAGGGTTCGGAGGCCGAGATCCGCGGGCGCATCGAGCAGATCAAAGCGCAGATCGAGACGACCACGTCGGATTACGACCGGGAGAAGTTGCAGGAGCGGTTGGCGAAACTCTCCGGCGGGGTGGCCATCATCCGCGTGGGGGCGGCCACGGAGGTGGAACTGAAGGAGAAGAAGCACCGCGTGGAGGATGCCCTGTCGGCGACGCGCGCTGCCGTGGAAGAGGGCATCGTAGCGGGTGGCGGCGTAACGCTCATCAACGCCATCTCGGCCTTGGATGACCTCAAGATGGATACGCTCGATGAGAATACCGGCGTCACGATTATGCGCAAGGCGTTGGAAGCGCCGATGCGGGGCATCGTGGAGAACGCCGGGCTGGATGGCGCGGTGGTCATCAGCGAGGTGCGCCGTCGTCAGCAGGCCAGCGGCGATATGGCGATTGGGTATGATGTGCTCGCCGGCCAGTATGTGGATATGTTCGAGGCGGGGATCATTGACCCGTGCAAGGTGACGCGGTCGGCGGTGGAGAACGCGGCCTCCATCGCGGCGATGATCCTCTCCACCGAGGCGCTCATTACCGACATCCCTGAGCCAGAAAAGCCTTCTGCGCCTGGCGCAGGCCCCGATATGGGCGGGATGTACTAACCTCTCCCCTTTTGGGGTAAAAAAAGGCCCTTCCACAAAGGCGTGGAAGGGCCTTTTTTGATGAGGCCGTTAGCGGTAGTAACCCTGCACGATATCTTCAAGGGGCGCGTTGTTCAACACCGCGCCCACGACGTGCGCGTTGACTTTGGCCAGGCGCTCTAGGGCGCGCTGGGTCTGCTCGCGCTTAGTCTGCCCCGCGCTCACGACGAGGAGCACGCCATCCACCTTGGTGGCGAGCACCACGGCATCGGCCGCGGCCATCAGAGGGGGCGCATCGAAGAGAAGGATATCCGCTTCCTCTTCTAGGCGGGCCAGGACCTTTTCCATCCGCTGAGAGCCGAGGAGGTCCGCCGGGCGCGGCGGCAGGGCGCCGCTCGGCAGGACCCGCAAATTGGGGATGGCCGTCTCTTGCACAGGAGGATGGGCAAAGGCCTCCTCTTCCAAGACCATCGTCGTCAGCCCGCGCTCGTTCGTCAGGCCGAAAAAGGTGTGAAGTTGGGGCTTGCGCAGGTCGCAATCCACCAAGAGGACGCGCTGTTCCACCTGGGCCATGGTCACGCCAAGGTTGGCGAGCACGGTCGTCTTGCCTTCGCCCGCGCCGGGGGAGGTGATCAAGATGCTCCGCAGGCGTTTGTCGAGCGCGGCGAACTGCAAATTCATCCGCAAAGTGCGGTAGGCCTCGGCGGCAGGGGAAAGCGGTTCGTCTATCGTAACCAGACCAGTGGCATTGGCCATGCCTTGACCTCCTGAATATTTAGGCGCGGAGCCGACGGGCGGCGCGCCCCGAACCGCCGGAAGAGACGGGCACTACGCCCAAGACGGGGATGCCCGCGTGGCGTTCGACGTCTTCGCTCGTGCGAATGAGATCGGCCTCCAGCCATCGCAGGATAAAGACGATCACCAGCCCCAAAAGGATGCCGAACAACCCTCCAGCGGCGACATAGACCTTCCATTTGGGTTTATAGAGCGTGCCGGGCAAGGCGTAATCGCGGATGGAGACCTCAACCCGGTCGCGCTTATCCTGTTCGAGCATATAGACTTGGATATCCTCCACGAACACCTCGGCGGTGGTCTGGGCGATATCCCGCGCGATGAGAGGGTCGTAATCATCCGCCACAATCTGGAGGAGAAAATCCTCCTCGATGGGGCGCACGGAGAGTTTTTCGCGCAATTCTTCGGGGGTGATATCCAACTGCAGGCGGTTGATCACCTTCATCGCCGTCTGCCGCGAGGTGATGTTGCCGGCATAGTTGCGCATCAGGCCCTTGATGGTCTGTTGGAGGCCCCAATCGAGGCGGCTGGGCCACACGTTGAGGTAGATGGTGGAGCGGTAAACCGGCGTTTGCAGGCGGCTGATGACAAAGGCACCGATCACGGCCAGGGCCGTGGTGAGTAGGATGATCCAGTAGCGTTTGCCGATGATGCGAAAATAGTCTTGAAGGGGCACCGATCTCTCCTTATTGCGGTTCCTGCGAGATTATACCATGCCGAGAGCGGCTCACAAATCCTCAGCCCGGCCTGCGGCGCGGCGAGCCTCCCACTCGCGGGATGGCGCCGAGCAGGGCGAGGTGCAAAGGCCCCGTCAGGTCGCGGCCGTGGCGGATGTATTCCGCCTCCAGGCGGGCGAACCATACGGCGAGCGCCCCGCCCGCCAGCGTGCCAAAGGCCCCGCCCGCCAGGGCGTTGAGGCCCCGTTTGGGCTTGTGGAGCGTGCCGGGCAGGGCCGCATCGCGGATGCTCACCTCCACCCGGGAACTTTTTTCGGTATAGAGCATCTGGGTGCGCATCGTCTCCACAAAGATTTCGGCGGCGGTTTGGGCGATATCCTGGGCGATGAACGGGTCGCCATCTTGCGCCTCGATGCGCAAAAGGAACTCATCCTCCAAGGGGGTTACCTCGATCTTGGGGCGCAGGGCCTCTGGCGTGAGGTCGAGTTGCAGGCGCGCATTGATGGCCTCGGCCATCTCCCGCGAGGTGATGCTCGCCGCATAATTACGCAAAAGGCTGCGGATGCTCTCCTGCAATCCCAGTTCGAGGGTGCTCGGCCACACGTTCAGATAGACCTCGGCGCGGTACACGGGCGGCACGAGGCCGCTCCACCCCCAGGCGCTCACCGCGCTCAAAACCGCCACGGCGAAGACGACGCCACCCCACCGGCCAATTGCTTGCAGGAAGTCTTTGAGCGTCACGAGGCCCCTTCGCGCCGCGCCCGTTTGCCGAACCGCGCCCACCAGGGGCGTTTGGGAATCTCCCCGATGAGGGGCACCCCCAGCGCAGCGAGGTCCGCACGAGAGCGCACGGTATCATCCAGATAGTCAAACAGGAAGGCCAGCCCCACGCCCACCCCTAACGCGAGGATAAGCCGCAGGGGGAGGTCCAGCCGTTGGCGAAGGGACGGCCCCACGGGGGCGAGGGAGGGCGGGTCTATGACGGCCACGGTCGCCTCGTCGGTGGCCAGTTGCGCAAAATACGTGGCCCCCTGCGTGGTGAGCACCTCGACCACGGCGCGTGCGATGCGCTCCAGTTCCGGCGCGTTGTGCCAGGTAACCTGTACGCTCAAAATGCGGTGCAACTTGCCCGCCGAGGTGGCCCCTTGGATGGCCCCCACGGGCACATCGAGGCCGGCGAGAGCGGCTACATCCTGGGCAAAGGCCGCGCTTTTGACGACCTCGGCCAAATCATCGAGAAGGTACTCGGCCGTGAGCCAGGTATAGTAGCGATCGTAGCGGTAATATTCCCCCTGGCCTGCCTCCGGCCGGATGCCGACCACGAAGCGCATCGAGGCCGTGTAGGCGCTCGGAGAAGAGGGCCGCGCCCAAGCATAACTGGCAAGGACGATCGCCAAGAGGAGGGCGATAATCCACCATCGCCTGCGAACGATGCGCCAGTAGAGGCGTAACTCCATAATGTGCCTTCCCCTTTCCCCAGCCGCAAGGTCTAAAGCCCCAGGGCTTGCCAAAGGCGCGGCCCCAGGATGATGACGCCGATGACCGCTGCCGCGATGGAGGCCACCAAAATGGCCCCCGCAGCCACATCTTTGGCGTGCTTGGCGAGCGAGTTCTCGTCGGGCATCACCAGGTCGAGCGTCAATTCGACCACGGTATTGAGCATCTCGCCAGCAAAGACGAGGGCGATGGCCGCGACGATGAGCGCCCATTCCAAGGGCGTGAGCCTCAGCCAAATGCCCAAGGCGCCCACCAGGGCGGCGATAGTCAGGTGGATGCGCGCGTTGCGCTCGCTCGAAAGGACGTACCACAGCCCCTCAAAGGCGTGTTTGAAACTGGCCATTAGGCTGCCTTTATGTCGCCGCTCCATAGCGCGCCTCACGTCTCCGGATTGTTCACCGCACCGCGCCCGTTGCGTCGCGTCACCCGTTCGGGATATTGGACGCGCGGGTGATAAATGCCCTGGAGGACGCTAATAAAACTCTCGCGGATGCGATCCAGGTCTTTGAGCGTCAAATCGCACTCGTCCAACTCGCCGCTCACCAGGCGGTCGTTCATCACCTGGCGGACGAGCCGTTCCATCTCGGCCGGTGTGGCGGGGCGGTTTGCCCGCGACCAGGCCTCGACGCTATCGGCGAGCATAACGATGGCCGTCTCTTTCGATTGGGGTTTTGGCCCAGGGTAACGGAAGTGGGCCTCATCCACCTCTTGGCCATCGGCCTCTTGGTTGGCTCGGCGGTAAAAATAGGTTACCAGGGTCGTCCCGTGGTGTTCGGGGATAAAGGCCCGCACCTTATCGGGCAATTTGGCCTTTTCGGCGAGTTCCAACCCTTTGGTGACGTGCGAGATGATGATCTCGGCGCTCATGCGCGGGTCCAGGGCATCGTGCGGGTTTTCGCCATCCGTCTGGTTTTCGGCGAAAAAGTAGGGTTGGAGCGTTTTGCCGATATCGTGATAGTACGAGCCGACGCGCGTCAAGAGCGCATCGGCCCCGATGGCCTCGGCGGCGCGCTCTGCCATATTGCTGATAACGATGGAATGATGATATGTGCCCGGCGCCTTGATGAGCAGTTGGCGGAACAACGGGTGCGTGGGGCGGGCCAGTTCCAAAAGTTGGAGCGACGTCGTGATGCCAAACAGCCTTCCCGTGAAGGCATACGTTACAAAGACAAGCGTCACGGCGATCACAGCATTGAGCGCCCCGGCCCCCAAGAGTTGGGCGAGGCCCAAGGCGTCATACTGCTGGCTGGAGAGGCGAAAGGCCAAAATGCAGGCGATATTCGCCAGGGCGACGTACAACATCGCGCGCAAAAAGGCGCTCAGTTGTTCGATGCGCAAGAGGCTCAAGGCGCCCACCGCACTCCCCACCAGGTGAAGGACGACGAGTTCGAGCGACCCACCGGCGTTGTAACCCACGATGACCCCCGCGACGAGGGTGACGAGCAGGGCGAGGGGCAGGCTTAGGAAGATAGCCGCCACCATCGCCGCCGCAGCCGCCGGGAAGAAGTAAGGGAGCACCGTATGCCCCGGCACGAACAAGCGCGCCGCCAGCCCCAAGGCCAAGAGGAGCGAGAAAAGGAGCAGTTCACGGCGGGGCCGCCAAAGGAGCAAGGGGTCTTCTTTGACAACGAACAGGCTAACGACCACGACGAGGATCAACGTGAACAGGATGACGCCCGCCGCCTCTTGCCATTGGATGCCTTCCTCGAGGAGGCCCAAGACGCGCAGTTTTTCGTAGGCCAGTTCCGTCACGATCTCCCCTTCGCGTAAGACGGATTCGCCGGCCTGGATGTTCCAATGCACCGGCTCTACGGCGGCGCGGGCTGCGTCGCGGCGGGCCAGGGTCTCGGCTATATCGAGAAAACTGTTCGGGCGGATCATACTTTGGGTGAGCGCCGTGACGAGTTCCGTCTCCTCATCCGAGAGGGCGCGATCTACCAGGCGCCCCACGCGGCGCTTGGCCTCGGCCACATCGCCCTCGCGGATCTCCTCGCGCAGGATGGCATCGAGCACGCGCTGGCTCTCGCGCACCACGCGATCCCAAGCGTCGGCATCCAATTCGACCACCTTGGCCAGGGTCGAGGCCGGCAGAGAAAGATCGGGTATCTCGCGGAGGAGTTCCAGTTTCTTTTCTCGGGGGGTGTAGGCATCGTTGCGGATTGCCGTGATGTAGGTGGTAACCTTTTCCAGCCAATCTAACTGGCGCGCCACAAGGGCCATATCGGGGCCGGTATACACATCGGGCACCTGGGCTGCAGCGGCTGCCTGGGCCTCCCGCGTTTTGACCTCGCTGATGTAACTGACCTGGCGGGGCGCTTTGATATCTCGCGGGGAGGCTTGCCCCACCGTTACATTGACGTGATCTGGCGAGCGGTACAGGATGAAACTCGCGCTCCAGGCCGCCCAAAGCACCGCCGCCAAGATCAGGGCGCGCAGGCGCGCTTGGAGCGGCGTCATCGCGCGCGGAGACGGTTGGGGGGTGGGCATCCCGGAGGGCGCTAATTCATCTGCACGGGGGATATTCATACGTGGTCCGCCAAATGCTGCTGCGGGTGATGCCGTCGGGAGATAAAAAGGGGCTTGGGAGGCATACGGAGCCTCCCAAGCGTCATTTGCTCAATAGGTCGCGGGCTACCTGGTTGATCAGGCGGCCATCCGCCTTGCCGCGCAATGCTTCCATAGCCCGCTTCATCACGGCGCCCAAAGCGGAGGGGCCGTGCGCGCCGAGTTCGGCGATGATGCGCTGAACCGCCTCGCGAACTTCTTGCTCCGAAAGTTGCGTCGGGAGGTAGGATTGGATCACGCGGAGTTCGGCCTCTTCCTTTTGCGCGAGGTCCTCCCGCCCCCCTTGGCGAAACAGTTCGATGGATTCTTGATGGCGTTTGACCTCTTTACGCAAGAGGTCTTCCACCTCCTCATCGGAGGCAGGGTGCTGCCAGGCGATCTCGGCATTGGCGATGGCCGCCCGCACCATACGGATGGTATCGCGGCGCAGGGTATCGTGGTTGCGCATCGCCTCTTGAAGGTCTGCCAGCAGTTTATCTTTGAGGTTCGCCATCCTTCCGCCTCTCGATGGGCCTCCGATTAGTAGCGGCGCATCATATCTTTGAGCGTGGTACGGCGGCTCTTGCGCATCTTGGCTGCCTTTTGGCGCTTGCGGATTTGGCTTGGCTTTTCATAAAAGCGCCGTCGCCGTACCTCAGAGAGAATGCGGTCTTCTTGAACGACCTTTTTGAAACGCTTCAGGGCGCTCTCGAAAGACTCTCCCTGTTCGACAACGATTCGCGTCACGCGGATACACCCCCCTTCGTCTATGGGAATTTGACACAATGAGACGCCCGAGGAAGGGCATCTCAATTGACACGTGCATTATAGCAGGGAGCACGGGCGTGTCAAGTTATGGCGGGGCCTTGGCCAAGGCCCCGCCACACTTTTGGCCCTATCGCTTGACGCGGAAGGCCTTCATACCGGGGAAGTAGGCCGCGTCACCAAGGGATTCCTCGATGCGCAGGAGTTGGTTATATTTGGCCACGCGGTCGCTGCGACAGGGGGCGCCCGTCTTGATCTGCCCCGTGTTGAGGGCTACGACGATATCGGCGATGGTGTTATCTTCCGTTTCGCCCGAGCGGTGAGAGACGATGCTCGCCCAGCCGGCGCGGTGGGCCATCTCCACGGCCTCGATGGCCTCGGTAAGGGTGCCGATTTGGTTCACCTTGCACAAGAGCGCTGTGGCTGCCTTGCGGTCAATGGCCTTTTGGATGCGTTCCACGTTCGTCACCAAGAGGTCATCGCCCACGATCTGCACCTTATCGCCCAGGGCGGCCACCAACTTGACCCAGCCATCCCAGTCATCCTCGCTCATCCCGTCTTCGATGGAGATGATGGGGTATTTGGCCACCCAATCCGCATAAAAAGCGACCATCTCATCGCTGGTGAGCGCACGCCCCTCGCGGGCTAGGACGTACTTGCCATTCTCGTAAATCTCGCTCGAGGCGGGGTCTAGAGCGATCCATACGTCCTCGCCGGGGCGGTAGCCGGCCTTTTCGATGGCCTCCAAAATGACCTCGATGGCCATGGCGTTCGAACTGAGCGAGGGGGCAAACCCACCCTCATCGCCCACATTCGTGTTCAGCCCTTTGGCCGAAAGGACCTTCTTCAGGCTCTGGTAGATTTCGGCGCCCCAACGCAGGCACTCGGAAAAGGATTCGGCCCCCGTGGGCATAATCATAAATTCCTGAAAATCCGTGCTGTTCGCCGCGTGCTTGCCGCCGTTGAGGATGTTCATCATCGGCACGGGCAGGGTGCGCGCGTTCACGCCGCCCAGGTAACGGTAAAGGGGCATCTCCAAATCAGCCGCGGCGGCCTTGGCTACGGCCAGAGAAATCCCCAAGATGGCGTTCGCGCCCAGCCGCCCCTTGTTCGGCGTGCCATCCAAATCGCGCAGGGCGCGGTCAATGGCCACCTGGTCGAGCGCATCCATCCCGACGATTTCCGGCCCCAGAACCTCGTTGACGTTCTCCACGGCCTGGAGCACGCCCTTGCCGCCATAGCGCTTGGGGTCGCCATCGCGCAGTTCCACGGCCTCGTGCGCGCCCGTCGAGGCGCCGGAGGGCACCGCCGCGACGCCCACCACGCCAGATTCCAACTCCACTTCGACCTCGACCGTGGGGTTGCCGCGCGAATCGAGGATCTCACGCCCGTGAACATCTACAATCATCGTCATTGTGCCTTGCTCCTCTCTTCTACAAGGGTACTCTCAACAGGAACGCTCTGTTTGAGAATCAAACGCATATCCACCGCCACCGCGCCTCGACCCTTTTCGCGCACCAAGAGGGGGTTGATATCGAGTTCGGCGATGTCGGGGAAATCCGTTACGAGTTGGGCCACGCGGAGGATGGTCTCTACCACGGCATCCACATCCGCCGGGGCCTGGCCGCGCACGCCCGTGAGCAACTTGTACGAGCGGATCGAGGCAACCATCTCCTCGGCCTGCCGGCGAGACATCGGCGCAACGCGAAAGACCACATCCTTCAACACTTCGACATAGATGCCGCCCAGGCCAAACATCATCAAGGGGCCAAACTGCGGGTCTCGGTTCATGCCGATGATGACCTCACGGGCGTTCGTCACCATCTCTTGCACCTGCACGCCCCAGATGGTCGCATCGGGCTTGTGGGCCAGGGCGCGCTGGATGAGCGTATCGAACGCGGCGCGCGCCTCTTCATCGCTCTTGACGCCCACGATGATGCCGCCCACGTCCGATTTGTGCAGGATATCCGGCGAGGCGATCTTCATCACCACGGGGTAGCCAATCTCTTGGCAGATGGCCACAGCCTCCTCCGGCGTGGCGCCGACGGCTGATTTGGGCGTGGTGATGCCGTAGGCTTTGAGGATATCCTGCGCCTCGGCGTCGCCAATCGCCGTGCGCCCCTCCTGGCGAATCCGCTCAAAGAGCGCCGCCACAGAGGCCCGATCCACCTCGAAGGTCTCGATCTCTAGCGGGGGCTGCTGTTGATAGACGTAGTATTGGTACATCGCCCCCAAGGCGGCTACAGCGCGCTCGGGGAAGGGATAGTTCGGCACGCCGTTTTTCGCCAAAAGGTCGGCGCCGGCGCGGGAGACCTTGCCGCCCATCCAGCAGGCCAAGATGGGCTTAGAGGCATTCTTTGAGACCTCGATGACGGCCTCTGCCGTGGGCACCACCTCGGTGTTCGACTGGGGCGTGAGGATGACGAGCACGCCATCCACGTCGGGGTCTTTTAAGACGAGGTCCAGCGCAAAGACGTAGCGGCTGCGCGGCGCATCGCCCAACACGTCTACGGGGTTATGGATGTTCGCGGCGGCCGGTAGGCCGGCGGCGAGGGCCTGTTCCGTCTCTGGGCGGAGTTTCGCCAAGGTGAGGTGATAATCTTCCAGGGCATCGGTGGCCATCACGCCAGGGCCGCCGGCGTTCGTAACGATGGCGATGCGGTTGCCCTTGAGCGTGGGCTGCGAGGCAAAGGCGATGGCATAGTCGAACAGTTCCTGCACCGACCGCGCCCGAAAGACGCCGGATTGCATAAAGGCCGCGTCATACGCCGCGTCGGAGCCGGCCAGGCTGCCCGTATGCGAGGAGACGGCCTTGGAACCGGAGGCCGTGCGGCCCGATTTGACGGCAATGACGGGTTTGACGCGCACCGTCTCGCGGGCGGCCTTCATAAAGGCCGGGCCGTCTTTGAGGCCCTCGATGTAGGCCAAGATGACCCGCGTGTGCTCGTCCTCGCGCCAGGCGTTGAGGAGGTCCACCTCGTCCACATCGGCCTTGTTGCCCAGGCTGACAAAGTTCGAGAGGTTGATATCTCCGGCCAAGGCGTAATCCAACACGGCCGTGCCCAACGCGCCCGATTGGGAGCAGAAGGCGATGGTGCCGGGGCCGGTCGCCTCCACGGCAAAAGAGGTGTCAATGGGCGTCCACGTATTGATGAGGCCCAAGCAGTTGGGGCCGATGATGCGCATCCCATAGCGGCGGGCGATCTCGAGGATCTGCCCCTCGCGCGCTCGCCCCTCGGGGCCCGCCTCGCGAAAACCGGCCGTGATGATCACGGCGCCCTTGGCGCCCTTTTGGCCCGCTTCCTCCAAGACTGGGGCCACCGCCTGCGTCGGCACGACGATGACCACGAGATCCACGACGTCGGGGATATCCAACACCGAGCGATAGCACGGATAGCCGAGGATTTCCTCCGCCTTGGGGTTGATGGGGTAAATGCCCCCTTTATATCCGCTGCGGATAAGGTTGGCCAACACCTGATGGCCGATCTTATTCGGGCTTTCGGAGGCGCCGATGATGGCAACCCCCCGAGGGTTGAAAAACATCTCCAGCATAAAATCATCTCCCTTGATGAAAGTGCAAAATATCGGCGACTATGTTACAATGAAAGAGGAATGGGGGCAAATCACTTTGTGCCGCCTGTAACAAACTTGTGCGCCGCGCAGGGTTCCGTTTGCCCCACCCGGATATCGGCCTACCCACGCGTTTCAGTGATAGATAAAGGAGCACGATGGATACCCATAACGCCTTCCCTACGACGATTTATATCCTCGGCACCGATCGGGATATCGGCAAGACGGTAACCTGCATCGGCATTATGGCCAAACTCTTGACGCCCGAATACGGCTATGCGAAAGAGGATATTGCCTATATGAAACCGGTGGGGCAAGAGACCCTTACCGTGGTGAACGGCGCCGGCGCGTCCATCCAGGTGGATAAAGACGCCGTGCTCATCACCTCCCTTCTCGAACTGCCCACCTACGGCTATGACCAGATCAGCCCCGTCGTCTGGCAAGGAGGGTTGACCTCCCGCTGCATTGACGATGGCGCCAAGGGCGATCCCGTCGCCATTCAGCAGGCCTTTATGGAGCGCATTTGGGCCTCCTTCCTTCAGGTATCTCAAGGCAAGCGGCTCGTGATCTTGGAGGGCACGGGGCAGCCGGGTGTGGGGTCTGTGGCCGGCATTTCGAATGGAGACGTCATCAATATGCTCCGCGCGCGGGGCGTGCCGGTGTACGTCATTATGGTGTCAGAGGGGGGCATTGGCAGCACCATTGACCAGATCTTCCCCTACCTGATGGCATTGGATCACATCGGCACGCGGGTGGATGGCCTCCTCATCAACGGCGTCTTGGTGGATAAACTGGACAAGATCCGTCACTACCTGACGACGTACTATGAGCACAATATGCCGGTTCTCTACGGCGAACGCCTCAAGCAGCCCTTGCCCCCGATCGTCGGCTTTGTGCCCACGGTGCCCGAATTGCGCTACCCGACGCTTCGGCTCATCGCCGAGACGTTCGCCACCCAGCCCGATAGCGGCATCGAGGTCATCGCCCCGGAAGATTTCGAGGCGGCAGCCTGCCAACTCGTGCACAACCTCAAGGTCATCAACTTGGTGTACGGCTATGAGCCGTACGTAAACCCCGGCGATGCCGTGGTGGTGGGCGTGAACGCGAACGACATCACCCTCGCGATGCTCCTTTTGCACAAGCGCCTCATCCGGCGCAAGGGGGTGGGGCTGGCCGGGTTGATCCTCTCGTGCAAGAGCGCGGGCGGGCTATCTCCGCAGGTGCGCGATTTGTTGGCCGATGAGAACTTGCCCACCATCGCTGTGAATTATGACTCGGCGGATGTCATCATGCGGGTGGATAATCTGCGCGTCAAGATCCAGCCGTACGATCTCATCAAGCGAGATTTGATCATCCAGACCTTCCGTGAGCATCTCGTCCTGAATCTCGATTTGGCCAAGGCCGCCGCTCCCGCAAGGGGATAGAAGGGCCTGGTGCCCTGTTTTAGAGAAGGCCCTCTATCCCGCTCTTTTGGCGCCCTGGGGCAAGTGTGCTATAATTGGCAATGTCAATGACTTTTGCCATGAGGGGAAATGGGATATGGCGCTGACCAAGAGTGAAAAGGATGCCATCGTAAGCGAGTATCATCGCCATCCTGCAGATACCGGCTCGCCAGAGATTCAGATTGCCTTGCTGACGAAGCGTATCAACCGCCTGACGGAGCATCTCAAAGAGCACAAGCATGACGAGCACTCGCGGCGGGGGTTGTTGAAATTGGTCGGTCAGCGTCGCCGCCATCTGAATTACCTCAGCCGCAAGGATGAGCAAAAATACCGCGAGATCGTGGAACGGTTGGGGCTGCGCCGTTAGGTGTGCCCCATAGTGAAAAGGGGCCTGGCCCCTTGGTAAGGTCGTCAGACAGGAGAAGGCTTGCCCGTAGAGAAGAGTGGCTTGAGGCAGTGCCTCAATACACTCTTTTCTTTTGACAATCTGCCGTAAGTCGTATATTGTGCCAAGCGGGCCGTCGGTGACGGCTTGCGCAGGAATTGGGGAATGGGTCTCAGCCTTGGGGCGTATCCCCCAGTCCCTGGACAAACCGTCCCGACTGCTGTATAGCTTGGCGCAGCCAAGAAATCAGTAGAAAGGACGTTTGTCTTATGTTGAAACAATATCGCATTCCCTATGGAGATACCGAACTCGTCATCGAGACGGGTAAACTCGCCCCCCAGGCGGGTGGGGCCGTTACCGTGCGGTGGGGAGATACGATCGTCCTCGTAACCGCGACGGCCTCGAAAGAACCGCGCGAGGGGACGGACTTTTTCCCGCTCACCGTAGATGTCGAAGAGCGACGCTACGCAGTGGGCAAGATCCCCGGCGGCTTTTACAAGCGCGAGGGGCGCCCCTCCACCGAGGCCATCCTCCTTTGCCGCACCATTGACCGCCCCCTACGGCCGCTCTTCCCCAAAGGGTACCGCAACGATGTGCAAATCATCGTGACGCCCCTCTCCTCCGACCAGGAGCACGATTTGGATGTCATCAGCATCGTCGGGGCCTCGGCTGCGCTGATGATTTCCGATATCCCCTTTGAGGTGCCCGTCGGTGCCGCGCGCGTGGGCTATGTGGATGGCGAGTTCGTCATCAACCCAACGATGAGCCAACTCCAGCGCAGCATCCTGGATCTCGCCGTGGCCGGGACGGCCGAATCGGTGCTGATGATCGAGGTAGGCGCTCGCGAGTGCCCAGAGGATATCCTCCTCGAGGCGATCAAGCGCGGGCATGAGGCTATGCAAGGCGCCATCGCCATCCAGCACGATATGCGCGCCGAAGTGGGCAAAGAAAAGAACCCCGGCACGCGCTTCGAACTCGACCCCGAGGTGCTCGCCAAGGTCAGGGCCTTGATGGAAGCGCCCATCCGTTCGCTCGTCGAGCAAGGGTTGGCGCGCGCCGACCGCACCGAGCAAGAGGAGGCCCTGCGCGAGCAAATGCTCGCCCAACTCGAGCCTGAGGTGGACGTGGCCGCCGCCAACGAGGCCTTTGACCTCCTCTTCAAAGAGGCGATGCGCCAGCACATCTTGGAGACGGGCATCCGCGTGGACGGGCGAGACCTGCGTGCCATTCGGCCGCTGTATGCGGAGGTGGGCCTTTTGCCGAGGGTGCACGGCTCGGCGCTCTTTAGCCGAGGCGAGACCCAGGTGCTCAATACCGTAACGCTCGGTTCCTCCTCCGACGAGCAGGAGATCGAGGGCTTTACGGGCGATACGAAAAAGCGCTATATGCACCACTATAACTTTCCGCCCTATTCGACGGGCGAGGTATACCCTCTGCGGGGGCCGCGCCGCCGCGAGATTGGGCACGGCGCCCTGGCCGAGCGTGCCATCGAGCCGATGCTCCCCAGCGAAGACGAGTTCCCTTACGTCATCCGCTCGGTATCGGAGGTCCTCTCTTCGAACGGGTCCACCTCGATGGCGAGCACCTGCGCGAGCAGCCTGGCCCTGTTCGATGCGGGCGTGCCGCTCAAGGCCCCCGTGGCGGGCATCGCGATGGGCGTCATCACCGAAGGGGATCGCTGGGCCGTGCTGACGGATATTCAGGGCCTAGAAGATCACCTCGGCGATATGGATTTCAAAGTGGCGGGCACGGCCCAGGGCATCACCGCGGTGCAGTTGGATATCAAGATTTCGGGCCTGCGCTTTGAGATCATCGAAGAGACGTTGCAACGCGCTCGCGAGGCGAGGTTGCAGATTTTGGACGTGATGAACGCCTGTCTTCCGGCGCCGCGCAAGGAACTTTCGCCCTATGCGCCGCGCATCACCACAATACAGATTCCCGTCTCGAAGATTGGGGCGCTCATCGGCCCCGGCGGCAAGACCATTCGCTCGATCATTGATGAGACGGGCGTCACCATTGACGTGGCCGATGATGGCCGCGTGACGGTGGCCTCGACGGATGGCGAAAGCGCTGCCAAGGCCCTGCGCCGCATCACCGAGTTGACCGCCGAGCCGGAGATCGGCCGCATCTATACGGGCAAAGTGGTGCGCATCACCGACTTTGGCGCCTTTGTGGAGTTCCTGCCTGGGCGAGATGGCTTGGTGCACATTTCTCAATTGGCCGATTACCGCGTCAACCGCGTGGAGGATGTGGTGCACGAGGGCGACGAGGTGATGGTGATGGTTACGGATATTGACCCACAGGGCAAGGTGCGCCTATCTCGGCAGGCCGTGCTCGAAGGGTGGACGCCCGAACAGGCCCGCGAGCGCGACAGCCGCCCCTCCGGCGGTGGGTCAGGCGGCCGGCCGCGGAGCAGCACGAGCGGGAGCCGCCGCGAGGCGAGCAGCCATAGCGATGGGGGGCGCCCCCGCCGCGAAGGCCGTGAGAGCCGCGAGAAACGTTCTGAACGCTAAACACAATCCGAGGCGAAGGCATGGCTGAAACATCGCCATCTGTGGGGCGGGGCAAATCGTGGCTGCGGGATATCGTGGAATCTATCCTCCCGGCCCTGGTCATCGTCCTCGTGGTGAACATCTTTTTGGCGCAGGCGACGCGCGTCGAAGGCCAGAGTATGGAGCCGAGCCTGCACAACAACGAGCGGCTGATCATCGAAAAGATTTCTTACCGCCTCCACCCGCCTCAGCGGGGAGATATCATCGTCCTGAGGCCGCCGAGGCGCGCCAGCGTGCCGCTCATCAAGCGGGTGATCGGCGTGCCCGGCGATCTCGTCGAGATCCGCGACGACCAGGTGTACATCAACGGCGAACCCTTGGAGGAGGATTATCTCAACCAACCCACCAAGGGTTCGATGCCTCCGCGGCTCGTGCCGGAGGGGCACGTCTTTGTGTTGGGAGATAATCGCCAGGCCAGCAACGATTCGCGCTCTTTTGGGATGGTGCCCTATGAGGATATCATCGGGAGGGCCTGGTTCCGCTACTGGCCCCTCGACCGGGCCGGCCTGATTACCCATTGAGGCAAAGCGGGGAGTTCGCTCCCCGCTTTTTTTGTATCTCCGATAGAATAGGACGAGGAGGTTCCGTGGCCTACCCCAAAACGTCTTATCTGGAACATGTGGCGATCCGCGTCCGCGATATTCAGTGGCACATCCGCTTTTTCCAAGAGGCCCTTGGGATGCCCGTCCGCCGCGTGCAGGGGGAGGAGGACGATCCCATCCAAGTGTGGACGGTCGGGGGCCTCCAAATCGTGGCGGATAAGGGGTTCGAAGGCCCCGAAGGGCGGCTGGTGCACCTGGGCATCTGCACGGATGATCTCGAAAGGGCCTTGGAAGCGGTGTACCAATGGGGGTGCACCCAACTCCCCCAGGGGCGAAACTGGTTCGCCACGCCCGATGGCCTGCACATCGAATTGATGCAGGCCCAGGCTACGGTGCGCTAGAAGCCGAGTTGTGAGGCGAGTTCGACCATCCAGCGGAGGTCCAGCCGGGGAGAATCGGCCGCTTGCGCCTCGCGGATGAGCGCGCGGGCCTCGCTGAGGAGGATAAAATAACTCAGCCGCCCCTGGGTGCGGTAATCGGTATAGACCATACGGATGATGCCCACCAGGCGGCCCGTTTCATCGAGCACGGCACCGCCGCTTGCGCCGGGCAGGAGTTCGGAATCGGTCTTGCCGAGGCGAATCTTGCCCTCCATCTCAAAGCCGGCCATCGTCCCTTTGGTGAGGGTGAGCGTTTTCCCGCCAAGGGCCGGGTAGCCAAGACCGATGAGCGTTTGCCCTAGGGTCAGGCCATCCTGCTCGTCGAGCACCATCGCGGGGAAAGAGGTCCCCCGCACGGGCCTGCCGCTGGAGGTGGCCACAATGCGGAGGATGGCCAAGTCGCGTACGAAATCTCCGTTGATGAGGACGGCGATGTACCAACGCGAGGGCGGGTAGCGCACATCCTCCGAAAACCCCACAAAGGCCAACCCCTGCGGGTTCAAGAGGACCTGGTTATCATCCAAGAGGACGTGGTAGTTCGTGAGGACGAGGCCGTCTTTGGAGATGACGCTCCCTGACCCCCGCCGAAAGGTGTTCTTGGCGGATTGCGGGACAATGACGAGGACGCAGGCCGCTTGCGCTTGCTGGAGGGGGTTGGCCGGCTCCGTGGGGGCGAGCGCGGGCGTGCCGGGGGCGGGCGTTCCCAGGGCAGGGCCTTCGGCCGGCTTAGAGAGCCGCACGATGAGGACGCTGAGGCCCCCTACGAGGAGAAGCCCCATAACCACGGCCAAGGCGATTAGGAGCGTTCTTCGCCCCAAGAGGGAGGCGAGGCTTGGCGGCGCCTCTCCGCGATAGATGGTTACGGGGGTCGGGGCCTCCGGTTCCAGGGGCAGGATATAGGGCTGTTCGATCTCCCCTTCGGCGGGAGGGGGCGGCGTGGGCGGCCGCTGCGCCTCCAGCGCCTCGCGGAGGGCGCGGGCAGAGGCATTTTCCGGGTCCACCTCGAGGGCGCGTTCCACCAGGCTGAGGGCGAGTTCCACATCTTGGCAGGCGCGCGCTTTGCCCAAGAGCGCTTCAGGGTTATCGGGGTCGAGCGCCAAGGCGCGGTCGAAATAGGCCTGGGCCTGCTCAAAGTAGCCCAATTCCAGGCCCATTCGGCCCAACGCAAGCAGGTTCTCGAGGCTTTCCTCTTCGGCCATTGAGGCCTATCCTCCCTCAAGGCTTTGCCAGGCGCTCGGCGATTGCCCGCTGATGCGCCTGGAACCAAGGCTCCCCAAAGGCCCACTGCATTGGAATATTACCCGAAATGGGCACATCGCGCCACCAATCCTTATGAGAGCGCGGGTCCATAAAAGCGCCCGTATCGCGCACCGCCACCTTGACCTCGCCCCCTCGCGCGCGGCCCAGGGGCTGGCGCACTTTGAGGCCGGGCAGAGAGGTCCGGCCGCTGGCATCGCTGGCGCGATAGAGGGCAAGGAGCGAAGGCTCCACGCAGATGCCCTCCAGGTGGATCGTATACCCCCACACGACATTATCCTCGCGCGTGTATTTGAGCGTGAGGCGCCCCTCCTCCGCATAGAGCACGAGGGCCTGGTAGCCGCCGATGTAAATCTCGTTCGGTTGGAACGTACCGGGCAAATAGAGGATCTCCCCCGGCGCGGCGGCCAGGCCGGCCATCGTGACCTCCGGCGAGGTGATGGGCCAAAAACTGCCGGGCCAATGGCCATCCCACTCGTACACCTGGTACACGTTCGCGAAGGTAGGGGGGCGGCGGTCGGCAAAGAGGTCGGTCAGGCGGGGCGCGTAGGGGTCCGCGTCGCCGCCGTAAAACACGAACCCCTTCCACGGGTTACCGGGCGCCAGGCGGTAGCCGCGCAGGGCGAGGTTCAAATCGGGGTGGGCAGAGGCTGGAGGATTAGTAGAAGGCTCCAAGACGGGGATGGCCTCATACGTGACCCCAGAGATAGGCGCACAGGCCGGGACGCGCACGATGGGCAAGTGGATGGCGCGGTCGCTGGACGGCTCCTCGGCCCAGGTGATTCTCAGGGGGCTTATCCTCATCAAGAGGCAAACGCTCACGGCGGCCCATGTCAACGCGAACGCAAGGGGTCGCTTCTGCCTAGCGCCCATACCTAACCCTCGCCTCCTATTGGATGATCGAAACGCCTACGGAGCACCTTCTGGGCAAGGCCCTAGGCGCTGCCATCCTTCTTGAGCAGGCGCGTGCCCACGAGGCCCAGCGCCAGGCAGGCCGCCGCCGTCAGGGCGAACATCGGCCGCAACCCTAGGGCCGAGGCGATCGTTCCGCTCAAGGCCGGGCCGGCGAACATCCCCACGGCGTAGATGGCCTGGTGCAGGCCCATAGCCGTGGCGCGTTCGACGTCATCCACCTCGCGGATGCTCAAGCCCATCAGCACGGGGTAGCCGATGCCCTGCGCCAGGCCGAGGCACACCTGCACGGCAAAGATCCACCCTAGCGAAGGCGCCCATGCCGCTCCGGCCAGCCCCAGGCCGATGAGGGCGAAACTGATATACACCAAGCGGTGTGTGGGGACCCTTTTTGTGATGGTGCCCGCGAGCAGGTTGCCCACCGTCACCACGGCGATGTTCAGGCTGACCAAGGCGCTCTGGAGGACGTCTGCCGCGCCCAATTGCTTGGCAAGGATGGGGATAAAGCCAAAGGTCGCGCCCCAGTTGGCATATTGGCCGATGAGGCTCAAGATCGAGGGGACCATCACGTCGCGCCGGCCGAGGAGCACGAGGAACCCCTTGGCCGAGGGCGTCTGCGGCGCGCGGCGATCTTCATGGATGGGGAGAAGGAAAAGAAAGGCGATGACCCCCGCAAGCGCGGCCAAGTAAAAGGCTAGGGCGTAGCCGCCCACCTGGTTGAGCGTGCCTGTCAACCCAGTGGCGATCATCCGCGCGAGGGAGCCGACCATCGTGAGGAGGGCGCTGGCGCGCACGGCCTCGCGCGGCGCGAATAGCCCGCTAAAAAGCACTACCAAAGGCACCCAGGTGCTCGCCGCCAAGCCGGTAACGGCCCGGCCGAGGAGGATCCATTGGACGTTCGACGCGGCGCCCATCATCCAAGCGCCCAGGCCCGTCAAGAGGAACCCTGCCAAGATGAACGGTTTGCGCCGCCCCACCCAATCGGAGAGGATGCCAAGCGGCACGCGCGTTATGGCTTGCCAAAGGCCGTACATCGAAAGGACCACGCCCACCAGGGCGAGGTTATCCGTCTTGCTGGCGACATAGGTGGGCAAGGTGGGCGTGTAGAGATAGAGCGACACCCAATACAAAAAGACGGAGATGATGAGGAGCGTGATGGTGCGCTGCCTCTCATTAAGGTGCGCCACAGCGGGCGCGGCGAGCGATTCCCTTCTCATGGGCGATCTATCCCCTCTCCAACCAAGAGTCGAACCTGCCTCAACGGGCGAGCCACCCGCCATCCACGGTGAGCACCATCCCGTGGCAGTAGGCGGAGGCCTCCGAGGCCAAAAAGACCGCCGCCCCTTTGAGGTCTTCTGGCGTGCCCCACCGCCCGGCGGGGATGCGCTGAAGGATGGTCGGGGCGCGCACGGGGTCGGCGGCTAAAGGCGCCGTCATTTCCGTGAGCATATAGCCGGGGGCGATGGCATTCACGTTGATGTTCTGGGCGGCGAGTTCGTTCGCCATCGCGCGCGTTACACCCAATACGCCGTGTTTCGAGGCGGCATAGGGCACCACCAGGATTCCCCCTTGAAACGAGAGCGCTGAGGCGACGTTGATGATCTTGCCGCCGCCCTGCGCGGCAAAATGCCGTGCAGCGGCCCGCGAAAGGAACATCAGGCTTTTGAGGTTCACCTGGATGACGGCATCCCAATCTTCCTCGGGGTATTCGAGCACCGGGTGGCGCGCCGTGATGCCGGCGGCGTTCACGAGGATATCCAGCCGACCCAGGGCCTCGACGGTGCGCTTCACAAGGCCCTCCAACTCGGCCACGGTCGCCTTCGCCAGGTCACACGGCAAATGGAGAAAGCGGCGCCCCAGGGCACGGACCCCGGCGGCCGTCTCTTCGCACGGCCCGCGCGAAACGCCGGCGATATCTGCCCCTGCTTCTGCCAGGCCTAGGGCGATCCCTTGGCCCAAGCCGCGGCTCGCCCCCGTTACAAGGGCTACCTTCCCCGCCAGGCTGAACAAGTCCAGGATCATCGCTCTTCCCTCACCTTGGGAAAATGGGCACATAAAAGCGGGAGGCGCCTCAACACCCCCCGCCCAACCCACACCGATGGATTCGATTAGGGATTGCGCCCTGCGCCCTGGGCATAATCGCGCCCAAGGATAACCACCAAGTCTACATCGGCGCTTTCCCCTTGGCGGTTGAGGATATTTTCCGCCTTGATGCCCAAAAAGGCCGCGAGAGATTGCACGGTATAGGGCTTATCGGCATAGACGATGAGAAGCGTCTCGGCATAGTCAAACCGGTTGGCGTTTTCATAGCGCATCACGGCGAACCCCTGCTCGCGCAGGGCCGCCGAGGCATTTTGGGCCAGGTCGGCCGTCAACGTGCCGTTCTGCACGAGGATGCGCGCATCCTCGGCGGCGAGTTGGGCCTTGGCCAGGCTGGGGCTGGGCGCTGCCGAGGGCGAAGGCGCGGGGAAAAGGTCGTTGACGAGTTGGCGCACCTTTTCCCAATCGGGCACTTCGACCATAGCCCCCTTTTCCGTCACCACCGTGGTCGTCATCGAATGATCCAGGACGGCATAGCGGATGTTGGCGCGGTCTATCTTTTTCGCCGTCTCGGCCAGGGCAAGGATCTCTTCTAGGGTCAGGTCGGTTTTGATGGAATCTCCCAACGTCGCCAAGATGGAGGGGATCTGGGAGAGGGGGATGTCGAGGCTCAAGGCCTTATCGCGCATCGCCAAAAGCACCTGCTGTTGGCGCGCCATACGGTCGTAATCGCTGGAACCGTGCCGCGACCGGGCATATTGCAAGGCCCTTTCCCCATCCATATGCTGAAGGCCAGCGGGGATATCCAACACAAAAGTGCCAAAGTTGTTATCGGGATATTTCTCATCGTGGATGGGTTTCTCGACGTTGATGGTCAGCCCGCCCATCGCATCAATGATCTTGACGAACCCCGTAAAGTTGACGCGCACATAGTAATGCACGGGCACGCCGAGGGCATACCAGACCGTCTTTTTGGCGAGGGCCGGCCCGCCGCCGGGGTAATCGTAGGCATCTCCCAGGTAATGGGCCACGTTGATGCGGTTCTCGCCGAAACCGGGGATGGTTACCCACAGATCGCGGGGGATGGAGAGCATCGCGGCCGAGTTCGTATTCGGGTCAATCGAGACGAGGATCATCGTATCCGTGCGCCAAGGGCCTTTATCGGCCTCGTTCTCGCGCTGGTCAATGCCCAAGAGGAGGATATTGATGCGTTCTTTGCGCTGGACGAGTTGCGTTACCTGCACTTCGGAGGCGGAACGGCGCTGGGCGACGCCAGCCGGCACGGCGCGCTCTACGAAAGGAAGTTCAGCGCGGGCCACCAAGGCGCGCACGGTGGTAAAGAATAAAAAGGCGGAATAGATGGCACCGGCCACCAAGATGATTATAGCGAACGTGCCCAGCATCCGCCGGATGGGGTGGGGTTC
>JAIOAW010000035.1 GCA_019873625.1 Chloroflexota bacterium
CGATCTGAGAGTAAAGGTGGCGTACATACAGGCATCGTAGGTGCGCACGCGCTCTCCGCCGCCGGCCAAAGGGCGATCTACGATATTGAAGCAGTGGCACACAGGGCAGAGATAGGTGCAGGTGCCGCAGGCCAGGCATTTATCGGCGATTTCTCGCCACAGGTCGCGCTCATCAAAAAGGGCCTCGAAACGAGGCGCCACCTCCGCAAGGGGGGCCATCTCCGCCAGGCGCGCCATAGATTGGGCCTCCACCTCCTGAGCGCGCGCCAGGTCGGCCTCGGTCGCCCCCTCCAGCCTGGCCTCTTGGGCAAAGGCCTCAAGCCAGGCCGCGCCGCGTGCGCTGAGGCCTTCCAAAAGGTAAGCCTCGCCCGCCTCGCGCATCAGGATATCGGCGCTATGCGCCGCGTAGGGGCCGCCGCCCACCGCATGGCAAAAGCACGTGGGGCGGGGCCGAGCGCAGGCCAGGGCCAAGAGCAACGTAGGCTCGCGCCGCGCGGCATAGTAAGGGTCTCGATACGCCCCGCCCAAAAAGACGGCATCGAGCACTTCCAGGGCGTGAAGGTCGCAGGGGCGCACCCCCAAGATGGCCGAAGGCGTCTCATCCAAGGGAACCTCGCGGAGTGCGTTATGGTCGCGCGCCGAAGCGGCATAGGCCATCAACCGTTCGACGGGCGGGAAAAAGAGCGCCTTGGGAGGTTTGGCGGTGTTCGTGTACTCCCAAAGGACCTCGCCCGCCCCGCGCACCGCGTCGAAAACGACCTCCCCTCCGCGCCGCACAGGGGCGTAAAGGCGACGATCGGCCATCAAGCGCTGCACCAAGAGGTCTCGATCCCCCTTGGCCAGGCGGTAAGAGATAGAGCACATCACATCATCCCTATCACACTACAAAATGAAATCGTTCGGGTCATCTTCGCGATACGTCGTCAGCGGCGGGCGCGCCTCGACGCTCACCCCCGCCTCATAGCCAAAGAGTTCGAGGGCATCGAGGCGGAGTTTATCCAAAAACAGGCGCAGGTCTATCCCCACGGGGCAGGCCCGTGTGCAGGCCCCACAGCCCACGCACCGCCCCGCCAAGTGAAACGTGCGCACCACCTGGTAAAACTGCACATCCTCCGGCGCCGTGGTGGGGGTGAACCAGGCCGGTTGGGTGCGCTCCACAAAACACTGGGTGCAATAGCACAAAGGGCAGGCATTGCGGCAGGCTAGGCAGAGGGTGCACCGCGCGACCTCTGCGGTGAAACACGCCCACCGCTCGTCGGTCGAAAGGGCCTCCATCTCGCGGACGTGAGCGAATGGGTCGCCCTGCGGAGAGCCTTGGAATTCCGGCCCCATCAACACGTCATAGAGGACGGGCTTGCGCATCGTGCACGTGCGGCACATCGGGTAGAGCACGTCTTGTATGGCGAGGGTTATATCCCCTACCCGCACCCTATCCCCTTCGAGGGAGGCGCTCTCGATTTCCTCGACGCCGATGCCCAACCGCTCGGCCACGGCCAAACGATCTACCACGCCGGGGCAGTTCACCCCCACCAGGCGCACCTCCTCGCGGCGCCATTGGCGTTCCTGCATCAGCCCTACGATAGCGCGCGCATCGCAGCCCTTGACCATCAGCCCTACCTTCTGGCCGCGCAGGTTTTTCAGGTAGGCCGCGAGGTTTGTCTCGCAGGTCGCATCCCAAATGAGGCGCGAGACCTCCCCCGCCTTGCGGATAAAGGCGGGCGTCGCATGGAGGGGCACCGTGCCGGCCTCATAGCCGATGAACAGGTCAATCTCCCCCGAGCCGAGCCAGGCGACAATCTGTTGGGCGATGGGTTCCGGGAGCGGCGTCATCGTATCTCCTCAAGGGGCACAAATGGCACTATTCGGCCTGGTCTCCGGCGCGGCGTAAATAGGCGACTCGTTTGCCCTTGGCATCGAACACCTCGACATCCAAGTTCATTTCGCCAGGTAAAGCGTGCGTAGCACAGGCAAAACACGGGTCAAAGGCACGAAAGGCCATTTCCACCCGATCCAAAAGCCCCTGGTTGATTTCTCGGCCGCCCCCGATGAGCGCCTGGGCCGCCGATTTGATGGCCATACAGATGGCGGCGTGGTTATTCGTCGTGCCCACGATGAGGTTAACCTTCTTCAGAAGGCCCCGCTCATCGGTGATATAGTGGTGGGTCAACAAGCCACGCGGCGCCTCCACCACGCCGATGCCCTCACGGGGCGTCTCTGTTGGAATAGTGCGAATGTTCGGATCGGTAATTTCGGGGTCGCGAGCCAGTTCGAGCATACGTTCAGCGCAGTAGAGCATTTCTACCAGGCGTGCCCAGTGCGTCGCGAGCGTCGCGTGGACTGGCTTGCCGCCCATATAGGCGAAAAACTCCTCGTAGGCTTCCTGTGCGCGAGGCGTCGCCATACCCTCAGAGGCATTCAGCCGGCCGAGCGGGGTCGAACGGTATACACCGCTCTCCATGCCATCCACCAGGCCGCGCCAGCCAAAGCGCTTGAGGTAAGGGAATTTGACATAGGTCCACGGCTCTACGCGCTCAGCAATATGCTCTCGGTATTCCGAGGGGGGATATTTCGCCACGGGGCGGCCCTCGGCATCCACCACGCGCACCTGCCCATCGTAAAAATTGAGGCGGTTTTGGGCATCCACCAAGGCGATGTTGTGCGTGCGCTGATAATAAGCCGAGGAAAAGATCATCTCGCGGAAGGCCTCATCGCCTAATACCGCTTCTTTCCAAAGTTGGAGCGAAAAGAGGCCGAATTCGACGAAATGTTCGCCGATTTCGATGAGCCGCGCCTGCATCTCCGGAGAGACGGCTTTCGCCACGCCGCCCGGCAGAGCCATCACGGGGTGAACGAACCGCCCCCCCAAGAGGGAAATCACCTCGTGCGATTCGGCCAAATGCTGAAGCACGCGCCGGCCGATTTGCAGGCCCACCTTGTGGATTAGCCCCAAGATGTTCCGCTGAGCCGGGTCCGCCTCTGGCCCCACAAAGAAATCCGGCCCGGCCAGGACGTAAAAGTGCGTGGCGTGGTCGCCGCAGACAAAGGCGGTATAGGCCAACTCGCGGATCTTTTTCGCCGTAGGGGGCGGCTCGACGCCATAAACGGCATCCCCCGCCTTGGCGGAGGCCATATGGTGCGCCATCGGGCACACACCGCAGATGCGCTGAGTAATGCGAGGCATCTCTTCCACGGGGCGGCCCTCACAAAAACTCTCGAACCCGCGAAATTCGGGCACTTGGAAGTAGGCGTTCGCCACATCGCCCCGGTCATCCAAAAAGAGGGTGATTTTGCCGTGGCCCTCCAGCCGGGTGATGGGGTCTATCGTAATGCGCTTCATAACGTCTCTCCCTCGGTCGCGGCCTGAGAGGCGCAAGGATCATCCCCCCACGAGGTAAGGGCGCGCGCCTTTTGCAAAAAGGAATGGGCCAGGCTGAACCGATAAAATGTGCCGATGGGGTCCACAATGGTCTCGACGATTTGGCGCACCTCGGCGTCGCTTTGGCCATCAAACGAGGCGACGAGGGCATCGAGCAGGGCGGCGCCTTGGTCGGCCACGCTCTCAGGGGGGCCGTAACAGCCCCGGCAGGGCATATTCGCCTTGACGCACAATGCCCCACAACCCGCGTGGGTGGCCGGCCCCGCGCACACCAACCCTTGCTCCAAGAAGCATCGCTCGGGGTCAGCGATCACCTCGTGGGGCCGCTGAAACCGCTTCACGCGGATTTTGCCCTCGCGCACGCGGGGGCACTGATCGCACACGGTGCGCGGGTCCACCCCTAAAAGGCGGTTCGTCGGGAGGTCGCCGGCCAGATAAGCCTGCAAGGCCTTCCAAACCTGGTCGTGGTTCGGTGGGCAGCCGGGGATTTTGAAATCCACCGGCACAACCTCTTCCAACGTGTGGAGCACACCGCACAAACGCGGGAGGCTCAACGTGCCCTCGGGCATCTCATACTGGGCTTGAGGCAGCACGCCCGTAGGGTTATCTGTGGAGGGCGTCTCGATAGACGCGCGGCGCAAGGCCCTCTCCGGGCCGACGAGGTTGCTCAACCCCGGAATGCACCCCTCCATCGCGCAAGAACCGAAGGCGATGAGCACTTTGCTCTTCTGCCGCAAAAGATGGGCGATGTGGGCATCCTCTTCCGTGCGGATGGCCCCGTTGAAAAGGGTCAAATCAATAAACCCATCGGCCATCGCCTCAACATCAGCATATTTAAAGTCAGTCGCCGCCGGCCAAAAGACGATATCCGCCACCTGCGCCAGTTCCAAAAGGTGCTCGCCCAGCTCGACGATGGCGATGTCGCACCCACCGCAACTTGAGGCCCAATAGGCTGCCAGGTTGATCTTGCTCATCCTCTTACCTCGGAGATTTCAGCAGGGCGCAGGGCCGCAATGGCCTCGCGCAACGCGGCGACTTGCCTTTCAAAAGCGCGCCGTTCGAGGGCGCTCGACTCGGCAAACCGCACCCGCTGGGGCGCAAGACCCACCGCGGCCATCATCTCGTTCAAGAGCGCTACCTTGCCGCGCCCAAGGTACGTCCCCCGTTGATAGTGGCATTCGCCCTCATGGCAGCCCATCACGAGCACGCCATCCACCCCCTTGCTCAACGCCAGGAGGACGTGGGCAGGCTCCACGCGCCCTGAGCAGGGGAGGATGACCACGCGAAGATGCTCATCGTTCAACCCTTGCAAGCGTTCCCATTCTTCCTCGGCGCGGATGCTCCACTGGCACACAAAGGCCAAGAGGCGCGGCGCATCGCTCGCCCCTTGGAGAAAACCGGGCTGCTCCAACCAGCCGCCCGCTGCCACCCGGGTCAGGAGTTCCGCATCGTTCATCGCCTCCAAACTCATCGCCCCCGAAGGGCAAGCGGCGACGCAGATTCCACAGGCCTGGCAAAGGTTGCGGTCCACCCAGGCGATGGTGCGCTCTTGACCGTTGACCATCTGCGGTTTGCGTTCGATCGCCGCATAAGGGCAGGCGCGGGTGCAGACGGCGCAACCCGAGCACGTCGCCGCATCCACCTGAGCCGCAGGCCCCGGCGCCTCATACCCCGCCCGGATGGCCAGGTTGCGAATGGCCCGCATCACATCCGAGATGTGAATCCCCTGCGGGCAACGCGGGTAACAAGCATCGCAGGCAGAGCAGGCCCAAATCTCCGCGCTAGAGAGCACCGCCTCGCGCAAACCTAGGCCGGCTTTGTGGAGGATCAACCGCGGGTTGAAGGCGGGGTTGAAGCGGCGCACCAGGCAGGTGGCGGCGCACGTCCCGCAAGACCAGCAGGTAAGGAGGTGCTCCCCGCCCGGCTCGGCCAAGATTTCTTCGACGAAGCGGCGATCCATCTGCTCCGGGCGGATCATTCGAGCACGGCCTCCTTTTCTTCCTCTTCCTCCTCGGCCAAGACGGCGGCCATATCGGGGAGGGATCGCCAACGCAAGAGGCGCTGCATAATGGCCTTGCGCGCCGCCTCGTTTTCGCGGCGCAAGGCCGCTTTATCGAAACTGGCCAACTTCTGGCTCATCTCGGTGATGACGCGGGCATACTTTTCGCCCTCCGCCGCCGAAATCCACTCCACGCGGAAGCGCTCCGGGTTGATGCCCAACCGTTCGAGCGTGCGGAACAAGCGCTCAAAGCGGCGGGCGGCCACCTGCTGGCCGCTGATATAGTGGCAATCTTGCGGGTGGCAGCCGGAGACGAGTACCATCCCCGCCCCCCGGCGGAAGGCCTCGAGCACCAGGTCTTGATCCATACGCGCCGAGCACATCACGCGGATGCCGCGCGAATCGGGCGGATATTGGAAGTGGCTCACGCCGGCATTATCGGCCCCACCGTAAGAGCACCAGTGGCACATAAGGACGAGGATCTTTTCCTCGGGTTTTTCGCGCAGATACTCGCGCATCTGAGCGACGATTTGCGCATCGGTAAAGTGATCCTGCGTGATGGCGTTCTGCGGGCATTCGGCCACGCACCCGCCGCAGCCATGGCACTTGGCCGGGATAATCTGCGCCGCCCGGCCCACTTCCACGATGATGGCATTATACGGGCAGGCCGCAGCGCACAAACCGCACTTTTTGCCCTGCGCGCTGATGCAAAGAGAGGGTTCCACGCGGGCGATGACGGGTTCGATTTCCCACGTTTCTGCGTTGAGCACACGCGCCGCCCGCGCCGCTGCCGCGCTCCCCTGGGCCACGCTGGCGGGGATATCCTTCGGCCCTTGGGCCGTGCCCGCGAAAAAGATGCCATCGTTTGGGGCGTCAATCGGGCGCAGTTTGGGATGGTACTCCATAAAGAACCCACTCGGGCTGCGCGCGAGCGTCAACGTGGTGGCGAGTTGCTGCGTATCGGGCTGGGGGATAAGCGCCGTCGCCAAGACGGCCATATCCACCTCCACCTCCAGCACCTGCCCGAGATCCTGATCCTCCACCTCGATGAAGAGGTTGCCCGTTTCGGGGTCTTCGGTGATCTGCGCCGGGCGCCCACGGATGAAACGGATGCCCATCTGCCGCGCCCGGTTGTAGAACTCCTCATATCCCTTGGAGGGGCTGCGGATATCCATATAGAAGATGGTGATCTCCATCTCCGGGTGTTCTTGCTTGAGGAGGATGGCATTCTTGATGGAGGCCATACAGCAATACCCGGAGCAGTACTCGTTAAAGCGCTTATCGCGCGAGCCGACGCACTGGATAAAGGCCAACCGATGGGGAGGCTGCCCGTCGGAGGGGCGGATGAGCCGCCCCACGGTGGGGCCGGCCGAGTTGGCCAACCGCTCCAACTCCATCGCCGTGATGACGTTCGGGTAACGCCCATAGCCATATTCGGGGATGACGCTCGGGTTAAAGTGGTCGGCACCCGTGGCCACGATGATGGCGCCGACCTCCACCTCCTCGGTGCGCGGCTCCTGCAAAAAGTCAATCGCATCGCGCTCGCCGCAGGCCGTTACACACTGGTAGCACTTGATGCAGTTCTCGATATCAATGGCATAGATGAGCGGCACGGCCTGCCCGTGCGGCACATCAATGGCCTTGCGAGGCGCAATGTTCATCTCAAACGGGTTGGGCACCTCAATGGGACACACGGGCACGCATTCGCCGCAGCCCGTGCAGCGCTCTTCGATGACATAGCGAGGCTTTTGGGTGATGAAGGCACGAAAGTTGCCGATGTAGCCATCCACCCGCTCCACCTCGGAATAGGCCTTGATCGTGATCTTGGGGTGACGCGCCGCGTCAACCATCTTGGGGGCGAGTATTCAAATGGAACAATCCATCGTGGGGAACGTTTTGTTCAACTGGGCCATCGTCCCCCCAATGCTCAACTCCTTTTCCACCAAAACGGTGGGGATGCCCATATCCCCCAAATCGAGCGCTGCGCTGATGCCCGCGACCCCTCCGCCGATGACCAAGGCCCTTTTCGTAACGGGCACGCGAAGGGGTGCAAGGGGCGCTACATGGCGCACTTTGGCCACGGCCGCCGCCACCATCTCTTTGGCCTTGATCAGGGCCTGATCGGGCACATGGGCGTGCACCCAGGTATCCTGCTCGCGGATGTTCGTCATCTCCATCAGGAAGGGGTTCAGGCCCGCCTCAGCCAAGCAGGCGCGGAAGGTTGGCTCGTGCATGCGCACGCTGCAGGCCGCGATGACGACGCGGTTGAGCCGATGCTCGACGATATCCTGCTTGATGCGGTTTTGGCCGGGATCCCCGCACAGATACAGGCTGGTGCGAGCCAAGACGACATCCGGCAGCGTTCGGGCATACTCGGCCACGGCGCCGGGATCAATCACCCCGCCGATGTTCGACCCGCAACTGCACACATACACGCCGATGCGCAGGGGTTCGCGGTTTGGCATAGTGTGATTCTCCTATGTTCACTCAACTATTGCTAATACAAACACGCGAGAGCCGTGGGGGAAACCCCTCCACGGCCCCCTCGACACAACCATCGCTCACTCTTTGAAGAGTTCTTCGAATAGTTTGGCCACCACCTCGCGCCGCGCCTTCTGGCGGAGCGTCTCCGGCGTGCCTAAAGAGAGGGCCTCCACCGGGCAGTAGGCGATGCAGGGCGGCTCGCCCTCCAAATCCTGGCAGAGGTCGCAAATTTCGGCGTTTTTCGTCTCTGGGTTGAGGACGATCGCCCCGAAATCGCAGGCCTCGATACACCAGCCGCAGCCATCGCATTTATCCTGGTCCACCAGGATGACCCCATTCTTTTCGGAGCGCGAGAGCGCATTCCGAGGGCAAGCGATGATGCAAGGCGCGTCGGCGCACAGGCGGCAGGCAATGGCCGTCATCGTAATCGGCTCGATGCGCACCACGCGGATGCGCGATAGGTTCGCATCGAACTTACCCGTCTTGACCATCGCACAGGCATATTCACAAAGGCGGCACCCCGTGCATTTGGCTGGGTCGCAGATGATGTGTTCATACACCGGTTGCGCCATCGTTTACGCCTCCCCTGCCGCCGGCGCGGCCACTGGCTCTTCGACGCCGATTTCCTCGGCGATATCCTCCAACCCCAAGGCGATGAGTTTCGACTTGGGGATGAGGCCCTCCGGGGTCCATCCGCGCGCGGCATAGTAATCTTGGATGAGCATACGGAGTTCCTCCGGCGTGACGCGCACCCCCTTGCCCGGCCCAGAGGGCAGAGGATCCTCCAGGACGCGCGGCGGCAACCAATCATCGGCCATCGTCCAGCCTTCGCGGATGTTGAAGGCCTTCTTGAGGTTGACGACTCGCTCGCCCACCTGCTTGAGTTCCTCCGGCGTGAGGGGGATGCCGGTGGCCATCGTATAAATCTCGGCCACCTCGCGCTCGAAATCGGTAAAGCAATTGCGCAAGAACTTGCACAGGACGAGGCAATCGAGGATGCAGGCGAAATCCTCTTTCTCCATCGCCAATTTGCCGCGCCCTGGCTCGGCCTTGAAACGATCCACCTCGCCTTTGATATCCACCTCATAACTGAGCGCGCGGTTATGATCCGCGCCGCGCGCGACTACGGCGATCCCTAGGGCGAAGGTCTTGAGGCTGCGCACATCATAGCCGGGCATTTCCAGCCCCTTGACGTGCATCGCAAAATGCTCGCTCCCCTTGCCCACGCGTTCGGAGGCGCGCTTGACGCCCTCCGCCAGAAGGTCGCCGATTCCCTCGCGGTAGGCAATGCGCCGCACCAACTCCACGGCGGCGTCATCATTGCCAAAGTACGGCTCCAGGCCGCCGAAATCCTCTTTGGTGAGGATGCCTCGCTCGTAGCATTCCATAGCCCAACTGATGACGACGCCGGTGCTCATCGCATCGAGGCCGTACTCGTCGCACAGTTGCACCAGGCGGATGATGGCCGCCATATCGCCGATGCCGCAGTTCGGCCCCACGGCGAAGAGCGGCTCATAATCCAGGCCGATCATAGCCCCTTTGTATTTGCCCTCTTTGACGGCGCCCCACTGCTCACAGGCGATGGAGCACCCCGCGCAGGCCACCGACTTCACATGGTAGCGTTCGTGCAGGTATTCGCCGCTCACCTTTTCGGCCTCTTCGAATACCGTCTCCTGAAAGTTGCGCGTGGGGAGCAGGCCCATCTTGTTCAAGTTCAAGACGTTCGCCGGCGTGCCCAAGGTGCGGTATTTGAGCGTACCGGGGCCGCGCGAGGCCTTGATGAGACGCAAAGAGGCCTCCATCAGCCCTTTGGGGTCCGCCACGGTGATGGGGTGGCTCCCCCGGATGGCGATGGCCTTGATGCGCTTGGAACCCATCACGGCGCCGTTGCCCGAACGGCCAGCCTGGCGGCCGTCGTTATCTATCAAGGCGTAGCGCACCAGCCGCTCGCCCGCCGGCCCGATGGCGCTCACACGGACGTTCTCATCGCCCAAGCGCTCGCGAATGGCCCGCTGCGTTTCGAGGGTGTTCATCCCCATATAGGGGGCCGCATCGAGAAACTGGATGTCATCATCGTCAATGAACACCACCACCCACTTGGGCGCCTGCCCTTTGATGACGATGCCGTCATAGCCGGCGCGGCGCATCATCTCCGAAAAGTAACTGCCCGAAAGCGAATCGCCAATAAAACCCGTGAGGGGAGATTTGGCGGCCACGCCGTGTTTGGTGCCCACGGGCACCGTCGTCCCGGCAAAGGCGCTCACGGCAAAACACAGAGCATTCTCCGGCCCGAGCGGGTCACAGCCCTTGGGGGTGTTATCATAGACTAGGCGCGTGGCCAAGCCCGTGCCCCCCAGATACTTTTTTATAAAGTCCGGGCCAACCCGCTGGATGGAGGTTTTACGGTTCGTCACGTCAATGTGCAAGATCCTGCCCGTGTACGCGTACATAACTCAACCTCCCGCTTCGGTGAACATAAGGAGAAGGCGCTGGCCCTCGGCGGCCGGTGCATCGAGGTCGGTTACGCGTCGGCGCCCGTCGAGGTTCAGCATATAGGAAGAAACGAGGTCAAACGTCTCGGGGAGTATTACCGGCCCGACCAGGGCGGGGAACTGCCCTGCGATGTGCGCCAAGATCTGACGGAAAGAAGGCTGCCCATCCAGCGCGATGCGGCATTCCTTCGTCTGGGCCAACTGTCTCGCCAGCCCGAAAAACTCGACGACGAGTTCCATCTTGGGTCGGTGCCTCCGAAAGGCTTATGGAAGGGATGAAAAGCCTTTATGCCCCAATGTGCCACGGGCAAGGCCTCTCATCGCCTCACCCTTTTGCAAGCCGAGTATACACCATAGGGGTGTATAAGGCAATTTGAGCCTACGCATTGGCCTAAACACCCAAACCCCTGGCAAGTTGCATTTTCACGCGCCTTGCGTATAATAAACGTAGCAATGGGGGCAGGTAGCCCAGTTGGTTAGAGCGCCACGTTGACATCGTGGAGGCCGTAGGTTCGAGTCCTATCCTGCCCACCAGGTGAGAAGGCCCGCAGAGGGAGATTCCCCAGCGGGCCTTTCTTATGGCTCTTTTCCCTCCTCAAGGCGCACGCCATCGGTGATACAGGGGTAAAAGATGGCGCTGCACCCCGCCGCGCGCAAGGCGGCGATCATCTCCTCCGGCTGAAGGTGCAAGGCGATGATCGTGCCTCCCCCTCCGGCGCCGGCCAATTTCGCCCCCAGGGCGCCGTGCTCCAGGGCGATGCGGATCATCCGCTCGTTCGCCTCGCCGGAGCCGCCCAAGTCGCGCTGGATGGCGTGGTTCTCGTTCATCAGTTCCCCCAGGCGGGGCCAATCTTGCGCGAGGAGGGCCTTCTTCCCCTCTTGGGCCAAACGCGTGATTTCCTCATAGCCGCGCCGCACCACGGGGTCGCCCTCCAGCCAGCGTTCGCGCAGGGGCTTGTGCACCGCATCGGAGGAATGCTCCACGCTCGTGTGCGCAAGCACAAAGGGCAACTTGGGCACAAAGCGCGCCAGTGGCTCGATGGTGGCATAGAGTTCCTCGGCGGCCCGCCGATAGAACTGCTTACCCCGGAAATCCATATAGTTCAGCCCGCCAAAGGTGCACATATAGGCATCTTGGTAGCCGCACACCACGCGAAAATGGTTCAACTCGATGTATCGCGCTACCTCGGCCACCTGATAAAGATGATAATTCAGCCCTTTGAACTGCAACAGGCCATAGAGGATGGCTACCAAAAGCGCCGTAGAACTCGAGACGCCGGCACGGATGGGCACATCTGAGCGATACGAGATGCGGCAGCGCAGGTCTTCATCGGCCAGGTATTCCAACACGGCGCGGGCAATATCGAAGTTATCGCCGCGCAGGAGGAGATCCTCCGGCCCTCGGATGACAAAGGTCTCGCCGCCCGTCTCGAGTTCCAGCCGATCGCAAGGCTCCACGGTAACATAGGCGCGATAGGCAATGGTGCAAGAAAGCACCGCCCCGCCGTACATATCCGTAGGGTTGCCGATGATCCCACAGCGGCCAGGCGCCGAACAACGGATCACGTTGGGCATCGCTACAACTCTCGCGCCTTGCGTTTGAGGTATTGGCGGATCATATAGCCATATTTCTCATCCGCCAGGGCAAAATCAATAAAGGCCTTGAAATAACTCTCGAAATTGCCAATGTCGTAGCGGCGCTCGCCGGGCCGCAGGCGCACGGCCTGCACCTTGTGCCCCAATTGGATGAGCAGGCGGATGGAATCGGTCAGTTGGAGTTCCCCTTGGCGGTCGGGCGCGGTGCGGCGGATGGCCTCAAAAATGGCCGGGCTGAACACATAGCGCGCGGCGATGGCCAGATTGCTGGGGGCCGTGCCGAGTTTGGGTTTTTCGACGAGGTCCTCCACCTCAAACACGTCCCGATCCTCCTGCCCGGCTCGAGGCTTGACGATGCCGTAGCGGTAGGTCTCGTCGGGGTCCACCTCTTCGACGGCGAGCGTGCAATCCGCGCCTTCGCGCAGGTGCAGGTCCATCATCTTGCGCGTAAAGTTTGAGCCATCATCGCTCTTGATGATGGAATCTCCCAACGCCACCACAAAGTGGTCATCGTTGGCGAACTCGCGGGCGTGGTTGACGGCATCACCCAACCCCAAGGGCACGCTTTGGCGCGTGTAGAAAAAGCGCACATCCGTCTCGGTGTATTTGAGTTCTTCCAAGAGGGCATAGCCGCCGCCGGAGGAGAGGGTCTTGACGAGTTCGGGGTCGGCATCGAAATGGTCTTCGATGGCCATCTTCTTACGGCCCGTCACAAAGAGGATTTGCTCGATGCCGGCGGCCTGCATCTCTTCCACCACATACTGCACCACGGGCTTGCGCCCCACAGGGAGCATCTCTTTGGGTTGAGATTTCGTGGCCGGTAGTAAGCGCGTCCCCAACCCCGCCACGGGGATGACCACTTTGGTAATCTTTTGTTGAGGCATCGTTCCCCCCTTTGCCGATGTGGCCCCGCGCCCTTAGGTGCGCTCTTGCCCGCCCGCCTCGCGGATCACCCGGCGCAGGGCCTCCGCCGCCACGCGAAAGAGTTCCGGCCCGCTGTAACCGCTAAAGGCCCCCGCATGGGCCAGGTGTGGCTCCAGCGAGGCAAAACCATCGAACCCGTCTTTGACAAGGGCTTGGAAGAGGGGCAAGAGTTCGCCATCTCCCTCACCCGCCGGGACGATCTCCTGCTGGGCCATCTTTGCATCTTTGATGTGCAAGTAGGCGATGTAATCCTTAAGGAGCGCATACCCCTCGGTGAAGGGGCGCACCCCGCAGAGGACGAAATTCGCGGGGTCGAAGGTCATACGCAGTTGGGGCGAATCGAACGTCTCCAGAATATCCAAACAGCGGCGGGGGATATCCCCATAGATGTGGCGTTCATTCTCGTGGAGGAGCGTTACGGGGTGCCCCTCGGCCTCATCGAGCAGGGCATTGAGGCGATCCATCACCTGCGGCCGATAGGCATCCGCCTCCCCCTCGGGCACATAGAAGGAAAAGATGCGGATATAAGGGCATTCTAGGTATTCGGCGATATCGATGGCGCGGCGAAAATCCTTGAGGTGTGGCCCAAAGGGATCGTCAATCTTGATCTTGCCGATGGGCGAACCGATGGCCGAGACCTTCATACCGCGTTTGGCGAGTTCCATCTTGACGGTCTTGATCTCGCGGTCATCCAGCGCGAGGACGTTCTTATTCCAAACGCCACGCAACTCCATATAGCGGATGCCCAACCCCTGCAACACATCGAGTTGGACGTTCAGGTCCGGGGAGATTTCGTCCGCAAAGCCGCTCAGGGTAAACATGATGATGCCTCCTTGCACAGGGCCTATGCGCGCCCATTATACACCGGAACGGCCTCGGCGCGAAACAAAAAGCGCCCCTCTCCCCTAGGGGAAAGATGGGCGCCAAGGTTCGACGGGGCGAAAAACGAAAGGTGTTCAGCCCTCTTTGGGCTGATCGGGCTTGGTGGCCTGTTCGGCCTCGCGAGCGACGTCAGAAAGGTCCTTCTTAGCCGCATCCACTTCCTTCTTTGCGGCATCCACCTCTTTGGTGGCCGCCTTGAATTCGCGGATGCCCCTCCCCAGCGCGCCGCCGATCTCCGGCAGTTTGCCCGCACCAAAGACCACCAAAATAATGACCAAGATGATGATGAGTTCAGCCGGTCCCAGGTTCGGCATCGCTTTCCCTCCACGCCTTCGCTTTGGCCGGGGAACGCCCGCCCAAAGCGGCGGTGCAAGCGATTTTAGGCTTTCGGCTCTTCGGCCTTCTCGGCCTCTTCGGCGGCCTTTTCGGCCTCTTCTTTCTCTTTCTTGGCTTCTTCACCGCTGCGGACCTCTTTGCGGAAGTCTCGCACGGCCTTGCCCACGGCGCCGCCCAGGCTGGCCAGTTTGCCGGCGCCGAAAATCGCAAGCACGATCAAGAGGATAATCCCCAGTTCCCACGGCCCAAGATGCGGCATACTTCTTTTCTCCTTGTGTGGTTGACCCTGCGCCCTCATTGTATGCAGAGGGGAGGATAAGTCAAGTTATGGCAAGAAGGGGTTCGGCCCTCCTTCACCCTTTGATTTCCACCTGGTAATCGGTGGGCACGAGTTGAATCCACGTTTGCCCCGGTTTGAGGGGCACCAAGTTGCCCGCCGCATCGTAATACTGAATCAGCCCTCCGGAAGCGGGCCGCTCCCAGCGGACCTCTTGCACCACGCCATCGCGGCAGAGTTGCGCCCGGCCCGAGCCGGTCAGCACGATATCAATGGCCGTGCTGCCCAGCGTGTCTTCGACGATATCCGTCTTTTTGTGTTCGGTGTACAAGAGGATGACGTTTTCCGCGCCAATCTGCTCGCCCGTTAGTCCATCCACGTGCGGCTTGCCCTGCACGGAACGCAGATAGCGCCCCTTTGCCCCATCATAAACCCAATCCACCGCGCAGGTGCGCGGGTAAGGGATGTGAATACTCTGGGCGGGCTGGCCTTGGGGCGCCGCCTCCGAGAAAGTATAGCCCGAAATGGGCGAGGTCCTCTCTAACCCCTTCTTGGCCAGATAGGCGTGCACGGCGGGCACGGAGGTATACATCCGCCCGCGCCAATCGTACCCCGCCAAGATGCCATACGGGCCGGGGTTAAAGTACTCGTCCAAATCCACAAAGTCTTTGGCCTGGCTGATGAGCCAGCGAATCTTGTCGCTCGCCCCGCTGTGCACGAGGGCCGCATCGTATTGGGGGGCGATGGCCAGGCTGGAAAGGCGCGCACTGCGGATGGGCCGCAACCGCTCCACATCGCGCTCGAGATAGATGGCCGTAAAGCGCGTGACCATCCAGCCATCCATCACCTCTTCGTAAACGATCTCGGCCTGCCCCAGGCCCTCTTGCGGGCGGATCTCGGGGTCGTTCCCAATGCGCACCGCCAAAACGCGCCGCGCCAATTTGGAGGGGTCCTCGGCCCGCTTGCCGCTCAAGGGGTTGATGGAGGGATCGGGCGTGGCGGTAGGCAAGACGGTCGGCGTCGGGGGAGCGGTGGGCACCGGCGTCTCGGAGGGCCAAGGAGTGGCCGTAGGAGGCGGCGTGGCCGTTGGGT
The DNA here is from genome assembly GCA_019873625.1 of Chloroflexota bacterium. Lineage (GTDB taxonomy): Bacteria > Chloroflexota > Anaerolineae > UBA1429 > UBA1429 > JAIOAW01. Next base: position 15,459 of record JAIOAW010000035.1, read on the forward strand.
ACGGCGTAAAGGTGGGCTTGGGCGTATAGGTGCGCGCCACCGTGGGCGTGGGCGCCGGCGTAGGGCTATGGCACCCCACCAGGAGCAAAAGGGCTGCCCCCAGGGCGAAGGCGGCATACACACCCTGCCGATGAAACCTCTCATTTGAAAAAAGTGCCATCTCGAACGATACTCCTCGTTAGGATTTCGCCAAGCGGAGGCCCTATGCGTTGGGAAGAACAGGGGACCCTAGGGAACCAGCGGCACACCGTCATCCCCCGCACATTGAGTTTTCTCACCTTCGAAAGAGACGTCCTTCTTTTGCGCGGCGCGCCCACCAAACGCCTTTGGGCAGGCAAACTGAACGGCATCGGCGGCCACGTAGAGCCTGGAGAGACCGTTTACGAAAGCGCCCGGCGCGAAATCTTGGAAGAGACGGGCCTTTGGGTTCCCCACCTCACCTTGCGCGGCCTCTTGCACATCGCTGGGCCTCAAGGGGGCGCCGCCAACGCGGCCCCCGGCGTCCTAATCGCCCTGTTCACCGGCCAAGCCCCCTCGCGCCAAGTGCACCCCTCCCGCGAGGGCGAACTCGTCTGGTGCCCGCTCGATGCCTTGCCCACGGGCGAACTCGTCCAAGACCTCCCTTTGCTCCTGCCCCGCCTTTTCGATGGGCCGGAGGGGTCTCTCTATGGGAGTTATACCACGAACGCGGCGGGCGAAATGGCCTTTCGGCTCGAAACGATCCCTTCGTAAGGGCTGTGCTTATCCAAGACGCCCGGTTTACCCCCAGGGTTCCAAGGCGAGCACCTCGCCGTGGATGAGGCCGTTCGTCACGAGCCAATCTTTTTTATGGAGCGCGGCGGGATTGCCCGAAAGGTCCGTCACCGCAGCGCCCGCCTCGGCGGCGATGAGCATCCCCGCGGCCACGTCCCATGGCTGCAAGGTGTATTGATAGTAAATATCGGCCCAGCCGGCGGCGATGGCGCAAAAAGAAAGGGCCGCGCTCCCGCCAGAACGCACGGCATCCGTCAAGGGCACCAGGCGAGAGAGAAAGCGCACGCTGCGTTCGCGCAGGGCCGGGTCGCGCGGCCAATCGAGCAAGACGATGGCCTCTTGCAGGGTTTGGCGGTCGCTCACCCGCAGGCGCCGGCCGTTCAGATAGGCCCCCTGGCCCCGTTCCGCCCAAAAGAGGTGCCTCAAAAGCGGATGATACACCACTCCACACTGCACCTCGCCGCGCTCCGCCACCGCCACAGAGATGCTGAACATAGGGTAGCCGCGGGCATAGTTCGTCGTGCCATCGAGAGGATCAATGTACCACGTGGGCGTATCATCCTCCGGCGCGATGTGGTTATAAACCTCTTCAGAGACGATGCGGTGGTGCGGGAAGAGCGTATGGATGATCTCCGCCGCGCGCGCCTCGGCCCGCAAGTCGGCCTCGGTCGTAATATCGCGGGGACCCTTGACGGTTACCTCGTGAGGCTCTTCGTACAGCGCGGCCAAAATACGCCCCGCCTCTTGGGCGACGAGTTTCGCGGCCTCTAACAGATGCATTGGGGTTTGGGGCATCCTCCAGCGACTGTGGCGCCAAACATTGTAGGGTCAAGCGAAAAGGGCGTCAAAATCCGCCTTTAGCGTGGGGCATTGAGAGTTCTCGCCGGGCGCGGAGCGTTCTCGGCCCGTTTTGTGCTTTTGGGCCGCACTGCGCCGGGTGCCTCTTATGCAAACGGCCGAGGTGCGCTATAATAGAGGCTCAAGCCAAACTGAGGAGCATATCGAATGCCCACGGATGCATTCGCCCAAGGGGTCATCGGCCTAGAGGAGGCGGCGGCCCGCTATGGCAGGCCCATCGAGCGCTCGCTCTCGTTTACGATGGGCCAAGCGTTTATGGAGTATTGGGATCTCGTCTTGCACGACCGCGATGCGGAGGTGGTGCTCGCCGCCGAGTGCGCGGGCGGGGGGTTCCTCCTCCATACCAAAAAGCAATATCCCGCCGGCGTCTATCGCTTGTGCACGGGGGGCATCCAGCGCGGCGAGCACCTCTTGGCGGCAGTGGCGCGAGAGTTGAAGGAAGAGACCGGCTTGCGCGGGGAGATCTTGCGCTTTCTCGGCATCTTGCATTCGAGGTTTGAGGGGGATGGGCGGGAGATTCGGTTCACCTCGTACGTATTCCACCTTCGTTTGGAGGATGCTCCCTTCCAGCCGGCCGACCTTGCCGAGGGCATCCTGAGTTTTCGCTGCGTGAGCCTACAAGAACTGAACGCCGTCGCGGATGAACTCGCCACGATTCGCAATCCGGACCCCTTCTGGGGAGATTGGGGGCGCTACCGGGCCTGGGCACATCGCGTGGTGGTGGAGGTATTGACGCCGACCTATGGGTGAGGGACGTGCGTTCCGGACCTTTTCTGGCCCGTTTGACGTGATCGTCATCGGCGCGGGGCACGCCGGCTGTGAGGCGGCCCTCGCCTCCGCGCGCTTGGGCTGTAAGACGCTCCTCATCACGATGAACCTCGACCTCATCGCGCAGATGCCGTGCAACCCTAGCATCGGCGGCCCGGCCAAGGGGCACCTGGTGCGCGAGATAGACGCCCTGGGCGGCGAGATGGGCCGCAATACGGATCGCACGTTTATCCAGATTCGCCTGCTCAACGTCTCCAAAGGGCCAGCGGTGCAGGCCTTGCGCGCCCAGGCCGATAAGCGGCTGTATTCCCTGGCGATGAAGCACACCCTCGAGGCGACCCCTAACCTCTGGCTCAAACAAGGGCAGGCGGAGGCCCTCCTCACGCGAGGAGACCGCATAGCCGGGGTGCGCCTGGCCCACGGAGAGGCCTTTGAGGCCAAGGCCGTGGTGCTCACCACGGGGACCTTTCTCAACGGGCGCATCCTGAGCGGCGAATATTCCACGCCGGCCGGCCGTGCCGGCGAGTTCCCGGCGCAGGGGCTATCGCGCTCCTTGCGCGAACTGGGTTTTGCCCTGGGAAGGTTGCAGACGAACACCCCCCCTCGGGTGGACGCGCGCACCATCCGCTATGCGCTGACGGAACCGCAGTACGGGAGCGATGTGCCGCTCTATTTTTCATCCGCTGGCCCGAACCTGGTGCCCATCCTGCTCCCCATCCACCCCGTCTACCCCATCGCCCGGCAGACGGCGTGGCGCCCGCAGATGCCCTGTTACCTCGTCCATACCAATGAGGAGACCCATCGGATCATCCGCGAGAATCTGCACCGCTCGCCCATTGCGCCGGGGCACCTCGAGGCGGCCGGGCCGCGCTATTGCCCCTCCATCGAAGAAAAGATCGTGCGCTTTGCCCACAAAACGTCTCATCAGTTCTTCTTGGAGCCGGAGGGCTGGGCGACGGGCGAGGTCTACGTACAGGGATGTTTTACGGGCCTGCCCTATGACGTGCAATACGCCTTGTTAAGGACGATCCCCGCCCTGGCCGAGGTGGAGATTATGCGGCCGGGGTACGCCATCGAATATGATTACGTCTTGCCGCACCAACTCACCCCCACGCTGGAGGCGCGCCATCTGCACGGCCTTTTCCTCGCGGGGCAGATCAACGGCACCTCCGGCTATGAGGAGGCCGCAGCGCAGGGCCTGTATGCGGGCGCCAACGCCGCCCTTTGGGTGCGCGAGGAGCCTCCTTTGCTCCTAGGGCGAGACCAAGCCTACCTCGGCGTGATGATAGACGACCTCATCACCAAAGAGATCACCGAGCCGTATCGCCTGATGACTTCCCGCGCCGAGTATCGGCTCCTTTTGCGGCAAGATAATGCGGATTTGCGCCTGGCGCCGGTGGCCTTCCGCGCCGGGTTGATCTCAGCGCAAGAGTATGAGGCCGTGGAGGCCAAGCGCCGCGCCATCGCCGAAGAGATCGCCCGCCTGGAACGCACCACCCTGCACCCCTCGGAGGCGTTGAACGCCTTCCTCCAGCGCCTCGGCCTGGAGCCGCTCAATGCGCCCGTCTCGGCCCGCCAGTTCCTCAAACGGCCGGGGGCGACGTATGAGGTCATCCGCCAATTTGCGCCCCCACCGCGCCCCCTGCCCCAAGAGGTCATCGAGCAGGTTACCCTCGAGACGCAATACGAGGGATACATCGCCAAACAGCAGCGGCAAATCGAACGTGCTCGCCGCCTAGAAAACCGCCCCATCCCCGAGGATTTGGACTACACCGCCATCGTGGGCCTGCGCAATGAGGCCCGCGAACGGCTGATGAAGCACCGCCCCCGCACGGTGGGGCAGGCCTCGCGCATCCAAGGGGTGAACCCGGCGGATATCTCGGTGCTCCTGATTCACCTGGAGCGTGGCCGGCGCGCTGCCCTTGGGGAGGACGATGAAGCGATTCTCGTGGATTGAGGGGCTGTGCTCGGCGCTGTGCTATCTCGCCCTCGCGGCGGCCATCGCGGCGATGGCCCTTCAGGACGTGTGGGCCTACCGCACGAACACGCGGGGCATTGAGACGGGCCTAGAGGCCAAGGCGCCCAGCCTGGAGGAGCCTCGGCTGGGCGTGAACGTCGCGTTGGAACGGTATCCTTCCGAGGCTGCCCTGCAAGAGGCGCTCCATCAAGCGCGGTCGCTGGGCATCGGCACGCTGCGCCAGCGCCTGCCCTGGGCCGAGGTCGAGCCGGAACCCGGCGCCTATCGCTGGGAAGTGTGGGATCCCCTGTTGCGCGCTGCGGCGGAGGCCGGGTTCCGCATCATCCTCGTCCTCGATACCTCGCCCGCCTGGGCGCGCCCACCTTGGGAGGCGGAAAATCCCCTCGCCCCGCCGGCCCATTTGGCCGATTATGCCCGCTTTGCGGGCGCCGTGGCCGCGCGCTATGGGTGCTACGTCTCGGCTTACCAAGTGTGGGATGAGCCGAACATCTACCCGCATTGGGGCCAAGGAGAGGTCTCGCCGGCGGGCTATGTGGAGATGCTGCGTTTGGCGAGCGAGGCCCTCCGCCAAAACGACCCCGAAGCGCTCATCATCGCCGGCGGTTTGGCGCCCAACTTGGAGGGGGGCGGGCGCAATATGAGCGATATCCAGTTCCTGAGGGAAATCTACCGTCGCGGCGCAGGGGCTTATTTCGACGTGTTGGGCGCCAAGGCTTACGGGTTTTGGTCCGGCCCGTATGACCGCCGCGTGAGCGAAAAGGTCCTGAACTTTTCGCGCCTCATCCTTTTGCGCGAGGAGATGGCGCGCCGAGGGGAGGCGCACAAGCCCATTTGGGCCTTGGAGGGGGGCTGGTGCGCCCTGGGGCGCAGTGGGCAAGGGGCGGCCTCTCCTACGGGGAGCGACGAGCCGGTGGTGCAGGCCGAGAGGCTGCGCCAGGCCCTCCAGCGCGTGCAACGGGAATGGCCTTGGATGGGCCTCGTCTCCTTGGGGCACCTCCAACCGAACGCCCCGGCGGATGACCCCTTATGGGGCTATGCCCTCCTTGATACGCAGGGGCAGCCGACCGCCCTCTACTATGCCCTGCGAGAGGTGGCCGCAGAGCCGCCCACGGCCTACCCTGGCCGCCTGGAGGGGGCAAGCGCCCTCTGGGCGCACACGGCCTCCGGCACGGCGGAACTGCGCTTTTGGGGCACTGACTTGCGGCTGGAGTTGCGCAATCTTCCGGGCGACCTCACCCTCCTCTCGGATGCCTCTCCCAAGCAGGTGCACCTCTCGGCGGGCGAGGTGCCCCCGTTGCAATGGCGCGCCGAGGGTTCGCCCGCGGTGCACCGCCTCCTCGCCCAGGGCGAGGGGCGCCCGTGGGAATGGACAAAAAGCCTGACCGTGGGCGCACGGCGCCCCACCCGAGACCTGTGGCTCAAAGAAGGTGTGGCCCTAGCGGCGTGCCTATGGCTGGGCATCCTCGCGTGGCGGGCGGGGCGCATCGTCCCCTGGCGGGCGGCGTGGAGGAGATGCCGATCCGCCTGGGAACGCGCGCCAGCCCTAGGGCGTTGGGCGGCCTCCTTTGTGTTCCTTGTGGCCCTTGGGGCTGCGCCCTCCTCCCTTGGGCGGCTGGGTATGCTCGCCCTTTATGCCCTGACGGCGCTCCTTCAGCCGCAGGTGGCCCTTGTGGGGGCCATTGCGGCCATCCCCTTCGCGCCGTTGAACGCCCGCTTCGGGCCGTGGACCTTTTCCATCGCCGAGGTGGCGCTCCTCGTGGCGGTGGGAGCGAAGGGGTGGGAGGCCCTTTTTGACCCCGCTGGACTGCGCTTCCCATCGCCCCTGCGCTGGGGGAAAAGGCGCTGGCTAGACCTCGCCGTGGGGCTGTTCGTGCTCCTGGGGTTCGTTGCCACTCTCAAGGCGGAATATCAGCGCGTGGCGTGGCGCGAATGGCGCCTGATGGTGCTCGAGCCGGCGCTCCTTTACCTCCTCCTGCGCCTCGAAGGGCGCCGAAGGCTCGCCCCGCTCGCCATTATAGACGCCCTATGGCTCGGCGCCCTGGCCGTGGCGCTCTATGCCTTGGCGATCTACCCCCTGCCGCAGGGCGTCATCGAGGCCGAAGGCGTGCGGCGGGCGCACGGCTTTTACGGCTCGCCCAACAACTTGGCGCTCTACCTGGAGCGCCTCCTCCCCTTGGGAGTGGCGTTCGGCTTATGGGGCGCGAAGGGCTGGCGGCGTTGGGTTTACGGCCTAGGGGCCATCCCTATGGCGGCGGCGCTCATCCTCACCTTTTCGCGCGGGGCGTGGGCCTTGGGCCTGCCGGCGGCGGTTCTGACCCTTGCCCTCCTGGGGAGCCGCCCTGCGCACCGCAAGTGGGTGGCCTTGGCCGCCCTAGGGTTAGGGGGCCTCCTCTTCCTAGGGGCCTGGCGATTGCGCGGGACGCTGGATATCCGCCAGGGCACGGCCTTTTTGCGCCTCAGCCTGTGGCAATCGGCCTGGCAGATGGCGCGCGACCACCCTTGGTGGGGCGTGGGGCCTGATAACTTTCTCTACTACTATGGCGATTACATCCGCCCAGGGGCCGAGGTAGATCGGTGGCTTTCTCACCCGCATCATGTGATCCTCGACGTTTGGCTGAGGTTGGGGATGGGCGGCATAGTAGCCTTCGCCGCCCTTGTAGGGGGGGTCGCGGCGTGCCTGCGCACCGGCCTGAGGGGCACCTTGCGGGGCGAAGAGCGCCTGGCTGCCCTGGGTTTGGCGGCGGGCCTGGCCGCCGGCCTAGCCCACGGGATGATAGACAACGCCTACTTTACCGTGGAACTGGCCTACTGGTTTATGGCGGCCTTGGCCTGGGCGAACGCCCTCCCCTGAGGGGGATGTTTTGCCGCACCGGCCAATGCACATACAATGGGGGCTGATCGCTTCCGAAATTGGGCAACGTGCCCGGTTCATCACCTGGAGGGGGTTCACGGAATGCCTGGCTTCCTTACGCCCGAACAGCGCCGCCTCGGCGCGAACACCCTGCGCATCCTCGCGCTGGACGCGGTGGAAAAGGCCCAGTCGGGCCATCCTGGCCTGCCTATGGGCGCGGCCGATTACGCCTTCACGCTCTGGGCGGAATATCTACGCTTCAACCCCAAAGATCCAACCTGGCCCAACCGCGATCGCTTCATCCTCTCGGCGGGGCACGGCTCGATGCTCCTCTACGGCCTCCTTCACCTCTTTGGCTACGATGTGCCGATGGAGGAACTCCAGTGCTTTCGCCAATGGGGGAGCAAGACGCCCGGCCACCCCGAATATGGCGTGACGCCCGGCGTAGAGACGACCACTGGCCCCCTGGGCCAGGGGCTGGCGAACGCCGTGGGGATGGCCATCGCCGCCAAGATGACGGCCGCCCGTTACAACACGGCCACGCACCGGCCGTTCGACCACGATGTGTATTGCCTGGCGAGCGATGGCGATTTGATGGAAGGCGTCGCCTCCGAGGCGGCCTCCTTAGCCGGGCACCTAGGGCTGGGGAACCTCATCGTCTTTTATGACGATAACCGCATCACCATCGAGGGGCCGACGAGCCTCGCCTTCAGCGAGGATCGCGCCAAACGCTTCGAGGCCTACGGTTGGCAGGTGCTCTCCATAGATGGGCACGATGGCGAGGCCGCTGCGCGCGCCATCGAGGCGGCCCAAGCGGAACGCGAACGCCCCACGCTCATCGTGGCGCGCACGCACATCGCCTACGGCAGCCCGGGCGCGGTGGATACCGCCGAGGCGCACGGGGCACCTCTGGGCGCGGCAGAGGTGGCCGCCACCAAGGTGAACTTGGGCTGGCCGCAGGAACCCGCCTTTTACGTGCCCGATGAGGTGCGGCGCATCTGCGAGGCGCGTGTGGCGGAACTTGAACGCCAATACGAAGCCTGGCAAGGGGAATATCGGGCCTGGCGCGAGGCCAACCCCGAACTCGCTGCCCAATACGATGCCTCTATGCGAAAATCCCTGCCTGATGACCTGGAAAAGCGCCTTTTGGAGGCGCTCGGCGGCAAGGCCGGGGCCACGCGGCGTTTGGGGGGCGAGGCTATGGCGCACATCGCCGCGATGGTGCCGGGCCTAGTGGGCGGCTCGGCGGATTTGGCCCCCTCTACCTCGACCTACCTCAAAGGCTATGGGGATATCGCCAAGGGGCAGTTTTCCGGCCGGAACTTTCACTTTGGCGTGCGCGAGCATGCAATGGGGGCTATCCTCAACGGGATAGCGCTCTA
>JAIOAW010000036.1 GCA_019873625.1 Chloroflexota bacterium
CATCGCGCGCGAAGCCCTGCGCGCACTAGAAGGGGGTTTGCCACAATGAAAGAACTCATCAAACAACTCGTCGAGGCCTACGGCCCCTCCGGCCATGAGGGGCAGGTGCGCGCGCTCATCGAGGGCATCGTTCGCCCCTTGGTGGATGAAGTGCGGGTGGATGCCTTGGGCAACTTCATCGCCCATAAGAAGGGGGCACATGGGGGCAAGCGCGTGATGCTCGCCGCGCATATGGATGAAATCGGCCTGGTCGTTACCTATGTGGATGAAAAGGGGTTCCTGCGCTTCGCCGCGGCAGGGGGCGTCTCGGCGCTCACGCTCGTGGGCGCGCGGGTCTCTTTTGGGAACGGCGTGAGCGGCGTGGTGGGCTGGGAAAAGTGGCTAGAAAGCCAAGACCGCCCCGCCTGGGAGGAACTCTTTATGGACGTGGGAGCCACCTCCCGCCAAGATTGCCCCGTCAAGGTGGGCGATGCGGCCTGCTTTGTGCGGCCGATGGCGGATTTGGGCCAGCGGCTGGTGGCCAAGGCGATGGATGATCGCATCGGCTGTGCGGTGCTCATCCAGGCCCTGCGCGAGTTAGCCGATGCACCCAATGAGGTGTTCGCCGTCTTTACCACGCAAGAAGAAGTGGGCACGCGGGGCGCGCTCGTCTCCGCCTATGGCGTGGAGCCGGACGTGGCCCTGGCGCTCGACGTCACCAAGACGGGCGATACGCCGGAGGCCAGGCCGATGGCCGTCTCTCTGGGGCAGGGGCCGGCCGTCAAGGTGATGGATTCGGGGTTCATCGCCCACGCGGGGGTCAAAGAGTGGATGATCTCCACGGCGGAGCGGCTGGGCATCCCCTACCAACGCGAGGTGCTCACCGGCGGCTCCACCGATGCGCGGGCGATGCAACTTGTGCGCGGCGGCGTGCCCGCTGGGTGCCTCTCCATCCCTTGCCGCTACGTCCACACCCCCTCTGAGATGGTGGATTACGGCGATGTTCAGAACGCCGTGAAACTCCTCGTGGGCCTGCTCAGCAGCCCCATTACCCTCTAAAATGACCCTCCCGCAGGTTTCTAACCTGCGGGAGGGTATTTAGTCTAGGGTATTACCTCAGCCCAACCCGCGCCAAGCGCTGGCACAGCCAAACGAGCGAACGCCCAGGGATTCCCCAGGCGATCAGGCTGAACCGCACCAGGTCGCCTCGCCTTGCTTTGGAAGCGCTGAAGGATTCAGCATCTATTACCCCCGTGTAACTGCCGCCATCTTCGCGGCTAAGATCGCCCGTATGGAGCGTGATCGGTATATAGCGCCTATCTGCAAGCGAACCCAAGAGCGCCCGAGAAATGGGAGAACGCAAAAGATCAAATGCCTTATAGGCATCTTGGGATGGTCCAATCTCGCGTAGGTAGCCGATTTCCTGAACACGGCTACCTTCTGTGGGATCTTGCCGCACAAGGCGGTGAGGACGAGACGGATTTCGCCCGTGCTCTAAGAGGGTTTGAGTATATTCTGGCTCGATCGAGATCTCTTCACCCAAGCGTAAGCGGTGTGCCTCAAAGAGATGTACCGCTTGGGTATGCCCATATGTGGCTTCCAAGTAAGGGAGGCACATATGCTGAGGCCACGGCGGGCCAAGTTCGTCAAAAAAGACCTTGCAGCCACAGTCGCAGGAAAAATAAAAGACCCGTTGGCCGCAGTAATGGCACACCGTCGGATACGTGCGCGCGTTGCACCACCAGCCGTGAATCGCGCCGACCATTCAACGCCTCCTGACCCCGGACGGTGCACACGGCGACCCTGTTCAGGCAGAATCTCCTGCCAGAGCACGGTGGCGCGCTAAGTACTCTCGGCCTTGGGGCGTAATCTCCCAGATGCCGCGAGGCGAATCTTTACTAAGTAGACCACTCGTCACCATTGTATGACGCGCCCACTGGGCTGCATTACGCCATCGAATCTCGCCCGATCGCAACTGGCCATAGTCAGACTCTGTAAGGCGATCACGAACCTGTTCCAAGACACGATCTAGAATATTTGATACTCTCCCTTGGCCACCCATTTCTTCGAGGGCCTTAAGGATGGGTATGACGTAAACTTCCTCTGGCGTTCGCTGCCCTGGAGCAAGTTTCCGAGGATGTGACTGAGGAGGAATAGGAGGAAGCGACAGGCCTGCCCTAAAGGTACTGCCAGGGACCATTTCTGTCTCTTTGATCTTGGATGTGATGGCCGGGGGGTGTTCGTTTTTTACTTTGGCCCAATCCTCCTCGAGTACCTCTGCTCGCGCAATCAAGGCGCGCACCCGTTCAGCTTGCTCTTTGAGGCGGTCGATTTCGGTGTAGTAACCCTGCGTAAAAGCCCGTGCGCCAGCATCGTGGATACGTTGTAAGCAGGCTTTCAATTCCTCGAGGAGCATCGAAAAGGCGACATCCACACCATCGTTCTCGCGCTGGCCCTTTTCCATAGCCTTTTCTCCTTCATCGGGCTGGATACACAAGGAATGACCCTTTGTGTATGAATTTACACAATGTCGAGCGGGCGTGCAAGCCAAATAATATGTTCGGTTTCAGCGGTGTATAGGGGAATACCGTTCGCAGTAGGCCACTTGCCCTTTTGAGGGCAAACGGCCTAAAATGCCCCTGCAATTCACGGATAGGGAGGGATGGGCGATGAAGGTCGTTACCTTTGGCGAGATTATGATGCGCCTCTCGCCGCCGGGGTTCTTGCGCTTCAGCCAGGCGCGCTCGTTCGACGTGGTATACGGCGGGGGCGAGGCGAACGTGGCCGTATCGCTGGCAGGGTTCGGCGTTCCGGTGGATTTCGTCACCCGCTTGCCCAAGAACGACATCGGCCGGGCCTGTTTGCGCTTTTTGCGCGAGGCGGGCGTGGGGGTGGATAAAATCATCTGGGGCGGCGACCGGTTGGGCATTTACTTCCTCGAGATGGGCGCTGTGGCGCGCGCCAGCCAGGTCATCTACGATCGGGATGGCTCGTCCTTTGCGACCATCCAGCCGGGGATGGTGGATTGGCGCGCCGCCTTTGCTGATGCCGGTTGGTTCCACTGGACGGGCATCACGCCGGCTATCTCGCAGGGCGCCGCCGAGGCCTGCCTCGAGGCGGTCAAGGCGGCCAAAGAGATGGGCCTCACCGTCTCGTGCGATTTGAACTATCGCGCCAAACTCTGGCGTTGGGGCAAAAAGGCCGGCGAGGTGATGACGGAACTTGTACGCTATTGCGATATCGCCGTCGGCAACGAGGAGGATGCGGCGCAGGTGTTCGGCATCCACGCGCCCGATACGGATGTAACCTCCGGTCGGGTGGAGGCCGATAAATACCGCTTCGTATGCCAGGCGCTGGCGGAGCGCTTCCCCAACCTCAAGACCATCGCCATCACGTTGAGGGGGTCCATCTCGGCCAGCCACAACACGTGGTCCGGCATCTTGTGGGATGAGGGGACCGTTTACACTGCGCCCACGTATGACATTACCCACATCGTAGATCGCGTAGGCGGGGGCGATGCCTTTGTGGGGGGCCTCATCTATGGCCTGTTGACCTATGGGGCCGATCGCCAAAAGGCGCTCCACTTTGCCGTAGCCGCCTCCTGCCTCAAGCACACCATCTTTGGCGATTTCAACCTCGTCTCGGTGGATGAAGTGCAAAAGTTGATGGCGGGTGACGTTTCTGGCCGCGTATCACGGTAGATTGCGATAAGGAGCGAGATATGGCACGCTTTTCACGCCTCCAAGTGTGGAACACGATGGAAGAGCAGGGGATGGTGCCCCTCTTTTACCATGCGGACGTGGAAACATCCAAGCAGGTGGTGCGGGCGCTCGCCGCGGGGGGAGCGCGGGTGGTGGAGTTCACCAACCGCGGCGACCGCGCTTTTGAGGTGTTCCGCGAGTTGGTCGCCTTCGCCGAGAAGGAAACGCCCGACCTCATCTTGGGCATCGGGTCGGTGCTCGATGTGCCCACAGCGGGGCTGTACATCAACCTAGGCGCCAATTTTGTCGTGGGGTCGGTGCTGAACCCCGATATCGCGCGCCTGTGCAACCGCCGCAAGGTGCCCTACTTCCCCGGCTGCGCCTCCCCCACCGAGATTTCGATGGCGGAGGAGTTGGGCGTGGAAATCTGCAAGGTCTTCCCCGCCGCTGAACTGGGCGGGCCGGCCTTTGTGAAGGCGGTGCTCGCGCCCACGCCGTGGACCAAGATTATGCCCACGGGCGGCGTCGAACCCACCTATGAGAACCTCAAAGGCTGGTTCGAGGCGGGCGTAGCCTGCGTGGGGATGGGTTCTCGCCTGGTGCGCAGCGATTGGATCAAGGCGGGCAACTGGCAGGCCATTACGGACCTCACGGCCCAGTGCCTGGAGTGGATCCGCGAGATTCGCCAGAAGGAATAGCCTCTCGGCGAAAAAGGGCGCGCCCTCTCCAATTTGCGGAGAGGGCGCGCCAACACGTGCATCACGCGGCCTTTTTCAGGTCCGCGTCTTCGGGGTATTCCTCTTTGGGCGGCGCCTGGGGCATATTCAGAATTTCGCTCAACTCGCGGCGGTTCCACCATAGGAGCAGGGCCGCCGGTATGCCCAACCCGACCAAGATGCACACCGGTAGGGAGATAAGGAGCAGAGCCGCCGGTATGCCCAACCCGACCAAGATGCACACCGGTAGGGAGATAGGCAACCACCCGCGAGAACTCACGCAGATGGCGAGGAATGTAACCCCTAAGAGGATGGCGACGATCCAGACTTCATGCCGCTTCATGGTTCACCCCCTTGCGCTGTATAGCGCGAACGGCAAGCGGAACCCTTCGCGGGGCGCGAGCGGCAATGGACGAGTGTTTAGAAGGTGCATTAAGGCGCCCTCGGCGCCCCTTGCATTTTTAGTATAGCATACTATAAGGTTATTGTCAACCATTTTTTCGGCCTTACGGCGAAATTTCTTTCCTCGCTTGCCAGGTGGCCCAGCCGTATTCGCCCAAGCCCACGCGCCCGGCCATCGCATTGCCCTCTACAGCCCCCTCAAAGGCATAGACGGTCTCGTTGGATTGATACCCAAGCGAGGCGGAGAAGGTAATCTTTTCGCCCTGCACCTCACCCTGAAGGGGCGTGCGCGCGTAGGGCGTGGTGTACTCTCCGCTCACGCGCGCCCCATCTTGCCGGAGGCGCATCGTGTGCCGGCTCTGGCCGTACACATAGGCGATCTCTACCGCCCAGGTGCCGGTGACCTCCACCTGAGGCGGCGCAGGTGGCTGGGGTTGGGGCCAATGGGGGTAGGTGAGGAGTTCGCGCAGGCGCTTAGCCACGAGGACATCCTCGCCCTCTTCCATCATATAGGGCATCACGCGCAGGCCATCTGGCAAGAGGTGCAGCGTGATGCGCGGCTCGCCCTCCCACAGGGCCTGGTGAACCTGTTCGGGCGTGCAGCCGAGCACCTCCGGCTGCCAGGTGATGGCCAAAGTCGGCGCGACGTTGAAAATCCCCGGCGGGTCTATGCGCGTCCGCACGGAGGGCAAATCCGCCACGGCCTGGCGGATGCGCTCCAAATAGCCCTCCCACATACGCCACTCGGCCTCGTGGTCGCGCCCCAAAATCCAGGCCTCCACGGCGGTGAGGAGGCCCATAATCTCCTCTTTGCCCACCTTCATAGGCCGCCCCAGGCTGTGATGCGGCGCGCTGTGCAAGAAGGCCGCCTTCAGGAGCGCCTTGTTACCCAGCACCAACCCCGAGGCCTGCGGCCCGCGCAGGCACTTGCCGCCGCTGTAGGCCACGGCATCGGCCCCCATAGCCAGGTAGATATTGGGCACATCGGGGCGCTGGGCGGCGGCATCCACTAAGGTGGGGATGCGGTATTCGCGGCCGATGGCGATCATCTGGGGCGTGGGGATGGTCTCTTCGCGCTCGTGGTCGGCGTTGATGGCGATGAGCGCGGTGCGCTCGTTGATGGCGGCGCGCAGTTCTTCCTCCGTCTCCACCTCGACGATGGTGGCTCCCGTGAGCCGCAGGGCGCGGTCATATTGATTGCGGTGGGCGCGTTGCATAATGATCTCGTTCTTCATCCCCGTGGTATCGGGCAGGCGGGCGATCTTTTCGGGGTCGGCCCCGGCGATGCAGGCCGCGGCCACCTCCGCCAGGGCGGCGGCGCAGCCGGAGGTGATGTAACCCCACTCGGCGCCCGTGAGCGCCGCCAGCCGCTCGCCCACTTTTTCCATCAACTCGTCCATATCCACATAGGCATCCGAGGCGGCCACCATCGCCTCGGCCACCTGGGGCAGGAGGCGCGAGCCGCTCACGATGGTGTACGTGCCCCGGCAGTTGATGACGGGCCGTACGCCCAGGTCGCGGAAGGTCAGCGGGCGCGTCGTCGCCTTGGTGCTCGTGCTGGGAGACATCGGGGGAACCTCCTAACGATTCGTCTGAAGGAGGTTAGTGCACCTCGCACTGCTGTGTCAAGCCCATGCGCCAATTGGCGGCCATCGCTAACCGCGTTATAATGGCCCCACGGGGGTGGGATGGCGGAGCGCGTATCGGTGATTGCGACGGTGCTGAACGAGGTGGCCTCCATCGAGGCCCTCCTTCAATCCCTGGCCGAGCAGACGCGCCTGCCCGACGAGATCGTCATCGTGGATGGCGGCTCGACGGATGGCACCCTGGAACGCCTGCAGGCCTTTGCCGCGCGGTCTCCGCTGCCGATGCAGGTCCTTTCGCGCCCAGGCGCGAACATCTCGGCCGGGCGGAACGCGGCCATCGCCGCCGCGCGAGGGGAGATCATCGCCTCGACGGATGCCGGCGTGCGCTTGGGGAGGACCTGGCTGGAGCGACTCATCGCGCCGTTTGAGGGGCCGAACGCGCCCGACGTGGTCAGCGGGTTCTTTGTGCCGGAGCCGCGCACGCTCTTTGAACGGGTGCTCGGGGCGATCACTTTACCCGCGCTCGGCGAGGTGAGGGCGGAGGCGTTCTATCCCTCGTCGCGCTCGGTGGCCTTCCGCCGGGCCGCTTGGGAGGCGGTGGGCGGCTACCCGGAGTGGCTCGATTATTGCGAGGACTTGGTGTTCGACTTTGCCCTGCGCGATGCGGGGTTTACCTTTGCCTTCGCGCCGGGGGCCATAGCCCATTTTCGGCCGCGGCCCACGCTCAAGGCCTTTATCAAGCAATACTACCGCTATGCCCGGGGCGATGGCAAGGCAGATTTGTGGCGCTACCGCCACCTGGTGCGCTATGGGACGTATGGCCTCCTTGGGCCGGGGGTGATCCTGCTCGCGGCGTTCCATCACCCGGCCTGGTGGGCCGCCTTTGCGCTTGGCTTGGCGGCGATGATGCGCACGCCCTGGCGCCGCCTGCGCCCGTGGTTGGAAGGGCTATCTCTCAAAGAGCGGATCATCGCCCTGGGGTGGATGCCGGTTATCCGCATCGCGGGGGATTTCGCCAAGATGGCGGGCTATCCGGTGGGCGTTTGCTGGCGATGGCGCTATGCCCCCAAGGCGCCGTGGCCCAAACGCCAGTGGTGAGCGCGGAACCCCGCGCTGCGGCGCGCCGTCTTGATGAGTGAGGGGATATGGTGGACCTGGCCATCGTCATCGTGAATTATAACACGCGAGAGGACCTCGACCGTTGCCTCCATTCCATCGCGGCGAGCGAGGGGGACTTTACGCGGCAGGTCATCATCGTAGATAACGCCTCGACGGATGGCAGCGCCGAGATGGTGCGCGCCAAGCACCCCTGGGTAGATCGCCTCATCGTAACGGATCATAACGGCGGCTATGCCTACGCCAATAACATCGGCCTGAGGGCCTTGGGGTTTGGCGAAGGGGCCGCGCAGGGCGCCCTGCCGCGCTATGTGCTCCTCCTCAACCCCGATACGATCTTGCCGCCCACGGCGCTTCGCGAGATGCTCGCGTTTATGGATCGTTCCCCCGATGTGGGGGCAGCCGGGCCAAAACTCGTCCGCCAAGATGGTCGGCTGGATTTGGCCTGCCGGCGCAGTTTCCCCACGCCGGCCGTCTCCTTTTACCGCATCATAGGCCTAAGCAAACTCTTTCCCTCCAGCCCCCGCTTTGGCCGCTACAATATGACCTTCCTCGACCCCGACGTGGAGACGGAGGTGGATGCCGTGGTGGGGGCCTTTATGCTGATGCGCGCCGAGGCGCTCCTCCAGGCTGGCCTTTTGGACGAAGCCTTTTTTATGTACGGCGAAGATCTCGATTTGTGCTACCGCATTAAGGAGAAGGGCTGGCGGATTGTTTACCACCCGGAGGTAACTGTGGTGCACGTCAAGGGGGCCTCCAGCCGCAAATCGAGCCGGCGGGCCATCGCCGCCTTTTATGATGCGATGCGCATCTTTCATAACAAGCACTATCGCGCGAGCACGCCGGCCCTCGTCAACCTGCTGATTGACCTGGGCATTTCGATATTTAAGGCCCTCGCCCTCTGGCGAGACGGCCTGCGCCCCGCTGAACGCAAGCGGGTGGCTTCCGCCTAGGGTAAAGAAGAGATGCCTCGAAAATACGAGTCTTTTTTGCGATGCCTGACCTTCGCCCTCGATGCGGCGATGGCCGCGTTGGCCTTCTATTTAGCCTATTGGCTGCGCATCCTCATTCCCATCCCCACGGCGCTGCGCTTGGGGCCGTTCCGAGGCTATGCCCTGCAAGGCGCCATCCAGATGGTGAGCGTGGTCATTACCTTCTTTTTCTTCCGGCTGTATCACGCGCGTTCCAGCCGCTCGCGGGTGGACCTGTTCTACACCATCCTATCGGCGGTCTCCATCGCGGTGCTCGTCTCCACCGCGCTCAGTTTCCTCACTGTACGCGCTTCGAGCGATCTGACGCGTGGCCTTTTGCTTTACAGTTGGGGGCTGACGGTGCTCCTCGTCCTCATCGGGCGGGGGCTGATCGGCCTTTTAGAAAGGGTGCTCCGCCGCCGGCATCCGCGCCGGGTGCTCCTGGTGGGCACGGGGGAGGTGGCTCGCACCATTTTGCAAAAGGCCTCGCAAGCGCGCTTGGGGTACAAAGTAATCGGTTGTGTGGATGGCCAGGGGGCCGGCGAATGGGCCGGCGTGCCCATCTTGGGCGGGGTACAAAATCTCGAACGGATTTTGGAGGCCCATCCGGTGGATGAGGTCATCGTAGCCCTGCCGCAAGCCTCGCACGAAGAACTGTTGGAGATCATCTCCATCTGCGAGGCGAAACGCGCGGCGGTGCGCATCTTCCCCGACCTCTTTCAGATTTTGGCCTCAGAAGTGCGCATCAGCGACCTCGACGGCCTCCCTATGCTCGTGGTGCGCGATGTGGCCCTGCGCGGCTGGAGGTTGGCGCTCAAACGGGTGATGGACCTCCTCGTGAGCGCGACGGCGCTCATTTTTCTCTCGCCGTTTATGCTGTTCATCGCGCTCCTCATCAAGTTGGAATCCAAAGGGCCGGTGTTCTATACGCAGGAGCGCGTAGGGCTGGATGGCAAACCCTTCCAGATGATCAAGTTCCGCTCTATGCGGGTGAATGCCGAGGAGGAGACGGGGCCTGTCTGGGCCACGCCGGATGACCCACGGAAGACGCGCCTGGGGCGTTTTTTGCGCGCCACATCTATTGATGAACTTCCGCAGTTGATCAACGTCCTTTTGGGGGAGATGAGCCTGGTCGGCCCTCGGCCGGAGCGGCCGGTGTTCGTGGAGCAGTTTAAGCAGGTGGTGCCGCGCTATATGGAGCGGCATAAGGAGAAGGCCGGCCTCACCGGCTGGGCGCAGGTGAACGGCCTGCGGGGAGATACCTCTATCATCGAGCGCACCAAGTATGATCTGTACTACATCGAAAATTGGTCGCTCCTGTTTGACATCAAGATTATCCTTCGCACGCTGGTCAACGCGTTCCTGCGGCGCGACCGCAACGCCTACTGAATGAAAAAGGGCCGCCCACTGCCCGTAGGCGGCCCCAACTCTCCAAAGGATCCCCTATCCCTCGGCGCGCAAGCGCTTGGCAAAGGCGTCGTAGGCCTCTAACGTGCGCGCCAGGGTCCCTTCGGTGTGTTCCGTGGAGATGGCCCCTAGCCCGTGGACGACGTTCACCCCCTCCAGGAGGAGGCCGATTTTGAGCGCCTTTTCGCGCAAGGTTACATCGCACAGGGAGGGGTCGGTTATATCCTCCGGCGCGGTGAGGGGCGTATCTTCGCGCAGGGGAAAGTTCACCCAACCGAGCGAACTGCCGGCCGGAAGGGCCTCGGCATCGGCCCCGGTGCAACGTGCCAAGATACCCCGATCGGCGAAAACCCTCTCGATGCCGCGGCGCAACCCATCCCCTTTGGCGGCCAAGGCCGGATAGATGGCGCCTTCGTTCGCGATGAGGTATTCCAGCATCGCCAGGCCCGCGCGCATACTGAGGGGATGGGCTGCAAAGGTGCCCCCGTTGAACCACACGCGCCGGGGGGCGGATTCGCTGGCGCGCTCCATCACATCCGCTCGGCCGGCCACGGCGCTCACGGGCATACCGCCGCCGATGATCTTGCCAAAGGTGGTGAGGTCCGCCTGGACGCCGTAGAGTTTCTGCACGCCCGAGGCGCAGTAGCGGAACCCCGTGATGACCTCATCCAGGATGAGGAGCGCGCCGTAGCGCTGGGTCAAATCTCGCGCGGCCCGCATAAAGGCCTTGGTGGCCGGGATGAACCCGCCCCCGCCAGGGCAGGGTTCAAAGATGAAGCAAGCGATCTCCTCGCCCCGGCGGCGAAAGACCTCCTCAAGCGCCTCCACGTCGTTGAATCGCGTCACGAGGATCTCTTGGTCGGCGCTTTTTGAGATGCCCGTCGAATCCACCGCGGTGAAGCCGGCCTGGGTGCGCGCCACGCCTTTGAGGGCGAGGGGGTTCGCCCCATGCCAGCCGCCGCCCACCTTGAGTACCACGTCTCGCCCCGTAAAGGCGCGGGCTAGCATGATGGCGTACATCGTGGCCAGCGTGCCAGAGGTGGTCAAACGCACCTTTTCGGCGCCGGTGGCCTGGGCGAGCAGGGCGGCCAGTGCCGTTTGTCCCTCGTCAGGGAGGCCCGTCTGCAGGCCGAAACCGCGCGCGAGTTCGGCCTGGAGGGCCTCGACGATGAGGGGCGGGTTGTGCCCAAGGATGTTGGCATAGTGCCCCTGCCAATAGTCAATGATCTCGGCGCCGCCGAGTTCGCGCACCCAAGGGCCGCACGCCGCCGTGATGCGGAAGGGGAACGGCTCGAACAGCCGTGCGCCGTGGCTTACGCCATCTATCAATACGCGCCGGGCCTCCTGATGGGCCACGCGCGAGCGGGGATATTTCGCCTCGTATTCCTGATACAAGCGCGTCAAAAAGGCCTCGTGATTTTTCAAGGTTCTTGCTCCTTTTATGATGTGCCCTCACCCTGATCCTCCCGCAGGTTTTGAACCTGCGGGAAAGTTTTTTCAATGGGGCGCGAGGCGCCTGCCTCGCGCCGCGGGCCAGGAGGCCCGCGCTCCCCTAATCGGCTTTTACACCCGCACGATGAGTTCGCCGCGCGAGAAGGTGCGCGCGCCGATCCAGACGAGCCACGCGCCCACCAACCAGGCCACGAAACCGGCCGCTAAAATCGCCCCCACACCCAAAAAGAACAGCCCCGTCATCTGGCCGATCATCAAAAAGACCATCGGCAAGACGAGCACACCGGCCGTTTGCTGGGCCTGCATAAAGGTCTTGGCTTTGGAGGAGATGAGCACCGTAACCCCCAGCCCCATCATCGAGACGGCCGGCCCCAACCAAAGGACGAGCGGCCACCAGGTGGCCGCGGGGAAGAACACGCGCCCCATCACGCGGTAGCCGGCGGCGTTCGCCACGAGGCCGTAACCGGCGAACGAGGCGAGTTCGATGAAGCAAGCCGGCACAAAACTGACGAGGACCTTGGCGATAAAAATCTCGCCGTCGGTCATCGGAGTGTAGAGGAGGCCCTCGAGCGTCTTGCGTTCGCGCTCGCCCACCAGGCTATCGGCGGCGAGGATGCTGGAGACCATCAGCGGCACGATGAGGAACATCGGCGCGAACATAAAGTTAAGGCTCACATAGACCCACTGCTGAACCGGCGAGAGGCTCCCCAGCGTGCGCTGGAGGGAGGGGGGCAAGACCTTGAAGAATTCGGCCAGGTCGGCGCTGCCGGAGGCGAAATCCTGCGGAGCCAGGGAGGGCAGAATAGCCATCACACACGGCAAGACGATATCCAAAATGGCCGGCACCAAGATCATCGGCAGCCAGACCATGCGGTTCTGCCGCACTTGCTGAAGGTCTTTGCGCATCACCGCGCGGATGGCGCGCCAGTTCCAGCGCCTCATTTCCTCTCCTCTAGCGACGCGCCGTTTGCGCCCTGAATCTCAAAGTAAATCTCTTCCAGCGTGTGCTCTTCGGGCATCACGCTATAGATGCGCCCGCCGGCCGAGACGATGGCCGCGATCACCCCGGGGATAGCCTCCTCGCTTTCCAGTTCGAGGCGCACCTTGCCATCCACAAGGCTCGCTTGGCGCACGCCCCGATGGGCCTTGATGGCTGCCCACACGGCCCCTGATGGTTCGCTATGCAGGTCCATCTCGACGCGCAGGCCGCTCCAGAGTTGCCGCGCCAGGTCGGCCGGCGCCCCCACGGCCTGGAGGACGCCGCGATTGATGACCCCCACACGGTCGCACAGGCGCTGGGCCTCGGTGAGGTTGTGGGTGCATAAAAAGATGGTGCGCCCCTCTTGATGGCTGAGTTGCGCGATCATCGCCGTTACAGCGCGGGCGGCAGCGGGGTCCAGCCCGGCGGTTGGCTCATCGAGAAAGAGGATGGGCGGCTCGTGCAGGAGCGCCTTGCCGATGGCTAAGCGCTGTTTCATCCCCTTGCTGTAGGCGCCCACCGGCTCATCGGCCCGGTCGGCCAGGCCCATAGCCTCCAGCACAGCCTCGATGCGCGCAGGGAGTTTCTCCTCGGGGTAGCCGTAGACATCGCCATAGAAGCGCAGGTTCTCGCGCGCCGTCAGGTGCTCATAGAGGCTGGGGTTTTCGGTGAGGACGCCCGTGTAGCGCCGCACGGCATCCCCTTGGGTGGCCACGTCAAACCCCAAGAGGGTAGCGCGCCCCTCGGTGGGGCGAAGGATGCCATTCAGGAGGCGAATGGTGGTCGTTTTGCCGGCGCCGTTTGGCCCCAAAAAGCCGAACACCTCGCCGCGATAGACGGTGAGGTCGAGGTGGTCCACCGCCACAAGGCGGCCGAAATGGCGCGTCAGCCCTTCGGCGATGAGGATGGGTTCCATGCGTTTCTCCTGGCGCGCAAGCGCGCGCTGAACTTGGATGATAGCACAATGGGGCGAATCGTCAACCGATGGGATTGGAGGGTTCGCCTCGACCTATTGGGGCGCCTCGCATGCGGGCCGCGAGGCCTGCGCTCCTGGACGGCCTTGCCAAGGGGCGAGTTTCGGCTATCCTATGGGCGCACGGTGCTACCTTATGGAGGAGGAAGGCCTATGACGACCCCTTTTGGAACGCTCAACCCCTCGCCGAGGCTGCTCCTTGGGCCAGGGCCTAGCCAGATTTCGCCGCGCGTCTTACGCGCCTGCGCTACGCCCCTTCTGGGCTATCTCGACCCCGAATATCTGGCCTTGATGGATGAGACGCAGGCGCTCCTGCGCGAGGTGTTTGAGACAAAGAACGCGTGGACCTTTTGCGCGCCGGGCACGGGGATGGCCGGGATGGAGGCGGCCTTTATCAACGCCCTCGAGCCGGGCGATGAGGTGCTCATCTGCGTGCAAGGGGCCTTTGGCGAGCGCATGGTCGAGATCGCCCGCCGCCTGGGGGCCAAAGTCACTCGGGTGGATACGGAATGGGGCCGCGCCACCCAGCCCGAGCAGGTGGCCGAGGCGCTCCGCACGGCCAGGCCCAAGGTGGTGGCTCTCGTCCATGCCGAGACCTCGACGGGGGTCCTTCAGCCGCTCGAGGAGATCGCCCGCTTGGCCCATGAGGCGGGGGCGCTCTTTTTGGTGGATTGTGTAACCTCCCTTGGGGGGATGCCTGTGCGGGCCGATGCGGTGGGGATGGATATCGCTTACAGCGGCACGCAAAAGTGCCTGGGCGCGCCGCCCAGCCTGGCGCCGATGACCTTCAGCCCCGCTGCCGTAGAGGCCTACCACGCCCGCAAAGCGCCGGTGCCCAGTTTCTACCTGGATGCGGGGCAGTTCTGGCGTTACTGGGGGCCGGAGAGGGCTTACCATCAGACGGGGATGATCACGATGATCTATGCCCTGCGCGAGGCGCTGTTGGAGGTGCATGAAGAGGGCCTGGCGGCCCGCTCTGCGCGCCATCGACGCAACCAGAGGGCGCTCATCGCCGGGCTGGAGGCTATGGGGCTGACGCTTCTCGTCCCAGACCCAACCTGGCGGCTCCCCTCGCTCACCACGGTCCTCGTGCCGGAAGGGGTAGAGGATAAGGCCGTGCGCGGCGCGCTCCTCGAAAAATACGGCATCGAGATCGGCGGTGGGCTAGGGCGGCTGGCCGGGCGCGGTGGGCGCGGCGGGCGGGGGGGCTTTGGCGCATCGGGCTGATGGGCTATGCCTCTCAGCGGGCGAACGTGATGTTCTTCCTCGCCGCCCTGGGGGATATCCTCAAAAGCGATCGGGTGGGCGAGGCCCTGGAGGCCGCCGCAGCCGCGGCGGATGCCCCCGATGCTTGACGGCGCGATGCGGCTGAAACTCATCGCCTGTGAGGTGCTGGCGCGCCAGGCCTATTATTGCGCCGCGCTCTCGCCCCACGTGGTGGATATCGAACTGGTGGATAAGGGCCTGCACACCGAGCCGGAGCGCCTGCGCGCCCACCTCCGCGAGCGCCTCGAAGCGGTGTCCGAAGGGCGCTATGAGGCCATCCTCCTCGGCTATGGCCTGTGCAGCAATGCCATCGCCGGCCTGCGGGCGACCCATACCAAACTCGTGGTGCCGCGCGCCCATGACTGCATTACCCTTTACCTTGGTTCCGCCGAACGGTATGGAAAAGAGTTCCGCGCCACCCCCGGCACCTATTGGTACACGCCCGATTATATGGAGCGCGGCGGGAGTGCGAGCGACTATGTCTCCTTGGGCGCGGCGGGCGTGGGGAACGATGAGGCGGATATGGCCAGGGTGTATCGGGAATACGTCCGCAAATATGGGCAGGATAACGCGGACTATTTGATGGAGGTGTTGGGCGCCTGGCAAAAGCACTATCAGCGCGCCGCCTATATCGAGACGGCCGAGATGCGCCTGCCGGATTACCGCGCCCAGGTGCGGGAGGTGGCCCAACGGCGCGGCTGGCGCTTTGAGGAACTTGTGGGCAGTGTGCTCCTCATCCGAGACCTGGTGGAAGGGCGCTGGGATGAGGCGCGCTTTCTCGTCGTGCCGCCCGGCGGCGTCATCGAACCCGCCTACGATGCGCGAATCGTCGCTTGCCGTTATGAAGCGTAACCGCTTCCGCCGGCCCGAAAAGCGGGCGCGCCGCCCGTGGCGTGAACGGCTCCTCGCTGTTTGGCGCATCCTTTGGGAGTACCTCCTCATCGCCCTGGGCAGCGTGCTCGTGGCCCTGGCCGCAGACCTCTTTCTCATCCCTAACCAGGTCGTCTCAGGGGGCGTAGTGGGCGTGGCCACCATTTTGCACTATACGGTGGGCACGCCCGTGGGTTTGGTGACGCTCCTCATCAACATCCCCCTCTTTGTGGCGGGCATCCTGTGGGGCGGGGGATGGAGGGCCGGAGTGCGCACCATCTTTGGCGTGGCGGTGATGTCTTTGGCGATTGACGCGCTTCAGCCCTATTTGCCGCGCGTCACAGCGGATCCGCTCCTTTACACGCTGTACGGTGGCTTGCTGGATGGCCTGGGTGTGGGGTTGGTGCTCCGCGCCGGGGGCACCACAGGGGGCGTGGATATCATCGCGCGCGTGTTGTACCATCTGCGGGGCACGCGCTTTGGGATGACCATCCTCACTGCGAACATCCTCATCTTAGGGACGGCGGCGCTCGTCTTTGGGGTGGAACCGGCCCTTTACGCGCTCCTCGTCACCTATGTTTCCAGCCAGATGGTAGATCTGGTGCAGGAGGGGCTAGCGCGCACGCGTTCTTGTTTCATCATCTCCACCCAGCACGAGGCCATTCGCCAGGCGATCTTGACCCGGCTGGAACGCGGCGTGACGGTGCTCCACGGCGAGGGCGGCTATACGGGCCAGCCGCGGCCGGTGCTCCTTTGCGCCGTTGCTCAATACGAGGTGACGCGCCTCAAGCGCGTGGTGCAAGAAATTGACCCCACGGCCTTTGTCATCGTCAGCCCGGCGAGCGAGGTGCTCGGCGAGGGATTCAAGGGGTGGGTAGGGAGGTAAGGCCTTTAGCCAGCAGCCAGCCAGGGGACGATGACCAGCGCTAAGGCATTGAGCGCCACGGCATAGGCAATGGCCCCCTTCCACACCGCCCCCTGCACGCGGGGCACGCCCAGCGCCGTGAGCACGATGAGGAGGGGCAAGAAATCCATCGCAAAGCGCTGGCCGTTGATCTGCCACCAGCCGTTGTTGTAATAGAACAATTGCGGCACCATACAAAGGAGGATGGATGCCCAGGCCGCCCAGAGGAGGGGCCTCTTCCAGCGCGCCACGAACGAGGCGAGGAGGAAGGGGCTGGCCGCGATGAGCGATGTGCCCCAGGGGTCCATCCCTTGAATGGTCAAGACGCGGCTCCCTTCAAAGATCACGTGGAACCCCTGCACAAAAAGGTAAAAGGCGTTAAAAAGCACGTACCGTGGGTGGAATAGGCCGAATTGGATGAACCGCTCCAAGAGGTGCCCGCCCAAGAGGAGATACTTGTATCCCGAATCGAAGGGGTTCCCAAAGCGCGCCCAGTTGAAGGCGAGGTAGGCGCCGCCTAGCACGGCGCAACTCGCCGCAAACCCCGCGAGGCGGCGCAAGCGCGCTTGCCACGAGGCCCCCTCGCCCTCTAAGAGGAGGGCCACGAAAAAGGGCGCGAGGAGCGCCGTCAACTGGCGCGAGAGGAAAGAGACGCCCAGGTACAGCCCCATCAAAAGCCCGCGCTTGCGCCCCAGGGCCTCGTCTATCGCTCCCAAAAGGGCCGCCGTGGAGACGAGGTGCGCCGTAAACCAAACGCCGGCGCCCATCGTGAGGCAACTCCAATAGACGGTGCCGAAAAAGTAGCCGATGAGGAGCCAAGGGATGGCCCCTTGCTCTACGCCCAGCCGCCGCAGGAGGCGCCAAAGGAGCCAGCCGCTGAAAACCCCTATGGCCAGCCCTACGAGCACGGGGTTCGTGCGGTGCACGCCCAAGGTGGCCACGAGGGGCAGCATTAGAACGGCCGGCGCCGGCGGGAAGGGCACGTAGTAGCGCCCCTCGAAAACGGCGGCATCGTGGTAGTGGCGGGGGATATCCAGCCGCCCCTTGAGGAAGGCCGCCGCCTGATGGACGTAAAGGTTATCCTCCCCCTTGGCGTTGCGAATCGGCCCGATGAGGCTGGCCATAACCAAGAGGGCGAGCAAGGCGAGCGCCGCCCAGGCTAGAACGTTTTGGCTCGGTTTCATACGCCTATCCGTTCCCTGAGTAAAGAGAAGGTGGTCAAATTGTCGTTATCTTCAATTTGACTCGCCCAAATTGTACTTTTGGGCTGAAAAGTATAATTCATCGCCTACCTATCGCCCTTGCGCCGCGAGATTTCAGGGTTTACCGGACCTTTTCGCAATTCTTCGGTATGCAGGCTGGCTGCATACCGAAGAAGCGAAGGGATGCGTCTTTTACACGTACACCAGGCGACCCTCGACGTGGGCGTCTATGTTCTGGTGGTTGCGCAGGTATTCCTCGAGCACATCGCGCAAGGAGGTGGCCACCGTCTTGCTCGGGCCGGTGGCGCGCATCTCCTCCGCCGAGAGGCCCAAGAACTCGGCAGCGCCCTTTTCGTGGTACGTCGAGAGGCAGAGGGTATAGCGGCGGTCGTCCTCTACGGGGGCGCCGCCCACCTCGAGCGATTCCAGTTTCCGAGCCGCCTCGTTATAGACGGCCCTGACCCCTCGGTTCACCTGGTAGCATTCGCCCTCGCCGGTGCGGTTTTCGGGGCGCATAATGTGCGCAAAGATGCGCCTCAACTGGGCGCCCGTTACCGTAAAGCGCGTCAGGCTCTCGTCAAAGGGGAAGCAGGCCATCAGGTCGCTCAAGGTAACAAGCGGCCCCAGTTGCTTGAAGCGGATGGCCCCGCTCCCTTGGAGCATCACATCAGTTTGGGCCTTTTCGGCCAGGGCATCAGCCACCAGTTTGGGCCTTTTCGGCCAGGGCATCGGCCACCAAGTTGCCCAGTTCCGTCTCGATTTCCCGCTTGGGGTGCCCCAAGGGGCGGGCGAACTTGCAGAGGACGGTGTTATACTTGCGATCCACCACCTCTTTGAAGGAGGCGATGTAATCGGCCAGGCCCTGGTCGGGCGTGGCGATGCGGTCATCAATGGGCACCAACTGCCAGGTGTATTCGGCGATGCTGTTCGTATCGTCATCCACGATGAGGTCGAAGCGGCCGATTTGGTCGGTGCCCACCCCCGCCTGGGCGATGAGCACGCCGTTCACCTCCACGGGCTGGTCCAAGATGGTGTGCGAATGCCCGCCGATGATGAGGTCCACACCCCATTCGGGTTGGAGGAGTTTGGCAAGTTCCACGTCCGATTCGAAGCCAATGTGCGTGAGGAGCACGGTGAGATCAATATCGTCGTTTTTGTAGGCGTTCGTGATGCGCCCTACTTCGGCGCTGGCCTCTTCGAGGGAAATGAAAGAGGCGATTTGGTCATCGGAGGCGAGGCCCGCCAGCACCTTTTCGGTGATCACGCCGATAAAGAGGATATCCAACCCGGCCTTGTGGATGATGTGATAAGGGCGCATTAGGCGCTTGTGGTAATTGCGGATGTACAGGTTGGCGTTGACGATGGGAAAGTTCGCCACGCGCTCCAAGAAGAGCATATGGGGCAGGCCGTAATCGAACTCGTGGTTGCCCAGGGTGGCCACATCCGGCGAGAGATAGTTCATAATCTCGATGGTGGAGATGCCCCGGTATTCGCTATCTATGATGGATCCTTGGAGCATATCGCCGGAGATGACATACAGGACGTTCTCTTCCTCCTGGCGCACGCGGTTAATATAGCCTGAAAGGAGAGACAGCCCGCCCACCAGGCGGTTCTCCCCTGCGCGGGCCTCGGCGAAAAAGTCGCCGTGCATATCGTTCGAGTGGAGAAGGGTCAATTTGACGGGGCGCATAGGGAGAATCTCCTTATGGGATCTTGTGGCGAGCCATACAATGGCTCAACGGAGGCCGCCGACTGGCGGGCATTGTAGTGCGCTTTTGCGCAAGGCTCAAACGCCTTTGCGCCACCGGGCGACCTCCCGTATAATACGCGTACGATCCGTTCGCGCATGGGAGGGGACGCCTTCTCATGCCCCTATCTTCTCTGGAGGAGGCCGATATGAGCGCGAAAATCGAGATCCGTTACTGCACCTCTTGAGGGTACCTGCCAAGGGCCGTCAGTTTGACGGAGAAAATCTTGAGCCGGTACACGAACCGCGTCGCCGGGTTGACGTTGGTCCCCTCGTCAGGGGGCGTGTTTGAGGTGAGCCTGGGGGATGAACTCGTCTACTCCAAGATGAAGACGGGCACCTTCCCCGATGAGGCCAAACTCGTTGAAGAGATCGGCAAGAAATTGTAACGTCCGTTTTGCAACGCCAAAGGCTCGGCGGGTGGGGCGGAGAGTTCCTCGCCCGCCTTTTCTATATCTTTGTGCCGTGATGGAGGAGGCAGAAGAATGGTGCGAGAGGTTCGGTTCACCTGCGTCGGGTTGGGGAACATCGGGCGCAACCTGCTCGATATCCTCGTCCATCGGGGCGAGGCCGTAGTGCGAGATTACGGGTTGCGTTTTCTCCTGGTGGGCGCGGCGGATTCCTCGGGGGCGGCGATCGCGGCGGATGGCCTGGATATGGCCCGCGTGCGCGACCTCAAACTTGCCCGCCAAGGCGTCGCTGCCTATGAGGGCGCCGGCCGCCCAGGAATGAGCGCCTTGGAGATGGTTTTGAATACCCCGGCGGACCTTTTGGTGGATGCGGCTCCCACGAACCTGCAAAACGGTGAACCCGGCCTCTCCTTGGTGCGCGCGGCCCTCAAGGCCCATCAACACGTGGTGATGGCCGATAAAGGCCCCCTGGTGCTCGCCTTTGGCGAATTGACGGCGCTGGCCAAGGCCCAAGGCGTGCGCTTGGCCTACAGCGGTACGGTGGCCGGGGGGTTGCCCACCGTGAACATTGGCGTGCGAGACCTGGCCGGCAGCGGCGTGGAGCGGGTGGAGGGCGTGTTCAACGGGACGACCAACTATATCCTCACCCGTATGGATGAGGAGGGCTTGAGTTATGAGGAGGCCCTACGCGGCGCGCAGGAGGCGGGCATCGCCGAGGCCGACCCCACGCTCGACGTGGATGGCTGGGATGCGGCCAACAAACTCGTCATCGTGGCCAATAGCGTCCTGCGCCGCCCTACGACGTTGGCCGATGTGCACGTCGAGGGCATCCGCAACCTCACCCAGGCCGACTTGCGCCGCGCGCGCGAGCAGGGCAAGGTCATTCGCCTTTTGGCAGTGGCCGAAAAGAAGGGCGAAGAGTGGGCCTTTAGCGTCCAGCCGACTTCCCTCGACCGGAACCATCCCCTGGGGCGCATCGGGATGTGGGATATGGGCGTAGTCTATTATACGGACTATATGGGGGTCATCAGCGCGGTCATCGAGGAAAAGGGGCCGGTGCCTACCTCGGCGGCCGTCTTGCGGGATATGATCAACGTTTGCCTGGGGGTGTAGACGGGGGCTATCTCCCCTCGCGGATATCAAACAGGCGGATGGCGATCTCGGTGATGGCCGCGACGATGACGCCCCACGAGGCCATAATGAGGAGGATCAGCCCCACATAGAGCAGGGGGCTGGCCTGGGAAATTTGCACATACAGGCGGAGCAATTGCGTATACATCGCCCTCCCCTCAGGGTATCTGCCGATAAGTATAGGCCGATGAAAAGGGGCGGCAAGTGAGCGATTCCTTCCCTAGGCGTGAGGCCGTTGAAAGGCTCTTGGCGTGGTTCCAGGAGCGCCGGCGAGACCTGCCTTGGCGGCGCACGCGAGACCCCTACGCCATCTGGGTGGCGGAGGCTATGCTCCAGCAGACGCAGGTGAGCACGGTGGTGCCCTATTACCAGCGCTTTCTGGAGCGCTTCCCTACGGTGCAGGCCCTGGCCGAGGCGGATCTCGATGCGGTGCTCGCCCTGTGGCAGGGGCTGGGCTACTATGCCCGCGCGCGGCACTTACACGCGGCGGCGCGGGCAATTGCCGCCCGATATCAAGGGCAAATCCCCGCGGACTATGCCGCGCTTCGCGCCCTGCCCGGCGTGGGCGAATACACGGCGGCGGCCCTCTTGAGCATCGCCTTCGGGCAGGATTATGCGGTGCTGGATGGCAACGTGCGGCGCGTCCTCTGCCGGCTGTTCGACTATGCCGGCGACCCAACGAGCGCTGCGGGCCAGCGCGCCCTACATTCCTTCAGCCAGGCCCTCTTGCCGAGCGGCCAGGCCGGCGCCTACAATCAGGCGATGATGGAACTCGGGGCGACGATTTGCCTGCCGCGCGAACCGCTTTGCGCGGAATGCCCCGTCGAGCCGTACTGCCTGGCCCGCAGGCGCGGCACAGAAAGGGACCGCCCCTTGCGGCGCGCCCGAGATGCCCACCGCGAGAGGACCTTTGCCGCGGCCTACATCGCGCGCGGCGAACGCGTGCTCTTTGTAAGGCGCCGGCCCGAAGGGCTGTTAGGGGGCTTGTGGGAACTGCCCAATACCGAAATCGAAGCCGGCGAGGGCGATGAAATAGCCCTTCGCCGGCTCTTGCATAGCCTATCCGACGGG
>JAIOAW010000037.1 GCA_019873625.1 Chloroflexota bacterium
GAGCGCTTTTCCGCCAAGACCCTGGCGATTTGCGGTGCCCCCGTGTGCACGAGGATATCCTGCGCCACGCGGATGTCCTCGGCATGCGAACTGACCAGCCCCACCACCTGCCACGTCACGCTCCCTTCCGGTGTGGAAAAACTGGGCCGCCAATTCTTGGGGATTTTGAGCGTAAACGGAAAGACCTTCGTCTGGGCCAACTCCAGGTGGAACGGTCCGCCCAGGTTGGCCTCATCCTCCAGCCAGACGTAGGTGGTGCCCAAACCGCCGGGGCGCGTTTCCGCTTCGAACTGGCCAGAGGTGCTATCCCATCGGCGGATGTAAACGATGTGGTTCTCGCCTTGGGGATTGTTTTCCACGCGCAAAAGGAGCACGCGCACCTCGTCAGCATCGAAACTCTCATGGGGCGCGATGCGCAAATGCCCGTTCACTTCCTCGCCCTCGGCCACCACGCGCCGCTCGAGCACCAAGGCCAGTTGGCACAGTTCCGTGGCGCGCACCGCCTGGTAGCCTTCTTGCGAGAATTGGATGGCCGGCGGCGTGGCCGCCACGATCAACTCGCGCCGCGAGCGCACCGGCTCCCCCTCTTCGCGATCCAGCACGGCGTGCAGCGCCCATTCGATGGTGCAGGCGTAGCCCTGGTGCGTCGGCAAGGCCTCGCGCGGCAGGGTGAACTGGAACCGATAGGCCGCGTTGGTGCCGCGTGCGATCGCTCCCGCGGGCGCCGCTTTGACCTCCTGCACGAGGTAATCCTTGGTGCGGCGCACGAGGGCGCGCATATCCTGCCGGCCGCCCGAGGGCTGATCGTGCGCGAATTGGCCTCGGCAGGCCAAATACACGCGCACGCCGCGCGATTTGAGGCGCGTATCGGTGGTCACGCGCACATAGCCCTCGATCACCTCGCCCGCCCCATATTGGGCTTCGGGCCGCACAAGTTCGATGGCCAGCGAGATGTGCTCTTCTTTCGGCGCCTTCACGCGGCCGATCACCCCGCCGGCGATGGCCCCTAAACAGGCCCCGGAAAGGGCGCCTACCAAGGCGCCCGCCGCCCCTCGATTCAGGGCGCCCGCCGCCAGGCCCACCAGGCCCAAGATGGCACCCCCTGCCAGCACGATGCCCGGCGCGGCCTCCCAAGACCTCCCAAACAGAATCTTGAGAAAAGGCACGCGGTCGCACCAGCGCTGAGCCTTTACCCCCCATTCATGGAATTTGGACATTGCCTCGCGCCTCCTTCATCTGGGCCGTAGGGCGTCCTCGCTTTGCACGGGTCAAAGCGTCCCCTTCCCAACGCGCTCCGAAACAAGGCAAAGGCATTATACCAAATCAAAAAGCGAGTGAAAAGGCCATTTTCTGTTGACGCACGGCCCATCCGCTTCTATGATGTAGGCGCAAGGCAATCCAAAGGAGGTACCCGATGAGCACGCTGACTTTCCCTGAGGGGTTTTTGTGGGGCACGGCTACAGCCTCATATCAGATTGAGGGTGGCGCCGATGAGAGAGGGCCTTCGATTTGGGATGATTTCTGCCGCTGGCCCGGCAAGGTGTTTGAGGGCCAAACCGGAGACGTGGCCGACGATCATTACCATCGCTACCGCGAAGATGTGGCCCTGATGCAGTCGCTCCATATGAAGGCCTATCGCTTTTCCATCTCTTGGCCGCGCGTTCTGCCGGAGGGGCGCGGCGCGGTGAGCGAGGTGGGGCTGGGCTTTTACGATCGCTTGGTGGATGCGCTCCTAGAGGCGGGCATCATCCCCTTTGTAACGCTTTACCACTGGGACCTGCCCTCCGCCCTTCAGCGCGAAGGGGGCTGGGCCGCCCGCGATACCGCTCAACTCTTTGCCGATTACGCGGCCATCGTCGCCAAACGCCTAGGAGACCGCGTCAAGCATTGGATTACGCACAACGAACCGTGGGTGGCCGCCTTCTTGGGGCATATGATGGGCATCCATGCCCCCGGTTGGCGCGACCTGGGCCTTGCGCTCCAGGTGGGGCACCATCTGCTCCTTTCGCATGGGATGGCCATTCCTATCCTACGCGAAGCCTCTGGGGCCGATGCCTATGTGGGCATCACCCTTAACCTTTCCCCCATCTATCCAGAGACGGATTCACTCGAAGACCGCGAGGCCGCCCACATAGCGGATGGCTTCAGCAACCGTTGGTTCCTGGACCCCGTTTTCCGCGGCCAATATCCCCAGGATATGTGGCAGCGCTTTGGGCCGTTCGTGCCGCGCGTGGTGCCCGGCGATATGGAGACCATCTCGCGCGCCATAGATTTCTTGGGCGTGAACTATTACACGCGCTCGGTGGTGCGCGCCGAGCCGGGCGCTCCGTTGGGGTTCGTGGGGGTGCGGCCCGAGGGCGAATACACGGCGATGGATTGGGAAGTCTTCCCCGATGGGTTGAGGGCGCTCCTCGTGCGTTTACATAAGGATTATGCGCCCAAGGCCCTTTACATCACCGAGAACGGCTGTGCCTATGAGGATACCCTCTCGGAAGATGGCCGTGTGTATGATCCCCAACGCATCGCCTACCTTCGGGCGCACTTTGCCTCGGCGCACCGGGCCATCCAAGAGGGGGTGCCCCTCAAGGGCTACTTTGTCTGGTCGCTGATGGATAATTTCGAGTGGTCGTTTGGGTACAGCCGCCGCTTCGGCATCGTGTATGTGGATTACGCCACCTTGCGGCGCATCCCCAAAGAGAGCGCCCTCTTTTACGCCGAGGTGGCCCGCACGAACGCCGTTGAGATTTAGCCAGGGGGCACTGAATATGGCTTCGCTCGCCGAACTCAAAGCCCGCGTTTGCCAAGCCATTGATGCCCACCGCGAGGAGATCATCGCCCTGGGCGAGGATATCCGCCTGCACCCCGAACTGGGGTTCAAGGAATTCCGCACGGCGGGCATCGTGGCCCGCGAGATGGCCAAACTGGGCATTGACCATCAGACCGGCCTCGCGGTAACGGGCGTCAAAGGCCTTCTCCGAGGGCGGGGCGATACGACGGTCGCCTACCTAGGGGAATTGGATGCCATCCTCGTGCGCGACCACCCCAATGCCGACCCCGAAACGGGCGCGGCCCACGCGTGCGGCCACAATGCGCAAATCGCCAATCTCCTGGCCCTGGCCTATGGCCTGGTGGAATCGGGCATTGTGGCCGAACTCGACGGTTCCGTGGCCTTGATGGCTGTGCCCGCCGAGGAGTATGTGGAGGTGGCCTACCGGCGTGAACTGCGCCGCCAAGGGGTCATCGAGTTCCTCGGGGGCAAGCCGGAGATGATCCGCCTCGGCGCCTTCGATGATGTGCACATCGCGATGATGACCCACCAATCCTCCCGGCTGGAGATGGGCCTCCACAGCGTGGCCGGGCCATCGAACGGGTGCGTGGTCAAACTCATCCGCTACGAGGGGCGAGCAGCCCACGCCGGCGGCGCGCCCCACCAGGGCATCAACGCCCTCAAGGCCGCGATGATCGGCCTGCAAGCGATAGACGCCAACCGCGAGACCTTCAAAGATGAGGATCACATCCGCGTGCACCCCATCATCACCAAAGGGGGAGACGTGGTCAACGTCATCCCAGCGGATGTGCGCCTAGAAACCTATGTGCGCGGCGCCAGCCTAGAGGCCATCGAATCGGCCGCGCGCAAGGTAGACCGCGCCCTCAAGGCGGGCGCCATGGCCCTGGGCGCTACCGTGCATATTGAGACGCTCCCCGGCTATATGCCGCGCCTCGTCGCGCAGGACCTGGTGGACCTCTACCGGGCGAACGTCGTCGCCCTGGCCGGCGAAGAGGCCTGGGGCGAACCGCACTTTGGCGCGGGGTCCACCGATATGGGCGATGTGAGCCACATTATGCCCTCGATGGAGGCCCAAGCGCGAGGATGCACAGGCACGGGGCACGGCGCGGATTATCAAATCAGCGATCCGGAGGTTGCCTACATCGCGCCGGCGAAACTTGCCGCGATGACCATCATTGACCTATTGGCAAACGGCGCTGCGGAGGCCAAGCGCGTCCTCGAGCGCTACCAAGCGCCGATGACGAAAGAACAATACCTAGCCTATATGCGCGCCCTCGCGCGCGAGGTAACTTGGTCCGCGCCCGAAGAATAGCCCCCCGCAGGCCGACCGTAGGCAAACGCGCGGCCCCTCGGAAGGGCGCTTTCGAGGGGCCGCGGGATTTCTAAAATTTATAGCCCAGGCGCCGCAGGAGGTCTTTGCGCCAGGCGACGTCTTTTTGGCTTTCCACGCCTTTGGGAGAGGCCCCATCCACCACACCCAGGATGGCCCGCCCCTGTTCCGTCTCGGCGATGATGACCTGCGTCGGGTTCGCCGTAGCGCAAAAGATGCGGCACACTTCGGGCACCATCTTGATGGCGTTGAGCACGTTGAGTGGGTAGAACCCCTCTCCCAAGAAAAGGATGAAACTGTGCCCCGCGCCGATGGACAGAGCGTTCTTCTTGGCCAATTCGACGAGGGCGTCATCGTTGCCGGCCAGGCGCACCAAGCAAGCGCCGGAGGCCTCGCAGAAGGCCAGCCCAAAGTGAACGCCCGGCACGGCGTTCATCACGGCCTCATAGAGATCTTCGACGCTCTTGATAAAATGCGTCTGCCCCAAGATAAAGTTGAGATTTTCGGGTTTTTCGATTGGCACGATTTTGAGTTCCATCATCCCCTCCTTGCCTCATTCGGGCACGCGAATGGTAAACCAGGCCGTTTGGCCCGGCTCGACCTTGACCGTTTCGCTATATAGGCGCTGGCCGCGGTAAACGCGCACCACCCAATCTCCCGCTTCCAAGTCTCCAATGGCCACATTCTCTCCCCAAGACGGGTCTGGGTTGACCTCTTTGGAGGGGTACGTGGTCAGAGTATACACCGGCCGGTCGGGGTCGGCCAGCCGCGAGAGGACGACGCGCACCTCCGGCACCCACCGCCCATCCAAGGTCTCCACCGCTCCCGCGAGGATGCCCTTGCCCTCTTTGGGCATAAGCCAAAGTTCGGGGTTTACCGTGGCGCCATAGTGATTTTGGCCGATGCGCACTTCGAAATGCAAGTGCGGGCCTTCGGCCACGCCCGTCATCCCCACTGCGCCGATCCGGTCGCCGGGTTGAACCTCTTGCCCCGGCGTCACGGCGACTTGGGAGAGGTGCCCATAAAGTACATAGACGGGTTCTCCATTGAGCCGTTCGCTCAACTCTTGGATGACCACCAGACCATAGAAATCGGTACGCGCCCCGTACACCTCGCGGTGATCATCGCCGGCCACCAGGATGCGCCCCGCCGCCACGGCCAAAATCGGTGTGCCCATCGGGTTGACGAACTCGACGCCATGGTGGATGGGATACGTCCCATCGCCCCGCGAGGCATAGGGGTAAAAGCGAGCCACCGTATCCACCCCATCCGGCGCGATGGGCCTCCGCAGCCATAGATGATCCTGCTGGGGCCATATGCGCGTCGGCGTGGCAGTGGGCAAAGCCGTCGCAAGCGGGCTAGGCGTGGGCGAGGGCGTGCGCGTGGGCGTGGGGCTAGCGGTGGGCCGCGCCGTAGGCGAAGGGCTGGGCGTGGCCGTCGCGAACGCTTGGGTGGGCGTGGCCGTGGGCGAGGGAAGGGGTTGCGTTTCGGTAAGGTGCGGTATCGCCGTAGGGGTGGGGGTCGCACGGGTGGGCGTCGCAAGGCGGGCGACCCCCTGGGCGCCCGTCGAAGAGGAGGGTTTCTGCGGGGCCACCCCCAGGGCTACGCCCAAAAGCATCACGAGGAGGATGGCCCCCATCGCCGCGGCAAACCATACCTGCCG
Organism: Chloroflexota bacterium; assembly: GCA_019873625.1. Classification (GTDB taxonomy): domain Bacteria; phylum Chloroflexota; class Anaerolineae; order UBA1429; family UBA1429; genus JAIOAW01. The sequence continues at coordinate 5,782 of JAIOAW010000037.1, forward strand.
CGGCACTTTGGCCTGAGAGGGCTGTTCGAGCACGGCTCGCTCCTTGAGGATACTTGGACCATTATAGCATCGCGCTTGTACGCCTCCAAAGGCGCGTGGCAGGCGCCTTCTTCGGAATGCGGGCCGGGAAGGCCCTCACCCTAGCCCTCTCCCGCGTCAGCGGGAGAGGGAACCGGAGCGCGAGGCGGGAGCCTGCGCTCCGGGTATGGAGTACGATAACCCTCCCGCAGGTTTTGAACCTGCGGGAGGATGTTTTGCTCCCGCGCCCCAACGCCCCTTGCGGAGGTTGACCCCTCCCCCAGAGGCCGATATACTGCGATTGACCGGCGACCTCATCCCTTTGGAGGCCACGATGCCCACTCCTGAAGGCCGCATCTGCGATCATCTCGCCTTTCTATACGGCCAAGAGGGCCAGGCCGTAGCAGATCGCCTGCTCGAGCGGCTGGCCGCCTTTCGCCGTGAGCACCCAGCCCTCACCCAGGGCCGCATCCCACCGGCCGAACGCCTCACCGAAAAGGATGTCATCCTCATCACCTATGGAGACCAGGTGCAGGCCCCCCATCGCTTGCCCTTGGATTCGCTACGGGCTTTCCTTGCCGAGAGGGTCGGGGGCCTCATCCGCGCCGTGCACATCTTGCCCTTTTTCCCCTATTCGAGCGATGATGGGTTCTCGGTGATAGACTATTACCAAGTGGATCCCCGTTTGGGCACCTGGGAAGAGGTGCGGGGCATTGCACGAGACTTTCGCCTGATGGTGGACGCCGTGGTGAACCACGTTTCGCGCCACAGCGAATGGTTCCGCCGCTACTGCGCGGGGGACCCGTCCTTCGCCCAAGCCTTCATCGCCGTGCCCGACGGGGTGGACCTCTCCCAAGTGGTGCGGCCCAGGGCGCTCCCGCTCCTCACCCCCGTCAAGACGGCCTCGGGCATCAAGAATATTTGGACGACCTTCAGCGCCGACCAAATGGATGTGAACGCCGCCGACCCGGCCACGCTCTTGCGCTTGCTGGACGTGTTGCTGTTCTACGTCGCCCAAGGGGCGGAGATCCTCCGCCTAGATGCCATCGCCTTCCTATGGAAAAAGATCGGCACGCCCTGCCTGCACCTGGAAGAGACGCACCGCGTGGTGAAACTTATGCGCGCTATGCTCGATGAGGTGGCGCCTAACGTGATGCTCATCACCGAGACAAACGTTCCCCATGCCGAAAACATCTCGTACTTTGGCGATGGCTACGATGAGGCGCAGATGGTCTATCAATTCCCTCTGCCCCCGCTGGCCCTATACAGCCTCCACCGCGGCAGCGCGGCCGTGATGACGCGCTGGGCGCAGGGCCTAGCCCTCCCCTCCGAAGAGACGACCTTTTACAATTTTACCGCCTCGCACGATGGCATCGGCGTGCGGCCGCTGGAGGGCATCTTGCCGCCGGAGGAGATTCAATGGCTGGCCGACCGCACCGTAACCCATGGGGGGTTGGTCTCTTACCGCAGCCGGCCCGATGGCTCGCTGGCTCCGTACGAACTGAACTGTTCCTATCTGGATGCCGTTTCGAACCCCCAAGGCGGGGAACCCCTCGAGCGGCAAGTTCAGCGCTTCCTCGTCTCTCAGGCGATTGCCTTGGCCTTGCAAGGGGTGCCGGCCGTGTACTTTCACAGCCTGTTCGGCTCGCGCAACTGGCAGGAGGGCGTGCGCCGCACGGGGCGCAACCGCACCATCAACAGAGAAAAACTCGACCGCGCCTGCCTGGAAGAGGCCCTCGACGATCCCTCTTCGGTGCGCGCCTTGGTATTCAATGCCTACTCACGATTGCTCAAGGTGCGCACGGCGGAGGGGGCCTTTCATCCGCAATCCGCCCAGAAGGTGGTGGCGCTCGACGATCGGCTCTTCGCCCTTTGGCGGTTGCCTAGAGAGGGCGAGGGGGCGGTTTTGTGCCTGCACAACGTCTCGGCAGATCGCTTCACCCTCTCGATGGCGCAAGAAGGCTCGCCCTTGGCCGGGGCCTCCGCCGTGCGAGACCTCCTCACGGGGCAGAGAATCCCCTTATCGGGCGGCCTTTCTTTCTCCATAGAGCCATACGGCATCTATTGGCTCAAGGAGGTGCGATGAGCCGCATTGGGTTTCTCTCTACGCGCCTCGCGGGAACGGACGGCGTCTCCCTCGAGACGGCCAAAATCGCCACCATCGCCCGCCGCTTGGGGCACGAGGTCTTTTACTGCGCGGGTGAGTTGGATGCCGACGCCCCGCCGGGGATGCTCTTCCCCGAGATGCATTTCAACCATCCGGAGGCCAAGCGCATCCATGACGAGGCCTTTTTCGGCCCTGCGCCGGAGGACCTGCGCGCGCGCATCGCCGCGATGGCCGCACGCCTCAAGGCAAACATCGCCGAGTTCGTCCGCACGTTCCGGATAGACGTCCTTTTTGTAGAAAACGCCCTCACCATCCCGATGCAGATTCCCTTGGGCGTGGCGCTGACGGATTTCATCGAAGAGACGGGCCTCCCCACCGTGGTGCACAACCACGATTTCTACTGGGAGCGCGAGCGCTTTGCGCGCTGCGCCGTGCCCGAGATTCTGGAGCGCTGCTTCCCGCCTGACTTGCTCTCGACGCGGCATTTGGTCATCAACAAACTCGCCCAGGCCTCGCTGCGAGAGCGTAAGGGCATCGAGGCGGAGAGGCTGCCCAATATCTTTGATTACGCTACGCCCCCTCCTGAGCCGGATGAGTATGTCAGCGACCTGCGCCAAGCCCTGGGGCTAGCGGAAGGAGATCGGGTTATCCTTCAGCCCACGCGGGTCATCCCGCGCAAGAACATCGAACTTGCCATCGAACTCGTACGGCGCCTGGGCGAGGCGCGTTTGAAACTCGTCATCAGCCACCCGGCGGGGGATGAGGGGCTGGAGTACCTGGCGCGGCTGCGCGCCTTGGCCCAAGAGGCGAGGGTGGACCTGCGCTACGCGGCCGATCTTTTTGCGCCTGCACGGCAGATGGCAGGGGGCCGCAAAATCTACAGCCTGTGGGATGCCTACCCCCTGGCCGACCTCGTGACCTACCCCAGCACCATCGAGGGGTTCGGCAATGCCTTTTTAGAGGCCGTTTACTTTCGGCGGCCGCTCTTTGTGAACCGCTATCCCGTCTACGTGAGCGACCTGGAGCCGCTAGGCTTTCGCTGTGCGGCGGTAGATAACGCGGTCACGCTTGAGGCGCTCGAAGAGGTGCGCCGCTACCTTGATGACCCGGCCTATGCCGCGGAGGTTACGGCGCACAACTATGCCGTCGCTTCGGCGCACTTTTCGTTCGAGGCCGTTACGCCGCTCCTCGAGCGGGTGCTGACCTTCTGAACCGCCCTACCCTTCAAGGGTTAGGAATTCCCAGCCCTTGGGTGGGTCGCCAAAATCGGGGATGGGCAACACAGCCCCTTCTTGTAAGGCGGATTGGTGCGCGACGATGCCGGGCGCATTGTAGCGCGCCGCTGCCCACACGTGGTTGGGCGGGAGTTTATGTTCCACCACGGCCCGCACAAAATCATCCACCAGGAATTGGTGTGAGCCAAAGTGGCCGTTACGCAGCCCCCAGAATTCCTTGGGGAGCCGTTCGCGGTGGTGCACTGGGGCAAGACCGGAGAAAAAGTCGCTTTGCACCCCTTGGCGGCGCATTTCTTCCAGATCTTCCGGTGTGTACACGCGGCAAGTGAGAAGGTCTGTTACGTCTTCCATCTGCCGATCGCGTGTTACCCACACATCGTGATCGGCCTGTTCTTCGAAACAGGCCTCTGTGCCAAAGATGCTCAGTCGCACCGAACGCCGCCCGTGGTGCCCTACGCGCCGGAACTCGTTGATGCGCGCCATCCCCCCATCTGACGTGCGAAAGAGGGCCGTCTCGTCGGAAAAGACGTTATGCCAGAGGTTCCCCTCCGGCGTGAAAATGCCGTCCTCGTGGTCATCTTGGAACCCCAAGCAGGAAACCTGCGTCATCCGCGCCCCGGTGACGGCCAAGATCATACTCACCGAATGGGTGGGATAGAACATAGGAGGGAACCCGGCCGTCTGCTTCCAATTCTCCCCGCCGGAATGCTGATAGGCCTCATAGAACCCGTGGGACATATCGTGCAAATATTCCCCCTCACCGTAGACGAACCGCCCAAAATCTCCTCGCCGGAAGCGCTCTCGGCAGTAAATGCAGGTGGGGTAATAGTAACTCGTCTCGCCGAGCATATAGATAAGGCCCGTTTCCTCCACCGCTTGGATGAGTGCCCTGAGTTCTTCTAGGCTTACCCCGGCAGGCACCGCCGAATAGACGTGCTTGCCCGCGTATAAGGCCTGTAGCGCCTGAGGGCCGTGCAGCCAGCGTTGGGTAAAGATGGCGATGGCATCTACGCTGCTCTGGCAAAGTTCGTCGAGCGAGGCATAGGCTTGGCGGATGCCGAAACGGGCGGCCTGCTCCGCGCGCCGTTCTGGCAAGAGTTCGGCAATGGACACCTCTTCGACCCAAGGGTGCGCCTGAAAAAGTGGGATGAAACTGCTCGCAAAAGCCCCTGCACCGCACACACCAATATGCAAACCCATTCGGCCCTCCTCATAAAGGCACAAGTTCCGAACAGGCCTATTGTATCGCGCGCGGCCTGAGGGGCAAGGCCCTTCTGGCCTCCTCACGCCCGTGTGACAGAATGCCCTCGCTGGGCTATACTGGGGCTGTTTTTCACCTCAAGGTGGGTGAGGGAATATGCCTTCCAAACGCCAAGCCATTTTGCTCCTCGTCTGTTCGGCCTTTTTGTGGAGCACCGCCGGCGTGCTCATCAAGTGGGTGGCCTGGCACCCCCTGGCCATCTGTGGGATGCGCAGCCTCATCGCGGCGGGGGTGCTGTGGCTCTATGTGCGCAAGCCGCGCTTTACCTGGTCTGGGGCGCAAATTGGGGGTGCCATCGCCTATGCCGCCACGGTGCTCCTCTACGTGAGCGCCGTCAAGATGACCACCGCCGCGAATGCCATCCTCTTGCAATATACGGCGCCGGCCTGGGTAGCCCTGTTCAGCGCCGGCTTCTTGGGCGAACGCGTTACGCGCAAAGATTGGGCCGCCGTAGGCTTGACGATGGCGGGGATGCTCCTCTTTTTCCGCGAGGGCCTCAGGAGCGTCTCCTTTTGGGGAGACTTGCTTGCTCTCCTCAGCGGCTTTACCATCGCCTGGATGACCCTCTTTATGCGCAAGCAAAAAGATGGCTCGCCCCTCGAATCGGCCCTGTTGGGGAACCTCATCGCGGGCCTCGTGGGCATCCCCTTTATGTTGGGCACGGCGCCTACCGCCCAGGGCTGGCTGGGGTTGGGGTTGCTTGGCGTTTTTCAACTGGGGCTTTCGTATATCTTTTACACGCGGGCGCTCAAGGCCGTTACAGCCGTCGAGGCGATCATCGTCTCCACCCTCGAACCGATCCTGAACCCCATTTGGGCCTTTCTCCTCATCGGCGAGCGGCCGAGCGCCTGGGCCTTGGCCGGCGGGTCGCTCGTCATCTTGGCCGTGGTGGGGCGCGCCGCCCTGGGGGGCCTGAAAGCGCGCCCCGCGCGGGTGGGCCAGACCGCCTCTTCCTCTTCGGAAGCCAAATAGTTCGGCCTCGAAAGAGATTTGACGCCACCCCCGATGAGGAGTACCATTTCGAATTATGGTGGTTCCACCCCATTACGGTTCGGAAGGGCGCACTCCTTGTGGGCAAAGGAGGAAGGTTATGATTGCTCCAGATCGTTACGGCACCTATGACGTCCTCGTGGCCGGGGGCGGTTTGGCCGGTTGGGCGGCCGCGGTGAGCGCCGCGCGCGAAGGCGTTCGCGTCCTCCTCATCGAAAAGGCCGGCTGGTTGGGCGGCCTGGGGTTCAGCGGGGCCACGGGCCTGCACTCGTTTTTCAACATCTATGGCGCCTTCCCCGGTGCGCCGCGCTTGCGGGTGGTGGCGGGCCTGGCGCAAGAATTAGTGGACCGCATCCAGGCGGCGGGCGGCGGCGTGGGGCACATCCCTATGGAACGGGGCGGCGATTTCGTCAGTATGCTCACGCCCGTCGAACCGGAGGTGGCCAAAGCGGTGGCCATCCAAATGTGCCGGGAGGCGGGCGTGCAGTTGCTCTTGCACACGGTGGTGGATGAGGTGCGCGCCAGCGCCGGCCACATCGAGGGCCTCGTGGTATGGAACAAATCCGGCCGCGCCCTGGTCCGCGCCGAGCAGTATATTGACGCCACCGGCGATGGCGACGTAGCCGTGGCCGCTGGCGCGCCGGCCGTGCGCTTTCGCCCCGGGGACCCCGGCGCCTACTCGGCGGGGTTCACCTTTCGCCTGTGCAATGTGGATTTGCAGGCTATGGAGGCCGATTTGGAACGACGCGGCCTCATCACACAAGTGGCGCACGCCGTAAAACCGGGGATGACCCGGCCCGACCTGGTGCGCCTAGGGATCAATATGCGCCGTCTGCGCGAACTAGGGGTGGAGGAGGCGCCCAGTTACTTCCTTTCCTCATCGCTTCGCCCTCGCGAACTGACCTACTGCAACTGCATCAACTACGGCCCCAATGATGGCCTAGATGCCCTCGCCTTGACCGAGGCCGAAGTGTATTTGCGCCAGCGGATGCTCGCTGTGGGCGAGATGTTTCGCAAGCACATCGCTGGCTGCGAGAACGCCTATGTGGCTGGGCTAACGCCCTCCGCCGGGCAGAGGCGCGGCTATGCCATCCGCTGCGAGTACGAACTCACCCAGGAAGATTGCGTCGAAGGGCGCCAATTCGAGGACCAGATTGCCTGTTTCTCGTTTATAGATAACCCGACCGCGCGCGTCAAAGAGGCGGGGGCTTACGGCATCCCCTATCGCGCCCTCGTGCCTTTGGGGGTAGATAACCTCCTTATCGCCGGACGGATGATGTCTGTGGACCTGGTGGCCCACAATAGCACCCGCAACACGGTCTGCTGCATGGCCTGCGGGCAGGCGGCGGGCATGGCAGCGGCCCAGGCGGCGACAAGGGGCCTCTTGCCGCGCGAGGTGGATATCCAAGCCTTGCAGGATGGCCTGCGGCGCGCCGGCGCGCTCCTCGCGCCCCGGCCTGACCCCTTGTAAAGAGCGCAGAAAGGACACAACCCCTACTTAGGAGAAAAGATGGCTTTGGCAGGTTTTTGGCGCAAAGTTCACCTGGAACCCTGGCAGCGCACCCTGTATACGGTCGTCGCCTCGCAAATCGCCGTGCTCATCGGGTTTGGCATCGCCACACCCTTTTTGCCCTTTTTCATCCAGGAGTTAGGCGTCACCAACTTTAAAGACGTGGCCTTTTGGACGGGTTTCATCAACTCGGTGCCGCCGCTGGCCCAAGCCGCCGCCGCCCCGGTTTGGGGGATGCTCGCCGATCGCTATGGCCGCAAACCGATGCTCATCCGCTCCCTACTGGGTGGGGGCGCGATGTTCCTCGTCATCGCCTTTTTTGCGCGCACCGTGCCGCAACTCGCCATTATGCGCACGGTTCAGATGATGCTCGCCGGCAGCCAGACGGCTGCCACCATCCTCATCGCCGCGGCTGTGCCATCTGAGCAGCGCGGGTTCGGCCTGGGGCTAGTGCAGATGGCCGCCTTCATCGGGCAATCGGTCGGCCCGATGATCGGCGGGGGCATCGGCGCCGCCTTTGGCTACCGCACGGCCTTTCTCGTCTCGGGCATCCTCATCCTGGTTACCTGTCTGTTGGTGGTCTTGCTTGTGCAAGAGGAGTTCCACGCGCCAAGCCGTAAAGAGCGCAAGGCGAACTCCTTCAAGGCCTCCTTTGGGGTAGCCCTATCTCAGCCCGTGCTCCTTTCGATGATTACCCTGCTCCTCTTTAACAACTTTAGCAATTCCATCACCCGCCCGATGCTCCCGCTGTTCGTCCAGACGATTACCCCCACCGTGGCCGCCGCCTCTGCGGCCACGGGGCTGATCGTGGGGGCGAACGCCGTCGCCAACGCGGGTTCCGCCGTGATCTTGGGTAAACTGGGCGATCGCCTCGGGCGGCGGAAGGTGCTCATCGGCTGCGTCCTCACGGCTTCGCTGTTGCACTTTCCGCAAATGTTCGTGACGCACCCTATGCAATTGCTCGTACTGCGGTTCCTCGTGGGCTTGGCGGCGGGTGGCCTGATGCCGGTGGCGAATGCCATCATCGCCGATCAAGCCCCTGAGGGCCAGCAGGGGGCCATCTTTGGCCTGAGCGCCAGTTTAAACGCCTTTGGGCGCGCCTTAGGGCCGATGCTCGGCACCGTCATCGCCACAGGATGGTCTTTGGGAGGGGTGTTCGTGGCCACCGGGGCGATGTTGGGCGTGGTGGCCATCTTGGTCATCCTCACCACACGGCGCGTGCAGGGGGCGCTCCGGCGTGCAGAGGTTCCCTCTCACACGAACGGGGCGGATTCCCAATGAAAACGCGGCGCGTGGGATCTGCCCACGCGCCGCGTTCGCTTGGGCCTGGGTCTACGAAGAAGCCGCCTTCTGAGCGCGGCAGTAGCGGATGTAGCGCATCGCGTACTCGTCGCGCCCCAAGAGGAGATCGGCGATGAGCACCGTCTTGCAGGCCTGGGCCGGGTTCACGATGGGCGCATTGACCCCACAGCCCAACGCCATCGCCAAAAAGACCTCATTGATCTCCTCGCGGTCGGGCAGGCCGAAGGAGATATTGCTTACCCCTAGGGTCATATTCACGCCGAGTGCCTGGCGCACCAGGCGGATCGCCTCCAAGGCCACCAGGCCGGCCGTCGTATCGGCGCCCACGGCGAGGGCTAGGCAATCTATCAAGATATCCTCGCGGGGAATGCCCATCGCCTCGGCGCGCTCCACGATCTTTTGGGCCACCTCGAGGCGTTCTTGGGCCGTTTTGGGGATGCCGCGCTCGTCCATCGTCAGCCCGATGACCGCCGCGCCGAATTCCCTCGCGAGCGGCAAGACGCGCCCCAGAGAGGCCTCTTCCCCATTCACCGAGTTGATGAGCGCCTTGCCCTCATACACCTCCAGCGCCGCGCGCAGGGCTTGGGCATTCGCGCTATCCAGGCAGAGGGGCACATCGGTAACCTCCATCACGGCCTGCACGGCCATAGGGAGTAGTTCCACCTCGTTCACCCCGGCCGCGCCCACGTTCACATCGAGGATGGCCGCCCCGGCGGCCACTTGCTCCTCGGCCAGCCGTTTGATGCGGCTCATATCCTTTTTCGCCAAAGACTCGGCCAGGAGTTTCTTGCCCGTGGGGTTGATGCGCTCCCCGATGATGCGCGTCGGCTGATCGGGGCCGATGACCACCTCGCGGCTCTTACTGCGGAGAACTGTCTCCATCATCCCCTCACGCTTGGCCGATAATGCGCTCGACGGTCTCGCCCGTTTCGCGGTCTCGCATAATGACCTTCACTCGCCCGTCCAGCAGGCGCTCTTCTTTGAGATAGATGTATCGGTCTTCTGCCGCCGTGCCCTTGAGGGCCACCTCCTCATCGGAGGCGCCGCGCCAATCCTCGATGATCACCGGCTCCCAATTCTTGGATTGCGCCGAACGGTAGCAGGCATCAATGACGGCGTTCACCACATAGCCATCGTAGAAGGTCTCCATCGGCGCGCGGCCCTCGTCCATCGCGTTGAACATATCCACGAACATATCCTTGTAGCCGAGTTCCGCCGCCTCATCTCCCACGGGGAAGAGCCAACCCTTGTCGGTCTCGGCCTTTTCGGCCACATAGCCGCCCAGGCCCACGCGCGTAAAGACCTCGAACCCCGTGCGCAGGAAGTGATCCAACCAGATGGTGCCCTCCGTGCCCGAAACCTCATCGCGCAGGTCCATCCCGCCGCGGAAGGCCCAACTCACCTCGAACTGCCCCACCGAACGGTTGGCAAAGCGAATCAGCCCAATGCCGTGGTCTTCGGCGTCAATATTGTGGACGAGGGTATCCGTCCAGCACATCACCTCCACGGGGCGCACGTGCTTGCCCACAAAGTTGCGGATGATCTCGATGCAGTGGCAACCCATATCCACAATGGCCCCGCCGCCGGCCTTTTCCTTATCCCAGAACCAGGCCGAGTGCGGGCCGGGGTGCGTCTCGCGCGAGCGCGCCCAGAGCACCCGCCCGACGGCCCCATTCTTGACGGCGGCAAGGGCCTTGAGCGACTTGGGCGTGTAGACGAGGTCCTCCAAATACCCCGCCCAAACGCCGGCCTTTTCCACCGCGTCGAGCATCTCTTTGGCCTCGGCGGCTGTACGGGCGAGCGGCTTGGTGCAGAGGATCTTTTTCCCCGCCTTGGCGGCCAAGAGGACGGCCTCTTTATGCAAATAGTTCGGCAGGCCGATCACCACGACATCCGTTCCTGGATCGTTGATGGCCTCTTCCATGCTGGTTGACCAGCGAGGGATGCCCCACTCTTTGGCAAAGGTTTGCGCGCGCTCCGCTGTGCGCGAGTAGATCATCTCCACCCGGTCGCGCCCGCGTTGGCCGTGCAGCACCATCGTATAGAACGTGCCGATGAGACCCGTACCCAACATCGTGATCTTGTGCCCTGGCATACGAACCCTCCTTCGTGATGGTATTGTGCTCCCAGCCCACTCTGGCAGGGATTATAAACGCCCCATACAGGCCTGCCAAAACCCTTTACGCTCTCAACCCGAAAGTCTCACAACTCCTTTGATGTAGCCCTTCTCGCGCCCGCTCGTCACGCTCGCCAAGAGCGCATCCATCTCCTCCAGCGGCACCGTATGGGTTACGAGCCGATCGAGCGTCACCCGCCCCGTATGGATGAGCCGAATGGCCACGGGGAAGGGGTCTCGCAAACGGGCCGCCGGCGAAGAATTGACCACGGTGATGCCATCTATATGCCAAAAGTCGCCGGTGAACGTTACGGGGCCGTGGATCCAGCCAAAGAGGTTGATGCGCCCCCCACGGCGCACCAAGCGGTTGCTCAAGGCGAACCCCGAGGCCGCGCCGGAGGCATCCACGACGGTGTCTATCCCCCGCGATTTGATCTCCTCCACAAGGGCATCGAACCCCGAGGAGAGGGGGTTATAGGCCTCCGTGGCGCCCAACTCGAGCGCCAAGGCCAGGCGGGCGGGGTCCACGTCGAAGGCGATGACCTGTTCCGCAAAGGAGCGCCCCAAGAGTTGCACGATGAGCAGGCCCATAAAGCCGCAGCCCACCACGGCCACGCGGTCTCCCACGCGGAGGTGGCAGTGATCCACGCCCGTTACAGCGCAGGAGACGGGTTCCACCATCCAATACTCATCGGGCAAAGAGGAGGGGGGCAGTTTATAGAGGTTCGCCGCCTTGAGGTTGGCCAGCGTCGCAAACCCACCGCCGGCCACGCGGTCTCCCTCGGCCCAGCCCTCCACGCCCGGCCCCACCTTGACCACGGTGCCGATTCCTTCATGCCCTGGGGGCGCGGCATAGGGCGCCGCTGTGCCTTGGCGATAGGTGTTGAGGTCCCACGCGCAGATTCCACATACGGAACCTTTCACCTGCACCTCGCCGAAACCGGGGTCGGGCACCTCGATTTCGACGAGGTCCAGGCCACCGTGCTCGCGGTATCGAACCGTTTTCGCTTTCATCTCTCCCTCTTGCGCTGTGATTTTTACGAAACGGCTTGGGCGCGGCGGCGCCGCACCCGCCAGAAGATGCCCCCGGCCACGCACAAGAGCAAAAACGCCCCCACGGCGATGAGCCGCACGCGCACGCGCTGGGCGATTTCCCCCTCGAGGACGAACCCCGCGGCGGAATCGCTCACCACGGGGGCTAGGAGGTTATCTACGGGCACGTAATCGTCCGTCAAAATCAGCGGGGGTTCGAGGGCCAAGTACGCCTCCAACTCCTCCTCAGGCACGGGCTGGTACTCTGTCGGCAGGTAAGAGAGGTCGAGCGGCTGGCGGCTGCCCACGATGACGAACGTGTTGCGCGTACTCGTCTGCCAGCCATTCATCGAGGGGATGACGGCCACATAGGGCATCGCCCGGCGCACAGTGCGCACAAAAGCGCGCAAAAAGTGCCCGCGTTTGCCCCCATCAATGATGTTCGCCAGGTAGAGGCCATCTTCGCGCAGGGCGCGGACCACGAGTTGGTTAAACTCGAGCGTGGTGAGATGGTAGGGCACCGAATAGTCGTTGAAAGCATCGCCAAAGACCACGTCAAAGGAGGCCGGCTCCACGCGGGTCATCAGGGTTTGGCGGGCATCTTCATTGTACGTGATGACGCGCGTCTCGCGGCTCAGGCCGAGGAGGTCATACGCCGTTTGGGTGACGCCGGGATCAATCTCGGCCACCACGAGGCGGCTTTCTGGCAGGGTCGCCTCCAAATAGCGTGGGAAGGTATAGCCCCCGCCGCCGATGAAGAACACGTCTAAATCGGGCTTGCGCAGCATCAACGGCTGGATGACCGCGGCATAGACCCTCTCGTAACTGTAAACGAGGTTCGTGGGGTCTTGAAGGTCGGAATAACTGTGCACCAGGCGGTCGAGGATGAGTTCGCGGATGGGGCGCCCGCCGATTTCCCGCTCATACACGTTGATGCAAAAATAGTTCGTCTCTAGCCGGCATTCGCTGCGAAAGAACCCACCGCGCCATAGGGAGAGGAGCGCCCCCGCAAAGAGAAGAAACGCCGCCCCCGCCCAAAGGAGCGCTTTGCGCCAAGGGGCATCGGTCAAAAACCACAGGGCAAGGGCCATCAAGAGGCTAGCCACGAGGAGGATCGTCTCTTTGGTGCCGAGTTTGGAGATGAGGATGAACCCCGTGATGAACGTGCCGGCGATGCTCCCCACGCTGGACCAGGCGTAAATCTTGCCGACAGTGCTCCCCGAACGCTGCAGGCTGGTGAGGCTGAGTTTCACCACGATGGGCGAAATGCACCCCAAAAGGATGGCGGGCAGCATAAAGACGGCCGCAATGTAGAGGACGATCCACACCACAAAGGGGGCCGTGAGGGGCAGCCGGAAGTCGTGCAGATCGTTATTCAGCCAGAGGATGGCGAGCGTCGCCAGGGCGCTCAGGGCGAGCACAATCCCCAAGAGGCGCGAGGAGGCGTAGCGATCCGCCAGCCTTCCCCCGATATAGTTCCCGAGCGAGATCCCCGCTAGGATGACGCCGATGACCGAGGTCCACGTATAAAGGGATACCCCCACCCTCGGCGCGATGAGCCGGCTGGCCACGAGTTCGATGACCATAATCGAGCCGCTCGTCAAAAAGACGAGGAGATAGGGGTTCCACAGGCGCTGGTGAAGGCGCATTGGCCACCTCCCGAAGGGGTTCGCAAGGCACCTGTACGATACCCAAAGATGGGCCATTCGTCAACGCGCCCCTAGGCCCGAAAAGGCTTGGCAAGTCCGCGCGGATATGCTATACGGAGAGCGATACACCGCCTTGGGAGGTCTGCCGAATGAAGATCACCGATCTCAAATGCGCTGTGATTGGAGATAACCCCGTCGTCCGCATCCTCACCGATGAGGGGATTGACGGCTATGGCGAGGTGGAATCCTACAAGCCGTACCTCAAGCCGCACATCCTCTTCTATCGCGATTTCATCTTGGGTGAGGACCCCACAAACGTGGAGCGCGTGATGTTGCGCATCCGCAAACTGGGGAGTTTCAAACCCTGGGGCAGCGCCGTGAGCGCCATCGAGATGGCCCTTTGGGATATCGCCGGCAAAGCGGCCGGTGTGCCCGTCTATAAACTCCTCGGCGGCAAGGTGCGAGACCGGGTGCGCGTGTATAATGGGGCTATCCGCTTCCCTATGGCCGGCGCCTCGCCGGAGGATTACGCCGAGAATATGGCCAAGATGAAGGCTCGCCCCGAAAAGTTCAGCCTCATCAAGCAGGGCATTGCCTTCCATAGCCCAATGCCCTCTCAGGTGCCCAACTTTACCTACGGCGAGGTGCGCACGGGGCGCCGACCCTTCAACCGGGGGCCGCTCACGGAAAGGGGGCTGAAGCACGTCATCGCCTGTGTGGAGGCGATGAAGGCCGTCTTGGGGGATGAAGTGGGCCTGGCCTTGGATTGCGGCCCCGGCTGGATGGTGCCCGACGCCATCCGCCTGGCGCGGGCGCTCGAACCGCTGAACATCGCCTGGCTGGAGGACCTCATCACGGGCGATTACACGCCCTACGTCCTCGCCGACCTCTACCGCGAGGTCACCCGCGCCACCACCACGCCCATCCACACCGGCGAGCAGATTTACCTTCGCCAGCATTTTAAGGACCTCTTTGAGAGATAAGCCGTGCGCATCATCGGCCCAGACCCCTGCGACGTGGGGGGCCTGGCGGAACTCAAATGGGTGGCCGAATATGCCGATTTGTACGGCATCCTCATCGCGCCGCACGGCACGGGAGATGGCCTTTTGGGCCTGGCCGCGCTCGTGCAGGTGTGCGCCACGCTGCCCGAAAACTATATCGCCTTCGAGTACCCCATCGGCAACCCGCCTTGGTGGTATGAAATCGTCGAGGGCCTGCCTAACCCCATCGTAGAGGAGAGTTGCATCACCGTGTGGGATCGCCCCGGTCTAGGCGTCACGCTTATCCCCGAGGCCGCCGAAAGATACTTGCGCGAGGAGGATAAGGACTTTTTCGCTTGGTGAAGGGAAAGGGCCACCCCGTAAAGGGGTGGCCCTTCTTTCTATGGCGGCTATTCGGCCAGGGCCTGCCGCCAGGCGGCGAGGAGGGCGGGCAGGTCGGCAAAGAGGTAATCCGGCTGGATGGGATAGGCCGCGGCTTCCTCCGCGGTATGGATGCCCGTTGTTACCATAATCGTCGTGAGGCCGGCGCGGTGCCCGCCTAGGATATCCGTATCCAGCCGGTCGCCCAGAAGGGCGGTCTCTTCTTTGCGCGCGCCCAAGAGGCGCAGGCACTGCTCGAGGATGATCGGCTCCGGTTTGCCCACCACGATGGGCTGAACGTCCGTCGCGGCGATGAGCGCGGCGAGGATGCTCCCTGCACCGGGAATGAGGTCCTTCTCAAGGGGATAGGTCTTATCCGCATTCGTGCCAATGAACGTCGCTCCATCGCGGATGGCGAGGGTGGCTGTTTTGAGTTTTTCATAGGTGACCGTTTTATCCAGCCCGCATACCACGAACTGGGCCTCGCGGCCGGCCATCACGAACCCGCGCTTCTCCAATTCGGCGATCAAACCCCCTTCGCCCACCACGTTCACCTTGGTGCCCGGCGGGGCGATGGTGGCTAGGTACTCCGCCGTGGCCACGCCGGAGGTCATAATCTCCTCCGCCTCGACGGGGATGCCCATCTTCTGCATACGTTCGGCGAATTGGGCCGGCGTGAGTGTGGAGTTGTTCGTAACCAACAAAAAGCGGATGCCTCGCCCTCTGAGAAAGTGGATCAACTCCGCTGCCCCTGCGAGGGGCGTGTGTCCTCGGTAAAGGACGCCATCCATATCCATAAGCAGGTTGCGGATTGCATCCAGTTTCGTGGCCATACCCTGACCTCACCAGTAGCCTTGCGCCCTCTCCGGGCAGCAGCACGCGGAGTATAGCGAAGGGCAGGCCGGCGCGCAAAATGCCTCATCGCACGTGCGAGGCAGGCGCCTCGCGCTCCCCCTCACCCCTGCCCCTCTCCCACGCTTGCCGTGGGAGAGGGGAAAAAGGGCGAGGGGCTTTTTACCCTCCCGCAGGTTCCAAACCTGCGGGAGGATTGGAATGTGGAGCGCGGGCCTCCCGGCCCGCAGGCGCCGAAAGGCGCCTTACCTGCACGTCAGCGAATCCCCTACGCCCGGCCACAGGGAGGCCTGACGGCCTCCCTCGCGAGGCGGGAGCCTCGCGCTCCGGTTCCCTCTCCCGCGTTGGCGCGGGAGAGGGTTAGGG
>JAIOAW010000038.1 GCA_019873625.1 Chloroflexota bacterium
CTCCTCCTTGTGGGGGGCGGTTCATTCCTCGTGGTGCGGCGGCACGGCCCCGCCCTTTGGGCTGACCTCGTCTCTCGGCGCACGGTGTGGCTCATCGGCGAAATCCTTTTTGGCCTGGCCCTGTGCGCTTTTTGCCTCTTTCGGGCCTATAACCCCGACATCGCGGCCACCGAAAAACCGATGGAATTCGGCTTTATCAACGCCACCCTGCGCAGCCGCACCTTCCCGCCCAACGACCCGTGGCTTTCAGGATATAGCATCAGTTACTACTATTTCGGCTATGTGATGATCGCTATGCTCAGTCGCCTCACGGGCCTTCCGAGCAGCATCACCTTCAACCTGGCCGGCGCCACTTGGTTTGCGATGACGGCCGTGGCCTCGTTCAGCCTGGCCTATAACCTGGCCAAGGCGGGCGATGTGGGCCAAGCGGTGCGCGCCGGCGCCGTGCGCTTGGGGCACATCCTTGCCGGCCTTCTGGGGGCCTTTTTCGTGGCCCTGATGGGCAACCTGGAAGGGATTTTCGAGATTGTGCGCGCCTGCGGTTGGGGCACCCCCTCGCTGTGGGCCTGGTTGGATATCAAAGGGATGCCCCTTGCGGCCTCTCGCGTGCCGTGCTTGCCCGATGACCCCTGGTGGTGGTGGCGCGCTTCGCGCGTCATCCACGATCGGGATGCGCTGGGCAACTCGATGGAGGTCATTGACGAGTTCCCCTTTTTCAGTTTCCTTTTGGGAGATAATCACCCCCACGTCTTAGCCCTGCCCTTTGTGCTCCTTGCGCTTTCCGTGGCCCTGGCCTTGCTCCTCAAGATGGCCGCACCTCCCGAGGAACCCTCGCCCGCCACACGAAAGGGTTGGGGGGCTTGGGGCAGAGTATTCGAGCCGATGGCCGAAAGCCCCTCCCATCTCCTCCTCGTGGCCCTGGTGCTTGGGGCGCTGGGGTTCCTCAACACGTGGGATTACCCCGTCGCTCTGGGCATCGTGATAGCGGCCTGCACCCTGGGCCTTTACCGCGCCGGGCGCCCGACGGGAGATTGGTTGCAGAGGGCGCTCCTCTGGGGCTTTACGCTGGGGATTTTGGGGGTGCTCCTGTATCTGCCCTTTTACGTCGGGTTTCGCTCTCAGGCCGGGGGCATCGGTTGGGTGGGGGCCATCAAAACGCGCTGGCACCAATATCTCCTGATGTTCGGCGTGTTTATCTGGGCGATTTTCGGGTTGGCCCTCTATAGCCTGAAAAAGGTCGCCAGACCAAGGGGCATTGCACCTCGGTTGCCCTCATTGGGGGTCGCTGTCGCGCTGGGCGCTGGCGCGCTGGCCCTGCTATTCATTGGGCGCGGCTGGTGGACGGCCGCTCTGACGGTTGCCCTCGGGGGCGGCGCCCTGGCGCTGGCCATTTGGAGCTGCGCGCCCCCTCGGAGTGTGGCGCCGAGCGAGCCGCCGCAGGGCGCCTTGAGCGCGAGCGATGGTTTTGCCCTCCTGATGGCTGCCGGGGGGCTGGCCCTCACGGGGAGCGTCGAGTTCTTTTTCTTAAGAGATTCCTTTGGCACGCGGATGAACACCGTGTTCAAGTTCTATTACCAAGGTTGGGCCTTGATGGGCCTCGCCGCGGCCTATGCGGCCTATAGGGTGGGGCGTGCGGCCAAGCGTGCAGGTTGGGTAGGGCGAACGTTAGGGAGCGCGTGGGGCCTTATCCTCATAGCGCTCGCACTTTGCGGGGCGAGTTACACCGTGGTGGCCACTTACAGCAAGGCGAACGGGTTTCGGGGCGCGCCCACGCTCGACGGCACGCGCTATGTGGCCGTCTATCGCCCCTCCGAGTATGAGGCCATCCGCTGGTTAGAGGCCCACGCCGTGGAGGGGGCCGTGATGCTCGAGGCGCCGGGCGGATCCTACACGGAGTATAACTGGGTTTCGGCGCAGACGGGCATCCCCACCGTGTTAGGCTGGGGCGGGCATGAACTCCAATGGCGCGGCAATTATGACGAACCCGGCCGCCGCGAGGGGGATATAGCTCTCATCTACCAATCTCCGGATGATGCGCAAACCCTCGCGCTCCTCGAGGCGTACAGCATAGACTATGTGTACCTTGGCCCGCTGGAGCACGCTAAATATCACCCCAGCCCCGCCGCCCTGCAAAAGTTAGACCGCCTTATGCCGCGCGTTTTTGAGAATGACGACGTGGTTATCTATGGTCGGGTGGCCGGCAGCGCTGGGCGCTTCGCGCCAAAGTGAGGCGAGATGTGGTATAATCTCCGCGTGTGCCCCCGAAAGGGCTGAAAGGCAGCGCGAGATGGGCGAGATGGTGCAATCGAAAACTGCAGAAAGAAGGGATGTGTTCGCCTGGTTGGCTTCGCTCACCATCGAGCAGGCCCTTTACGGCGCCCTTTTTGTGGGGGCGCTGGCCATCCGCCTGGCGCGCCTGGGGGGATGGCCCTTCGATGAGCGCGAAGTGGCTACGGCGCTCGCCGCTTGGCGGGGCGTTGCCGGCTCGGTATGGCGGCCGGCGTTCTATTCGCCGCTCTTGTACGATGCGCACCTCGTTCTCTTTTTCCTCACCCGCGCCACAGAGGCCACGGCTCGTCTTCTCCCCGCCTTGGCCGGGGCGGCGCTCGTGTGGGGGCCGTACGGTTTGCGCGGATACCTGGGCCGGCGCGGGGCCTTGGTGAGCGCGGCGCTTTTCGCCGTGGCGCCTACCTGGGTGTACTTTTCGCGCCGCGCGGATTGGCCTATCCTCACGGCCTGCGCCGCGATGGTTGCGATCCTCGCCGCAGAGCGCTTCTGGCGAACGGGCGAGGGCCGCGCTTGGAGGCCGGCGGCGATCGCCCTTGCCGCCGGGATGGCAGCGGGGCCGGGCCTTTACACGCCCCTCTTGGCCTTGGGCCTTCTGGCCGTCTGGGCCGGCTTGGCCCGCGCTTGCGCGGTAGGGGAGGCCTTGCGCACTTTGGCAAGGGGCTGGCGGCGAGAGCACCTGGCTGCCCTGGTTTTGACCTTTTTGCTCCTGGCGAGCGCGGCCACGCTCAACCCTGGGGGCATCGGTGTCAGCCTGGACTGGGCCGGCCATTGGGCCAGCACCCTTTGGCGGGGGATGCGCCTATGGCCCTGGCACCACGCCCTGCGCAACCTGGCGCTATATGAGGCGCTAACGGCTGTCCTTGCCCTGGTGGGATTAGGGTGCGTTTTGCGCCGCCGTCGGCCGGCCGACGTGGCGCTTCTCCTCTGGGCAGGGGTGGCGCTCCTCCTGAGCGTGCCCTTGGGGCACCGAGGCGCGGAATGGCTCTCGAACTTCGTGATGCCGCTCGTCTTCCTCGCGGGGCATGGAGGAGAGGCCATCTGGCAATCTGTGCGGGCGCACTGGCGAACGCAGGATGCAGTGGTGGGGGCGATCCTTATCCCGCCGGTGTGCTTTGCCTACTTGCAAGTCGCCTCGTACCTCTACGCGGGGCAGGAGGCCCATCTAGCGTATGCCGTGGCGGCCGTGCTTCTGGCAGGATTAGCCCTCGTGGGGTATTGGCTTTGGGCGCAGCGCCCCAGCGCGCTGCTGCCGGGGGCGCTGCTTGCCCTAGCGATTTTGGCGATCCCGATGATCCGGGCGAGCACCGCTCTAGCCTACCAGACGGGGCTTGATCCGCGCGAGCCGATGCGCGAAGGGGCGGCCCCCTCGGCAGAGTGGCGCCAATTCGAGGCCTTCCTCACCGCCTATTCCGCACGGACGGCGGGGGACCCGCACCTCCTCGAGATCGCCTATGAGGAAAGCCTCGGCCCGACGATGGCCTGGGCCTTGCGAGATTACCCCAATGCCCAGGCCGTGCCCGATGTGAGCGTCATCGAGGGGAAGGCAGTGCTCATCACATCGGCCCTGCCGCGCGGGGTAGTCATCCAAGGATATTGGGGGCAGCGCTTTCGCCTCCAGGCCCGCTGGGAGCCGCAACCCCTCACGGTGCGCGAATGGCTGCGTTGGATTCTTTGGCGGGCCCCCGTGGGAACCCTGACCTTTGACGAGTTCGAGGTGTGGGTCAAGGCGCCCACTGCCGAGTAGCCTACCTATCACCGAGGTGAGACGCGATGTCTCGATGGGTATATCGTGAAGATGAACGCGATCCGCTCGATCGACCGGTTTTTGGCACGGGCCCTGTAACGTGGTGGACGCTCGTCGCCCTCTCGGTGGGGGTGTTCATCGTCCTGACGCGATTTTGGGCGCTCAGTACGCGTGCGTACTGTCATGACGAGAGCATCCACGCCTGGGAATCTTGGCAGTTGTATACCGGCCAAGGCTACACGCATGACCCTACGTATCACGGGCCCTTCTTGTATCACATCACGGCGCTCGTCTTTGCCCTGTTCGGAGATAACGACGTAACCCCCCGCCTCGCGACTTCGCTCTTTGGCGTGCTCATCGCGCTCAGCCCGCTCCTCTTCAAAAAGTGGTTGGGGAGGAATGGGGCGCTGATGGCTATGATTTTGATGGCCGTCTCGCCCGTGCTGATGCACCGCTCGCGGTTCATCCGCCATGATCACTTTGCCATTCTTTCTAATTTGCTCCTTTTCTATGCGATCCTCCAATATCTGGAGAGACGGGAGGCGAAATACCTCTACTGGGCCGCGGCGGCCGTAGCACTTGGCTTTACCGGCAAAGAGACGACCTTTATCACCTATTTTATTTTTGGCACCTTCTTGGGGGTTTACTATCTGGCGCGCCTGTGGCGGGAAGGGCGGCGCGTTTGGCGCACGGAGCCGGCTTTTGATCTCCTGATGGTGATGGGCACGCTCATCATGCCGCTTGGCTCGCCTTTTGCCATCATCCTATTGGGGCGAAATCCGCTCGATTACAGCGTGAGCGGCATCTATTTTTCGGCGGCGGTCTTTTTGGTCGTATTGGCCGTCTCAGTAGGCCTGGGCCTGTGGTGGGATCGGCGGCGTTGGCCCATCTGCGCGGGAATATTCTATGGGATTTTCGTGCCTTTTTTCACCACGATGTTCACCAACGGCCGGGGCTTTGCTACGGGGATGGTGGGCCAATTGGGCTATTGGCTCGCCCAGCATGGCGTGAAGCGCGGGGGCCAGCCGTGGTTTTATTATCTGGTCCTTTTGCCGCTCTACGAGTTCTTGCCCATCCTCCTTTCCATCGCGGGCGTGGTGTACTATGCCCTGCGCGGTGGGGCGCCGGCGGAGGCCAGCGCAGCCCCAGGGGATGCCCCAGCGCTCGAGCCAGAGGAACCCCTTCGGGAGGCCCCCGAGGCCCCGGTGGTGCCTTTTATCATCTATTGGGGCGTGATGGCCTTCCTGATGTACAGTTGGGCCGGCGAAAAGATGCCCTGGCTGATGATGCACCTGGTGGTGCCGATGCACCTGTTGGGCGGGTGGGTGCTGGGGCACCTCTTCCAGACGGATTGGCGCTCTCTGCGGGAACGGGGGGCGCTGTGGCTCCTCTTACTCTTTCCGCTCCTCGTGTACACGCTGGGGAGGGTCTTGGCCCTGCGCCCCACGGGCGGCACGACCTCCGAGGAACTCTACCGGACGATGGCCTGGTTCCTGGCCTTGGCCGTGGCGCTCATTGCGGCGGGCTTGGTGCGGATGCTCCTGAGGCGGATTAGCCGGCGCGAGGGCTGGCGGATGTTTGCCCTCTCGGGCGTGGCCTTTCTCTTGGCGCTGACGGTGCGCTTTGCTTGGATGGCCTCTTTCATCCACGCGGATGTGGCCAATGAGTTCCTCGTGTATGCCCAGGGTGCGCCGGATGTGCGCCTCGTGGCCCAAGAGTTGACCACGCTCTCCGAACGGCTGACGGGGGGCCTCTTTCTCAAAGTGGCCTACGATAGCGAATCGAGTTGGCCCTTCGTCTGGTATTTGCGCAATTTCGAGAATGCCCAATTCTTTGGCGATAAACCGGCCGGCCCCTTGGATGCAGATGTCGTCTTGGTGGGGCTGGGGAACGAGGCGGCCACGAAACCCTTCCTTGGAGATCGCTACTATCGCCGCGTGTACCGGCTCATCTGGTGGCCCAACCAGAACTGGTATATGAATATGACCCTCAAAGGCCTATGGCGAGACCTGCAGGATAAGACGGCCCGCCAAAAGTTGTGGAACGTCATCTTTTACCGCAAATATGATGTCTCGCTCTCGTCGTGGCCCTTTGTCAGCGAGTTTGCGATGTATATCCGGCGGGATATCGTCCAGCAGTTGTGGGATTACGGCCCCGAAGCGCTCCTGACGACGGGGCCTTTGCCGGGGGATGAATATGCCGCCAAGTGGTCTCAAGTGGCCGCCTCGGCCGTCTGGGGTTCGCCCGGGCAGGGGCCAGGGCAATTTATGGCGCCCAAAGGGATGGCCCTCGACCGCGCGGGCAACCTGTACATGGCCGATAGCCAAAATCACCGCATCCAGGTGCTCGATGCGCAGGGGCGCTGGGTGCGGATGTGGGGCGAGGAGGGCACGGCCCCCGGCCAATTCAAAGAGCCGTGGGGCGTGGCCGTGGCCGAGGATGGCACCGTGTATGTGGCCGACACGTGGAATCATCGCATCCAGGTGTTCGATGCGGAGGGGCACTTCCTGAGGATGTGGGGCGTGTTCGGCCAAGTGCTGGACCCGAACACGTATCCGAACCTCCTCTATGGGCCGCGCGATATCGCCATAGATGCGGCGGGGTACATCTATGTGGCCGATACGGGGAACAAGCGCATCGTGAAATATGACCCTTACGGCCAGATGGTGGGCGCCGTGGGCGGCGAGGGGAGCGGCGATGGGCAGATGCTCGAACCCGTGGGCATCGCCATCGGGCCAGATGGCTCGCTCTATGTGGCCGATACGTGGAACCAGCGCATTCAGGTGTTCGATGCGAACCTTCGCTTTCTGCGCAAATGGCCCATCTACACGTGGAGCGGGATGTCGGTGGTCAACAAGCCCTATCTGGCCGTGGATAAATGGGGCAACGTGTACGCCACAGACCCCGAGGGGTACCGCATCCTCCAGTTCGACGCCCAAGGCCAGGTATTGGCCACCTGGGGCCAATACGGCGCAGACGCCTTCTCGATGAACCTGCCCACGGGCATCGAGGTGGATGCGAACGGCACGGTGTATGTGAGCGATTCGGAAAACGGGCGCATTCTCGTCTTCCGAGGGGCGGATGGGGGCTGAGGTGCATATTTCCAAGGCCCTGGCCGCGGTCGAGACGGTGCTGTTCGACCTGGATGGCACGCTCGTCGAACCGACGATTGACTTTGAGGCGATGAATCGGGCCGTGCGGCGCTTGGCGCAGGCCTTTGGCTTGGCCGAGGAGCAGATTCCCCGCCTCCCGGCCCTGGAGACGATCGCCCTGGTGCGCCGGCATTTGGCCGAGGCGGAGGCCGACTCTGCGGCGGCCTTTGAGGCGGCGGCCCAGCAGGCCCTGGTCGAGATCGAAGTGGAGGCTTCCAGGCGGGCGCGCGCCTACGAAGGCGCGGCAGAAATGCTCCGCGCCCTTGCCGGACGCGGTTTGCGCGTGGGCATCGTGACGCGCAACTGCCGCCTCGCGGTGGAAGAGATTCTGCAACGCAACCCCCTGTATTATGACGTCCTCCTCACGCGCGATGACGTGCCGCACGTCAAGCCTGACCCGCGCCACCTGCTGAGTGCTCTTGAACGCTTGAACGGCCGCCCAGATCACACGGCGATGTGCGGCGACCACCCGATGGATATTCGCGCCGGGCGGGCCATCGGCGCCCTGACGGTGGGGGTCCTTCGGCCGGGCGTGGGGGCGGAGGTTTTTGCGGAGGATCCGCCCGACCTCATCTTGGCGCGCGTGGCCGATTTGCTGGGCTACGTCCAAGGGCGCGGTTGAAAGGGGGAGGTGAGGATGGCCGCAAGACGGGTGGAGGTGCTGGCGCAGCGCACCGTGTACCGGGGGTTCTTTACGCTTGAAGAGGTGCGCCTGCGCTACGAACGCCTCAATGGGGCGATGAGCGAGGAGATGACCCGCCTCCTCTTTGAGCGCGGCGACGCGGCGGCTGTGCTTTTGTATGACCCCCAGACGAGCGACGTGGTGCTGGTGCGGCAATTTCGTTACCCGGCCTGGGTGCGCGGCGGCCCCGGCTGGCTGTGGGAAATCGTCGCCGGGATGTGCGATGCGGGGCGCTCGCCCGAAGAGGTGGCCCGCGCCGAGGCTATGGAAGAGGCCGGGTATGCCATCGGCGCCCTTCGGCACATTATGACCGTCTACCCCAGCCCAGGTGCCTGTTCGGAAAGGATCTTTATCTACCTTGCGCCCATTCAGGGGCGCGTGGCCGAGGGCGGCGGCCTGGTGGAAGATGGCGAGGATATCGAGGTGTGCACGTTCCCCCTTGCCGAGGCGCTCGCGATGGTGGCGCGGGGCGAGATTATGGATGCCAAGACGATCCTCGCCCTGCAATATGCTGCCCAATCTTGGGAAGACCTGAAGGCGCGATGATGACCTCTCATCGAGAGGCCCTGCTGGCTTGGCTTGAGGCGGTGCCCTTTCGCCGCCAAGCGGCGGAGCGCCTCATAGCGGCTGAGGAGACCGTATACCTGGTGGGCGGCTCCGTGCGAGATGCCCTTCTTGGCCGCTATGGCTATGACCTGGATGTGGTAACCGAAGGCTCCGCGGTGGCGCTGGGCCGCTGGCTGGCCGATGCGCTGGGCGGCGCTTTTTTTGTGATGGATCGCGCGCACGATGTAGCGCGGGTGGTGGTGCGCCAAGGGGGGGCGTACTATCACGTGGATTTGGCCGGCCTGCGCGCCAAGGATATCGAAGGAGACCTGCGGGCGCGCGATTTTACCATCAACGCGATGGCAGTCGCCCTGCGGCCAGGGCTGGGGGAACTCTTGGACCCCACAGGCGGGCTAGAGGACCTGCGGCGAGGGATTCTGCGGGCTGCCTATGCGAGGGCCTTTGCCGATGACCCCCTGCGCATCGTGCGCGGGGTGCGCCTGGCCGGGGCCTTTGGGTTGCGTTGGCAGCCGGAGACGGAGGGCCTGGCCCTCGCGATGTGTGAGGCGTTGAAGGGCGTTTCTGCAGAGCGCCTGCGCGATGAACTGTTCAATATCCTGGGTTTGCCCTCGGCGGCCTTGGCGCTGGGGCACCCCGTGGGCCGCCAGGTGCTCCCCCTCATCTTGCCGCTAGAGGCCCCGCACCTTGAGGTCGCCTTGGAGCGGATGCGGCTCCTCGAGCAGGCCCTGGCGGAAGTGGAAAAGGTGGATGTACCTTATCGCGCAGCGTTGGAGGAATACTTACGGCAGGCGCTCGCGGTGGGGCGGGAGCGACGCCAACTCCTCAAACTGGCCGCCCTGCATCTGGGGTATGGGGCCGCCGCTCCCCAAAAGGCAGAAGAGTCGGCGCGCCGATTGCGGCTCAGCCGCCGGGAAGGGATCCACCTTCGGCTGGCCTTGCAGGCCCTGCACGATCCCCTCTGGCAGGGCGCGGGGGAACCGGAACCGCTCGCCATCTACCGGTACTACCGTCACGCGGGCGAGGCCGGCGTGAGCGGCGCCCTTTTGGCCCTATGGGCGCAGCCGGAGCAGGCGCGAGATGAGCGCCGGGCGCACGCACTCCTGCGCGCGTGGTTCACGCAAAAGGAGGCGCTCATCGAGCCAACGCCCCTGGTGAGCGGGCAAGAAATCGCGCAGACCCTCGGCCTCCCGCCGGGACCCCAGGTGGGCGCCTTGCTCGACGCCTTGCGCGAGGCCCAAGCCTCCGGCCAAGTGCGCGATCGCGCCGAAGCGCGACGCTATCTGGAGCGGCTCATCGAAAAGGGCGCTTCCTAGTGCGCCCTTCCCTCGAGTAATCTCGCGTTTGCCCTGGGCAAGTGCCTATTGGGCCAGGCCGCCCAGTGCGCTCAGGGCGCGGCGCAGGCGGCTGAGCACCCTTTGTTTCCCTATGACGCTCAGCGTACCAAAGAGCGGCGGCGCCACCTGTTTGCCCGTGCAGGCCACGCGCAGGGTGCCCAAAAAGGTCCCCGTTTTGACGCCAAGGCGCGCCCCCATCTCTCGCAGGGCGGCTTCAATCGCCGGCTCGTCGAACGCCTCAAGCGGCTCCAAGGCTTCTAAGGCGGCGCGCAGCATCGTGGCCGTCATCGGGATATCCATCCCCTTCTGGATGAGGAGCGCCGGGTCATAGGTGAAATCGTCTGTAAAGACGAAATCCACCCATTGGATGGCCTCGTTCAACGTTTTGATGCGTTCGCGGATGAGCGGCGTGAGCCGAAAAACGGTGTCGAAATCGGCTTGGAAGCCCTGTTGGGTGAACACCCAAAGGAGCCGCCCCGTCAGGTCGTTCACCCCCAAGTTGCGGATGTAGGCCGCGTTCATATACTCCAGTTTCTCATACGAGAGCGCGCTGGGGGATTTGCTGATTCCTTCCAGCGTGAAACAGCGGATGAGTTGGTCTCGGCTAAAGAATTCGGTCTGCCCGTCGTAAGACCAGCCCACCAACGCCAAAAAGTTGACCATAGCCTCCGGCAGATAGCCGGCCCGGCGGAAGTCGTGGATGTAGGTGAACTGTTCGCGGCCATCGGGCAAGACCTTCTTCCGCTTGCTGAGTTTCCCCTTGCCGGAGGGATCCAGGATGACCGGCAGATGGACGTGAATGGGCATCTCCCAGCCAAAGGCGCGGTAGAGGAGCACGTGCCGTGGCGCCGAGGGGAGCCATTCGTCTCCGCGCAGGACGTGCGAAATCTCCATCAGGCGGTCATCCACCACGTGGGCCAAATGGTACGTGGGGAACCCGTCGGATTTGAGGAGAACAAAGTCATCCAACAGGCTATTTTCCACCACGATGTGCCCGCGCAGAAAATCGTCGAATTCGGTAACGCCCTCCGTGGGGATGGCTAGGCGGATCACCGGGCGGATGCCCTGCGCCTCGTAATGGGCAATCTCCTGCTGGGTGAGGTAACGGCAGTGGCGATCGTAGCCGGGCGGAAGGCCGGCGGCGCGCTGTTCGGCCCGCAGGGCCTCGAGCCGCTCTGGGCTGCAGTAACAGCGATAGGCCTTCCCCTCGCGCACGAGTTTTTCGGCGTATTCCTGGTAGAAGGGCAGCCGATCCGATTGGTAATACGGCCCGTAATCGCCGCCGACCTCCGGCCCCTCATCCCACCAGAGGCCCAGCCAGCGTAGGCCCTCCAACAGATCGGGGATGGCATCGGGCTGGTAGCGCGTGCGGTCGGTATCTTCGATGCGCACGATGAACCGCCCATTGTAGTGGCGGGCTACCAAAAAGTCATAAAGGGCCGTTCGCGCCGAGCCAAGATGAAAGTACCCCGTGGGGCTGGGCGCAAAGCGGACGCGCACGGTCTGGTTAGGCATATGGATTTCTCTCCCTCAAAAGGTTAGCGCCCCAAGGGCAAAAGCGGCTCCTCGGGGGGCTTGTGCCGCATCGCCACGCTCTGGACGATGCCCAAGGCAAGGAGCAACGTAACGAGCGCGCTCCCCCCGTAACTGACGAGCGGCAAAGGCAAGCCCGTTACGGGGAGGATGTTCGCGTTCATACCGATATTGATAAACGTTTGCGTAAAGATCATCACCGCCACGCCGGAGGCAATGAGCCGCCCATCGTGGTCGGGCGCCAGGCGCGCTACGCGCATCAACCGTAAAATAAGCAAGATAAAGAGAATTACCAAAAAGGAGGCCCCCACGAACCCCGTCTCTTCCGCCAAGACGGAAAAAATGAAATCCGTATGGCGCACGCGCAGGAACTGGAGTTGCGACTGTGTGCCGTGGAACAACCCCTTGCCCCACCACCCGCCGGAGCCGATGCTGATGAGGGCCTGGTTCACGTTGTAACTCGCACCTGTGGGGTCGCTATCGGGGAAGAAAAAGTGCAAAATGCGCTGCTGCATATACGGTTCCAGGCGAAACCAGATGAGCGGCGCGAGCGCTGCCCCGATCATCCCCAAGATGAGCAGATGCGGCCAGCGCACCCCGGCCAGCACCACCATCCCCGCCCAGATGGCCCCAAGGATGAGCGCCGTGCCGAAATCGGGCTGGAGGTAGATGAGAATGAGGGGCGGCACCAAAAGCGCGATGGAAAGGGCCAGGGGCAGAGCGCCGTTGAGGTCATAATGGTCGCCACTGAGGACGCGCGCGAGGGTCAAGATCATAATGACCTTGCACAATTCGGAGGCCTGCACGTTGAAAAACTCGAAGCGCAGCCAACTCTGCGCGCCGAAGGAGACGCTCCCCGCTGCTCGCGTTAGGAGGAGCAGCCCCAAGGCGGCTAGGTAGCCCCACCTCCAGAACCGCACCAGCAGGCGATAATCTATCGCCGCCATCAGGAGGTAGAAGCATAGCCCTATCCCCGCGAAAAAGGCCTGGCGGAAGGCGACATTTTCCCATAGAGAGCGCTCGACCGCCGGGCGCGAGGCCTCATAGGCGCTGTAAACCATCAAACAGCCCACGAGCACCAGCACGAGGATGATCAAAAAAAGCGGGATATCAAAGTGGCGCCAGACGCCAAGTCGCATCCTATCCTCTCGGTCAAAGGATTATGAAGAGCGGCGGCGCAGCCATGCCCAAGGGCTGCGCTTTTGCGCCTCCACAGGGGGGATGGGCACGGCCTCGCCCAACAGCCGGCGTGCCATCTGGTGATAGGCGCGGCCTGCTGGAGATTGCTCGTTGTAGGCAATGGGCGTGCCCCGGCCATTGGAAACGATGATTTCCTCCGCTTCGGGCACGATGCCCAAGAGTTCGATGGCCAGCATCTCGACGATTTCCTGCGGGCTGAGCGACTCGTTCCGCTTGACAAGCGCTGGCCGTACCCGGTTGATGACGAGGCGCAGGGCGCGGTGCCCCTCTGCCTCTAAAATGCCCACCACACGATCTACATCCTGTACGGCGGTTTGGTCGGGCGTAGTAACCAAAATGAACTCCTCCGCCGGGGCCACGGCGTTGCGAAATCCCCGTTCGATGCCGGCGGGCGAATCAATGAGGACGATGTCGCACTCGGCGCGGAGTTGATCGCATAGTCGCAGCATATCGGTGGGGCTGATGGCCGTCTTATCGCGGCTCTGGGCGGCGGGCAAGAGATACAGTTCGGGCATCACCCGGTCTCGAATGAGGGCTTGGCGCAGCCGGCAGCGCCCCTCCACGAGGTCTACGATGTCATACACAATGCGGTTTTGTAGGCCCATCACCACATCCAGGTTGCGCAGGCCGATATCGGAATCTACGATGATGACCCGTTTGCCTTGGCGGGCCAGGGCTACGCCCAGGTTGGCGGTGGTCGTCGTCTTGCCCACGCCGCCCTTGCCCGAGGTAATCGTGATGACGCGCGCTCCCATAGGCGTTATACTCCTCGCGGGGTGCGATCCCATTTATCAATGACAATGAGGCCATCACGGACGTAAGCCACTTCGGGGTATTGGGGGCGCTGGCGTTCTCCCTCAGCGGGGCGCGCCACCACGTGGCCGATGCGCAACTGCAAGGGCGCGAGTTCCAGCGCGCAGACGATGGCGTTCTCATCGCCGGCCGCGCCGGCGTGGGCCGTGCCGAACAGCCTGCCCCACACGACGATATCTCCCCCGGCCACGATTTCGGCGCCGGCGTGCACATCGCCAATGACCACTATATGCCCCGTGTGGCGCACCACCTGCCCCGAACGGATCCGCCGCCGCACGAGGATGCCGCGAACGCCCTCGAACGGGGCGCTGCCCGCCGCCAAGGCGGTGGGCGCGGCGGGGGGTGCCGCTTCTGCCTCCGGCGCGGCGGGTGAGACGAGCCGCAGCCCAAGGGCCAGTGCTGCCTCTTGGCTGGCCTTATCGGCAGCCAACACGGTCCGCAACGTCATATCGTATTCGCCGAGGAGTTTTTGGATGGCCGCTAAATCGTCCGCAGAGACGGGGCGCTCGCCCACCTCCAGGGCCACCATCCCGCCGCGGAAAAAGGCCCCCTGCGCCTGCAAGTGACGCGCCAACTCCTGGAGGATCTCCGGCATGGCCGAAGATCCCAAGGCAATCGTCAAACCCTCGCGCGTCCCTCGGATGGCGACCATCTTGTTCATCTCTGAGCGCCCTTTCTCCTGACCTTTCTGCGTTAGGGGGTCATCATCTCTTCTGGCGTGGGCACGGCCGTTGCCGTGGGTGTGGGTTCCGGCGCGGGCGAGGGGAGGCCAAAGTAATAGCGCATAATCTCCACCGCCACGGGCACGGCCCGTTGAGACCCTTCGCCGCCCCCTTCTAAAAAGACGACGAGCGCGATTTCAGGGTTATTATACGGCGCAAAGCCCGCAAACCAAGCGTGCGTGGGCAGGCGCCCCTTTTTATCCAAAATCAAATTGCCCTGCTCGTCTACCGCATAGTATTCGGCGGTGCCCGTCTTGCCGGCCACCTCGATGGGGAAGCCCCAAAAGCCGTACGCCGTGCCATTGATTGCGGCCTGGCGCAGCCCCTCGCGCACGATGGCCATATTTTGCGGTGAAATATCCAGCGTGCGGATCAACTCGGGCTGGAGCATATGCACCACGTCCCCCTGGGCGTCCTCTGCGCGGTAGATGATTTGCGGTCGGTAAAGATGGCCCCCATTGGCTATCGCCGCCATCGCGTTGAGCATCTGCAAGGGCGTGGCCAACACGAACCCCTGGCCGATGGCCGCGTTGTAGGTATCGCCGGTGTACCAACTTTCGCCATAGTGCTGGCGCTTCCACTGGTCGCTGGGGAGGAGGCCGGCCGCCTCCCCCGGAAGGCCGATGCCCGTCGGCTCGCCGAAGCCGAACATAGCCGCGTAAGCCGCCAGCCGTTCCACGCCGAGGCCCGGAAAATCTTGGAACCCCCCAGCCACTTTGCCAAAAAAGATGTTGCAGGATTGCGCCAACGCCGTAACCACGTTGATGGAACCGTGGCCGCTTTCCTTCCAACAGCGGAAGGGCTGCGCCAGGGTGGGGTCATCCGGCGCAAAGCGGTTGGGCACGTAATACGTCCCTTCGCAGACGATGTGCGTGTTGCGGTTGATCACGTTGGATTCCAAAGCCGCCGAGGCCGTCACGATCTTGAACGTCGAACCGGGCGGATACTGCCCGCTGATAGCGTGGTTCACCAGGGGGTGCCGAGGGTCCTCGTTCAGTGCGGCAAAATCCTCGTAAGAAATGCCCCCCGAAAAGAGGTTGTTGTCGAAACTCGGCAGAGAGACCATCGCCAAAATCTCCCCCGTTCGGGGGTCCATCACGATGGCCACACCCACTTTGGAACCCGCCTGGCGCATCCCCTCGCGCAGGGCGTTCTCTACGGCGCGTTGCAGTTCGACATCCACGGTCAAAAAGAGGTTATGCCCCGGCACAGGCTCCTGCGAGGCGATGACGCGCACGGGCCGCTCGAAGGCATCTACCTCGATATGCTTTTGCCCGCGCGTGCCGCGCAAGGCCTCCTCTTCGCTCCGTTCGACGCCGGCCACCCCCACGAGGTCATCCGGCAGATAACCTCGCGCTTGATAGTCGGCCAGTTCTTCCTGCGAGATGCGCCCCATATAGCCCAAGATGTGCGCCATCAATGCCCCTTCGGTATAGTGCCGGAGGGGATCCGCTTCCACCAGCACGCCGGGCAAATCGAGGTGCTCCTCTTCGAGAATAAAGGCCGCTTGGCGATCCACATTGCTGGCAATGCGCACGGGCGTATAGGGGCCGCTGGCACGCTTTTCCAAGATTTCTGTGATGCTCGGCCGGTGGGCGCCGCTCAAGAAGAGGATCGTCTCCTCGCCCGTGGTGGCCGTTTCGGAGTCGTTGACGGGCATCCCGAGCAATTCGCCCACGCGAGAGAGCACCCGCTGGCGTTCTTCGGGATCTTGGGGCAAACCGCCCGGTACGATGCTCACCGAGAAACTGGGCACATTGCGCACCAACAGGCGCCCGTCTCGATCATAGATGATTCCACGAGGGGCGTCAATGGGCACCAGGCGAAAGCGGTTGCGATCTGCCGAGAGGCGATATTGGGCCGAGGAGACGATTTGCAGATTCCATAGGCGAAAGAGGATGGCGCCAAAGGCAATGAACACAACCGCCTGAAAGAGGGCATACCTTAGCCACAACGATCCGCTGCGCATCTTACGGAATCTCGACGGTGGGGCCGGCAGGGCGTTTGCCCAGCCAGCGCATCAGGCCAAAGACGATGGGCACGAGGAGCAGATTGACCAGGATTTTGGGCAAGACCAGCCGCCAGATAAAGGCCCACCCCCCCAGCGGGTGGCCAAATAGGTGGAGGGCCAGGCCATAGAGGGCGTAATAGGCCGCCACCGCGGCGATGGCCGCCAAAAAAGGTAAAAACCGCGCCGTGCGAAAGATGTTCATCTCCCCAAGGCCGGCGATCCACGCCACGGCGATGAGCAGGACGATGGAAAGGCCGAACGGGCCTCCGGAGGTGAAATCCAGCGCCAAGCCGCCCACCAGCGCCACAAAGGCCCCCTCGCCCACGCCCCGCACCAAGACGTAGGCCACCACAAAGAGGAGCACGAGATCGGGGCTGGCCCCGCCCAAACGCAGGGGCGAGATGAGCGAAGATTGCGCAATGCCCATCAAAAAGGCCAGCACCAGGCCAATGGGCAGCATAACCCCTCCTTAGGGAACGCCTTTTTGGGCCGCCAATTCGGCCGGGCTAAAGTTCAAGAGGACCATCACCATCTCCAAATCGCGCAAGTTCACCGCCGGCTCCACAATGGCCTCTTGGAACATCTCGACCTCGCGGCGCTCGACGCGCACCACCTTGCCGATGACCAGCCGTTTGGGAAAGTTCCCCCCCAGGCCCGAGGTGAGCACCACATCGCCGGGCATAACGGGGCTATCGGGCGAAAGGTAACGCATCACCATATCATCTCCCAACTGCCCCTGCACCACGCCGGTGGCGCGGGTCCGCTGGATGAGCGCCGCCACCGAGGACGAGGGGTCGGTGATGAGCAGGACTTTGGCCGAGTTCACGCTCACCTCTTGCACGCGCCCCACCAGCCCCTCGGCGGCCAACACGGGCATTCCACGGCGCACGCCATCTGCCGCGCCGCGGTCAATGATGATAAACTGCAAAAAGTTGCTCGAATCTTGCCCTACTACCTCTGCCGAGAGGAGTTGGAAATTCGGCACGGCGCTCTTGAAGGCCAACTGGCGGCGCAGGGTTTCGTTCTCGATGCGCGCCTCTTCGAGGAGGACGAGTTGGTTCCTCAGCGCCGCGTTTTCGGCGCGCAAGGCCTCGTTTTCGGCCTCTAGGTGCGCCCAGTGTGCCACCCGTTCCGTGAGGTTGAACACAGGCCTCCCTGCCCGGTGCAGCGCGAGTTGTAGCGGCGTAACGAGGCGCGCTAGGGCGTCTCGCAAGGGGTTGGAGGGGCCGAATCGCTCGGCCACCGACCAAGTGAGGATGAGGCCCAAAACGAGGACGATCAGGAGCAAACGTCGGCGAGAGGCGTTCATGCGGCGGTTACCCCATCATGAACGGCTGGATGAGGCCAGAGGCCCCCAGTCGCTCGTCATACAGGTCAGGTGGCCCGGCGTGGGGCGCGGGAAAGCGACTCGCGCTGGGTGGTGGCCAACAGTTTGTGATAGCGATCCAAATCGGCCACGATGACGCCCGTGCCGCGCACCACGCAGGTGATGGGGTCCTCAGCGCGGTAAACGCGCATACGCGTCTCTTCCGACAGGCGCTCGGGCAGGCCTTGCAGGAGCGATCCCCCGCCGGCCAAGGCGATGCCCTGCTCCATCAGGTCCGCCACGAGTTCGGGCGGCGTTTCATCAAGGGTGGCGCGTACGGCCTCGATGATGAGGTTCACGGGGCTGGCGAGCGCCTCGCGGATCTCGACGCTGCTCACCTCCACGGCATCGGGCAGGCCCGTCACCAGGTTGCGGCCTCGGATGGTAATCGTCTGCTCTTCCGTCAGGCGGTAGGCGGAGCCGATGGCGATCTTGGTGCGCTCGGCCATACGTTCGCCGATGAGGAGGTTGTATTTCTGGCGCGCATACTGGATGATCTCCTCGTCCATCTCGTCGCCCGCCACGCGGATGGAGCGGCTGACGACGACCCCGCCCAAGGAGAGGACAGCCACCTCCGTGGTGCCGCCGCCGATATCCACGATCATACTCCCTACCGAGTCGCTCACGGGCAACCCCGCGCCGATGGCCGCCGCAATGGGTTCCTCCACCAGATACACCTCGCGCGCGCCAGCGCTCAGGGCCGCGTCGTGCACGGCGCGCTTTTCCACCTCCGTCACCCCGGAGGGGATGCCGATGACGACGCGCGGGCTGGGGCTGAAAAGGCCCCGGTTAGGGTGCACCTTGTGGATAAAGTAGTGCAGCATACGCTCGGTGATGTCGAAATCCGAGATGACCCCATCGCGCAGAGGGCGAACGGCGATGATATTGCCGGGCGTGCGGCCCACCATCTCTTTGGCCTCGGCGCCGATGGCGAGGGGCCTCTTGGTGGCCTTATCCACCGCGACGACGGAAGGCTCGTTGACGACGATCCCTTGGCCGCGGACGGTTACGAGGGTTGTAGCCGTGCCGAGGTCAATGCCGATGTCGTGCGAAAATAACCCCATAAGGATGCTGAACGGCTTGAACAAGGTAAAGCCCTTCCTGTATGACGATCAATCTCCCATAGGCGCATTATACCATACTTCAGGGGGGCGCAAAAGGGCGCGGGCCTCCCGGCCGCGTGCGCCGAGAGGCGCCTTATATGCACGTCAGCGAATCCCCTACGTTCGGCCATAAGGAGGCCTGACGGCCCCCCCTCGCCCTCACCCCTTTTTCCCTCTCCCACGATAAGCGTGGAAGAGGGAAAAAGGGGTGAGGGGGCAACGGTGCGCAATGGGCAGGTTCGGCCTCTCACTCGTATATGGGAGCGCGGGCCTCGCCCCAAGGGATCACCTCTGGGGGATGGAGGGCGCCTGGGGGACGTACTGAGGGGCATAGCGCGCCAAGAAGGCCTCGCGGCTCATCCAGACCTCGCAGCGGCGCATATTCCGGAAAGGGTGTCGCCGCCAAGAGGCCGGATTATAGGCCCACATAATGCCCCAGGCATAGAGATTTTCCCAAAAGGCGCCCAAGGCGCCTAGGGGGTTGGGCGAGGGGACGACCGTGAACCCCAGCCGGCGCATCAGGGCGGCTGGGCCACGGCGATCCAAGGCCAAGAAGATCATCGCGCCGCCCACAGCGCGAATCTCCCTCAGTGCCGGGTCGGAGGCGATCCGCTGAGCGAGCCGGCAAAGCGACCGTTCAAGCATACGCCGCACCCGGAGCGCCCAGGCCCAATCGGCCCCTGCGGCGGGCATCGGGGGGATGTGCTCATTCCAAAGGTGAATCCACACCACGGGGGCGCCTTTGGAGATGAGGCCATCGGCCAGGGCGATATCCCGTGGGGCGCGGCCCAACTGCCAGCGCAAGAGGCAATCGGGCGCCTGGCAAAAGGGGCGCACGCCGTACCCCGCGCGCACGAGGGCATCTAGCCCTTTGAGGAAGAGACGCATGGCCTAATGCCCGCCGATGAGCAGGATGCCGAGGACGATCAGCCCCGTGCCCACCCATTGGGCCGGCGAGATAGCCTCGCGAAAGAGCGCCCCTGCCGCGATGACCTGCACGCCGACCACTGCCAGCCCCACCGTGAGCGGGTAGGCTACATGCAAAGGTACCAACCGCAGGAGGCCCGTCAAAGAGAGCACGCCCAAGAAGCCGGTCAGGTTCCCCACCACTTGCCAGGTGAGGAACCCCTTCCAATGGGAACTCGCGGCGGAGAGTTTGAAACTCGTGTTGGAGACGATGCTGCACACCAGGTTGAGGAGGAACAGCGCCCCCGCGATAAGGCCCTGCCTTGCCGAAAGGGGCGTTGCG
The DNA here is from genome assembly GCA_019873625.1 of Chloroflexota bacterium. Classification (GTDB taxonomy): domain Bacteria; phylum Chloroflexota; class Anaerolineae; order UBA1429; family UBA1429; genus JAIOAW01. The sequence goes on from JAIOAW010000038.1 coordinate 19,766, forward strand.
GCCGATGACGAGGGCATGCGGAACATAGCCTTTCCTCCTATGAGATGTTTTGTGGGGTGCGATGTACCTCAAAAGATTCCGAAGGCCATCAGAATCCCGATGAGGATAAAGGCGCCGGCCGAAAGGCGCAAGAGCCACCTTTCGGGGAGCAGCCGGCTGATTTGCTGGCCGCCCAATACCCCCAAAGCCGTTACCGAGATGAGCGCGAACGTTCCCCCCAAGAAGACGAGCCAGGCCGCCGGCTGTTGGGCCGTCAGGCTCAAGACGGCAAGTTGCGTTTTGTCTCCCAATTCGGCCACAAAAAGGAGCGCAAAAGTCGTGCTAAAGGCTTTCCAACGCCACGCTCTATCGGCGAGAGGAGCGCAACCCGGCGTTTCATCATAGTGCCCGTGGGTGCGCTGAGCGGCCTCTCGCCAGAGGAGCGCCCCCATTATGAAGAAGGCCCCCGTTGCTAGGATGCGCACAAGGAGCGGCGGCACAAACCGCGCCACAAGTTGGCCAGCCGCCGCCCCGAGGGCCGTTACCAGTGAAAGGGCCAGGCTCGCCCCCAAGAACACCGGCCAACCGCAGCGGTAGCGGCAAGTTTGCGTCATCACGGCGAGTTGTGTTTTATCCCCCAATTCGGCGAGGAACACCAGCCCAAAGGCCGACCCAAGTGCACTCCAATCCATCTCTGTAGGGCAACTCCTGGTATTTTGCCCCATTGTAGCACGAGCCTGAGGCGAGGCGAAATCCAAGGGCGGGCTGGGCGGTTTCGCTTTCATATGCGGAAGAAAAATGGGAAAATCGCTTTCGAAACCCTCAAAAAATGCTTGACACCCCGTTTTTTGTATGCTATGATATCTTTGCACAGGAATACACGCTCCTGAGCATAGAGGCCCAGCCGCCGAGACCTATTCCCCCCACCGCCGGCCCGCTGCCCCCGC
>JAIOAW010000039.1 GCA_019873625.1 Chloroflexota bacterium
CACAAAGGGGGTTAGGTCCTTCCACAGCAGGCGTTTGGTTCTCTCGCGTCCCTGTCACTCTTTAGTTGTTAAGGTGCGCCGTCTCTTGCACACAGGCTCGGAAGTATATCCACCTTCCTCACCCTGTCAAATCCGCCCCCCAGCACCCCCGCACATCCTCTCCACTCCCCGCAGGGGCACCGCATACTATATCATACCCTAGACAATCCGTCAAATCTGCGGCTCAAAGACGTTTTTGAAGAGCCTTTGACATCGCGAGGCTTCGTAAGTATAGTGTGTTATGTTGGTCTAGGGGGGGACCTTCGGGGTGAGCAATTTGGGCGAGCGTTTTCGACAGGCGCGCGAGGCAAAGGGGCTGTCGCTTCGCCAGGTGGAAGAGGCGACGCGTATTCGGCGCGAGTTCCTCCAGGCCCTGGAGGAAGAACGGGCCGCCGAGTTGCCCAATGATGTGTACGCGCGCGGCCTTGTGAAGAATTATGCCGCCTTTCTCGGCCTTGACCCCGCAGAGATGGTCGCGGCCTACCGCCAATTGGCCGCCGGAACCACCTCTTCTCTCCCCACGGAGATACTCAACGAGCCGCTCTTGGCCCATATGCGCGCGAGGCCGAGGGTGCGTTGGGGATGGGTCCTCCTTGGCCTGGTTCTCGTGCTCGTGGGCGGTTGGCTGGGCTATACGCGCTTCTACCTGGGGATCGCCCCTTGGCCCCTGCCCTTTGCGCAAAAACCTAACCCCCTGCCCACTCCACCTGGCATAACCCAAGAAGCCACCATCCCTTTGCCGACGGCACTGCCCACTACCCCGCTGCCCACGGCGCTGCCCTCTCCGACCGCAATGCCAGCCCTTACGCCAACGCCCTCTCCCACGGCGACGCTGCGCCCCACTGCACTACCTAGCCCCACGCCCACGGCCTGGGCCGGCATCACGGTGGAGGCCACCGCAGAAGCGCCGACGTGGCTTTCTGTGCAGGTGGATGGCCAACCCGCCTTCACGGGCACGCTCCAGCCCGGCCAGGCCTCTCAATGGACGGCGCAGGCCAGCATTGCCCTGCGCATTGGGAATGCCGGTGGGCTGCGCCTGCGCGTGAACGGCATCGAGGTGCCCCCTCTCGGCGCAAGCGGCCAAGTGGTCGAGATAACCTATACCCCCGAAACGCTCCCCAACGCCCAGTAGGGGCGCTCACCTTTTCTTTTGAGCGCTATCATCGGCGCTCTATGAGGTCCGTTATGCGCTTTTACATCGAAACGTTCGGCTGCCCCAAAAACACCGTAGATTCCGAGATGATCGCCACGCTCCTGGAGGAGGCTGGCCATCGAGCGGTGCCCCACCCTCGCCAGGCCGATATCCTCATCGTGAACACCTGCGGGTTCATCCACGATGCGCGGGAGGAATCCTACCAGGCGCTCGCCAAATGGGCGAAGCGCAAGCGACGAGGGCAAAAACTGGTGGCCGCGGGATGCCTCGCCCAACGGGAGGGGGTGGAGATTCGTCGCCGCGTGCCAAGGGTAGATGCCCTCATCGGCGCGCGGAATTGGAACGAAATCGTCTCCCTGTGCGAGCGCCTGGCGGCCGGCGCCGAAGGCCTCGATTGGGTACGCCCGGAGGGGAACCTCATCGCCTCGGTGCGGCGCCGCGCCACCCTGGGGCGCACGGCATATATCAAGATCGCCGATGGCTGTGACGCCGCCTGCGCCTTTTGCGCCATCCCGCTCATCAAAGGGCCTTACCGAAGCAAGCCTATGGCAGAGGTCCTGCGCGAGGCTCAAGAACTCGCCCGCCAAGGGGTGCGAGAGATCGTCCTCATCGCCCAAGATACAACGGCCTATGGCCGCGACCTGGGGCTGCGCGATGGCCTCCCCACGTTGTTAAGGGCCATCGCCGAGGCCGCGCCCGATATCACGTGGGTGCGCATCCTCTATGCCTATCCTCAGCACGTCACGCCCGCGCTCATCGAGGCGATGGCCACCCTCCCCCAGGTGTGCCACTATCTCGACCTGCCCCTTCAGCACGGCCACCCCGATACCTTACGGCGGATGCGCCGCCCCTATGACCTTCAGCAGGTGTACGATTTGATCAACGCCCTTCGCACGGCGATGCCGGATATCGCCCTCCGTTCGACGTTCATCGTGGGCTACCCCGGCGAGACGGAACAAGAGTTCCAGGGCCTTCTCGATTTTATGCGGGCCATCGCCTTCGATCGGGTGGGGGTGTTCCGCTACTCCGCCGAGGCGGGAACGCCAGCAGCCGAACTGCCCAACCCGGTGAGCGCGGAGGAGATGGCCGCACGTTACGATCGGGCGATGCGCCTGCAAGAGGAAATCTCCCTGGCGCGCCATCGCGCGCAGGTGGGGCGCGAACTGGATGTGCTCATCGAGGGCGCCGCCGATGGGTTGAGCGTAGGCCGATCCTACCGGGAAGCGCCGGAAGTTGACGGGTTCGTGCTCCTACCGGACGAACATCCCGTCGGGGAATTTCTCCGCGCCCGCATCGTGCGGGCCGAACCGCACGATCTCATCGCGCGCGCCTGCCCGGGCTAGAGCGCACGGCGCCAAAAGGCGGGGTCAAAAAGGGTCGTATCGTACAGTTTGCACAAAAGGGGGTCGAGCACGTTGAGGCGCTGGCGATCCATCGCGCGCAGCCAGAGCGTATGGGCGAAATAGTCTCCGGGTGATGCGGCGAGGAGCGCCTCATGCCCATAATGGAGCGCCTCGAGTTCTGCAAAGCGCTCGGCCGCACGCGCCAAGGGGGCGCTCGCGCCATGGCCCTCTGAGAACCAGCCCCCGTCCCCCTGGGCGTAATTCCCCAAGAGATGGTCGAAAAAGCGCAAAAGGGGCATCCACACCGTGGGCTTGCCGCCCGTTTTAGCGCCCACCGCCGAGAGGAAGCAAACACCCTCCCAATGATACACGGGGCCATCGCGGCGGCCTTGCCATGCTTGCGGCCCAGGGCGGTAAACAAAGGGTTCCTGCGCCGCAAAGACGATGTGCCCGCGCCTGCTTTGATGCCAAAAGCGCAAAAGGCCCAAGGGGAAGCGCCTCAAATCCGCCAAGAGCATCTCGGCCGGCTCCCAGATGTGCCCCAACAGCCGTGCGCTGGCCGGCGGCAAAGCCTCGAGCAAGCGCGGCTCCACGTGCATCTGATCGCGCCAAATGGCCCTCAGAAGGGCCTCTACCTCTTGGCTCAAGGGCGCCCTCGCATAACGGGGGATGTTCCTACCATCCTCGGATCAGCGGCTCCTTGTGGCGCGGCAAAACCGGCGTGGGCGCCTCCACCCGCGTGATCTCTGCGTCGCCGCCCGGCGTCAAGAGCCGAGGGTTCAGCCACGTAAAGGAGATGGCCGCTGGCCCCTCCACGTTCACATACTCGATGATCACTTCGTGCGGGCCGATGGTGGCGCGGCGGCGCACCAAGGTCTGATAGGTGCCCGACTCCCATTGATCGAGTATGAGATGGCCATCCACCCGCACGCGGGCGCCGCCTTGCACACGCAGGCGGAAGGCATAGGCCGGCACCGTGACGGTGTGGGTCGTCGTCCAGCGCACCGAGAAGCCGTCCACCGGTAGACTGGGCGCCGGCGCGTCCAGCCCCCAGTTATATTGGATGGCCGTCACCGTCTCGGTGAAGACGGCCGACTCGATGAGGGTGGGGTTATCGTAATAGGCCGCTTGCCAAACATCCGTCGGCGTCGGCTGAGGCGTGGGCGTGGCCGTACGCGTTAGGGTTGGCGTGGCCGTCTGCGTGGGAGCGGGCACCTCGGTAGCGGTTGGCGTGGGCGATTCCGTCAGCGTCGCCGTGGGGGCCTCGGTAGCCGTGGGCGTTGCCGTCGCCGTTGGGGTCGATGTGGGCGGCTCCGTCGGCGTTGGAGAAGGTGACTCCGTCGGCGTAGGGCTGACCGGCTCCTCCGTTGGGGTCGGTTCGGGGGTCGAGGTCGCCGTGGGCGTCAAAGTCGGTGTGGCGGAGGCGGTCGCCGTTGGTGTGGCCCCCGGCGTGGGCGTAAACGTCGCCGTGGGCGAGGGCGTAGCGGTCGGCGTCGCCGTGACAGTGGCCGTAGGCAGAGGCGTGAGAGACGCTGTCGCCGATGGAGAGGGCGTGGGGGTAGCCATCTGCTCCCAGCCCAAGTGAATGGAGGCATTGCCAGAGCGCTCATAGTATTCGACCACGACCGTATGCGTGCCCGCCGAGACATCGCGCTCCTGGGCATAAAGGTGGCCGGTCGCGCTGTGCCACTCGTCGAGGATGATCACCCCATCTAGGCGCAGGCGCACGCCGTCATCGGCCAAGGCCCAAAAGCGGTAGCGCCCGCCCGCGAAAGAGAGCGTGCGCGTCCAGCGCACGGCAAAGTCATCGCTGGGCATAATGAGCGAAGGCGCCCCCTTGCCCCAATCGAAGCGAATCTCGCGGTCATCGCGCACAAAGGCGGGCAGGCCGGCGAACTGGCGATTGGGATAGTATTCACCCTTCCAATATTGGAACGTGGTGATCTTTTGCCAGCGCACGCGGATGACGGCCTCGCCCGTTTTTTCGAAATACTCGACCCGCACGTCATGCGGCCCGGCGCTCAAAGAGATGTACCCCTCGTGCTCGGTGAGGACGCTCTCGCGCCAAGCGTCAATCAAGAGTTTGCCATCTACCCACAGGCGCACCCCGTCATCCACCAAGGCGGTAAAGCGGTAATTCCCCTCCTCAAAGATCGGCCGGCGCAGCCAACGCACCGAAAAGTTATCTTTGGGCAGGCCCGAGGCCGGCGCACCCTTGCCCCAGTCGAAATCTATGGCGGAATCCAGCCGGGTGAGCGCCGGGGTGCCGCTCAAATCGGGCGCCTTGTAATAGGTTGCGGCCCATACCGTCGCGGGCGGGGTAGGTGTGGCCGTGGGCGCCGTGGGTTTGAGATCGGAAGACTTTTCCCACGTCAGCCGCACCTTGGCAACGCCTTCCAACTCGAAATACTCGAGCACCACATCCCAATACCCCGCCGTGATATTCTGGGCCACGATATCCTCGCGGTACCCCCCAGACCAACGGTCGAGGATGAGGTTGCCCGCCACCCACAGCCGCACGCCATCGTCGGCGCGCACCTTAAAGTTGTATTTCCCCTCGCTAAAGTAGATGCGCCGCGACCACCGCACCGAGAAATGATCGGCGGGCACGCCGTAGGCCGGCGCGCTGTACCCCCAGTCAAAATCGAGCGTGGGATCTTGCCGCACGAGGACGGGGTACCCCTCGAGGCGATCGTTCGCAAAATACTCGCCGCGCCAATATCCCGTCGGCGCAGGCGCCCAGGTGGGCACGCGCGTTGGCGTGGCGCTCGGCTGCGAGGTGGGGGCAAGGGTCGGAAGCCGCGTCGGGGTAGGCGCCGCCGTGGGGGATGCGGCGGGCGTGGGCAGGGGCGTTGGCGAGGTGGAAGCCGCCCCCGCGGCCCGCACCGCATCGCCGCCCGTGCGGTATTCATACACCACCCCACCGGCCTGCAGCAACACCCGATACCCCTCAACGAGGACCTGTGCGCACATCTCGCCCGGCTGGGGCAGGCCCAAACACGCGTCGGGCCAGGTGGCCGGTTCCACAGCCACCAGTTGGATCGCATCGCTCGATAGGCCCAAACGGCCTGCCAGGTCAAGCCGGGCGCGCGCCACCGTATCGGCCTGTTGCTCCTCCTGCCAAAGGCGCGCATACACCGCGCCGGCCCAAGCGGCGATCTGGCGCTGCTCCTCTTGGGTGGGCAGGCGGCTCCCTTGGCCGCCAAAGCGCAATGTGATGGTCAGGTTATCCACCCCGCCGGGGTTATCCTGCATCAGCGCTTCAAAGGGGGCATAGCGCCGCACATAGTCGAGATAGGTCGCCAGTTCACTGGGGGTCAACCGCCCCGCCCGCAGGGCCTCCCGGCAGGGCGCATAGCGCACCCCGCCCTGGGCATCGAGTTCCAAGCGATCGCAGAGGCCTCCTACACCCCCCTCTCGAGACCAAGCCAACCCAACTGCCGCGAGGGGCGGTAGCGTAGGCGCCTGCGTGGGGATGACGATTGGCGGGCGTGTGGGCTGTGCGGTAGCAGGCGGCACCACCGTGCCCTCTTTGGCATAGAGGCCGCGCAGAGGCCCCAAGATGAGCACGGTGGCAAGGAGAAAGGCCAACCCTGCCCCCAATAAGGCCCACAAGAGATTCTTTGCCATACGGTTCAATCCTCCGGGTGCGCCAAAGGATGGCGCGCCTCAAACCCATTATACCGTGCGGCCCCTTTTTATGCCATCGCAAGGCACCCTCAAGAAGGCCGCTGCACCCGCAGCATCACCCAGCAAAAGGCTAGGGCGATCACCGTCAAAGTTACCATCGCATCACCTCGCGCTTTGTATGCGCCCTATAAGACGCGTTTCGCCCTCCTCAAGTTCCACGGCGGGTTTGCCCTAGGGGGCCGCCCGATTCCGCAACTTGGGCGCTCCTCTTGCGTAAAGAAGGGTGGTCATAGAATGCAGATCGCACTATACTCTCTGACAAGGAGCGCGATGAGCCTGCTTGGGAACCTCGTGTGGTTGATCTGTGGCGGCCTTTTGGTGGGGGTGATGTACATCCTCTTTGGGGCGCTCTTGTGCTTGACGGTCGTGGGCATCCCCTTCGGGTTGCAGGCCATCCACCTCGGCAAAGCGACACTCGCCCCTTTTGGCAAGACCATCGTCAGCGTACCGAACCCGAGCACGCTAAAACTGCTGTTCGATATCCTTTGGATCCTCCTCTTTGGCTGGGAAATCGCTATGGCCCACCTGACGGCGGCGCTCCTTCTGGCGATCACCATCGTGGGGCTGCCCTTTGCCAAACAGCATATCAAGTTGATACCGGTTGCGCTCTTTCCCTTTAGCCAAGACCTGCGCTAACGGGGCCACCCCTTAGGAGGTTAGGATGACGAACCTTTCGCCCAAAGAAGAAGCGCCCCTCACCCCTCCCGCAAGGCGGCGCGATGCCTCGCTCGTCTGGGCGGTGCTGCTCATCGCCGTAGGGGTGGTGCTCCTCGTCACGCAATTCGTGAGCATCGCCTGGGGCGCGCTCCTGTGGCCGCTGTGGATCCTCGTGCCCGGCATAGGCCTGCTCATTTTGGGCTTCACGCTAGGCCGTACGGGGGCCGAGCCGCTCGTCGTAGTGGGGAGCATCTTGAGCGCTGTGGGGGCGATCCTCTTTTACGCCAACGCCACGGGCCATTGGACGGTCTGGACCTATGCCTGGGCCTTGATCGCCCCCACCTCCATCGGGGCAGGGCTTTGGATCTTGGGCAGCCTCCGCCAGCGCCCAGACCTCACCTCCTCCGGCAAGGCGATGGTCAAGATTGGTATGGGCCTCTTTGCCGGGTTTGGGGTCTTTTTCGAACTCGTCATCGGCGTAAGCGGCTGGGGGTTACAGCGTTATACGTGGGCCGTTCTCCTCATCGCGGCAGGAATCTTGTTGCTCGTCCGCAGCCTTTGGTGGCGCCCGCGCCCAAAAGAGTAACACAGGAGGGAACCGATGGGGCCGATTTCGTGGATCATCTTTGGCGCACTGGCGGGCTGGGTAGCCAGCATCATCGCGGGCACCAACCGCCGTCAGGGCTGCTTGATGGATATCATCGTGGGCGTTGTGGGCGCCCTCGTGGGCGGCTTTATTATGGAACTCCTCGGCGGGGTCAAGCCCGATTGGGGGTTCAACCTGCCCAGTTTCGGCGTGGCCGTGTTGGGGGCGATCATCCTGCTCGTCATCACGGGGGCCACGCGGCGCAGGCGATAGGCGAGAAGAAACGCCCCTTCAGGCCAGCACAACCCGCACACCCGCTTGGCGGAACCTCTCGACGAGTTCCGGGGGCGCGCCGGAATCCGTAACCAGCGTGTGCACGCGCGAAATGGGCGCCAAAAAGGCCGTGGAAGTGCGGCCAAGTTTGGTGTGGTCGGCTACGATGATCACCTGCGAGGCCATATTGAGGATGGCCCGGTCGGTCAACGTCTCGGGGAGATAGTCGTTCATCAGGCCGTTTTCCACGCTGATGGCCCGTATCCCGATGATGACCTTATCGGCCCGCAGTTCCCCCAAGGTATGTTCCGCGATGTGGCCGATCATCGAGAGTTCCGATTGGCGCACCAGCCCCCCTACGACGATGAGAGTGATGCCTCGCCGGGTGGCAAAGACATTGGCGATGTTCAACGCATTCGTGATGACCGTCAGGTTCTCCCGCTCGGCCAGGCTTTGGGCCACATAATAGGTCGTGGTGCCCGAACCGAGGAATACCGTGTCGCCATCTCGCACCAAAGCGGCCGCCGCGCGGCCAATGCGCCGCTTTTCCTCCGCTTGCTCCACTTGGCGTTGAAAGACGGGCGGCTCCACGGTGCCCCCCGGCACCAACAAGGCCCCTCCATGCGTGCGCCGAAGGTGCCCTAGGCGCTGGAGGTAATCGAGGTCTCGCCGAACGGTGGAGGGGCTCACGCCGAGGTGAGCGCTCAGATCGGCCACTCGCAACCTTTCATTGCGACGAAGCAAGGCAAGAATCTGCTGGTGTCTTCCTTCCCTCATCCCCCACCGCCTTACACCCTCTGCGCATCTTGATCAGAATTATATCATAACTCGCGCGTTTTGACGATATCTTTTGCGTGATCTTGCGCGAAAAGGCTTGACAAGCCTAACGTTCGTGCTATAATCTGCCGTGCTTGCCCCTTGCCGATTGGGTGAGGGGGCGAGATCTCGTAAAAAGGAGGTATGAGTTAGAGAGGGCTTTTTGCCTTGCCTTGAATCTCGCATCGGTGCAAACTTGCAAGGTTAGGAGGATCGACATGTCCGGTAAGATTTCGCGTCGTCAATTCGTGCAAGGTGCTACGCTCGCAGGTCTCGGGATGATCCTGGCGGCATGCACCCCCACGGCCACGCCCACGCCCGAAGCCAAACCGCAAACGGGCGAAGGGGCGCAGACTCAACCCCAAGCGCCGACTGCCGCGCCCGCCGGGCAAAAAGTGCAGCTGCGCCATATGATCTGGGACCAGGTGCAGCAGCCCGCCGTCGCGGATCAGGCCAAGATGTTTATGGAACAAAACCCCGATATCTCGATCGAGATTCAGGTCGTCCCCTGGTCTCAGTATTGGGATAAACTATGGACGGCCCTGGCCGGCGGCGGCGCGCCAGACACGTTCTGGCTGAATATGTCCAACTTTGCAGCCCTCTCGTACAAGGGCACCCTGCTCAACATCCAGGAATATCTGGATAAGGACCCCAACCTGCAAAAAGAGTGGGATATGAACTTTGACTCCCTCAAGGCCGCCTACACCTTTGAGGGCAAGGCGATGTCTTGGCCGCGCGACTATGACACGATCGCGATTGCGATCAACCTCAAACTCCTTGAAGAGGCCGGCTTGGCCTTCCCCGATGAGGCGGATAGTTTCAAGGTGTGGGATTGGGCTATGTGCCGCTCCTATGCCGAGAAACTGACCAAGGTCGAAGGGGGGCGCACCATCCAATTCGGCCTGGCGGCCACGAATACCGCTCAGGAAGGTTGGTTCAACTGGGTGTACTCGAACGGCGGCACGGTGTTGAACGCGGATAAGACCAAGTGCACGCTCAACGAGCCTCCGGCCATCGAGGCCCTGAAAGACTATATCGCCTACCGGCGCGACGGGCTTTCGCCCGGCGAGGAAGCGATCGCCTCTCAGGAAGTGAACGATATGTTCTACACCGGGCGCGTGGCGATGTCCATCGTGGGCGACTGGAACCTCAAAGATTTCAACGAGCGCATCACCGACTTTGAGTATGACCTCGTGCCCATCCCCTACGCGCCCACGGGCAAAAGTATGTGTATGATTCACGGTCTGGGCGATACGATTGACAAGAACACCAAGAACCCCGATGCGGCCTTCAAGTGGGTCAGTTTCTTGGGCAGCAAAGACGGGTCTACCATCCTGGGCAAGACCGGCACGGTCATCCCCTCGCGGCGCGATACCGCCGAACTGTGGTTTGACCCCTCTTTCAAGCCGAAGCATCGCCGCATTTACCTCGAGTGGACGGATAAATCGGCCTTCTGGCCCAACACGGCTGTGCCCGCGACCTCCGAATGGACCAAGCCCATCAACGACGAGTTGGCCCTGGCCTTCGAACAGGGCAAAGATATCCAGCAAGCGATGGATGACGCCGCCAAGAAGGTGGATGAAATCCTAGCGGGCAAAGGGTCGTAAGCACGCGCTTTGGGGCGGGGGTAAGCCGAGAGGGCTTGCTCCCGCCCTCATCCCAAAACGGAGCGGAGGGAGAACGTTGGCCACTACGACTGCAGTCAAAAGAATGGGGTTTTGGGCGCGCTACCGGAGTATGGGCCGTATGGCGCGGCGAGAGCATTGGTGGGGGTGGATCCTTTCTTCGCCGTGGTGGCTGGGGTTTCTCATTTTTACCCTCCTGCCTATGCTGGCCTCGATCTATTTCAGCCTCACGCGATGGGATATCCTCACCCCGCCCCAATGGGTGGGCCTGCAGAACTATCGGAACATCTTTAGCAAAGCGGGCGACCCGATCGTCTTGCACTCGTTCAAGATCACGACGATTTATGCCCTCGTGAGCGTTCCGCTCAGGCTGGTGCTCGGCTTTTCCATCGCCCTGCTGATGAACCAGAACATCAAGGGCATCTTTATCTTCCGAACGATTTATTATCTCCCCGCCGTGCTCGCCGGCGTTGCCGTGGCGATGCTCTGGCGGTGGGTGTTCAACTCGGAATTCGGCCTCATCAACCTCCTCATCTGGACGTTGTTCAAGGTCAAAGGGCCGGCTTGGCTGGTAGACCCCGATTGGGCCTTATGGGCCTTGATCATTATGAGTATGTGGGATGTGGGTTCGCCGATGCTCATCTACCTCGCGGGGCTGCAGGGCATCCCCACCGATCTCTACGAGGCGGCTATGGTGGATGGCGCCAACGCCTGGCGGCGTTTTTGGGCCGTAACCATCCCTATGATCTCGCCGGTGCTCTTTTTCAACCTCGTGATGGGCATCATTGATGCGTTGCAGACGTTTACCCAGGCTTTCATCCTCACCGAAGGCGGCCCGAACAATGCGACGATGTTCGCCATCTTGTATATGTACCTGAACGCCTTCCGCTGGTTCAAGATGGGCTTTGCCTCCGCGATCGCCTGGATCCTGTTCATTTACATCTTGATCCTGACCCTCATCGTATTCCGCTCATCGGCCTTGTGGGTGCATTACGAAGGCGAAGTGAAAGGGCGTTAGGAATGATGCAAAGCCAACAGGTCTTGACTCGCCCGCGCTACCAGCGCACCTTGGGAGAAATCTTGCGGGGCAAACGTTTCTCTCAGTTGATGACGCGCATCATCGTATACATCATCCTCTTCGCAGGGGCCTTTATCCTGATGGTGCCCTTCGCCTGGATGCTCTCGACCTCGCTCAAGCGGCCAGGGGCCGTCTTCCTCTTCCCGCCCCAGTGGATTCCCAAACCCATCGTTTGGAGCAACTATCCGCAGGCGTGGAGTTATTTGCCGTTCAACCTGTTCCTCAAGAACACGTTGATCATCACGGCGACCACCGTGGTGGGGGCGACGCTCAGCAGCGCGGTTGTCGGCTACAGTTTCGCGCGCCTGCGCTGGATCGGCCGCGACATAATGTTTATGGTGGTCCTCGCCACGATGATGCTCCCCTATCACGTGACGATGATCCCCGTTTTCGCTATCTGGAAAAAGTTGGGGTTTGTGGATACGCTCGTGCCCCTCATCGTGCCCGCCTTTTTCGGCGGCGGGGCCTTTAACGTCTTTTTGATGCGGCAGTTCTTTATGACGATTCCCCTGGAACTGGATGACGCCGCCAAAATTGACGGCTGTGGGGTCTTGGGCATTTTCTGGCGGATCATCATCCCACTGAGCAAACCCGTCGTGGGGACGGTGGCCATCTTCCAGTTTCTGTACCGTTGGAACGACTTTATGGGGCCGCTCATCTACCTCAATACGACCAAGAAATATACCCTGGCCCTGGGTCTGCAACTCTTCCGTGGGCAGTACAGCACCAAGTGGGAGTTGTTGATGGCCGCCTCGGTCATCTGTATGCTTCCCGTGCTGATCATCTACTTTCTCGCGCAGCGTTACTTTGTGCAGGGCATCGTCTTTACAGGCATCAAGGGGTAACCACCCCGAAAGGAGGTCTCGATGGCTACCAGGCTCTTTGTGGAAGATTACGTGCCGATTCCGGAGGTTGTCGTTCCAGAGCACCGTGTGCCCTATGCCAAGTTCCCCGTGGTGGATGCGCACAACCACATCCCTATGGCCGGGCCGCACCCCTTCCCGCTGGATCTTGACCAGATCGTCCGTGGGCTTGACTATGTGAACGTCAAGACAGTCATCAACCTTTCGGGCGGCTGGGGAGATACCCTCAAGATCAACCTGGAGAAGTTGGATCACAAATATCCCGGCCGTTTTTTCACCTTCTGCAACGTGAACTGGGAAGGCGTGGGCAAGCCGGGCTGGCTGGAGGGCGCCCTCAAGCAACTGGAAGAAGACGTCAAGGCGGGCGCGCGTGGCCTGAAGGTCTTTAAATCGCTTGGCCTGAACTTTCGCGACGTGCGCGGCAAATTGGTCTTCCCCGATGACCCGCGCATCGCCGATGTGTGGGATAAGGCTGCGGAACTCGGCGTGCCCGTCCTCATCCACACGGCCGATCCCACAGCCTTTTTCAAGCCGCTGGATCGCTTCAACGAGCGGTGGGACGAACTCCATGAGCACCCCGATTGGCACTTTTACGGACCAGAGTTCCCGACCTTTATGGAGTTGATCGAATCCCTTTACCGCACCATTGAGGCGCACCCCAAGACGACGTTCATCACAGCGCATGTGGGTTGCTACCCGGAGAATTTGGGGTTCGTCTCGCAGATGCTGGATAAATACCCCAACTTTTACACGGATATCTCGGCGCGCCTGGCGGAATTGGGGCGCGTGCCCTACTCGGCGCGGGCCTGGTTCATCAAATACCAGGATCGCATCCTCTTTGGCACGGATGTGCCCCCCACCATCGAGTGGTACCAAATCTACTTCCGCGGGCTGGAGACGGCGGACGAGTATTTCAACTACTCGCCGGATGATCCCCACGGCGGGCAAGGGCGATGGCGCATCTATGGCCTCTACCTGCCCGACGAGGTGCTCAAAAAGGTCTATTACGAAAACGCCGCGAAACTCATTGATCTCACCCCGCACTGACGCCTCCTTCAGGAACGAGCCTCTCGGCGGTGGAGGAACCCCTCACCGCCGAGAGGCTTTTCTCGCCGCGTTTGACGTTTGCCCCCGCACACGGTAGGATAGGCCAGGTATAAAAGGCTACTTCAGAGGCAATCCCTTGGGTTTTGGCCTGGAGGCGTGTGGTGCCCCGAGAACGTGCTCATTGGCTGAGGAGCCTTCACAGCGACCTCAGTGCGCGCATCTTGGCTTGGGCGTTCATCCCGGCGATGCTCACGTTCATCGCCGTGGGGCTGTTTGCCTTTCGCACCTATCAGCAGGTTACCGAATCCCTCGTCAAAGAGCGCAACCAGGAGTTGACGCGCCTCACCGCCTGGCAAATCGCCACCGATATGACGGCCTATGCCGAAACGCTCGATTCCATTGCCACCTTGCGCGATGCGATCCAATTCGATCCCTCTCGCCAGCAGATGCTTCTGCGCTGGCTCCAGCCGAGGCTGCACCCCTTTGATGCGGGTGTGGTCATCCTCGACGAAAATGGCCGCGTAACGGCCACGGATCCCCAGCGCCAGGAGGTGATCGGGCAAAACTGGTCTTCGCGCTCTTATTTTCAATGGGCGGCAGCCGGCAAGGGGCAGATTTTGCTCTCGGCCATCGAATATGACGCCCCTAATGGTGGCCCGGTGGTGGCCGTCGCGGTGCCCATCCAAGATGCCAAGGGGCAGTTCAAGGGCGTCATCGCGGGGATGTTTTCCCTCATTACCGAGCAGCCCAACGCCCTTTATGAAAGCCTCATCAAGCGCCACGTGCGCTCCGCCACGCGCGCCTACTTGGTGGATGCACAAGGCCGCACCCTCGATTGTTGTACGTTGGGGCGGCTGGGGCAGAAGGAGGCGGGAGCGGCCGATGTAGCGGCCATCTCTCGCGGCGAGTGCGGCGCCGTGCGCACGCGAGACGCCCAAGGGGAGGAGATTATCGCCTCGTACGCGCCCATCCCGCAATCGCTCTGGGGTTTGGTCGAGGAAGAACGATGGGGGACCATCACGCGCTTGAGCACTCGCTACGGCCGCGTACTGCTCCTCATCCTCGCCCTAGGGGTGATGCTCCCCTTGCTCTTTGCGATCATCGGGATGCGGCACATTATGCGCCCTGTAACCGCCTTGACGGCCGCCGCACGCCGTATGGCCGCGGGCGAATTCCACCAGGAGATTCCCTTGCCCCAAGAACGCCAACTGGCCGAACTCGCCGAGGCCTTCAATACGATGTCGGCGGAACTGCGCACCCTGTACGATGACCTCGAGCGCAAAGTGGCTGGCCGCACTCGGGAACTCCTCACGTTGAACACCTTGGCCAATGCCTTGAGCCGCTCGCTTGACCTCGAAGAGGTGCTCCAAGCCGCCCTAAAGCACACCCTCGGAGCGCTCGACCTGCCGATGGGGGCAGCCTACCGTTTAGAGAGGGATGAGCAGCATTTTGCCCTTGTGGCCCATATGGGCCTCTCAGAAGGGGCCGTTCAGCGCCTGCGTCGGCTCCCGCTTTCGGCGCTCCGGTGGGAAGAGGCCCTGGAAAGCGCCCCTCGGCAGTATTCCTTGCCCTTCCTGCCCCCGCAAGGGGCGATAGACCTCTTGCGCCAAGAAGGTTGGCATGATGTGATCGCCCTGCCCCTCCTGGCCAAGGGGGCACTGGTGGGGTTGATCCACCTCGCCTCGCCCGAACCGTACACTTTGCAGGAGGAGGAGCGCTCCCTCCTCATCGCCATGGGCCAGCAGATTGGGATGGCCGTGGAGAATGCGCGCCTGTACGAGCAGGCCGAAGAGACGGCCATCGCCGCGGAGCGCAACCGCCTGGCCCGCGAACTGCACGATTCGGTTACGCAAACCCTGTTCTCGGCGAACCTCATCGCGGGCGTGCTCCCTTCTCTGTGGAAAGAAAACCCCACAGAGGCCCGCGAGCGGATGCTCGAACTGCATCAACTGACCCAAGGCGCCCTCGCCGAGATGCGCACGCTCCTCTTTGAACTGCGCCCTCAGGCGTTGGCCGAGGCGCGGCTGACGGACCTCCTGATGCAACTGGCCTTATCTGCCGCCGCGAGGGGGCATATGACGGTGGACGTGCAAGCCGAGGAGGAGCCTTCTATGCCCGCCGAGGTGCGCATCGCCTTTTATCGCGTGGCGCAAGAGGCCTTGAATAACGTCCTCAAACACGCTAACGCTCAGCACATCGAGGTGGCGCTCGATGTGGAGCCGCCGACCAACGGCCAGAGCCACGGGAGGGTGCACCTATCCATCCGAGATGACGGCCAAGGGTTTGACCCTCAGCGGGTGCCGAGCGACCGGCTGGGGTTGGTCATTATGCGCGAGCGCGCCGAGGCCGTGGGCGCCGATTTAGAAATCCAGAGCGCGCCGGGCAAGGGGACGTGCATCGCTCTCTCCTGGGGCGGAGACCCCCCTACAGAACGCAAGGCGCAGGGGAGGGGCCGCAGAGCCTCACCACGCGCCGCATCTTCCATCCCATCGCGAAAAGGAGAAACCTGATGACTCAAGAACGGCCTATCCGCGTGATGATTGTGGACGACCATGCCGTGGTGCGCAGCGGCCTGGGCGCCTTTTTGAGGGCCTTCCACGATATGGAACTCGTGGGCGAGGCCGCCAATGGCCGCCAAGCGATCGAGGTATGCGAGCAGTGCCAGCCCGACGTGGTGCTGATGGACCTCAAGATGCCCGTGATGGATGGCGTGGAGGCGAGCCGCATCCTCCATGAAAAGTTCCCCCAGGTGCGCATCATCGCCTTGACCTCTTACTTGGACGATGATCTCGTCCAGCGCACCATTCAGGCGGGGGCCATCGGCTACCTTCTCAAGAACGTGTCTCACCTCGAACTGGCCGAGGCGATCCGTGCGGCTTACCGTGGGCGGCCCACGTTGGCCCCGGAGGCGCTCCAAGCCCTATTGGAGGCGGCGCGCCAGCCCTCAGCCCCCGGTGCCGACCTGACGGATCGGGAGCGCGAGGTGCTCTCGCTCATCGCCCAGGGCCTGAGCAATGCCGAAATCGCGGCGCGCTTGCAGGTCTCCGAATCCACCGTCAAAACGCACGTCAGCCATATCATCACCAAACTGGGGGTTACGAGCCGCACCGAGGCGGCCTCTTTGGCCTTGCGTTACAAACTGGTCCCCTAGAGCGAGCGCTAATCCTCCAAAGTGCGGAAGGAAAAATCGCCCAAAAGGGCGATGCGCCCTGCCGAAAGATGGGCTATGATGGTCGTTGTAAACGACATCCTGGGGGGGATTGGCCGTTTACATAAATGGCCATCGCGGAGCCTGACACTCCGCGATGGTTCTTTTTTCTATGCCCCAAAGGAGGATGCGTTACGCCTTGGGCGGCTGCTCTTTCGAGGCCACCTCCGGCAAAAGGGCGCTCAGCACGGCCTTGCGCCGTTTGGCCTGGCCCTTGGCATCGTATTCGCGGGCCACCTCATAGTAAGAGACGAGTTTCTCCACCGCCTTGGCCCAGGCGCCCGATTGCACGGGCGTATGCACGAACCCCGTGCGCACGATGCGCACAGCCCCCGGCGCCGGGCACACCTTTTCGCAGGCCCCGCAAAAGAGGCAGAACCTCGGGTCGAGGTTTACCTGGGCGCCGTCATAGGTGATGGCGTGGCTGGGGCACACATCCGAACAGGCCTGGCACCCCACCGGGCAGAGGGAGACGTTCAGAAAAGCGCGCCCCTCATAGGGTTTCACCACGGAAAAGGCCCCTTCCGGCCCCTCTTCCATACATCGCGTGCAGGCGATGCACTTTTCCAGGTCCACCTCGACGTGCCGCACGGCCACCACATTCCCCTCGGCGTCGCGCGCGATCTCCGCCGAGATGGCCTTGACGGGGCAGTTATCTATATAGGCCGTTTCGGTGGTGGCCTCGCAAACGGTTTGATTCACCCGCATCGTGCGGATGAGCATCGGGAAGGCCTTGGCCCGGAGGACGGGCACCTCCGGCTGGCCGTTCACTATGAGGCGGAGGGCATGCGTAGGGCATAGGACGACGCACTCCCCACAAAAGTTGCACTTTTCCTCGTGGATATCTAGGCGCGGGCGCTTGACCACGCGGCCCTCGGCGAGCACCGCCGCAGAAAGGGCGATCGCCTCTTGTGGGCACACCGTGCTGCAAAGGACGCACCCACAACACGCCGTGTGATCCACGGTCAACTCATAACGCCGCGTAACCATCGGGCGTAGCAGGGTCAACCGGTCGAGCGTCTCTCGTTTGATAATGCGGCCCCGTATCGTCATCGCTCACTCTCCTCAAACATGGCGCGGCGCCCAGAATGTCCTTGCGCAGCGGCCTCGGATCGCGCCACAAGCCTCTGCCGAACGATTTCATAGACCATAGCTGCCGTCGCCGCCGACACGTTCAGCGAGGTGGCCCGGCCGAACATCGGCAAGCGCACCAGGGCATCCGCCCGTTGGCGTACATCGAGGGGCAGGCCCTCCTGCTCGTTCCCCACCAGGAGCACCACCGGCCCTCGGTAATCCTCCTCATAAAAGAGCGCAGGCCCGTGCGCCGAGGTGGCCACCACGCGGAGCGCCCCCAGGGCGCCCCGCAACGCGTCGCACCACCGGAAGAGGGCCTCGCCCTCCTCCAGCCGCACGATGGGCAAAGCATAGAGAGATCCCATCGTCGCGCGCACCGTCTGCGGGTCATAGAGGTCCACCGAAGGCTCGACCACCACCACGCCCGAGGCGCCGGCGGCATCTGCCGTGCGGATGATGCTCCCCAGGTTGCCGGGGTCTTGCAATTGATAGGCCACGATGACTAGCAGATCGTCCCTGGGCGGGATGCTTCCCAAGGGGCGATCTTCGATGCGCACGAGGGCGGCAATGCCCTGCGGCCCTTCGCGCAGCGAAAGGCTCTCGAACACCGCCGGCGAGACGGCCAGCCGCTCGATAGCCGCCGCGCGCTCCACCAGGGCTTGCGCCCGCTCGCTCACCAAAAGGCCCGGCGCATAGATGAGCATCTCCACCGGGGCGCCCATCGTCAGGGCCTCTTCGACGATGCGAATTCCCTCGATGAGATAGCGCCCCTCGCGCTCGCGGTATTTGCGCAGGCGCAGGGCGCGCAGGGATTTGATTTTCGGGTTGTGCGTACTCGTGATCTCGGGCACAGCGCCTCTGAAAAATCAATATTCGGGAGGCAGGGTTTCGAGTTCAGCCAGGCTAAAGATCGGCCCATCTATACATACATATTTCGGCCCGATGCTGCAGTGCCCGCATTTGCCGATGCCGCACTTCATACGGTTCTCCAGCGAAAGGTAGATGCGTTCCTTGGGGAACCCCAGACGGTCGAGCACCGGCAGGGTAAAACGGATCATCGCGGGCGGCCCGCACACCACGGCCACAGCGTTTTTCGCCTCGGGCGCGGCCTCCTCAAGCACGGCGGGCACGAACCCCACCTTGTGCGGCCAGCCCGGCGCGGGCACGTCAATGGTGCGCCACAGGGCCACATCTCCCCGCGCCTCCCAAGCGTCAAGGTCGCTTTTATAGAGCAAAAGGCCCGGCGTGCGCGCCCCATAGACCACCGTGATCTTGCCGTAAGAAGGGCGATTCTCGGGCTGAAGAAGGTGCACGACGAGGGCACGCAGGGTGGTGAAGGCAAACCCTCCCCCGATGACGACGACGTCGTGCCCCCGCATCGCCTCTAAGGGGAAGGCATTCCCCAAGGGGCCGCGCATCCCGATGATCTCCCCTTCGGAAAGGCTGTGCAGGCGGCTTGTAACCACGCCGGCCAATTTCACCGTAAAGCGCAAAAAGCCCTTTTCCTCCGGCGCCGAGGCGATACCAAAGGGCGCCTCGCCTACGTTGAAAACGGACAGTTCGCAGAACTGCCCAGGGAGGTGGCGAAAGGTGCGCCCATCCTCTGGGCGCTCGAAGGCCAGGTCAAAACTCTTGATGGTGCGGTCGTCCGTCTCATCCACAATGCGCCGGATGACCATACTCATCGGCACATAGGGGTTGGCGAGCGGATGGCGCGGCAGGGCAACGCGTTCAACCATGGGGCTGCTCCTCGGCTTGGGAGACCTCGCGGCGCAATCGTTCCAACACCTGGCGGATGTCCATACTCACCGGGCAAGCGACGATGCACCGGCCGCACCCCACGCACCCATAGCGGCCTACGTTCTGGGGCAGATACACGAACTTGTGCATCACGCGCTGGCGCCAGCGCGCAGCCTGATCCGGCCGTGGATTATGGCCCGAGGCATGGAGAGTAAAGGTGGCGTACATACAGGCATCGTAGGTGCGCACGCGCTCTCCGCCGCCGGCCAAAGGGCGATCTACGATATTGAAGCAGTGGCACACAGGGCAGAGATAGG
>JAIOAW010000040.1 GCA_019873625.1 Chloroflexota bacterium
GCTACGACGGTGAACATCCCCGATACGGTGGGATATACCACGCCGTGGGAGTTCGGCGCGCTGATACGGGGCATCCGCCAAAATACGCCGGGCATCGAGAAGGCCATCATCTCGGTGCACTGCCATAACGACCTCGGCCTGGCCGTGGCCAACAGCCTGGCCGGCGTGTTGGAAGGGGCGCGGCAGGTGGAGTGCTGCATCAACGGCCTGGGCGAGCGCGCCGGCAACGCCGCCCTCGAAGAAGTGGCCATGGCGCTCTATGTGCGGCGCTCGTATTTCGGCGTGGCCACCACGCTCAAACTGGATGAACTCTACCCCACGAGCCGAATGGTCTCCAACTATACCGGCCTCGCCGTGCAGGCCAACAAGGCCATCGTGGGCGCAAACGCCTTTGCCCACGAGGCGGGCATCCACCAAGATGGCATCCTCAAGAACCGCCTGACCTACGAGATTATGGATGCGCGCACGGTGGGCGTGCCCGAGAGCACCCTGGTGCTCGGCAAGCATTCCGGCCGCCATGCCTTTGCTGACAAGTTGGAGCAGATGGGGTATCATCTCACCTCGGAACAGTTGGATCGGGCCTTCGCCCGCTTCAAGGCCCTGGCCGACCGGAAAAAGGTCATCACCGATCGGGATTTGGAGGCCCTCGTCTCGGACGAGGTCTTTCAGCCGGAGGAGGTCTTTCGGCTGGAGCATCTCCAAGTCTCAGCGGGAGATCACGCCATCCCCACGGCCACGGTGCAACTACGCGGCCCCGATGGGAAGGTCTATATTGACGCGGCCCATGGCACCGGCCCGGTAGATGCCGTATACAAGGCCATCAACCGCATCGTGCAGGAGCCGAACGAACTCATCGAGTTCTCGGTGAACGCCGTGACGGAGGGCATTGACGCCGTGGGCGAGGTGACCATCCGCATCGAGGCGCCCGCCGATGGCGATGAGACCCTTCGCCTGAACCCGCAGACCGGCCGGCGCACTTATGTCTTTAGCGGGCACGGCGCGAGCACCGACATCATCGTGGCGAGCGGCCGCGCCTATATGAGCGCCCTGAACAAACTCTTGGCCGTGCGCGGGCGCGGCAGGAAGCAAGAAGCGCCCGCACCATAACGCGTCAATGGGCGTGGGTGTTGCCGCGCCCATATCCTATCTACGAGAGGAGAAGCGACCTTGAGCACCCCTGCGACGATGGCCCAAAAGATCCTCGCCGCCCACGCGGAGCGCGAAAGCGTCCAGCCGGGCGAGTTGATTGACGTCCGCGCCGATTTGGTGCTGGCCAACGACATCACGGCGCCCATCGCCATTACCGAGTTCGAAAAGTTGGGCGTGGACCGCGTGTTTGACCCGGCCCGCATCGCCCTCGTGCCCGACCACTTTGCGCCGAACAAGGATATCAAGTCGGCCGAGCAGTGCCGCGCCCTGCGCGAGTTCGCCCGGCGCTATGGGATCGTCCATTACTATGAGGTGGGGCGGATGGGCATCGAGCATGCCCTCCTGCCCGAGCAAGGCTTGGTGCTCCCCGGCGACGTGGTGGTGGGGGCGGATTCGCACACCTGCACCTATGGCGCGGTGGGCGCCTTTGCCACGGGGATGGGTTCCACGGATATCGCCGTGGCGATGGCCACGGGGCGCATCTGGATGCGCGTGCCGGAGACGATCCGCTTCATCTATCGCGGCGCGCTTCGCCCCTGGGTGCGTGGCAAAGACCTCATCCTCTACACCATCGGCCTCATCGGGGTGGAGGGCGCGCGCTACCAGGTGATGGAATTCACCGGCCCGGCCATCGCCGCCCTTTCGATGGATAGTCGCTTCACGATGGCCAATATGGCCATCGAGGCGGGGGCCAAGGCGGGCCTCTTTGGCGTGGACGAAAAGACCCTGGCCTATGTGGCCGAACGGGCCACGCGCCCCTATACGGTCTATGCCTCAGACCCCGAGGCGCCCTATGCCCAAACCATCGAGATAGACGTGAGCGCCATCGAGCCGCAGGTGGCCTTCCCGCATTTGCCGAGCAACGCCAAGCCCATCAGCCAGGTGGGGAACATCCCCATTGACCAAGCGGTGATCGGCTCCTGCACGAACGGCCGCTGGGAAGATCTGGTAGAGGCCGCGACCATCCTCAAAGGGCGCAAGGTGCACCCGAACGTGCGCTGCATCATCATCCCCGGCACGCAGGCCCTGTATCTGCGCGCCGTCAAAGAGGGATTGGCCGAGGCCTTTGTAGAGGCGGGGGCCGTCTTCAGCACGCCCACCTGCGGGCCGTGCCTGGGTGGGCATATGGGGGTGCTTGCGGCGGGCGAGCGGTGCGTCTCTACCACGAATCGCAACTTTGTGGGGCGTATGGGCCATGTAGAAAGCGAGGTGTACCTCGCCTCGCCGGCCATCGCAGCCGCCAGCGCCGTGCTGGGGCGCATCGCCGGGCCTGATGAACTGTAGCCGCTCTCAAGGGGAACCTTCGATGGGGGAACAGGCCTGGCTTCAATGCATCCGCGGCTGTGAGGGGCGCTATTCGCTCTTTGAGGCGCTCTACGAGTGCCCTCGCTGCGGGGGGCTTCTCGAGGTGGCCCACGATATGGCCGCCCTCGCCGCGCGGAGCAGCGCCGAGTGGAAGGCCTTGTTTGACGCGCGCACGCGCACCAACGAATGGCCCTATGGGAGCGGCGTCTGGGGTAAAAAAGAATGGGTGTGCCCCCAGGTGCGCAACGAGAATATCGTCTCGATGTATGAGGGGCACACGAACCTCTTTTGGGCGCGGCGGCTGGGCGAGGAAATCGGCATCCCCGATGTGTGGGTAAAACTGTGCGGCAACAGCCACACCGGGTCGTTCAAAGACCTGGGGATGACCGTGCTCGTCAGCGTGGTCAAACAGATGATCGCCGACGGGGCGCCCATCCGCGCCGTGGCCTGCGCCTCCACCGGAGATACCTCCGCTGCCCTGGCCGCCTACGGCGCCGCTGCGGGCATCCGGACCATCGTCTTCCTCCCCCGGAACAAGGTCTCCACGGCGCAACTCATCCAGCCCATCGCCAATGGCGCCCTCGTCCTCTCGCTGGATACCGATTTCGACGGCTGTATGGCCCTCGTCAAAGAGATTACGCGCGACCGCACGATTTATCTGGCGAACTCGATGAACCCCTTGCGCATCGAGGGGCAAAAGACGGTGGGCATCGAAATCGTCCAGCAGTTCGATTGGGAGGTGCCCGACTGGATCATCATCCCCGTGGGGAACTTGGGGAATATCACGGCCTTGGGCAAGGGCCTGTTGATGATGAAGGAACTTGGGCTGATTGACCGCCTGCCCAAACTGGCCGCCGCCCAGGCCGAAAAGGCGAACCCCTTCTATTTGAGTTATCTCACCGGGTTCCGAACCTTTACGCCCGTTCAGGCGCGGCCCACGGCGGCAAGCGCCATCCAAATCGGCAACCCCGTCAGTTTCGAAAGGGCCGTGCAGGTGATGCGCCAGTTTGAGGGCGTGGTGGAGCAGGCCACCGAGCACGAGTTGGCCGATGCCGCCGCCCGCGCCGACCTGACGGGAATGTACGCCTGCCCGCACACCGGCGTGGCGCTGGCCGTGTTGTTCAAGTTGGTAGAGCGTGGGCTGATCAAACCGAGCGACCGCGTCGTCGTCATCTCGACGGCGCACGGCCTCAAATTCACGAATTTCAAAATTGCCTACCACGAAAATGCCCTGCCCGAGGCGGAGGCCCTACGGCGTAACCCGCCCGTGGAACTGCCCGCCGACCTCGGTGCGGTGCAGAGGGCGATCTGGAGCAGACTGGAGGGGCGCTAGGCCCCCTGAGCCATTTCTGATGCACAAAGGAGAGGAACGTGACCATCCGAGGGCGAGCCTGGAAGTACGGCGACAATGTGGATACCGATGCGATCATCCCGGCGCGATATTTGAATATGTCCACCGAGGCGGAGTTGGCCCCGCACTGTATGGAAGATATAGACCCTTCCTTTGCGAAAAGGGTCCAGCGTGGGGATATCCTCGTGGCGGGCAAGAATTTCGGCTGCGGTTCCTCGCGCGAGCACGCGCCGCTGGCCCTCAAAGGGGCCGGGGTGAGTTGCGTCATCGCCGAGACGTTTGCGCGCATCTTTTACCGGAATGCCATCAACATCGGCCTGCCCATTCTAGAATGCCCCGAGGCCGTCCGCGCCACGCAAACCGGGCACACATTGGAGGTGGACCTCGCTACGGGCACCATCCGCAACCTCGATACGGGGCAAACCTTTCAGGCCACGCCCTACCCGCCCTTTATGTTGGAACTCATCGCCGCGGGGGGCCTCATCCCCTATACGCGCCAGAGACTGGCGAGGGGCGGGTGAAGATGGCGCCGCTCAAGGTCGCATATCAAGGTGAGCCGGGCGCCTATAGCGAGGAGGCCGTGATGGCGCTCTTCCCCGAGGCGGAGATGGCGCCCTGCGCCACGTTCGATGAGGTGTTCGAGGCCGTGGCCCAGGGCGCGTGCGATCACGGCGTGGTGCCCGTAGAGAACTCGCTCGCCGGGAGCATCCACCGCAATTACGATCTCCTCCTCCAGCATGACCTGTACATCGTGGGCGAGCATAACCTGCGCGTCTCCCACTGCCTCATCGCCCACCCCGGCGTGCGGCTGGAGGAGATCAAGCGCATCTATTCCCACCCGCAGGCCCTGGCGCAGTGCGAGCACTCGCTCAGGGCCCTGGGCCGCCACATCGAAACCATCCCCGCGCACGATACGGCCGGCAGCGTGCGTCTCATCGCCGAGCGCGGCGAGCGCGACGCAGCGGCCATCGCCAGCGCCCGCGCAGCAAAGGTATACCAGATGGCCATCCTCCGGGAGGGGCTGGAGGATGAGAAGAACAACTATACGCGCTTCATCGCGCTGGGGCGCGAGCCGGTTACGCCCCAAGGCGAGGCGAAGACCTCCCTCGTCTTTGCCGGGCGCAACGAGCCGGGGTTGCTCTTTCGCTGTTTGAGCGCTTTTGCCCTGCGCAACATTGACCTCAGCAAAATCGAATCTCGCCCCGTGCGCGGCGTGCCCTGGGAATACTTTTTCTACCTCGATTTCATCGGCAGCCTGGCCGAAGAGCGCTGCCAGCGCGCCCTAGACCAACTGCGCGAGATGGCCACCTTTGTGCGCGTCTTTGGCTCGTACCCCAGGGCGCGCGCCGCCTGGGTAGAGGAGGAGTAGCATATGGCCTACCTCATCGCCGTATTAGGGGGAGACGGCATCGGCCCGGAGGTTACGGCGCAGGCGCGCCGCGTGTTGGAGGTGGTGGCCGAGGTTGGCGGATACGATTTCACCTTCGAGGAGGGCCTTGTGGGCGGCATCGCCATTGACCGCACGGGCACAGCCCTGCCCGAGGAGACGCTCGCCCTCTGCCAACGCGCCGATGCCATCCTCTTTGGCGCGGTGGGCGGCCCCAAATGGGATGACCCCACCGCCACGGTTCGCCCCGAGCAGGGTCTCTTGGGCCTGCGCAAAGGGTTGGGGCTGTTTGCCAATCTGCGGCCCGTCAAACTGAACCCCACGCTCATCAACGCCTCCACCATCAAGCCGGAAGTGCTTGCCGGCACCGATCTCGTGGTGGTGCGCGAGTTGACGGGGGGCATCTACTTTGGCGAACGGGGCCGCCGCGATAATGGGCAGACGGCCTACGACACGATGATCTATTCCACCTACGAAATCGAGCGCGTGCTCCGCGTGGCCTTTGACCTGGCGCGCCAGCGCCGCAAAAAGGTTACCTCGGTAGATAAGGCGAACGTCCTCGAGTGTTCGCGCCTGTGGCGAGAGACGGCTCTGCGCATCGCCCGCGAGTACCCCGATGTGGCCTTTGAGAACCTCCTGGTGGATGCCTGCGCGATGCACCTCATCCGCCGGCCCGCCAGTTTTGACGTCATCGTAACGGAGAATATGTTCGGAGATATCCTCACCGACGAGGCCTCGATGCTGGCCGGCTCGATGGGTATGCTCCCCTCCGCCTCGCTGGCCGAAGGCCGGCGCGGGCTGTACGAGCCGATTCACGGTTCCGCGCCGGATATCGCCGGCCAGGGCATTGCCAACCCCATCGGGGCCATCCTCAGCGCGGCGCTCCTTCTGCGCTATTCCCTAGGGCTGGAGGCCGAGGCGCGCGCTGTGGAAGGAGCCGTGGACGCCGTGCTTGCCGAGGGCGCCCGCACGCGCGATATCGCCGAACCGGGCGCCGAGGTGGTGGATACGGCCACGATGGGCACCCTCGTCGCCGACCGCGTGGCGCAAGCCCTGACCCAATAGCGACTCGACATTCCATTCAAGGAGTTTTGCATCATGGCGATGAAAGCGGATTACATCTGGTTCGACGGCGCCTTTGTCCCCTGGGAAGAGGCTAAGGTGCACGTCCTTTCGCACGTCCTGCACTACGGGTCCAGCGTGTTCGAGGGGATTCGCTGCTACAACACCAAGGGCGGGCCGGCCGTCTTCTGTTTGCCCCAACACATCAAGCGGCTGTATAATTCCTGTAAAGTGTACCGCATGGAGGTGCCCTACACCCCCGAAGAGATGACGCGGGCCATTTTGGAAACGGTGGCGAAAAACGGCCTCAAAGAGTGCTACATTCGGCCGCTCGTCTTCCGGGGGTATGGGCAACTCGGCGTGGAACCGCGCACCTGCCCGGTGCAGGTGATCATCGCGGCCTGGGAATGGGGCGCGTATCTGGGCGCCGAGGCGCTCGAACAAGGGGTGGATGTGGGCATTTCCTCTTGGCGGCGTATGGCGCCGGATACCTTCCCCGCTTCCACCAAGGCCGGCGGGCATTATACGAACTCACAACTCATCCGTATGGAGGCCGTAGATCACGGCTATGCGGAGGGGATCGCCCTCGACGTTTACGGCTATGTGAGCGAGGGGAGCGGCGAAAACCTCTTTCTCGTGCAGGATGGGGTGATCTTTACGCCACCGCTTTCGGCCTCTATCTTGGGCGGCATCACGCGGCAATGCGTCATCACCTTGGCGCGCGACCTGGGCTATGAGGTGCGGGAGATGTTCATCTCGCGCGAGCAGTTGTACGTGGCCGACGAACTCTTTTTCACCGGCACGGCGGCGGAGATCACGCCCATTCGCTCGGTGGATCATATCACCATCGGCCAAGGGCGGCGCGGGCCGGTTACGGCGGCCTTGCAGGCCGAGTTCTTCAAGATCGTCTCGGGCGAAGTGCCCGATCGCTATCATTGGCTGACGCCTGTCCCTCAAGGATGAGGGGCCTGAAAGGAGGGTTACCCTGGAACCACTCGATGTTGCCCGTCTGATCGTGGATCTCATCGCCTCCAAAATGGGGGCGGATATCCTTCTGCTCGACCTTCAGGGGCTGACGCTCATCACGGATTACTTTGTCATCGCCACGGCGGAGACCGAACGCCAATTGAACGCGATGACCGAAGAGATCGCCCTTGAGGTGCAAAAAGAAATGGACCGTGCGCCGCTGCACATCGAGGGGACGGCGCAAGGCGGATGGGTCCTTATGGATTACGGCAGCGTGATCGTGCACCTCTTTTTAGAGAAACAGCGCACCTATTACGACCTGGAGAGCCTCTGGAATAAGGCGCGCACCGTGGTGCGCATCGCCTAATGGGCCAAGCCTCAACGGGCGCGGGGATGTTTTAGAAACGGGCCATAGGCCCTCCTGCGAGGAGATAACCCTCCGCAGGAGGGCCTTTTTTTTGCTGCTACTCGAGGATCCAGCGATCCGTATCGCGCTGCCAGGAGACGATCTCTTCGGGTTTGAAAAAGAGGGCGATTTCGGTGGCCGCCGTCTCGGGGCCATCTGAGCCGTGGACGAGGTTACGCCTCACCTCCAGGCAGTAATCGGCCCGCAAGGTGCCCGGCGCGGCCTCGGCGGGGTGCGTGGCGCCCATCGTGCGGCGGACGATTTCGATGGCCTGGGGGCCTTCCCACACCATCACCACCACGGGCGCCGAGGTAATGTAGCGAATGAGGCCCTCAAAAAAGGGTTTGCCTTCGTGCACGCGGTAATGCTCCCTCGCGAGGGCCTCGCTCATCTGGAGCATTTTGAGGCCGACCAGTTTCAACCCGCGCCGCTCCAGGCGGCCAATGACCTCGCCGATTAGCCCGCGCTGTACGCCGTCCGGCTTGACGATGACGAGCGTCCTTTCCATAGGTGCGTTTACTCTCCTCTCAATCGTTTTTGGCACAAACATCTGCCAGGCTTGAGGGCCTGGCAGATGTCGCATTCCCCCTGCCCGAACGGCACTAGAAGACTTTGGCAAGCCCCTGAATAGCCCCTACGCCGCTCGGCCTGTAATATAATTCTCTAACTGCTGGATGACAAACGCTTGCTCGGCGATGATGGCCTTGACCACATCGCCGATGGAGATGACCCCGATGACGCGGTTGTTTTCGATGACGGGGAGATGGCGGATGCGCTTCTCCGTCATCAGCGCCATACACTCATCCAAGGTTTGCTCCGGGCGCACACAGACGACGCGCTCGCTCATAATCTCGCGCACGAGCGTCTCGCGCGAAAAGCGCCCTTTGAGGATGACTTTGCGGGCATAGTCGCGTTCCGAAAGGATGCCCACCAACTCCCCATCCTTCATCACCAACACCGCGCCGATGTTCTTCTCGGCCATCAGTTCGAGCGCCTCATAGACGGTGGCATCGGGGTCAATCCACCAAACATCATAACCCTTCCTTTCCAAAACCTGCCGCACCGTAGTCGCGCTTTCCATAGCGCACCTCCTTTGGCAAAGGCCCTCTTTGCGCCAAGAGGTCTACCCCAACCCTCTAAACACATTATAGCAGATTTTCCGGCTGGCGCGCGAAGATTTCGCCCTGCGCTGACCCAATTGACACGGCGCTTGCCCCCTGCTAGAATGCGTTCAGGAATCGAAAAGGCGCCGGGCACAAGTGCCCGGCCCTCTGGGCCCGTTTCAGGAGGGTAAGCGCATGATCCTTGCAGCCATTCGAGATGTCGCCATCGCGCTCCTGGCGATCGAATCCATCGTCATCGGCGTGTTGTTGGCCATCCTGTTGGTGCAGGTGCGCCGGCTGGTGCGCATGCTGCGCGAGGAGGTCGCCCCCCTTCTGGAACAGGCCAACGACACGGCCAGCACCGTACAGGGGACGGTGAACCTCGTCAGCCATACGGTGGTCAAGCCGTTGGTGCGCGTGAGCAGCGCAGCCGCTGGCGTGCGGCAGGCCACGCGCAGCCTTCTGGCCATTAAACGGCGCGCCAAAGGGGCCTGACGGCTTGCCCCAAGGCGGCATAAGGGTGAAGGGTTTTGTGAGCAAAGGAGGAAGAGTATGAGCAGTCAAGAAGGGTCTGGCGGGTTCTTTGCCGGTTTCATCTTTGGCGCGCTGGTAGGGGCCGCGGTCGCGCTCCTTCTTGCGCCCGCGCCCGGCGAGGAGATTCGCGAGCAACTCCGTGAGAAGGGCATCGAACTCAAAGATCGCGCGGCGACCCTGGGCGCCGAGGCGAGCAAAAAGGCCGATGAGTTCAGACTTCGCCTGCAAGAGGCCGTGGAAGAGGGGCGCCAAGCGGCCGCCCGTAAGAAGGAAGAACTCCTGGCCCAGTTCGAAAAGCCGAGCCAAGGGGGCCTTGAACTCACCGATAAGAACGCCTAACTTAAACAGGAAGGGGCCGCACCCCCCGTGATGCGGCCCCTCGCACCTCGGCGTTTACCGCAATTGCCGCAGAACCTCCGGCAAGAGGGGCAATAAGTCTCCGGCCAGCATACCCGCTTGGCCGTGAGATGCTCGCCATATCTCCGCTGCCAAGCCGTGCACATAGGCCCCGCAAATCGCCGCGCGGTACGGGGTTAGCCCTTGGGCCATCAACCCTACGATGGCCCCGGCCAGCACATCTCCCGTGCCAGCGGTCGCCAGGGCGGGGTTCGCAAAGGGGATGACCACCGTGGGCGCTTCAGGCGCGGCCACCACGGTATAGGCCCCTTTGAGGAGCACGGTGCAGCGCCAAGCCTCCGCGAACCGCCTGGCCACTCCGAGGCGGTCGGCCCCGATTTCCTCCCTCGTCAAACCCGTCAGGCGCGCCATTTCGCCGGGGTGCGGTGTAAGCACGGTGTCAGCCGGCAGATGGTTCAACCTTTCAGGCAGGCGCGCGAGGAGGTTCAGCGCGTCGGCATCGAGCACGAGCGGCGGGAGCGGCGCCTCCGCCGCCGGCGCCGTTTCGATGGCGCCGAAGCCGATGGGCGGGCGCGGGGCGCGCCACTGCCCGCTCAATAGGCCCGCGAGAAAGGCCTCCGTCACCTTTTCTTGCCCCAGGCCCGGCCCCACCAAGAGCGCGTCATAGCCCGTCAAACGGTCGGCAAGCACTTTGAGCGCGTCCGCCGTGAGGACGCCCATATCATCCGGCAGGACGAGATAGGTCGGTTCGGTGAGCCGGCTGGCCACCGCGCCATAAACGCTCCCCGCCAGCGCGAGGGTCACCAAACCCGCCCCCACCCGATAGGCTGCCTCGGCCGCCAGGCGCGGCGCCCCCACATAGTTCGTCGAGCCGGCGATGATGAGGGCTTTGCCAAAGGTCCCCTTGTGGGCGTTCAAGGGGCGTTTGGGCAGCCAAGCGGCCACCTGGGCTGGCGTGGCCACTTCGATGGGTATGCCCTGCGCGAGCGCGGGCGGAATGCCGATATCGGCCACGAGCAACTCCCCCACAAACTCTGCGCCGGGGAAGGCCAAATGCCCCCGTTTGGGGTAGGCAAAGGTTACCGTGAGGTCGGCCCGCAGCGCGGCCTCGTCTATCGCGCCGGTGTCGCAATCCAGGCCGGAGGGTGTATCCACCGCTACCACCCAGGGCCTCGGCGCCTTGCCCTGGCTCTGAAGGACGCCCCCCAGCGGTTGCAAGGGATCGCACGCCCCAGCGGCGCGCCGTTGGGCGAGCACCTCGTTGACGCAGGCCAGGAGATCCGGCAAGTTTCCCCGCAGGGGGCCTTTGGCCCCCGTGCCCAAAAGGGCATCCACGATGATCTCCGCCTGACGGGTCGCCTCCCGCAGGCGGGCAAAACCGGCATCCTCCTCGTCTCGGAGGATGGGTATGCCGAGGGCCTTGGCGGCCTCCAGAGGGAGATCGGGCGCTTGGCTGCGCTTCCAGAGATAAACGCGCACCAGGTATCCCCACTGCCACAGGTAGCGGGCCGCCACTAGGCCGTCTCCGCCGTTGTTGCCCGGCCCAGCGAGGATGGTTACGGCGCAGGGCGCCTTCCCCCGCCGCGCGTGGATGGCTTGCGCCACGGCGCGGCCGGCGTTCTCCATCATCGTCGCATAGGTCAACCCCGAGGCATTGGCCGCCTCCTCTAGGCGGCGCATCTCCTCCACGGTTACGAGTTTCATCATCTCCTCACCCCCTTTTGCGCGGTGGATGTAGGCCTATTCTAGGGGGGCGCCCCGCCTTGGTCAATCTCATATGCGCAAAGGGGCCAAACGGCCTAGAATAGGCTATCTCATCGGAGGGGGCAGCGATGGAAAAGAAAGCACAAACCTTGCGCGTGGCGGCCGCTCAAATCGCCATTGGTGGAGAGATCGAGGCAAACCTCCAGGCCATCTTAAAGGCTATGCATCAGAGCGCCGATCGGGGGGCGGGGCTCGCCGTCTTCCCCGAGGCGGCTATCACCGGCTACAGCCCAGACCTGGGCCGTGGGCGCCCGCCAGAAGATTGGCCGACCGTGCAGGCCGCCCTCGAGCGCATCCAAGAGGCGGCTCAACGGCGCCATCTCGGCGTGGTGGTGGGGAGCGAGGCCTGGGAGGAAGGCGACTGGGTCAACCGCCTGTATGCCTTCTCGGAAGAGGGGGCCTTGCTCGGTTATTATGACAAGGTGCACCTGACCCGCGCCGACTGGCGCTATTACCGCCCTGGCCACAAATACGTCGTCGTGCCCTTCCAAGGGGTGCGTCTAGGGTTGCAGATTTGCTACGATGCGCGCTTCCCCGAGGGGTACCGCGCCCTGCTCGACCAAGGAGTCGAGGTGGTGGCACAGGGGTTCTATGGCGCCGGCACGGGCACGTGGAAGGTGCCCGTCCTCGAGGCCCATCTGCGTTCGCGGGCCGCCGAGAATGGCTGCTTTGTCGTGGCCGCCAACGTGGCGGGGCCGCTTCAGATCGTCGTCTCGCAGATTGTGGATCCCTTGGGGTTGATGCTCGCCCGCGCCAATCAGGATTGGCCGGAGATCATCGTGGCGGACCTGGCCCTGGAGCGCATCCAAGAGAGCGAAGCGCGGGCCGACTTCCTAAACACCTATCGGCGCGGCCCCGAGGCGTGAAACGATTTTATCCCATCGGCGTGAAAGAGGCGCTCCCAAACGGGGGATGTATGCTATAATTATATTATGCAAGTGCGTTCAGTAAGCCAGGTTACGCGCTATATCAAGTTCTTGCTCGATGGGGACCCCGAACTCACCGACCTCTGGGTCGAAGGGGAAGTTTCGAACTTTCGGAGGGCCGAATCGGGCCATTGGTATTTTACCCTCAAGGATGAGGGTGCCGAACTCCCCTGTGTGATGTGGCGCTCCTATGCCGCGTTCGTGGGCTGGCAGCCCCGCCAGGGCGATTGGGTGGATGCGCATGGGAGCATCTCGGTGTACGAACAGGGGGGCAAATACCAATTCTATGTGGATACGCTCGAACGGGGCGGCGTGGGCCTGAGGTGGCAGGAGTTCTTGGCCCTCAAGGCGCGCCTTGAGGCCGAGGGCCTGTTCGATGCCTCGCGTAAGCGCCCTCTGCCGCGCTGGCCGCGGCGCATCGGCGTGGTAACCTCACCCCAGGGGGCTGCCTATCAGGATATCCTCCGCATCCTCAGAGCGCGCTACCCCTTGGTCGAGGTGGTCCTTGCGCCGAGCCTTGTGCAGGGGGAGGAAGCGCCCGCCTCGCTCGTGAAGGCGCTCCGCCGGCTGGATCGCCCCGGCGAGATTGACGTCATCCTCTTGGCGCGCGGTGGGGGGTCGCTCGAAGACCTTTGGGCCTTTAACGACGAGGCCGTGGCGCGGGCTGTGGCCGCCTCGCGCGTGCCGGTGGTGACGGGCGTGGGCCACGAGACCGATTTCACCATCGTGGATTTCGTGGCCGACTTGCGGGCGCCCACCCCCACGGCGGCGGCAGCGGCCGTGGTGCCGGATGCTTCCGCCCTTCGCCAGGAGATCGCCGCGCGGGTCAAGGCCCTCGAATCCCTTATGCGCGAACGGCTAGCGCGCCTCAGAGAGCGGCTCGACCAAGAAAAGCGCCTGCTCGCGCGGCATCATCCGCGCCGCGCCCTAATGGAGAGGCGTCAGCGGCTGGATGATCTCCTCTCGCGAGGCACCTCGGCCATCCGGCGGTTGCTCTCTTTGTGGCGCATAAGGCTAGAGGGGTTGCGAGCGCGGCTTGATATCCTCGACCCCCGCGCTGTGCTCAGCCGGGGCTTTGCAATGGTGGAAGATGCGGCCTCTGGCCGCCTCATCACGCGCGTTGAAGAGGCCTGGCCCGGCCAGGAGATTTATGTTCACATCTATCAAGGGCGGCTGGATGCCCAAGTGCATACCGTATCGCCCGAAGGCCCGATTTCTCAGGAGGCATCATCTCGATGAATAGAAAAGCCTTGGAGCACCTCAGTTTTGAAGAGGGTTATGAGCGTTTGGAGGAGATCATCCGCCAACTCGAAGAAGGCCAGTTGAGCCTGGAAGAATCGCTCGCCCTGTATGAGGAAGGCGTGCGCTTGGCCCGCCACTGCGAGCACACCTTGGATGCCGCCGAACTGCGCGTAACCCAACTCCTTATGGAGACCTCCGAGGAGATATCCCCTCCTGGCTTACCGGAGGATGAAGAAGAGTAAACCCAAGCCCAGGCCCTTACGGCGAGGGCCGCGCTCCCTCTTGAAGAGAGGCGCGCGATGTGGCCTTGCTTTTGCCTCATAGGATGAGACGGAATTCAAAAGGCCCTCCTGCGGGGTTCCTTTCGCAGGGGGGCCTTTTCGTTTACTCGCCCGGCGGGCCAGGCGGGCT
The DNA here is from genome assembly GCA_019873625.1 of Chloroflexota bacterium. Taxonomy (GTDB): domain Bacteria; phylum Chloroflexota; class Anaerolineae; order UBA1429; family UBA1429; genus JAIOAW01. The sequence continues at coordinate 13,964 of JAIOAW010000040.1, forward strand.
GGTGGGCAACGGCGTGCGCTCGGGCACGGGCGTTTTGGTAGGCTCCTCAGTAGGGGGCGGCGGTGTAGCCGTAGGCGGCGGCGCCGTCGCCGTGGGCGGAACCGGCGTAAAGGTCAAGGATGGCGTGAGCGTGACCCCAGGCGTCAGGGTGGCCGTCGGGGTGCGCGTGCGCGTGGGCGTCGGGGTCCAGGTGGGCACGCGGGTCCACGTCGGGCGCAAGGTGCTTGTGGGCCGCGGCGTGCTCGTGGGCAGAGGCGTGCTCGTGGGCCGCAACGTGGCTGTGGGCAGGCGCGTGAACGTGGGGCGAGGCGTCCACGTCGGCCCAAGGTCCTTGGTGGCGGGCACGGGGGTGTTCGTGGCCCCTGGGGTCGGCTCTTGGCCGGTTACCTCCAGCACAGTGAGGTCGTAGGTGCGCTCTGGGCCGAACAGGTCCTGGTTATACACGGTGATGACGGCGGTGCTATCTTCGAGCGCATCGAACACCACTTGCGAGGCGAGCGTGCCGGGGGCGACGTCATCATTCGTATACACGCGCTCCCCCGCCACTACTTCGAGGCGCGTATCCACCCCCGGCGCCAAATTCGCCGTCGAAACGACGTAGCGCCGCCCCACTTTGGCCCGGAACACTGCGCGATCCACATCCCCTGGCGCTTCAAAACTGCGCGCCAAGGTCTCGCCGACAGCGGTCGTAGGGGGCGCCACATCATCTGGCTCGTAAGGGTCGGCAATGTGCTCGATAAAGACTTTTTCAGCCGTGGGCGTCAAAGAGGGAATGGAGGAAATCTCTAACGCCACGAGGGGCTGGGGCGTATTCATCACACTTTCTATCTGGGGCAAAGGCGCCGTGGGAACGCTGGCCACCTGATAGACCGGCCCCGCGGAGGAGGCCGCGATCGCCGGGGCGTTCTGCAAGGCGTTCAGCCTGTTCCCCAGCCGATAGACGCTCAGCGAGATCAAGAGCACCGCCGCTGTGGCAAAGGCGGCCAGGGCATAGCGGCGAGGCATCCCCCGGAGGACGATGCGCAACTGCCCCGTCGCATTCTGGGCGCGGATGAGTTCAAGGTCGCGCCGCATTTCAGCGGCCGTCTGGTAGCGTTGAGCGGGGTTCTCTCGAAGGGCCTTGGTCACCACCGCATGGAGGGCCTGGGGCACATCGGGCCTCAAGGCGCGGAGCGGGGTGCGGTGGCGTACGTAGGGTTCGCCGGCGAGCATCTCATAGAGCACCAACCCCAGGGCGTAGAGGTCGGAGCGCTCATCGAGGTAGCCCGTGGAATGCATCTGCTCGGGCGATTTGTAGGCCGGGGTGCCCGGGTGGCCAAAGGCCCTTTGGGTGCGGCGCGTCTCGTGGCCTACTTGGGCGATGCCGAAATCGGTCAGTTTCGGCGTGCCGTCGCGCGCCAGGAGGATGTTGCTTGGCTTGATATCCCGATGGACGATATCTCGCTTGTAAATGGCCTCGATGGCGTGGCAAATGCCGATGGCGATATCGAGCGCCCGCGCCACGGGGAGGGGGCCAGAGGCCTCTAACACCTCTTTGAGGCTGCCACCCTCTACGTATTCGAGCACGAGGTACAGGCTCCCGGCGGGGTCCACCTCCAGGGCATAGGCCGATACGATGTTGGGGTGTGAGAACATCCCCATAATCTGGGCCTCTTTGCGGAAGCGCGCTTGGTACTCCTGCCAGGTTGCGGGGTCCACCAAAGACGCCTCACTCAGGAGCTCTTTGATGGCCACGTCGCGCCCCATCGTCTCGTCTCGCCCGAGGTAAATCTGGCCGAAGCCGCCTTCGCCGATTGCCCGGACGACCCGATATTTGCCCGCCAGGAGCATACCAGGGCTTAGCACTGCCTCATCTCCTCAAAGACCAATGCCCCTTACAGTACTTGCTCGCCCCCTTGACGAAAACATCATAATCCATTCGCAAAAACTCGTCAATGGGGAATACGCCCTACCGGATCACCTCCACCGCATCGCCGCGCGAGACGGTTCCCCCCTCTAGCACGCGGCAGAAGACGCCCTCTTTCGGCAGGATGGATACTCCCTGAAAGTTGTACGTATGCGCATCCGAAGGGGGTTTGCCGATTTGCACCACCTCCAGAAGGGCCGGCCCCACTCTGAGGCGATCTCCCACGCGGAGAGAGAGGAGGTCCATCCCCTCGAGGGTGAGGTTTTCAGCAAAGGCCCCCGGCCCGGCCTGGATGCCGAATTCGGCATTGGCGCGGAGGATGCTCTCCAGGGCCAAAAGGCTGACCTCGCGTTCGCTCACGCCGGCGTGGGCATCCCCCACCAGGCCGTAGCCGGCCCGCAGTTCCCCCGTGCCGATATCCACTTTCGGGTCGCTGCGCCGCTGGCTGGCGCATACGGCAACCACTCGCGCCATATCGTCTCATCCTCCCTTGCAAGTTAGCGCCCTTATAGCGCCTTTCGGCGCGCTTGTCAACGGCAGGGGCAAGGGGGAGGGGAGCGCGAGGCGCTTGCCTCACGTGCGGGCCGGGAGGCCCGCGCTCCATATGGCCCTCACCCTAACCCTCTCCCACGCCAGTGGGAGAGGGAATCGGAGCGCGAGGCTCCCGCCTCGCGAGGGAGGCCGGCCGGCCTCCCTGTGGCCGGGC
>JAIOAW010000041.1 GCA_019873625.1 Chloroflexota bacterium
GCCGAGGCGCGCGGCTAATGCTCGAGGTGCTCGCGCGAGATGTTTGCCAAAAATTCGCTGCGGGTGGCCTGGCTCTGCTTGAACACGCCGAGCATGGCGCTCGTCACCATGCAGGCGTTCGCTTTTTTCACGCCGCGCATCACAGCGCACAGGTGAATCCCCTCGCACACCACGGCCACCCCACGCGGCTGAAGCACCTCCTGTAAAAAGTCGGCGATCTCTTGGGTCATCCGCTCCTGAATCTGCAGGCGCCGGGCGTACATCTCCACAATGCGCGGAATCTTGCTCAGGCCGATGACCTTGCCGTTGGGGATGTACCCCACGTGGCAGTGCCCGTAAAAGGGCAGCATATGGTGCTCGCACAGACTCCAGTAGTCAATATCCCGCACGACGACCATCTCATCGTACGTCACATCAAAGATGGCATCGTTGATGAGGCGGACGGGGTCCACGTGGTAGCCAGCAGTCAGTTCCTGCAGGGCGCGCGCCACACGCGCCGGGGTGCGTAACAGCCCCTGGCGGTTCACATCCTCGCCGATGGCCGAAAGGATCGTGCGCACCGCGCCCTCGATTTCGCGGGTGCTTTCCTGCGCTTCGATATCGCGGATTTCATCTCGAAAGGCATCATATTGCCAAGGGTTTACGCGCAAAGGGGGCATTGGATCTCCTTTCATAAAGCGCTCCCTTATAGGTGTTCGCCGCCCGTCACTAGGAGGATCTCACCCGTTACAAAGTCGGCGTCGAGCAGATAGTTCACGGCCTTGACCACTTCCTCCGGCGCCCCGATGCGCCGTAACGGGAGGCGCTCCGGCAAATGCGTGAAATAGGCGTCTGGGCCGCTCGGCGGGGGCAGAATCCCCCCGGGCGCAATGGCATTCACCTGCACGCGCGGCGCTAGGGCTAGGGCCAAACTCTTGGTCAAGGCCACCAAGCCGGCCTTTGAGACGGTGTAAGCGACGTACTGCGTGCCCGGCCGCAAGGCGCGCCAATCGGCGATGTTGATGATATGCCCGCGCTGATCGGGCCGCAAGGCCTGAGCGTAGGCCTGGCAGAGGAAAAAGGGCGCCCGCAGGTTGATGGCGAGGTGACGTTCCCAATGATCGAGCGTCGCATCATACACCGTACCTCGCTCAAAGATGGAGGCCGAATTGATGAGCACATCCACCTCGCCAAAGGCCTCAATCCCCTGGGCGATGAGCCGTTGCGGGGCAGAGGGGTCGAGCAAATCTGCTCGGAGGGCGATAGCCTGCCCCCCTGCAGAGATGATCTGCTCGACCACCTCCTGGGCCGGCCCGGCTGAGGTGTGATAGTGGACGATGAGGCGCATTCCCCGTTCGGCGAGGGCAAGCGCAATGGCCCGCCCAATGCGCACCCCAGCACCCGTAACCAATGCCACGCGGCCCCGCCAATCCATCGTGCAGATCTCCTAGGCGTTTGCGCCCATAATAAACGCGCTCCGCCCCACAGCCAAATGGGGGGCGGAGCGCTCGTGAGTGCAGGCTCTTTAGCCTTTCAACGCCGCCTCCACAGCCAACGGGGGCAGGCCCAATGAGGCGAGAATCTCCCGCACCACCCGTTCGGCCTCGCGGTGGTTGCGCGTAGCCGCTAAGGCGCGCTCGAACAGATCCTGGGCCGTGCGCCGCAGGTAACCCTCATACGCCTGCACGGCCTTGCCGGCCGAGAGGGCATCCTCCGGCACCTCCACCACATAGGCGCCCGGCACAGCCGCATAAATGGCATAGCGGGCTTGGGCCTCGGTTCCTTGCAGGGTGCCCACCGGCTGACCCTTTTCATCGCCCAGGGTAAACTGCGTGATAAAAGGTTGCCAACTCACGGGCCGGCCCGTTATTGGCAAGGCCTGCATTTTCGGCTTGGGGCTGGGCAAGAAAGCAGTGATGGGCCGAAGGCCGTTCGGTAGCAGTTCCTGCGTGATGTGATCTTTGACCTGTTCCAAACTTTGGCGGCGACCGCCCTTTTGGCGCCCGGCGCGCAGTTTGGGCAGGGCGAGCCGTTCCTTCACCATCTCAACGAGGCCGGCGTAGATGAGCGGTAAATAGGTGCCGGGATCTAACCCTAGGGCCTCCAGCACGGCGGTGTCGAGCGCTTGACGATCCTTTTGACGGATTTCTTGGGCAATGGGCTTAACTGAACGCCGGTTTAAACGACCAAAGGTCTGAAGTATTCGTTCTCGAAGATGCGTTGGCATATAGGAAATACTCGGCACTAAGAGTTCTCGCAGTTCAGGCCCGTAGAGATAGAGGACTCCTTGTGCCCAAGTCTGCCGTCCCGTTAGTTCCACAAGAAGAAATGACAAGGTACAATTGAGAAGAGCTGCATATAGTTCTTCTTCTCCGGTAAAGGAAATCTCGAAAAACGTGTCGCTGATCACCAAGCGAGGATTTATCGGGAATCCAAAGCGTTCACCAATGAACCGATTAGAGATAATTTGGCCGGGTTTCCGAATAGGAAGATTGAACCACTCTGGCCTATGGGATTGCACGGTACTCACCAGAGGGAAAGGCACTCCGTAAGTACCTACTCGCCCCCGCCCAGCAGTGCGTTGCTCATCGCCCCATTGAACATATCCTAACGCTCCATAGTAACCCTTGGTTTGCAAGTCTTTTCGACCATAAGGGCATACAAAAAGAAGTGACTTCGCTTCTTTGCCACTCAATGCTAGGCTTATCACCTCTTTAAGCGACAGAAGAGTGGGTTTGAGAAAATCCTCCTCGATCTCCCCCACCCAACCGCGTGCGTTCTTGACCCTCAGCGTGCCGGGCGTTTGCCCAGGTCCAAGCGGCTCCAGGTAGAAAAAGTCGTTGATGCCTGTAGTGTAGCCGCGCCGCACCTCGGCGACTTGGCTCAGGGGCACGAGTTTGTCGCCGGCCTCCCGAAGGAGGTCGAAATACACCTGAGGGGCGCGGATATAAAGGCCCCACTTGGCCGTTGGCCCCTTGGCCTCGAGTTCCGCCTCCAGGGCCTGCTGCGGCACCAGGCGGATGCGGAACGACTCCTTCTCCACCGTGTGGATGCCCTCCACCGCCTGGCCAGCGGCGCCCTCCGGCGCAGCGTGCTCGATTTCGCGCACGAGCGCATCTACTTTTCGCCAGCGTTGGTCTTCATTCACTGCCAAATCGCGCGGCAAGAGGTCCGCAAGGGGCTTTTTCACCTTGACAAAGCGCACTACGTGTTGGGCACGCTCGTTGGGGTCCTCACACCGTTCCAAGATGGTGAACGCTGTGTTCACCGCGGCATCCTCAAACCAGGGTTCTGCCCAAGAGGCTACGATCGCGATAATCTTGAAATGCCGCAGGAAAAAGCGTTTGAGTTCCGCGCCATAGGCCACGTCCAACCAGGCATTCGAGGTAACGATGCCGATCCGCCCGCCTTCCTTGAGAAAACTCGCTGTGTGGTAAAAGAGGTAGGCATAGATATCCGCCTGGCCCGAAAGGCGCAAATCTATACGGCCAGCGTTCACCTGGTCGCGCACCCAGGCTCGCCGCTCTTCCGGGGGCTTTCGTTCGACCACGCCGAGCTCTTCGCGAGGAACCCCCTTCAACGTAAACAAATCAGGGTCTCGCCATAACCATTCCTCCGCGATTGCCGAGACGATCTGTTTTTTGTACCCCTTGTTTTGGCGTTCGATCAATTCCTGGCGGATATAAGGGAAATTGCCGATGATGCCGTCAAACAGCGGCATCTGGACATCAATATGGGCATATTTTTCCTCCCCGGCTCGCAAAGGCGGAAAGGAAAAGACCTCCCCCGGCCGCACCTGAAAAAAGTCGCGCACTGCAATGCGCGGAAAATTGGTGATATCCTGCACGCGTTGGCGAAAAAGGTTGATCGTGGCAAGTTCCGCCGGAAAATGCGCCAAGTCCACCCCCCAAAGCCGTTCCAAGAGTTGGGCATGCTCGACCCTGTAAGCAGAAAGCCAACGTAGGCGGCTATAGAGGCGGTTTAGGAATGTCCCCGAGCCGCAGGTGGGGTCGAGGTACGCGGCGTCCTCTCGAACTGCCACGAAGCCGATGATGAAATCTACCAAATCCTCAGGCGTAAAATATTGGCCCAGAGCGTGTCGTTCCTCTTCGGGGATTAGCCCCTCCATCACCTGGCCGATCACATCCTCTTTGAGTTGGCTGAAATCGTAACGGTGAAAATCCTCCAGGAGCCTTCGCAGGGTCGGCTCAGCCGCCTGCGGTAGGCCGAGGCGGTCGAGCGGCGAAGGCTCAAACACGGCTTGCCAATCCACAGCCTGCGCTTTGGCAAAGGCTTCTTGAAGCAAGGCCGCGGCCGTTGGGCCGCCCTCCGCCAGGGGTCGGAGATCGGGCAACCCCGGCCGGTAACGGCGCACGGTGAAATAAAAGAGCGTACGCACCGCGATAGAATAGGCCCAATGGCGCGCCAGGAGTTCATCCAAGTTCTCCAAAGCAAGAGAATATCCCTGCTTCACAGCCCAAGCATACACCCTATCACGAGTGGCTCGCTCTTTCATCGCCTGAAGAAGGTGTTGCCGCAGGACGGGCAGTAGCGACCGGATCGCCTCTCGTAGAATGTTAATAAAATAAAACTTGTCTGGCACGAAAGGCGTCAGGCTCTCGCCGCGGGCTAGACGCGCGAGGTCATAGAGAATTCTCCGCGCCTGCTCGATAACAGCCTGGCGACTGGGAATGACCGCCCAATCCTCCAACGAACTCAAAACCGGGATAGGATAGGATTTCAGAGGTTCGAGAGTACCCCCGCCAAATCGGTATAGGGTGCCGTTTTGAAAGTTCCACACCACCACATAACTTGTTCCCAGGCTCTGCGCTTTGGCGGGCAACTTGGAAAGATCCTCCTGCAGGCCGGGGCTTTTGAATTCCCAAAAGGCAAAGGCTTGTTTGGTAGCATAGTTTGTCCATAGGGTAAGGTCTGGATAACCGGAAGCCGCACGGCTTTCTACCGTTGCCCTGTCAAACGGCATGCCGCCTTCTTGAAGAACGTGGTTCAATTCCTCTGCGAGGCCCGCCACGACTTCTCGTTCAGTAATTTTTATGGCCATCACGCTTGCCCCCTGTGTAAACCAATGGCCGAGTCATTCCGATCATAGCATACTCTATCTATTACACAGCGACAATGGGATGGCTAGCGCTTACGGATGAGCGGAAGGAAATAACGACTTTCCCCCGCAGGGAGGAAAAAGGCGGGGCGCAAAGAGGGGTCGCCGAGGAGGGTGTAGGTATCCAACAGGTCAAACTCTGGGCCTTTGATAAAAAGCGCTAGTTTGCCGGCATCTGCCGCTTCGCCTAACGTGCTCACCGGCCCTCCCAAAAGCGCCTCATGAAACCCATCGGCCAAGGTGCGGTGGGCAGGTTCCGTGCCTAGGCTGGCCGGCCCCCACGTTGCGATGGCGCCCGCTTGCGGATCCATCACCAGGCGTTCGTCGAGCACCCACTCGGGCCGGTGGAATGCGCTGGTAAAGCACGTCCAGCTCGCTACGATGGGCCAACGACCATTCGCTGTCAGGCCAGGCACCTCTTCAATATGTAAAAACCTTTCCACCGCCCATTGGTGCCACGAGGAATGCCCCGTATATTCCACCAAGCCCATCCCCTGCCGCCAATACGATCCCAGCGCTTGGCGCAGGGCGTTCACTTCGGCAGGAGTGCAGTCACTCACATCGGGGGCCACCCCTAGGCAGTGCAACCGTTGCACTTCCCAAGACACAGAGAAGCGTGCCGCATTTGCCTCTGAAAAGGCGGTGAAATCTCCGCCCGTGTCGGGGTCATCGGCCACGAGGGCTGCGCGCTGGCGCCACGCCCCCTCCGCAGAGGCCGCCGCATAGGCGCCGAGTTTGGCGATGTAGGCAGAGGCTTCGGCCGCGCTCCGCACGGGCAGCCGCCCCACGGCGAGATCGGGCAAGGCATCCGCGCCATCTACGCAGGCATAGCGGTTATCGGCGGCGGTCTCCAGAAGGCGGGGCGGCACATCCAGCAAATAGGGCGGGATGAACGTCGGCGGCGAATCGGCCCGGTAGCGGCGTGGGTCAAAGGAACCATCGCCCACGAGCAGGAGATAGCGAGGGCGCGGCTGCCAGGCCTCATAGGCATAACGCACAAACCGCACGATGGCCTGGGGGTCCATCCGCCCCTCTCCCCAGCGGTCGTAGATGCCCTCCACATTGACGATGGCCGTGCGCAGGCCCTGGGCCTCGCGCGCCGAACGGAGAGGCGCAAGGGATGCGGCGAAATCGGGGTGTGTGATGATCAAGAGGTCCGCGCCATCCGGTTCGCCGCCCGGCTGGAAGGCCCACGGGTCGCGCGGCGCCCATAGGCGCGTGGGCGCAAGGATGCCCGATGTATTCCCCACCCAATAGCGCCGCGGCCCGCCAATAGGAGGGTCTCCTAAGCGAACCGAATTGCCCACGACTTGCCAGCCGGCCAACTTTTGCGGCGCCCTGGGCGAGGTGACGTCATAGGCCCGCAGGCCCGCCACGTCATCGAAGGGAAGGGCATATCGGTGATGCGCGACCTCCCCTTCGAAAAGGGCGCTCCCCACGGCCCCGCCCGCAAGGGCATAGCGCAGGGCAAAGGCATCCAACCACAGGGCATCCATCGCCACGCCGGGCCACTCCACGAGGTCAAGGCGGAGCGTGTTCGCGCCCTCTTGCAGAATGCCCGCGGAGATGGCCAGGGTCTGGGTGATGGCCGTGCGGCCATCCCAGGTGATCTCCCCAAGGGACACGCCGTTGAGCCGCACGGCCACGCGATGATCTGGCGCCGGCGCGAGGGAGGTCTGCCCCACCAGCCAAAGGGTGAGGTCCGCCGGAAGAGACGTGGCCACGCCATAGAGGGATAGGGAAACCGTGGCCGATTCCTCGCCGCTCGTGCTGGGCCGCTGGAGGTGCGCCCAAAACCAGCGATCTCCGTCGCGCCCCAAAGGCAGCGCCGGCGTGAGCCGATCGGGCGCATAATCCACGTTCTCCTCCCAGGTCCGTTCAAGCCAGACGTTCCCCAAGGCCCCCTCAGGGGCCGCCGTGCGGGTGCCCATACGCAGCGGGGTTCGCACATCACGCGTCACCCGCAGCACGTCGCCCGCCTCCCACCGGCTCGGTCGAGGCTCGGCGAAAAAGTAGCACGCCTCAGCAGGCTCCAAGTAGCCATCCCCATCCTCTTGGACGTCCAGGGCGATTTCCTCATCCCCCTGCCAAAGGTGGAGATCATCCCATTTCCCACCCCCCAACCCAAACGGTGCAAGGTCCGCATAGGTCAGGCGGTACAGCCCACTCTGGGCGATGTGCAGTAGGGCTTCCGGGCCGTTCGCCGCACTGGCCGTATGCGGTTCGGGGCCTGACCGCCTTTTCAAGGCCAGATGCTCGGGGTTGAGCACCTGCCTCAGGGGGGCAAAGGGCCGTTCGCCCGCTGATAGCGGGAGCGCATCGCCCTTGTGCCACCGCAAGGTCAGCGTCGCTTGCGGCGTTACAAGGAGCGCATCGCCCTCCACACGAAAGGGCGCGCAGACGATGCGCCCCAGCCGAACGCCGCGCATCGTGGCAACCTCATCTAAGCGGAGCGGCGCCCCTTCACCGCTTTGGCGGCTCACGCCTTCCTCTTGAGGGAGTACGGCCACCGGCGCGGGCAGGGGCAAGGATTGGCTTGGGGAGAGTTCGAGCGTCGCCGTGATCTCCCCCTCAGGGGGTAAGGCCACCAGCGCCGTCATATACGGAAGGAGCGGTTCGCCCGGCACCTGCCAAAGGGGCCAATCGCTCTGGATGCGCACAGCCCCCTCCACCCGTGCAAAAGTGACCGAAGGCGCCGCACACGAGAGCGTGATGGAATCATCCGCGAGGGCCACGAGGCGAATGCCCTGGCTGGGGGATCCCTTCGCCTGCAGAGGGGTGGCCAAGATGGCAAATAGTAGGATGATCCCTAGGGTATAACGCACAAAAGGCCTTTTCAAGCGAACCCTCTTTCAAACGATACGCGGCATACAAACGCCCTTGAGCGGATCGTTTCGCGATCCGCTCAAGGGCAGGTCATATCGGCCTCTCAACGAGCCAGGATGGGCAAGTGATAGCGGAAAGCCCCCTGGAAGGCCTGCACCGGTCCATGGAGCACCGTGCCGCCCGTGGTGTTCACATCCTCGAGCCAGTACCACCAAGGCCCCGCATCGGGAATGTCATCCACATAGGCATAAAAGGCCCCTTGACCTGGCTGGGCCTGGCTCGGGATCTCGGCAATCAGTGCCGCATCAGCCCAATCGGCCGTGGGCGCTCGATACAGCCTGAAGAGGATATTATCCACCTCGATGGCCGTCTCCCAACGGACGAGCACCTGGCTCCCGTGGAGGTGGCTGGCATAGATGTAGAGCAGGCCCACGTACGTCGGCGGCGAGACGACCACATCGGTGGGATCATCAGGCTCGGGGGTCGTCGGGTCATCCGTAACCACGCTATCGATGTTGCTCCCGTCAATGAACCCTTGGTTCGAGATGAGCGTGACCCCAGGCGGGAGCGGCGAGTTGATGTACACGCGATAACGGATGACGACCGACCCACCGTACGGCGCGATGTTGCCCACTTCTACGATGACATATCCATCGCGAGGGCCATTGCCCGAGGTGACGACCCCTTGGCTCGCGTACACAGAGCCGGCCACGAGTGTGGTGTATGCATTGAGCAAGTCTTGGAAGACGACCCCATAGGCAGTGGCCGTACCCACATTTGTGATGTGCACAGTGTACTCGAGCATATCACCCGGCGTGGTCGAGCCGCTAGAATCCACATCTTGATAGAGCGCGGCCGTCTTCGTGGCGATGATCTCGGGAGCCAAGTTCACAGGCACAATGGTCGGATCGCGATCCGCGGGCGTCGTGGGGTCATCCGTAGGCGTCGGAGGCACATTGCCGCCCGTAACGAGGCCGTGGTTCGCCACCGAGGCGACATTCTCCGGGAAGGGCACCTGGATGGCCACGTCATACGTCATCGTAACCGCCTCGCCTGGCCACACGGAGCCGATGGCCACACCCACGGTCGAATCTCCCGGCATATTGCCGCTCGTGACCGTGCCCTGCGTCGTGGTTACGGACCCGTTGAGCAACGTCGTATGCGCGTCTGGGGTATCCTCATAGGCGAGTTCTGTTGCTTCACGGTTGCCCGTATTGCGGATGATCACCGTGTAACGCAGCGTATCCCCCGGCGAGACGTTACCGTTCCCGTCGGCATCCGTCCACAACGCCGCACGCTTGGTTGCCTCAATGATCGGCGCGGCCTCGACGGCGTCCACATCCTCATCTGCGTTATCCCCCGGCGTCGGGTCGGGGCCGTTCAGCCCGTCATCCCCCACCTGCGCCGTGTTCGTGATCCACTCCACCCCCGCCGGCAAGGGATCGTCCACCGTAATCCGGAAGGTCAAGGTCACCACGTCCCCGGCGCCCAGCGACCCGAGGGCCCAGACGATCTGCCCCGCATCGTAGACCCCGCCATCCGAGGCCGAACCGGGGATATAGGTCACATAGAGCGGCAGGGTATCCGTCACGACCACCCCCGTCGCCCCCTGGTGCCCTACGTTCCGCACGACGAGCGTGTAGGTCAGGATATCCCCAGGCTCGACGACCGCCTCCCCATCGTCCTTGGCGATGGTCAGGTCCGGCACGGCAAGGACTTCATCCACATCCTCATCCACATTATCCCCCGGCGTCGGGTCGGGGCCGTTCAGCCCGTCATCCCCCACCTGCGCCGTGTTCGTGATTCCCTCCACCCCCGCCGGCAAGGGATCGTCCACCATAACCCGGAAGGTCAAGGTCACCACGTCCCCTGCGCCCACAGCGCCTAGCGACCAGGTCAACTGCCCGCCAGAGACCGTCGCAGGCGGCACCGCCGACCCGGGCACGTAACTCACATTCGCCGGGAGCGTGTCCGTCACGACCACCCCCGTCGCCCCCTGGTGCCCCACGTTCCGCACGACGAGCGTGTAGGTCAGGATATCCCCAGGCTCGACGACCGCCTCCCCATCGTCCTTGACGATGGTCAGGTCCGGCGCGGCCAGGACTTCATCCACATCCTCATCGGCATTGTCCCCCGGCGTCGGGTCGGGGCCGTTCAGCCCGTCATCCCCCACCTGCGCCGTGTTCGTGATTCCCTCCACCCCCGCCGGCAAGGGATCGTCCACCGTAACCCGGAAGGTCAGCGTCATCACGTCCCCGGCGTCTACAGCGCCTAGCGACCAGGTCAACTGCCCGCCAGAGACCGTCGCCGTCGGCACCGCCGAGCCGGGCACGTAACTCACATTCGCCGGGAGCGTGTCCGTCACGACCACCCCCGTCGCCCCCTGGTTCCCCACGTTCCGCACGACGAGCGTGTAGGTGATCTCCTGCCCAGGCTCGACGACCGCCTCCCCATCGTCCTTGGCGATGGTCAGATCCGGCGCGGCCTCGACGGCGTCCACATCCTCATCCGCATTATCCCCCGGCGTCGGGTCGGGGCCGTTCAGCCCATCGTCCCCCACCTGCGCCGTGTTCGTGATTCCCTCCACCCCCGCCGGCAAGGGATCGTCCACCGTAACCCGGAAGGTCAAGGTCACCACGTCCCCGGCGCCCAGCGACCCGAGGGCCCAGACGATCTGCCCCGCATCGTAGACCCCACCATCCGAGGCCGAACCGGGGATATAGGTTACGTAGAGCGGCAGGGTATCCGTTACGACCACCCCCGTCGCTCCCTGGTGCCCCACGTTCCGCACGACGAGCGTGTAGGTGATCTCTTGCCCAGGCTCGACGACCGCCTCCCCATCGTCCTTGGCGATGGTCAGGTCCGGCGCGGCCTCGACGGCGTCCACATCCTCATCCGCGTTATCCCCCGGCGTCGGGTCGGGGCCGTTCAGCC
>JAIOAW010000042.1 GCA_019873625.1 Chloroflexota bacterium
GATAAGGAGCGCGAGGCTCCTGCCTCGCGTCGCGGGCCGGGAGGCCCGCGCTCCGAGTATGGAGTGCTGAAGCGCAGCTTCAGCAACCCTCCCGCAGGGCTTGAAGTCGCGGGAAGGTGTTTGGCCCTCGCCCTGGCCCTCTCCCGCGCTAACACGGGAGAGGGGATAAGGAGCGCGAGGCTCCTGCCTCGCACGCGGGCCGGGAGGCCCGCGCTCCGAGTGCCCCAAAAATCGCTAAGGCGCTTTTGACAGGATGCCCCAGCCGGTGCACATTTGGGCACGCAATGCCTTGCGAGGAGATGCTTCGATGCCCTGTGAAATCGTAGAGAAGTTGCCAACGCCGCAAGAATACAACCGCCTGCGCGCCGCCGTAGGCTGGCGGGTTTACGATGAGGACCTCATCGCGCGCTGTTTGCCCCGCTCGCTCTATTGCGTCTGCGCCGTGCTCGACGGCGAGGTGGTGGGCATGGCCCGCGTGGTGGGCGATGGGGGGTTGGTGTGCTATGTGCAGGATGTCTGCGTGCTCCCCGAGCACCAGGGGAAGGGCATCGGCACGCAGTTGATGGATCGGATTATGGCCTACCTCAAAAGGGAGATGGCGCCCAACACGATCATCGGCCTGATGTCTGCCCTGGGCAAGGAGCCTTTTTACGAGCGTTATGGCTTTGTGCGGCGCCCCAACGCGCGCTACGGCTGTGGGATGCAACTCCAGTAACGCAGCCGGCCTAAGGGGCCGCGGGGGCCGTGGTGATTTCCCCCACCTGGGCGGCGATGAGGGCGATCAGGTCGCGCGGGGCGAGTTCCAGGTTCAGCCCCCGCTGGCCGGCGGAGACGAGGATGCGCTCCCAAGAGAGCGCGGAGGCATCGACCACCGCTCGGAACCCCTTGTGCAGGAGCGCCAAAGCCGAAATGCCCCCCACTTGCAGGCCGGTGAGGGATTCTGCCTCGCGTTGGGTGGCCATACGCATCTTTTTTTCGCCCAGGAGTTTGGCGAGTTTTTTGAGGTCCAGTTCGGCACTCCCAGGGATGATGGCCAGCACGGGTTTGGCGCGGGGAGATTCCGAAAGGGTTACGAGCGTTTTGAACACCTGGCTCGGCGGCAAGCCGAGCGCCTGAGCCACGCCCTCGGCGGAATGAATATCCGGCGAGAAGGCGTGAACCGTGTAAGGGACCTTGCGGCTATCGAGAAAGCGCATCGCGTTGGTGCGTTCTGGGTGGGGCATAGCGCACCGGGCCTGGTTACGCCGTCTGGGTCAAGGTCTGGCGGATGGCCTGAGCCAACCGCTCGATGGTAAAGGGTTTGGCCAAAAGGCGCCCTTGCAATCCCTCAGTTTGCGATTCATCGGCATAGCCCGAGATGTAGAGCACGGGAATCCCTCGGAACCTCGGCGGGAGCATCTCAAAGAGCACCGGCCCGCTGATATCGGGGAGCACCACGTCAAACAGGGCCATATCGAAAGGCACCACTTGGCTATCGCATAGGGAGAGGGCCTCGCGGGCGCTCCCGGCGCTCAACACCTGGTACCCCAAGCGCCGCAGGAGGGTCGTCAGCATACGCCGCAACTCGGGCTGATCCTCTACCAAGAGGATGCGCTCGCTGCCGTGCGGCAGGGCCTCTAGGTTGCCGCGGCGCACGGGCGAGGAGGCCTCTCGCGCCGCCAACGGGAAGTAGAGGCGGAACGTGCTCCCCAGGCCAGGCTGGCTTTCCACCTGGATGCCCCCCGCGAGTTGCTGCATCATCCCATATACGGAGGCCAAACCCATCCCCGTGGCCCGATCTACCGGTTTGGTGGTAAAGAACGGCTCAAACAGGTGCTCCTGCACGTCGGGGGGCATCCCCACGCCCGTATCGGAGACCTCGAGAAGGGCATATTCCCCCGGCGCCGCGCGCAAATAGCGCGAAGAGAAGTCCGTGCCCACCTCGGCGCGGCGCGTGCGGATCGTTACCGCGCCGCCCCGGGGCATCGCATCGCGCGCGTTGAGGACGAGGGTCACGATGGCCTGCTCCACTTGCGAGCGGTCGGCATGGATGATGAGCGGCTCCGCAGCCGGCTCGACGTGCAAGGTACAGGCCTCTCCCAAGATGTTCGTCAACATCCCCCGCAGCGATTCGATGACGCCGTTCAGGTCGAAATCGGCCGTATCCATCACTTGGCGCTGGCTGAAAGACAAGAGGTCCCGGGTGAGTTGCGCAGCGCGTTGGCCCGCCTCGCGAATCTGCATCAGATCTTGCCGGAGGGGGTCGCCCGGGCTTAGCCCCGAAAGGGCCAGTTCGGCAAAGCCGTTGATGATGGTGAGCAGGTTATTATAGTTATGGGCCACGCCCGCCGCCAACTGTCCCACTGCCTGGAACTTGGAGGCCTGACGCAGGCGCTCTTCGAGTTCGCGGCGTTCGGTTACGTCTTCGACGATCAACTGCGCCCCCGCGATGTGCCCCTCCTCATCGTAGAGCGGCGCCACGTGGTAGCGCAGATAAGCCCGCTTATCTCGCCAGGCCATATAGACCATCTCCTCGCCGGAGGCCGAAGCGCCCTCCGTGAGGGCCTGAGCGAGGTCGCGCCGCAAAGCCTCCGGGTGCGCGAACGACCCAACCAGGTCATACCCCAAAACGCGCTCGGGAGAATCGAGGCCGAAAATCGCGAGCATCTGACGGTTGATCTCGACCACCTCGCCCTTGGCGTTGAGCGTCGCGATGCCGAGGGGGGCCTGCTCCACGAGTTGGCGATAACGGGCTTCTCGTTCGGCCAGGGCAGCCGCTATGCGCCGCTCTTCGGTGCGGTCAACGGCCACGCCCAAAAGGCCCACGATCTCGCCATTTTCCCGCAGGGGCACTTTGATCGTCTCGAACCAGCGCGTCTCTCGGCCGGGGAGGGTAACCGCTTCTAAGAAGGCCTGCTGTTCGCCCGATTCCAACACGCGGCGGTCGTTCTCCTCAAAGGCGGCCACGTTTTGAGGATCCAGGCCGATGCGCGCGCCGAGTTCGGCATCGGTATGGCCGGCGAACTCGCGCACCTCCAGGCCGAAAAGATCGGCCAAGGCGCGGTTGGCGAGTTGGTAACGACCCTGGCGATCTTTGACAAAAATGCACATCGGGCTGGCATCAATGACGCCATACAAATAGGCCGTGCGTTCGCGCAGGGCCGCCTCTAGGCGGCGCTGTTCGGTGATATCCCGATAGGTGGCGACAAAACCGATGACCTCGCCCCGCAAGCGCTGGGGATGCACCCAGCGCTCGATGATGCGGCCGTCTTTGAGGCGCAAAATATCCTGCCGCACGAGGTTGGGGTTTTCAAAGACGTAGCGCATCTGCCGGGCGACCTCTTGCGGGTCAGCATAGATGCTAAAGAAGGGATGATCGGGGTTTTCCACATCCTCGGGGCGCAGGGGCATCGGGCGGCGGCCGAACATCTCGACAAAGCGCCGGTTGTAGAGCACGGGGCGACCTTGCAAGTCTCGCACGAGGATGCCATCGGCCGAGGCCTCGAGGGTGGTATGGAGAAGGCCCATATAATGGCGCATCCGTTCTCGCAGGGTGCCGCGCTCTTCCTCCGCCGCGCGAAGGGCCTGGCGGGCGGCCTCGAGCGCGTTCGTCCGCGCGATATCGGCCTCCCGTTGGGCCGTCACATCGCGAAAGACAACCACGCACCCGGCGGGCGCCTCGCCCTTCCCCGGGATGGGGGCTAGCGAGAGGGAAAACCAGCGAATGACCTCGCCCCCAGGGCGGCGCAGGCCCACGAGGTGCCCTTCGACCGGCCCTTGGCGCACCCGCTC
Source organism: Chloroflexota bacterium (assembly GCA_019873625.1). Lineage (GTDB taxonomy): Bacteria > Chloroflexota > Anaerolineae > UBA1429 > UBA1429 > JAIOAW01. The sequence continues at coordinate 3,772 of JAIOAW010000042.1, forward strand.
GATGAGGGCCTGGTGGGCCTCAAGGGGAAGGGGCAAGCCATCCTCGCCCACCATCTCCCATGGCCCCTCCCAGAAGCGGTAGCCCGCCACCTCCTGAGAGGAGACGCCCAAAAGGCGTTCCGCCGCCGGGTTGAGGCGCTCGACGTAGCCGCCGCGCCCAATGAGGGCCAGGCCGTCGCTGATCGTCTCAAACAGGGCGGAAAGAAAGGGGTGCCAGCCAGGAAAGGGCCTTGAGGTGAGGTCGTTCGTACTACGCTGTTCCTGCAGGGCGCCATCCTCGAATTCTTGTTGGGCGCGCTCCATCTCCTACATCTCCGGGGGGAGCCATCCTACAATAAAGCGTTGACACACGTTTACGTGCAGATAATACACGATTGTGATGCATTGTGCAAGTAGGCCAAATGGCGGTGCAGCCCTCCCCCTGCCCGGGAAAGGGGCGCGAGGCTCCCGCCTCGCGTCGCGGGCCGGAGGCCCGCGCTCCAAGCGCTACCGCTTCAGCACATCAAACCTCCCACAGGGTTTGAAGTTGTGGGAGGGTGTTTCGGCCCTCACCCCTGCCCCTCTCCCGCGCCAGCGGGAGAGGGGGCCTCGCGTCGCGGGCCGGGAGGCCCGCGCTCCACCGATTTCATCCCACGCGGTGAAAAGTGCCTCCGGGACGGTGGTTATCTCATAGACCCCTTTTCACGGAGGCAATGTGTATGCGATGGAAACCCTGGAAGAAGGAACGGCCAAGCGCGCCGCCCCGGCGCGCCCATTACGCCTTGGGGAACGCGGAGGAAGACGAGGCCCTCTGGAGACCCCTGCAAACCCCGCCGACGGCGCGCCCTTGGAACGCGGTGCGCGATACGCTGGAGCGCGCGGCAGCCCTCTCGCGCACGAACCCCCTTGCGGCGCGCCTGGTGCAGATGACGGGCGATTTCGTCATCGGCCAAGGGGCGCGCCTGGAAGGGCCGCCTTTCGCCCGCGCCTTTTGGGAGCACCCCGAAAACCGCCTGGAGGCGCGGCTCTACCGCTGGTGCGAGGAACTGGCGCGTTCGGGCGAACTGTTTCTCGTCCTCTCGCGCAACGCCGTGGATGGGATGAGTTACGTGCGCGAAATCCCCGCCCTACAAATAGACCGCATCGAGACGGCCGAGGAGGATTATGAGCGGGAACTCCGCTACCACCAGATGACGGACACTCTCGAAGGGCGTTGGTGGCCCTCTCCCCACGCGCCAGGGGCGGACGAAGCCGACCAGGTGCTGCTCCATTATGCCATCAACCGCCCCATCGGCGAGGTGCGCGGCACGTCAGACCTGGCGCCCATTCTCACTTGGCTGGAGCGGTATGACTTTTGGCTGGAGGATCGCGTGCGCATCAACCGCTACAAGGGGGCCTACTTGTGGCACGTCAAGGTGGAAAATGCCCTGCCGGGGCAACTGGAGGCCAAACGCGCCCAGTACAGCCGCCCGCCGCGCAGTGGCTCCATCATCGTGACGGATGGCAACGAGACGTGGACGGCCGTCCAGCCGCAGATCGGCGCCGACGATGTGGAGGCCGATGGCAAGGCCCTGCGGCTGATGATCGCAGCGGGATCGGGCGTGCCGCTCCATTTTTTGGCCGAGGGCGAGGGGGCCAACCGCGCCACGGCGCGCGAGATGGGCGTGGCCGCTTACCGCCACTTTGCCCACCGCCAGCGGCAGTTCGCCTGGATGGTGGAGGACGTCATCCGCTGGGCGGCGCGGCGCGCTGGGGAGGGCGAGATCGCCGTGCGGGTCGCGTTCGAACCGGTGCCGGAATCCGAAAGGGCGCCGGAGGCATAAAGGCCAAGAAAGGAGGGGCTGTGCAAGAGGCATCTCGGCAGAGGGTGCGCTTGGCGCTCGGCACGGAGCGCGCCCAGGGCTTGCCACCCGCCCGCACCGCGGAGGAAGCCGCTTGGTGGGTGGTCATCATCCAGGAGGGAGAGGCGAATGGGGTGCACTTTCCGTTTGGGGTGCTCGCCGAGGTGGCGCCTCGCTTCGACGGGGTGCCAGTGTTCGTGGATCACGCCTCGCCAGCCGACCGGGCGCGGCCGGGTGGCCGCTCCGTGCGAGACCTGGTGGGGCGCATCACAGCGCCTATGGCCGATGCCCAAGGGCGGCGCCTCCTGGCGCGTTTGGCCCTCGCGCGCCGGGCCAGGTGGCTGTGTGAGATGATCTCGGCCTTGGGGGCACATCCCCGGCTTCTGGGGCTATCGGCCGACCTGTGGGTGCGCGCCGCGCCCTCGGGCGGCGTGAAAACGGTAACCGCCATCGAGGCGGTGAATTCGGTGGATATCGTGGTGAACCCTGCGGCGGGCGGCCGCTTCCTGGTATCCATCCCACAGAACCTAGCAAAGGAGGAAAGGACACTTATGACCGACGAGCAAACACGCACCAGGGTTCAGACGGCGCTTGGCGCCGTCCACACCCCCCAATCTCCCTCGCCCGCGCCACCGGCCCAGGAAGCGGCCGCGCTCGAGGCCTCGAACAGCCCGGCCCCCACGGAGGAGGCCGCCCTCCTGCGGCGCGAACTCATCGCGGTGCGGCTGGCCTCTTCGAAATTGCCCGAGCCGCTCAAGGCCACGGCGCGCACCCTGGCCGAGGCCGCGCCCGATGCCGAAAAGGCGCTCGAGGCGATTGGCACGGTCGAGCGCCAATGGGCCGATGCCACGGCCCCCGGCGCCATCAAGGGGCTGGGGCAGATCGTCTCGATGCGCACGCCCTTGGAGCGCATCGAACTCGCCTTTGAGCGCCTGATGGGCCTGGAGGAGACGGCAGCCCACCGCGAGGCCGAACGGTTGAGCGGCATCCGCGAATTGTACGATCGCCTCACCGGCGATTGGGAGCGGCGCGGCCTCTTTCACCCAGAACGGGTTACCCTGGCCAACGCCACCACTACGACGATGGCCCAGGTGGTGGCGAACGTGCTGAACAAGGTGATGCTCCGCGCCTATGAGGCCCGCCAGTGGTGGAAGCCCATCGTACACGAGGAGGATTTCCCCACGATGCAGGACGTCCGCTGGATTACCATCGGCGGATTTTCCGACCTCGATACGGTGGCCGAGGGGGATGCCTACACCGAAAAGACCTGGGATGATTCTGCCGAGACGAGCGCCTTTGTGAAAAAGGGCAACTATATCGGCATCACCCTAGAGATGATCGACCGGGATGACGTGGCCGCCGTGCGGGCCATCCCCCGGCGGTTGGGCACGGCGGCGAACCGCAGCCTTTCGGCGGCCATCGCGGCGCTCTTTACTGCAAACGGTGGCGTCGGCCCCACCCTTTCGGATTCGAAGGCGCTCTTCCACGCCGACCACGGCAACCTGGGCACCTCCGCACTCGACGCCGCCTCTTGGCGGGCCGCGGTGCAGGCTATGTTCAAACAGGGCGAGTTCCATTCGGGCAAACGGCTAGGCGTACGGCCCAGTTTCTGCCTGGTGCCCATCGAGTTGGAGCACACGGCGGTGAGCCTCTTTACCACGACCTTGGAGCCGGGGCTTGCGGGCAACACCCGCGCCATCGAAGAGGCGAACCATTCGGTCATCACCGTGCCCGAGTGGACGGACGCGAACGATTGGGCGGCCGTGGCCGACCCGCGCGACCTGGAGGGCATCTGCATCGGCTACCGCTTTGGGCGCGCGCCGGAAATCTTTGTGGCAGATAGCGCCCTAGGAGGCGCGATGTTCACGAACGATGAACTGCGCATCAAGGTGCGCTTCGTCTATGCCGTGGGCATCGGCGACTACCGCGCCCTCTATAAGGCGAACGTCAGCGCATAAGGGAGGGGAGAGATGCCGCGCTTTTGGGAATCGGAGGCCTTTCGCTACATCGTGCGGCAGGTGCTCATCGCCTTGCTCCTCGCGCTCCTCACTGTGCTAGGGTATGACCGAGGCGTGGCCGCACCCCGCCTGGAGAGCGCGTTGAACGCCGTGCAGGCGGCCATCGCCTGCCCCAAATAAAGGGAACCGCCAGGGGCGCATCGTGATGCGCCCCTCCTCGTTATGCCAAAAGAAGAACGCGAGGAAGGAGCCTCGCGCCGCGGCCGGAGGCCCGCGCTCCGTTCTGCGCCCACGCGCGTGGGAGGAAGGATGGAGTGAGGGCACCTACGCATAGCCCGCCCCCTCCCGCAGGATGAAACCCTGCGAGAGGGGGACCCACAATCACCCAGCCCCTCACTCTCTCCCCCTCGAAGGGAGAGGGCGAGGAACCTTGCGAAGGAGGGATAATGTCTACCCTTTCCACCTTGATTGGCCGCGTCGCCCTAGAACTCGGCGATGCGGAGCACGCTATTTGGAGCGAGGAGGCGCTCACGGAGCACCTCCGGCGCGCCTTGGAGGCCTATTCGCGCGTGGACCCACGGCGGCTCGATATCGTAATCCAGGCGGAAGCCGGCCAGCGCGAATATCCCTTGCAGGGCCTCGGCCCCTTTATAGAAATCACCGACCTGTGGTACCCGTACGATGCGAACGCGCCTCAGCACCCGCCTCAGCGCCCCGAGTGGGCCTTGATCCTCTCCAAGACGTTCTACCTGGGCGTTTCCGAAGCGCCCAGCGGCGCGGAGAGCATCCGCCTCTTTTACACGGCGCCGCACACCATCGAGGGTTTGGATGGCGCGACGGCCACCACCCTCGATGCCGACGGCGAGGGAATCGCCATCCTAGGGGCGGCGGCCTATGCCGTGGAGGCCCGCGCCCAAGGGCTTATGGGGGCGGTTACCATCTCCACCGAGACGCCCTCCCAACTCCTAGCCTGGGCCGAGGCGCGGATGCGCCGCTTTGCCCAAGCCTTGCAGGAAGTGCGCCAGCGGAGGATGGCGATAGCGGATGCGCGCGTCCCCCTGGAGGCGGCCCGATGACGCGCGGAGAGGGTTACGGTGGCCTGCGCATCATCCGCGCTGTGTGCGAGGCCTACGACGATGCCACCCACACGGCAGCCCTGCGGCCGGAGGGCAACCCCACGGCGCTGATGACGAACGTCCCCATCGCGGCGGATTGCCCTGGCGAGTTAGTGCGGGTGGGCGGGCGCTATGCCGTGCTCGTGTGGGAGGACGTGGGGGCGCTCGTCCTGTGCCCCTTCGAGGCAGCGCCCCAATGGCCGCCCCATGGGCATGCCCAGACCTTGGCCTACCACACGCTCACCGGCGTGGCCGGGGCGCTCACGCAATTCAAGCCAGATTTAGCCGTGAATGTAACGATCACGGTGCCCAGTTTCTTTTGGGTCCACGCCGTGAGCAACTACAGCCAGGCCGAGGTGCGCCACCCCCACCATTATATGACCGTGCACATCAACGGCGCGATGCTCTTCCCCGTCTCCGTGGGAGATTTGGAAAACGCCGGCCGCACGCACACCCACGCCCTCGCCTACCGCACCGATGGATCCTATGCGCCGGGCACGTACACCTTCCGGCTGGGTTATACGTTTTACCAGGCGGGGCACAGCGTCATCGTCTCCAACTCGACCCTTTCCATCCTGGCCCTGCCGGCGTAAGGAGGAAGCGATGCGCGCCATCTCCTCAACGCTCCTCGCCGCTGCCCTCTCGCGCAGCGCTCACCCCAGCGTGCACCTCTCCGTAGAAGATCGCGCCCTGCGCTGGCGTACTTTACACACCCTCTCGCCGGGGATAGACCTCCCCTGTGTGGATGGCCAATCGAACGGCTCACTCATCCTACGGGCGGCCGTGAGCGCCACGGGCGACCTCTACCATCAGGAGATTTTTGACGCGTCCAAGGCCTCCCTATGGCAGACCTGGGCGCTCCTCGCTTCTTCGGCCTCTCGCGCGGGCGGCGATGTGGCCGTGGCCTGGCATAACCTCACCTGGCTCGTATATTACCAACGCGCCGACCGCTGGGTAATGATGGTCTCTTCAACAAACGACGGCGCCACCTGGAGCACACCGATTGGCGTGTATCGGCCGGGGCGCACCGCGGCGCTGGCCGCCTGCGGGCCTTATCTCTTTGTGTTAGAGAACACCCTGCGCGCATACCATCTGAACGCGGATATGGCCTCGTGGAGTGGGCCGTATACCCTGGGCGGCTACACGCCGGATTCCGATATGGGCATCGCGGCGGTCATCCAGCCCACGGCGGGGGGCGGGCAAGTCGTTCGCCTGCTGTTCACGCTGGGCGGGGGCATCCGCGCCACCGCGTACGATCCCCTTACGCAGACCTTTGGCGCCGTCTTTTGCGTCAGCCCTGGGCGAGATCAGGCGCTCCCCTCCAGCGCCGCGCACCGTTGGCCCTCCCTCTATGCGCTCGATGCGGAACGCCTCGTCGCCACCTGGGTAGAGCGTTGGCAGGGCGCCCTCGACGCCTGGCGCCGCCCGGTGAGCCGTCTCTCGCGCGATGGCGAGCACTGGGGGATGGAACTCTCCCTAGCCGACCCCGCGCAGACGGATCGGCGTATGGCGCTCGTGTACGATTCGATTGGCAAAGTGCTCTACGC
>JAIOAW010000043.1 GCA_019873625.1 Chloroflexota bacterium
AAATCAGCTGTCAAAAGTTGCGCAGCGTGGCCCGAACTTGTGAGGATGTAGGGCGCGTGGCGGTCAATCCATTCCTCCAGCCGGCGCATCAGGCGGTAAGCCAGGCCACCTGGCTTGAGGAAGCCGTGATCCACCATCTCGCTCGTCAGGCTGCCCTGAAAATCGAACACAAAGGGCACACCCGAAAGTTTGGAAAGGACGATGGCGATGAGCGCCCCCTCGTGCAGGTGGGCGTGGATGACATCGGGGCGCACCCGCAGCATACTCGCCGCGGCGCGCATAAAGAGGAGGATATCGAAGGCGATCTTGTGGCGCGAGGAGCCGACCTCCCACCCCTTGCGCCAGGGGATGCTCATCGTGCGGTGAATGTCAAGGCCAGGGACGTCTTGCCCATTGTGATAGGTGCAGATGGTTACGCGGCAGCCCTCCTTTTGCAGGGCGCGCGTCTCTTCCAGAATGCGCACATGGCAGCCGTAATCGGCAAAAAAAGAGGTGGGCGCGATCATCAGCACGCGGTAGGCGCCCGTCCGTTTCCCCTCGCCCTGCTCCATCGCCGCCCGACCTCTCCCCCTTATTCGCGGCCTAGCCACATACGCCAGCGCATCTTGAAGAGTTCTTTGAAGGCGCGGGCGATGACCCGCAAGCGCGCCCCCGTCTGGCTGCCGGCGCGGCGGGGGTAATGGCTCACCGGTTCTTCGACGATCTTGAACCCGGCCCGCTTGGCCTTGATGAGGAACTCGGCGCTGAACATAGCCCCCCGCGATTTGACCTGAACCTTATCCAGCACGTCGCGGCGGAACAGTTTGAAGGCGCAATCTACGTCGCGCGCGGTGTAGCCAAAGAGGAGGTTGACGAGCCAACTCCACCCGTGGCCGAACAGGGTGCGGAACCAAGGGTCGCTGCGAGCGTAGCGATAGCCGACGACCATATCCGCCTCGCCGATGCGCTTGAGGAACTGGGGGAGTTCCGAGAGGTCGAACTGGAGGTCCGAATCGGTGAAAAAGATGAGTTCCTTCCGCGCCGCCCAAATGCCATCGGCCACGGCGGCGCCATACCCCTGGTTGACGGGATGTTCGATGAGGCGCACGCGCGGGTCCTCGGCGGCAATGCGCCGCACGATATCGCCCGTCTCATCGGCGCTCCCATCGTTCACCACGATGATCTCGAAATCGTCCACCAAAGGGGCCACCCGTGTGCGCACGAGGTCAATCATCGCGGCGATATTCGCGGCCTCGTTATAGGCGGGCATACTGACCGTCAGGCTCGTCATCGGCACCCTCCTCCGCAATGTGTCCCTTCCCAGGCCCACGGCTACCGTTTGGGTTTGCGCCCCAGGTCGCCCAAGAACATCTGCCGCCAACCGAGCGAGCCGCCCTCGGGCGGAGGAGCGCCCTCCTCCTCGGGGCCTTTCAGCCAATCCTGCGCCGTCTGCCGCGCGCGCTCGATTTCCTGGGCGAGATCGGGCGCCTCCCCCAAGGCGGCCCGCACGCGGCCCAACTCGGCGAGGATCTCGTCGAGCCAATAGCCCAGCCGCTCCCCGTTGGCCCGAAGCGCCTCCCCTTCCAAGGCCGAGGTGGCCAACATCTGCGCCAGGGCGGCAAAGGCGGGGCCGCAGGCATAGCGGCGTTCGCGCGCGCCGGCGGCCTCCTCAACGGCCCTGAGCAAAGCGAACGCGCAGAGGGCCGGAGCCTGCACCATCGCGGCGATGAGGCTATCATGCTCGGCGGCCTCGATGTAATGCGGCCTGGCCCCCACAGCCTCGACGAAATCCGAAACCCTCTCCAACGCCTCCGGGGAGGCCTTCGGCGCGGGCACGAGGAAAAAGATCGCCCCGCGCACTACGGCCGCTGAAGGCGCGGCGCCCTCGCCTACTTTGGGCGAGATGAGGTTCCCGCCGATGAAAGAGACGTGCGGCGGCAGAAGGCGCGCGGCCATCTCCATCACCACGCCTTTAAGGGGGTAGGTATCGAGCACCACAGCGCCCTCGGAGAGGGCCTCTCCTAAGGCACGGAGGGTCTTTTCCATCTCGCCCAAGGGGAGATCGAGGAGGACGAGATCCGCCCCCTCGCAGGCGGCGGGGAGATTCCAGTGGCGCTTATCTACCGCGCCGAGATCCTGGGCGCGCTTGGCGCGATCGGGGTCCGGGTCATGCCCCGTGATAAGGATATCGGGCGCAATGGCCTTGAGCGCCAAGCCCAACGAGGTGCCCACAGTGCCCAGGCCTACGATGCTTACGTTCATCCCATTCACCCTTTCCGCGCCCTAACAGCGCGCGTCGGCCTTTTGCAGGGCGCTCAGCCAGCGCACCAGCGATTCATCTTCCAAGGCCCGAGGGGGCATCGGCGTATCATGCCAGCGCACCAGGGCCACGGTGAGGGGGGCGCAGCCAGCCAAGGCGCACCGCTGGGCGCCGATTTCAGCATGGTGGCGCTGGATGTAAAACGGCCTCTGCCAGCGCACCCCTTCCGATGCGCCCAGGCGCTCCAGGCGTTCCGGGGCCAAGGCCCGCAAACTCACCACCAGCGCCCGGTGGGCAAGCGTCAGCCCACTCTTGGCCTTGCCCACATCATGCAGGAGGGCCGCCGCCGCCACCTCGGGCGGCACGGCCCCCTCGTCTCGTTCCAAAAGGTCAAGCACATACAGGCCGTGGGCGCGATCTCCCCAGCCCATCGTGCGAAACAGGCGGTAAGCCTGGGGCGAAAGGATTTGGCGGGCGCGCGCATCCCCCGTAAGGCCGAAGCGCAGCCACGCCCAGACGCGGTTCCACCCTTGCAGGAACCGCGCCCCAATGTGCAGCGCCCGACCCCGCTCGAGGATCGTCAGGACCCCCCGAGCAAGAGGCCATAGACCCATCTCGAAGGCACGCCGATAAGCCATCCCAAGATGCTCAAGCCCATAAATTGCGAAAGTAAGATCAGCCCGATGAGCACCATCGGGCCGTAAGCCGCCATTTGGCTAAAGAATTGGCTTATTTGCCAGGCCCAACGCCCCCGGCTGAGGCTAAGTAGGCCGATGAGGACGCTTGCCCCATCGAGCGGCGGGATAGGGAGCAGGTTGAAAAAGGCGATGACAACGTTCGTCATCACGATGGCTTGGCCAAAGATGATCACGCCGGCGGGCGCCCAGGGCGCCATGGCGCGCAACAGAAGGGCCACCAGGGCCGCCAGGGCCAAGTTCGATATCGGCCCCGCCAAGGCCACCAACCCGTTCCCCAACCGCGAGCCGTATTTGAGCCGCCACGGCGAAACGGGCACGGGCTTGCCCCAGCCGATGCCCATCCCCGTGAAGACAGTGATCACCATCATCACCGTGCCCAAGGGGTCCAGGTGCGCAAGGGGGTTCAGCGTCAAGCGCCCCATCAGGCGCGCCGTGGGGTCACCCAGGCGATCGGCCGCCCAGGCGTGGGCGAATTCGTGAATCGTAACCGCCGTGAGAAGCCCCACCAGCGAGGCGACGAGGGGCAGGGCCGTTCGGCGCTGCAGGAGGAGAAAAGCCACCAGCAGGGCGCCGACAATGGCCCAGAAAAAGCGATCTTGCCCCAAACTTGAAAGAAAAGGTTTCTTCGATGTATTCATTACGAAAATTATACCATGCTTCGCGCGAAAGAAGAATTAGGCCCGGCCCACTCGCCGCGCCAAGCGCCAAAGGCCCCATCCCTTGGGCCGGGCGAGGAGAGGCGCGGGCCTCTTCTACCCCTCAAAGGCGATTTGACCACGCCCGCGCCCTTGGTAAAATCGAAAAACAGCATCCAACGCTTGGAGGAAGTGTATTGCCCGCCATCCCCCTTACGAGAGAGGCCCAGGCGCGCCACCGCGACTTGACCGTGGGGAGCGTGCGGCGTTTGGTATTGACCCTCGCCATCCCCTCGACGCTCGAATCGGCCCTGATGAGCGTGGTCAACCTCTTGCACGCCTATTGGATGGGCCGCGTGGGCGGCTTGGCGCTTGCCGCCGTGATGATGGGCAACAGCCTGCGTATGGTGCTCATTAGCCCGATGATGGGTTTATCTATGGGCGGCATGGCCGTGGTGGCCCGCCATATCGGGGCGCGAGAGACGCGCCAGGCCGACCATGCTGTAATGCAAGTGGCTCTGCTCATCACCTTTTTTGTCTCGCTCAGCGCGCTCATTGGCTTGACCTTGGGTGGCACCTTTTTGCGGTGGATGGGCGCGCAGGGCGAAGTTTGGCAGGATGCGCTGGCCTACGCGCGCATCGTCTTTTCTGGCCTCTTTTTTATGGAGATGCTCCCTTCGTTGAGCGGCGTCATCCGTGGGGCGGGGCGGCCCGAATACACCCTGCGCATCAACCTGGTCAACACCGTAACGATGATGATCCTCGAGCCGCTTTTGGTGCTGGGGCTAGGGCCGATTCCAGCGCTCGGCGTGCGCGGGGCGGCGCTTTCCTCCGTGCTGGCGAGCGCCGCCGGCGTGGCCGCCCAGTTCTATATCCTCCTCACGGGCAAGGCGGGGGTCCGCCTGCACGCGCGAGACATCGTGCCCGATTTTCGTATGATGTGGCGCATCTTGCGCATCGCCCTGCCCGTCTCGATTCAGCGCCTTTCGCCGAACCTGGGCAACGCCGTCTTTTTGCGGCTCGTCTCCTCCCTGGGAGATACCGTCTTGGCTGCCTATAGCATCGTCTCGCAGTTTGGGATGTTCCTTCAGGCCCTGCCCATGGGGCTGGGGGGCGCCGCCGCGACGATGACGGGGCAAAACCTGGGCGCCCACGCGCCCGACCGCGCCGAACGGGCGGCCCATTTCGGCACGCGCATGGCCGCCCTTTCCTCCGCCGTCATCACCCTGCTCATCGCCCTGTTTGCCCGGCCGGTCTTGGGCCTCTTTACGCAGGATGGCGCGGTGATCGCCGTGGGCATCCTCGCCGTGTGGTGCAACGTGCTCGCCCTCACGGCGAGGGCCTGGCTGCTGGCGATGAGCAGCATCCTAGCCGGCGCGGGAGACACCATCTCGCCGATGCTCGTGTACGTGGGCGATCTTTGGCTCGCCCAGTTGCCCTTGTGCTGGCTCCTCTCTAGCCTCGCCGGCCTGGGTGCTTTGGGGATTTGGCTCGGCATCGCCCTTGGGGATCTCGCCGGAGCGGCTGCTATTACGCGCATCTTTGCGACGGGCCGGTGGAAGACGCGCCGGGTTTAGCCCAGATTGCCCTTTAGCCCAATTCGCGCTGAAACACCCAATAGGCCCGGCAAACGCGGGCGCCCACGGCGCGGGCGTAAAAGGCCACCGGCCCCGCCCACGAGATGTACCCCAGGCGATCTCCTCGCGAGCGCATCTCGCCTAGGCACATTTTGAGGAGTGCGGTGCCGATGCCCCTTTGGCGATATTCCGGCAGGGTGCCCGTCGGCCCAAAATACCGGGGGCCGACCGCATCATAGGCGGCAAAGGCGATGCAGCGCGGGCCGTCAAAGGCGGCAAAAAGGGCGGGAGGCTCCGTACGGCCCGCCTCCAGCACTTCCACTTCCCACGCCTCGTTGAACGCCTCCCGCGCAAAGGCAGCAATGGCGCCCACTTCGGAAGGGTCGGCCCGCCGCAGGCGGATTCCTTCCGCCGCAAGGCGTTCGAGAGCAGGGGCGACCCCGAGAGGGGCTGAATCGAGATCCACCTGCATATCTACGACCGCGATGCGGTTCGTCTCATACCCGCGCTTGTAGAGGAAGGCGATGGCCTCCGTCGAGCGCACGTCCACCCCCGGCGTAAAGTAATTCGGCCCCACGCCGGCGATGCGCACCCTCGTTACCCCCCGATGGCGGAAGCGCGCCTCGATCTCCTCGAACAAGCGCGAGCCGATGCCTCGCCGCCGATGGGCCGGCGCCACGCCGAACAGTTTGATCACCCCCATTTCGCCGCGCACACAGCCCAGCGCACAGCCGATGATTTGCCCATTTTCACGCGCCAAGAGGAGCAAATCGGGCGCGCAGGTGGGGTCGCCAAAGGTGCGCGAGCGGAGAAAGGCGAGGTTCAAGGGCAGGCCCAGGTGAAGGTCCGCCAGAAACCTCTGCAAGGCCAGCAGATGGTCCGGTGCGCAGGGGATGGTATCCATAGGGTGCGTCTTTTCCTTTCTTAGGCGGCCGCACGAGCGCCCGCGCAGCCGCTTTATGGGGAGGGATCATCCAACAGGCGGCCTTGGCTCCACACGAGGTGCGAGACGGGGGCTTGCAGGCCGAGCATCGCCTCCAAGGCCGCCGCAAACTGGCGAGGCGAGCCGGAGGTGGCAAAGCGCGTCGTGCCCTCCGCCGTTCCTGGGCGGCACAGGCCCTCGCGGTTCAAAACGCGCGCGGCCTGTTCGGCCACGGCCGCACTCGGCTCCAGGATGCGCACGGCGGGGCCAACGAGGCGCTGGATGGCTTCTGCCACAAAGGGGTAGTGCGTGCACCCCAACACGAGGGTATCCGCACCCGCTTCAAGGATGGGGCGCAAGCAAGTGCGCAGGAGCGATAACGTCTCAGGGCCACCCAAGTCCCCGGCCTCGATGCGTTCCACCAGGCCATCGCACGTGGAGGAGATGACGCGCACGCCCTCCGCATACTGCTCGACGACCTCGTGATACAGCCGCCCTTCGAAGGTCATCGGCGTGGCGAGCACGCCCACCACGCCCGTCTTCGTCAGGCCCGCCGCCGGTTTGACGGCGGGCACCATCCCCACAAAGGGCACCGCGAAGGTCTGCCGAAGGTCGGCCAGGGCCGCGGCGCTCGCCGTGTTGCAGGCCACCACGATGAGTTTCGCCCCACGCCCCAGGAGATATTCCGCGATGCCTCGGCTCAGCGCGGCGATCTCTTGGGCAGAACGGCTGCCGTAGGGGCAATTCAGGCTATCGGCCACATAGAGGAAATCCTCCTTCGGCAAACGGGCACGCAAGGCGCGCCATACCGAAAGGCCCCCCACCCCCGAATCGAACACGCCGATAGGGCCATCTTGCCTTGCGGGTTGCTTCATCGCCGTGGACATCGAAAGCCCCATTGCCTCACAGCCGGATTTGAAACCGCCCCTCGATGGCCCCGCGCGGGCAGGTGATCTCGCAGGGTTGAATGCCCTCTTTGAGCGCGACGCAATCTGGCGAGTGCCTGCAATGGGCGTGGCAGGCAAACAGGGGGCCTTGGGGCGTCATACGGATGGCCCCACAGGGGCAGGCCAAAGCGCACAGGCCGCAGGCATCGCAACGGGTGGCATCGAAGGCCGGCACGCGGATATCGGGTTCGGCGTGTGATCTATCCATCGGCCTCCCTTTCCAGCGCCTCGCGGTTGACGATGATCAACTGCCCCCGCTCGCGGCGGATAAGCCCCTCCTCCGCAAAGGCCCGCAAAGCGCGCCCCACCACATCGCGCACCGTGCCGAGTTGTTCGGCGATCCTCTCTTGGGTCCAGCGGTTTTGGCCGGGGGCGGCCTCGGCGGCCGAGAGGAGGAAGCGGGCCAGCCGAGCGCGCACGGGCTGAAGGGCCAGGCTCTTGACCATCCCGCTCAAGCGACGCACCTCGGCCGCCAAATCTTCGGCCAAACGGGCGGCGAGGGCGTTGTGCTCCTTGACCAACGCGCGGAACCGCGCCGCCGGCAAGAGATAGAGCGCACAATCGGTGAGCGCCTCCACCGTGGCGATGGTGGGTTGGCCATCCAGCGCGGAGATGAGGTTCACAGCCGCGCCCGGCCCCATATACCCTAGCACATATTCGCGCCCCTCGAGCGAAGACTGCCGCAGCCTCACCAGACCCTCCCCCACAAAGGCGATCTCCGGCCAGGCGTCGCCCTCCAAAGCGATGAGCGCGCCCGCGCGGTAACGGGCCTCGCGCATCTCGGCGGCGAGGGCGGCCAGGGCCGGCTCATCCAAATGGGCCAGGAGCGGCGCTCTCCGCAAATGGCGCAGCGGAACGGGCATAATCCGCCCTCTCCTTGCCGAGCCTACGGCGCCGGCTGGAGCCTTATGCTCCCCGCGCCACGAAAGGCATGCGGCGTGGTAAAGCCATCGGCGCCGCCATAGGCCACGATGATGGGATATTCCTGGCCCGGCTGGAGGGGCTTATCGTAGGCATCGCCCGAATCGAGCGGGATTTTGGCCTCAAAAAGCGTCCGGCCATCCCGTTCGACTACGGCAAAGGCGAGGATATCGTTGCGCCCACCGAGGGTCGTATCGGCCGGGTGCGCATTGCCGACGGGCGCGGTGCCAAAGCCATCTTCAATCTTGGGTTCCCCGTCAAAGGCTGCGATGATATAATTCGCACCCTTCATCTTCTCTTCGAGGGCGAGGCCCACAGCGACCCATCCCTTCGTGGGCGCCTCGGCGGCGATATAGAGGAATTCGGCATCGTTGCCCCACCAGATGGTCATCGG
>JAIOAW010000044.1 GCA_019873625.1 Chloroflexota bacterium
CCCTTCCCCTGAACGGGCACCGGCGGCCCCGGACAATAGGCCGAGTCGGTTATCACGCGCACATACGGCATAAGGGGGTGCTCACTATGAAAAAGTTCTATCTGACCATCGTCTATGTGGTCCTGTCCTTGGGCGCCATCCTCATTGCGAGCGGCGCGCCCATCCCTTGGACGGGCACCGGCGGCCCCTGATCATAGGCCAAGCCAGGTTATCACGCGCACATACGGCATAAGGGGGTGCTCACTATGAAAAAGTTCTATCTGACTATCGTCTATGTGGTCCTGTCCTTGGGCGCCATCCTCATTGCGAGCGGCGCGCCCATCCCTTGGACGGGCACCGGCGGCCCCTGATTCTTGAGGGATGTGACCGCCCTGGATGATTCTGCTTATTGCGATCGTCCTTTCTTTGACAATCGGTTTGCTTCGCGGTGGTCGGCTGAGGCGTATCGCAGAGATTCCTCTGCGGTATGGTTGGGTAGCCCTGGTGGCCCTAGGGCTGCAGGTGATCTTTGTCTCAGGGCCGCGGTGGGGGGTGGCCCTCCCGATGGGGGTGCTCGTGGCCTCGTATGCGCTCCTCATCGCCGTCGTGGCCCTCAACTGGAGGCTCCCCGGGATGCCCCTGGTGGGGCTGGGGCTGGCCCTCAACTTGGCCGTGATGGCTGCTAACGGGGGCTATATGCCCGTCTCGCCGGAGGCGCTCGCGCGGGCCGGGCTAGGGCACCTCGCCGCCCAGGTAGAGTACGGGGCGCCCATCTTGGGGGCGAAGGATATCCTGCTCCCGCGAGAGGCCACGAGGCTGTGGTGGCTGGGCGATACGCTCGCCGTGCCGGGGCCTGCGCCGCTGAGGGCCGTCCTCAGCGTGGGAGATGTCTTTCTGGCCGCAGGGGTTATCGTCCTTTTGCAAAAGGCCCTCGTACCGGGCAAGGCCCGTAGGCCCATATAGATCATCCTCCGCAACGAGGAGACCAAGCCGAATAGATTGGAGATATCATTATGGCGCATGAAGCATTGCAGGCTGTCATTGGCATGGGGATTGTGGATGCTGATTTTCGGCGGAGTTTGCTGGAGAGGTCTGGCCGCGTCTTGGCCGAGTTCGATTTGACGGACGAGGAAGCGGCGGCCGTGATGAGCATCCAGGCGACGACCTTTCAGGGTTTCGCCAGCGAACTCCATAACTGGATCACCCGAAACAGCGTCCTGGTGCCTGTGAGGGGCTAACCCTTTTCGCAATTATCTATCTTTCTAGACCTCCACATCCCAGTTGCGCAGCAACCTTCCCCCGTTGCTGCGCATCCTTTTTTTATTCCGGTGGGCTATCGCTAGGGGTCTCTGAGCCGCCCGTGTGGAAGGCCTGCTGTAGCCAGCGCAGGCTCTCGAGGAGTTGGGCGCAGGCTTCCGGTGGGAGCGCTTTGACCCGCTCAAGCACGGCCTCTTGGGCGCGTTGATAGATTTCGCACAGCACAGCACGCCCCGCCTCCGTCAGGTGGATAAGCAGCCGGCGCCGATCTTCCGGATCGCGCTCGGAGCATAGCCACCCTTTGGCCGCGAGCCTGTGGATGGAACTCGACATCGTGGGCAGGCTCACCGCCTGCAAGTCGGCGAGTTCGCTCAAACTGCGCGGGCGTTCGGCCAGGGCGATGAGGATGCCGAGGTGCGCGGGCACGGGCGCAATGCCGCCGCGCCGCAGGTCGGCGGCGATGGTACGCATCACCCCAGGGATGGTGTGGAGGATGGCCTCTGCCGCTCGACGTTGCATTGCCCAACTCTCCTATGTTCTTTTGGCCCATTCTAAAAAGAGTTGGCGTTCTGTCAATGTGAAAGGGGTGCCTTCTTGGCTCACGGGGCGCAACGTTCGCCCCGTGAGCGCGTATAGAGCACGGTTTGCATCGCATAGCGCCTGTGGAGGAACGGATATGACGGCCGCATCACGCCTCACCTTTGGGCCACGCTGGAAGCAGAACTTTGCCGCCATCTGGCTTGGCCAGCAAATTTCCATCCTAGGGAGCACTGTCGCGGGGTTTGCCCTCGTCTGGTGGTTGACGCAGCGCACCGGCTCGGCCACGGTGCTCGCCACGGCCTCTCTTGTGGCGATGCTGCCGAGCATCGTATTGGGGCCGGTGGCGGGGGCCTATGTGGATCGGTGGAACCGCCGCACCGTGATGATCGTGGCCGACGCGGCCATCGCGTTCGTTTCGCTGTGGCTCGCCATCCTATTCTGGGCCGGCCGTATGCAGGTGTGGCATGTGTACGTCATGATGCTGGCCCGTTCTCTCGGGGGGTGTTTCCATGAGCCGGCCAGTATGTCTTCTAACCGGCTCCTCGTGCCCGAAGAGCACCTAGCGCGGGTTCAAGGCCTGAGCCAAATGGTGCAGGGCGCCCTCAAAGTGGCCGGGCCGCCGATGGGGGCTTTGCTCTTAGCCTGGTTGCCCCTTCACGGCATTATGCTGATTGACGTGGGCACTGCCGCGTTAGCCATTGCGCTCCTCCTGGTCGCGCACATTCCCCAACCGGCTCGGGCCGATTTGGCCCTGAGTACGGCGCGCCCCTCCATATGGGCCGATGTGCGCGAGGGGATACGCTACGTGGTGAGTTGGCCAGGGTTGCTGACCGTCCTTTTGATGGCGACCTTTTTGAATTTTACGGGCGTTCCGATGTGGGTCTTGTTGCCGCTCCTCGTGACCAAGCATTTCGGCGGTGGGGCGCTCCAGTTGGGCTGGATGGAATCCGCCTGGGGGATCGGCCTGCTCGTGGGCGGGTTAGCCCTGAGCGCGTGGGGCGGCTTCCGCCGCAAGGCGCTTACGGCGATGGTGGGCATCGTCCTCCAAGGGGTATCTTCCCTCATCGTGGGCTTTAGCCCGCCGACGGCCTTTTGGTTGGCCGCTGTGGCCTGGGGGCTGGGCGCCTTTTTCAACGTCTTTGTCAATGGGCCATTTGTCGCTTTGCTGCAAAGCGTGGTCAAGCCCGAGATGCAGGGGCGCATCTTTACGGTGACGATGAGCCTAGCCGGTTTGGCGATGCCCCTTGGTCTGGCCTTGGCCGGGCCGGCGGCAGATCACTGGGGCATTACCACGCTCTATCTCTTTGCGGGTTCGACGGCCGTTTTGTGTGGCGCTGGCGGGTTACTGGTGCCGGCCATTATGCGCATTGAAGATCAGGCCAAGGCCCAAGAGCACCTCTCCCCTGCGATGGAGGCAGAAAAAGCGCCGGGCGCATAAAGGCGCTCTAGTGGGCGAAGGGCGAGGGCCAAATGCGCCGCAAAGGCGAGACCTTGCGCACCACGGGCTATTGAGCCAGGCGGCGATAGAGGGCCTCATAGGCGTCAAAGGTACGCTCTTCGGCGTGGGCCTGGGCGAGTTCACACCCTCGGCGGCCCATTTGCGCTGCAAGCGCGGGGTCGCTCAGGATGGTGCGCATCGCTTCTGCCATCGCAGCGGGATCTTTGGGCGGCACGATGAGACCGCTTTGGCCATGGAGCGAGATCTCGGGAAGCGCGCCGGCATCCACAGCCACCACGGGCACGCCGGAGGCCATCGCTTCGAGCGTGGGGAGGCTTTGCACTTCCACCGTGGAAGCGATGGCAAAGAGGTCCGCCGCGCGATAGAGGGCGGGCATATCCTCGTCCGGCACGTATCCTAAAAAGTGCACGGCCCCTTGCAGGCCCAGTTCGGCGCATAGCGCCTCGAGTTGTGGGCGAAAATCCCCCTTGCCCACGAGGAGGAGATGCGCTTCCATTTGCGTTCGCAAGTGCGCCAAGGCCTCTATCAAAATGGGGATTTCTTTATCGCGCGCCAAGCGCCCCACGAAGAGGATACGCGGCCGGGGCGGAAGATGGTAGGCCTCTTCGATTCCCCTTTCAGGCCCTGCGGGGGGATGGTAGCGCGCCGTATTCACGCCGTTGGAGATGATCGTCGTGGGCGCCGTAAGGCTGAACGCCTGAAAGGCGCGGTGGTGGGCCTCCGTGGCAAAGACGACGTGGCTGCACCGATTCAGGAGCCGTGCCGAGTAGAAACTGAGGAGCCAACACAAGGGCCGCGCATTCACCAGGTAAAAGGCCACAAAACGCGGGAAATAGTGGCACGTGGCGACCAAGGGGAACCCCTCACGACGGCTGAGGCGCACAAATTGCCACCCCAGGCACGCTGTCTCGTGGGTGTGGAGCACGTCCGGCTGAATGCGCCCTATGAGGCCGCGAAGGGTGCGCTGGCTGATGATCGGGATACGCCCTTCCTTCCAAAACGGGTTGGGCACTGAGCGCACGCGCTCGATCTGTACGCCTTGATCTTCATCGCGGTATGGCTCTCCCCGGTCGCTCGCCGTGATGACCGTAACCTGATGCCCCCTGGCGACCATCGCGCGCGCCAATTTTTGTACGACGAGAGTAACCCCGCTCAACGTCGGCGGGTAACCATGGCTCGCCATCAGGATGCGCATAGGCCCTCTCCCCGACCACGAGATGCAAATACATACCTCCGGGCAAAGCATAATGGCTTTTTGCGATCCGTCAAAAGGCCGTAATTGGGCTTGCATAGGCTTGACGTAGCGGGTATAATCGGTGTTACATTGCGTAATCCCCAAAGATAAGGAGAGGATGATGGCGCGGTCGTTCCATAACAAGATATTGCGCGTGAATCTGACGACGGGCACCCTCACCGTGGAGGAACCTGGGGCGGTATTCCTGCGCCGCACAATGGGCGGGTGGAATATCATCGCCGAGGTTCTGCTGAAGGAGGTGCCCAAAGGAGCCGACCCTCTCGGGCCGGAGAACCGGCTCGTGTTCGCGCCAGGCCTTCTGACGGGCCTCGCCGTATCGGGGGTAGATCGCAACGCGGTGGGGGCTAAATCTCCCTTGACGGGTGGGTTCGGCGCGGCTGAGGTGGGGGGCTATTGGGGCACAGAACTCAAACAGGCCGGTTTTGATGGGATCATCATCGAAGGCGCCTCGCCCAAACCCGTGTACCTTTGGATCAAAGACGGCGTGGCCGAACTCCGCGATGCCTCGGCCTATTGGGGCAAACCCACGAAAGAAACCCTAGAGGGCTTGCAGGCCGAACTCGGGGAGCGCCGGCTGCGCGCGGCGATGATCGGCCCGGCGGGAGAGAACCTCGTGCGTTTTGCGAACATTATGAGCGGCCTCTATGACGCCGCCGGCCGCACCGGCCTTGGCGCCGTGATGGGTTCCAAGCGGTTGAAGGCCATCGCCGTGCGCGGCACCCAGCGCCTGGAGGGGGCCGACCCCGAAAGGATTCGCGCCCTCGCCCGCTCGATGGCCCAGGGGGTGGCCGCCGGAGAAAAGGCCGCCGGTATGCACAAGTGGGGCACCGGCGCCTCCTTGGCTGACTCAAACCTCACGGGCAATTTGCCCATCCGCAACTTTCGAGATGGCGAATTCCCCAAGGCGGCCGAACTGGGGGCGGAGGTCTTTATGCCCAAGATCGGCACGGGGATGGAGGGCTGTTACGCCTGCGCTGTGCGCTGCAAAAAGCAGGTGAAGGTGGAGGGCAAATATGCCGCCGACCCGGCCTATGGCGGGCCAGAGTACGAGACGATCGGCGCGCTGGGTTCCGCCTGCGGGGTGGAGGATATTGAGGCCATCTCCAAAGGGAGCGCCCTATGCAACGCCTGGGGGCTGGATACGATCAGCACAGGCATGGCCATTGCCTTTGCGATGGAGTGCTATGAGAACGGCCTTCTCACAATGGAGGATACAGGAGGTTGGGACCTGCGCTTCGGCAATGCCGATGCGATGCTCGCGATGATCGAGCAGATTGCCTTCCGCAAGGGGTTGGGCGCGGTGCTGGCCGATGGGCTGGATAAAGCGGTGGGAAAGATTGGCCCTCAATCGGCCTTTTACGCCATCCAGGTCAAGAATCAGCCCTACCCGATGCACGAGCCGCGCTTCAAGCGCGCCTTGGCCATCGCCTACGCCCTCTCGCCCACGGGGGCCGACCACTGCCACGCCTTGCACGATTCGGGGATGGTCAACGCGGATGAGGACGGCTTTCAGCCGAACGGCGTCCTGCGCGCTATGGGCATTTTGGAGCCGCTCGCTGTGGAGGATCTCAGCGCTCGTAAAGTCCGTGCGACTCTCTACAGCCAATATAACCAGATGGCTAACAACTGCATCCCGATGTGTATGTTCGTGCCCTGGACTTTGCAGGAGAAGGTGGACCTCCTCCAGGCGGCTACCGGCTGGGATATCACCGCGTACGAACTCATCAAGGTGGGCGAACGGGCTATGACGCTGGCGCGCGTCTTTAATATGCGCGAGGGGCTGACGGCCAAAGACGATCGCCTGGCGGAACGCTCCTTTGGCCCGACGATCGGGGGCGCTCTAGCCAACGGCGGCATTGACCGCGAACTCTTGCAGGAGGCCATCCATACCTATTACGTGATGGCCGGGTGGGATCGCGAAACGGGCGTGCCCACCCCCGAACGCTTGGAAGAACTCGGCGTCGGTTGGGCTAAGGAATATTTGCCGAAATAGGGTGCTAGGCCCCTCGCGAGAGGGGCCTAGCCCTTCTTGAGGAGGCCCTCGTGGTAGAGATTCGGCTGCGCCCGCGCCGCATCATCCGGGTGCTCGTGGGAATCAGTATAACCCTCGTCGCGCTGCACGGCATCGTCTGGGGGGCCGTGTTTCTCTTGGGCGCAAACCCCGAGGCCTTTGGGGTGGAACTGTTCGACCTCGACCACGAGCGGAATATCCCCACGTTGTTCTCTTCGCTCCTTCTTATGGGGTGTGCGGGCCTTTGGGCGGCAGGGGGGCTGGCTTACCACCGCGCCGGCGAACCCGCAGGGGCGTGGCTTGGGCTGGGCGCTCTTTTCATCTTCCTAGCCATAGACGAGACGGCTGGCCTCCATGAGGCGCTCGTGCCCTCACTGCGCGCCTGGCTTCATGCGAGTGGCCTTTTGCGGCCTACCTGGGTGCTCGTCTATGGGGCGGGAATCCTCGTCCTCGCCGCGTTCTTTTGGCGGTGGTTTTGGCGCCTGCCCGGCCCCTTACGGGGGCAATTCCTCCTCGCCGCGGCGCTGTACTTCTCGGGTGCGCTCGTCATCGAGATGCTGGGCGGGTTGAAGCATTCCCTTTGGGCGGACGATTCCCCGCCGCTTACCTGCCTCCTCTGCGCCTTTGAAGAAGGGTTGGAAATGGCGGGGCTGATCGTCTTGGCGCAGGCGCTTTTGGGGCACCTTCAGGCGAGGGGTGGCGTATGCCTCCATTTGGCGCCAGAGTGAGGCGCCGGGGC
>JAIOAW010000045.1 GCA_019873625.1 Chloroflexota bacterium
CGTTGCACGGGAGAGGACCTCCTCGTATGCGCCGTGCTCGCTATGGGGCTGGCCCTGCGGTTTGCCCAAGCGCGGCACCTCCTCGTGCCCAACTGGGTGGATGGCCTCCATCATACCGTCATCACCCAGATGATGGCCGATTTAGGCCAGGTGCCACGGGATGGCGGGCCGTTTGTCGAGATGATCCGCTTTCATTACCATTTTGGGTTTCACGCGGTGGCGGCGGCCTTCGCCCTGGCCGCGCGCCTCGAACCGTACCAGGCCGTGCTGCTGTATGGCCAGGTACTCAACGCCCTGGCCGCCCTAGCCGCCTATACGTTGGCGCGAGAAATCACCCAAAGGCGCTGGGCGGGGATCATCGCAGCCGGCATCGTCTCCTGCCTCGCCTATATGCCCGCGTACTACACGAGTTGGGGGCGCTATACCCAACTTGCCGGCCTGGTGCTCTTGGGGCCTCTCTGGGCGCTCAGCGAAAGGCTTTATGAAGACCCCTCGCCCATCAGAAAGCGTGGACGATGGCTGGGGCTGACGGCGCTTCTCAGCGCCGGGCTGGGGCTGACGCATTACCGGGTGCTGATCTTTTATTGCGCCTATACGGCCATCCGGTTGGTTGCTGCGCTCATCGGCCGCCGGTTTAGGGCCTCGCTCCTCACCGCCCTCACCTTGGCGGCCATGGCCCTTGCCTTGGTTGCGCCTTGGGTCGCGCGGTTCCTCCCCGTGGTATGGGAGGTGGTGCCTGCCGTGTACGGCGGCTGGCGTATGCCCGTCGAGGACCCCTTTCCCAAATCCCTCCTCTCCTTTGGGAATACCCCGCTGCTCTTGGGGCTCTCTGCCTTGGGCGCCCTGTGGGGGGTTGTGCGCCGCCAAAAGGCCGTGCTCATCCTTGCGGCTTGGTGCGGGGCGATCGTTTTATCGGCCAACCCCCAATTCCTCGGCCTCCCCAAGGCGTGGCTCCTCACGAATACGCCCGTAGTCATCTCGTTCTGGCTGCCCTGCGCCGCGCTGTGCGGCTGGTTTGTGGCCGATCTCGCCGCGTTCGCGGGGCGCTTTTTGCCCAAGCGCTTCGCGCGCCTCGCCTGGCACCATGGGCTTTCGGCCGCGGCGGGGGTGGCGCTCTTGATGTTGAGCGCCTGGGGCGCCTGGGGGATAGTGGATATCGTCAACCCCAGCACGATCCTCGTCACCCAGGAGGATATGGAGGCCCTGCGCTGGGCGCGCCAAGAGGTCGCCCCAGAGGCCAAATTCCTCATCAATACGACGCGCTGGATGAATGAGGTGCGCCGGGGGAGCGATGGGGGATGGTGGCTACCCATTGTGGCCGGGCATAAGGTGACATTGCCCTGCATCCTTTACACCCAAGGGCCGCCTGCCTACCGAGAGGCGATCACGGCCTTGGCCGCCGCTGTGGAAAGCGCGCCCGACCTCCGCAGCCCGGCCTTTCGCGCACTCTTGCGGAACGCTAGCGTGTCGCACATTTTTGTGGGGAGCCAGGGAGGGCGCTTGACCTTTGCCGAGTTGGACGGCCTCCCCTGGCTGGAGGTGCTCTATGCGCGCGGGCCGGTGCGCATCTATGCCTTGCGCCCCTAGCGCCGTGAGCGCTCCATCTCGGCGAGCGTTTCGGCCAGTTGCTCGATGGCGATGCGCTGCTTGCGGTAGAAATCGGATTCGCTCATCGCCAAAGACCGCGCCACATCGCGGATACGCTGGCCGCGCACGAAACGCAGGTCGAGGATGTTGTAAATCATCCATTCGGCGGCCACCATACTGCGCTCCCCCTCGGGCTTGAGGCGCTCCATAGCCTCCTGCAAGACGGAACGCACCGCCTTGGCCGGCACGTTATCGTTCTGGGCCAGCCGCTCCGAGACGATCTTCATCCTAAGGAGCGGGCTTTGGCTCAGCTTCGGGCCGCCCCAAAACTGGCTCAGCGCATCTTTGACGATTTGGATGAAACCGGGCGAATCCACCGGGTTCACCTCGGCGCTTTCCATATGCCGCCCATAGGGCGGGCGCGAACGGAACTGCTGAATCTCCTCCAGTTCGCTCCCCAACCCCTGCAAGAGGCCAAAAATGCGCTCCTGAAGGCGCATATCTTCGAGCGCCCTTTCGGCGCGGCGCACAAGGCCGTACACCGCCTCGAGATCGGCCTCGCCGAGTTCGAGGGTCGGCCCCGTGGCCCACACGCCCAAGACGCCTAACGTGGCATTCTCGGTATGGCTGCGCAAGGGCAAGAGCCAATGCCCATCGGCCAGGACGAAATCTTGGTTAGAGATGAATTCATCCTTTCGGCTATTGGTCAGCCATTCCAAGAGATCCGCCGCCGAGGCGCGTTCCAAAAAGCGCGAGGCCGCCTCACGCGGGCCGGTGGTTACCCGCAGGGCGAGGGTCGTATCGTGCATCGTGACGATGAACCCCGAGGGGGAACGCATTAGGTCGCACAAGGCCACGACGGTGTTTTCCAGGAGTTGCATCACGTCGGTAGTCGTGAGGAGGCGTTGTTCCAAATCCTGAATCCAGGCGATTTCGTGGCGATCTCGCCGGTAGATGATGCGGTCAATGGCCGGTTTGGCCGCGTTCACCAACACCTGCAAGAGCACGATGCTCCCCGCCACGCTGACGATGAGTACCGTATCGCGCGGCAGGCCGAGGATATGTTCGACGCGGGGGATGGTGAGCATCAGGGCAATGACCAAGATCGCCACGAGCGGCCCGCGCAATAGGAAATGGATGAGGCGGTGCTTGACGACGCGATCCGGCAAGATGACCCCTTGGTAGGCCACTACGTAGGCGATGACGATGGTCATCAAGGCGATGCCGAGGTTCCCCGCGAGGGTGAGCACTTGGATGATGGGCGTGCCGAGGTAGCGCGCCGCCGGCGGGATGAGCAGATAGGGGAACACGCCTAGGGTCGGCGCGATGACGGCGAGCATCAGGTACGAAAGGCGCCGCCGCGAGGCAGAGGTGAGCGCCGCCGCGCGCGCCCGCGTGATGTTCACCCAACCGCCCAGGCTCACCAAGGCGTAATAGGCGGTGAACACGCCAAAAAACGGCCCCGGCTCGAGGTAAAAGAGATAATTTTGCACGGCGAGGCCTTTGACGATGAACTCGCTCGCCATAACCAAGCCAAAGGCCACGAACCCCAGGAGATACGTGAGGAAGACGCCCACCCTCCTCCAACGGGAAACCCCCACCGTGGTGCGCAGGAGGGCATCTGAAAAGTGGAGATAGGCCGCGGGCACAAAGGCAATGCCCAGCCACTGTAAGCGCAGCCAGATAGAGGCGGCCACGGGCGTGCCGATCTCGGTCATACCCACGTCTACGATGTAAACGAGCGTGATAAACGCCTCCAGCGCGCAAAAGGCCCGCGCCACGGCACTGCGCGAGTTAAAGAGGAGGATGTAGAGAAAGAGGGAAAACCCAATGATGACGTTGGCAGAGGCCAAAATCAGGTTGCCAAAATCGAGAATCGCCGTAATCAAGGCCGCGTCCATATGGTTCCCTCACGGGCTGCGTGTGCAGCCCGCGCCCCTTAGCCGATTAGGATAGCAAAATAATACACAATGGGCACCACAAAGAGCAAACTGTCTATCCGATCCAGCATACCGCCATGGCCTGGGATAAGGCGGCCCGAATCTTTGACGCCCACCTGCCGCTTGATGACCGACTCGGCCAGGTCTCCAAAGGTCGCCCCCAGCACCACGCCAAGGCCCAGAAGAAGCCCCTGCCATACGCTCAAATGGAGGAGCCATACGCCCAGGCCCACCACCGTAGCCACGCCCGATACCAACCCGCCCAGGGCGCCCTCCCAGGTCTTTTTGGGGCTGATGGCGGGGAAAAAGCGCCTCCGCCCCCAGCGCACCCCCACAAAATA
>JAIOAW010000046.1 GCA_019873625.1 Chloroflexota bacterium
CACCACTAGGATCGCCCCGTCCATCTGCGCCGCACCCGTGATCATGTTCTTGATATAGTCCGCATGCCCAGGGCAATCGACATGCGCATAGTGCCGCTTCTCCGTCTCGTACTCTACGTGCGAGATCGAGATCGTCAGCCCTCGCGCTTTCTCCTCCGGCGCATTGTCAATCTGATCGTAGGCCAAAAAGTTCGCCATCTTCTTCAGCGACAGCACCTTCGTGATCGCCGCCGTCAGCGTCGTCTTCCCATGGTCTACGTGCCCAATCGTCCCTACGTTTACGTGCGGCTTCGTCCGCTCAAACCTCTGCTTCGCCATCCTTGTCTCCTTTCTTGCCCCTGCATTGGGCCACGCCTTTTACCTCAGGCGCAAACGCTCAAAGTATAGTGATCATACCCGATCTGGCAAATTGCCACCCTCTTGCTATCCCGCCTCACTCCAACCCCAAGATGCGCCGCGAAATCTCTGCGGGCACGGGCGCGTAATAATCGAACTCCATCGAAAAGGCACCGCGCCCCTGGGTGGCCGAGCGCAGGGCCGTGGCATAGCCGAACATCTCTGCCAAGGGCACATGCCCCCGAATCGCCTGCATCCCGCCGGGCCGTGGCTCCATCCCCTCAATCATCCCCCGCCGCGCGTTGAGGTCCCCCAGCACATCGCCCGTATTCTCATCGGGCGTTTCCACCTCGATCTTCATGATCGGCTCGAGGAGGATGGGCGCGGCCTCTTCTAACCCCCGCGTGCAGGCGATGGATGTCGCACTGGCCAAAGCCCCTTCGGTAGATTGGTAAGGATCGAACGTTACCTCGACGAGCGTTACGCTCACCCCCGCTACGGGGTAGCCGGCCAGCACCCCGCCAGAAAGCGCCTCTTTGACCGCCGTCTCGACCACGGGCACATACTGGGCCGGCAAGATTTCGGGCCGCACGGCGTTGGTAAAGGTCATCCCTTCCGCTTTGGGCAGAGGGGCCAGTTCGAGCACCACCCGCGCGTAGATCGTGCGGTTGCCATGCTGCGCCGTAAACTCGCCTTCGGCCATCACCTGGCGCGTGATCGTCTCGCGATAGGCCACCTGCGGTTTGCCCACGCGGGCAGACACCTTGAACTCGCGCACTAGCCGCTCGACGAGGATTTCGAGATGGAGTTCGCCCATCCCAGAGATGAGCATCTGCCCCGTGTTTTCATCCACGCCGAACTTGAACGTAGGGTCCTCATCGGCCAAGGCTCGGAGGGCCTCCAGCATTTTGGCTTCTTCGGCGGCCGTACGCGGCTCGATGGCCACATAAATGACCGGCTCCGGGAAGCGGATGGATTCCAACACCACAGGGGCATTCGGGTCGCAGAGCGTATCGCCGGTGTAGGTAAATTTCAGCCCACCTACCGCGCAGATATCTCCTGCGGAGACCGCATCAACCTCCTCGCGCCGGTTGGCATACATGCGGAGCGGGCGGCCGATGCGTTCTCTCTTTTGTTTGAGGGGATTGTAAACGGAAGAATTCGAGTGGAGCGCGCCTGAATAGACGCGCATGTAGGCTAGCCTTCCCACAAAGGGATCCGTCACGATCTTGAAGACGAGCGCAGCAAACGGCTCTTCCGCGCTCGCACGGCGGATCACCTTCTCTTCAGTCTCTGGGTGAACCCCTTCGACAGGGGGAATATCCAGAGGAGAAGGCAAGTAATCTACAATGGCATCCAGAACCGGCTGTACGCCCTTGTTGCGCAGCGCTGCACCACACAGGACGGGCACAAGTTGGCCCGCCAATGTCGCTCGGCGCAGGCTAGCGCGCAACTCTTCGGGGCTGGGTTCCTCACCCTCGAGGTATTTGGCGAGCAAGACGTCATCCGTCTCCGCGATGGCCTCCACCAAATCCTCTCGCTTCTCTTCCACCAGATCTCGCAACGCAGGGGGAATCTCTCCCCGCACAGGCTCTTGCCCGAGTTCGTCGCGATAGATCAGAGCGACGCGGTCAATGAGATCAACCACGCCCTCGAAAGAAGCCTCGGCCCCGATGGGCACCTGTATCGCCACAGGCACAGCTTCCAGGCGCTCCCGTATCATCCCGATACAACGCCAGAAATCGGCCCCGGCTCTATCCATTTTGTTAATGAAGCAGATCCTCGGCACATGGAACCGATCTGCTTGCCTCCAGACCGTTTCGGACTGGGGCTGCACGCCGTGCACCGCATCGAAAATGACTACCCCGCCATCCAACACGCGCAAACTGCGCTGAACCTCGGCGGTAAAGTCAATGTGCCCCGGCGTATCAATAATGTTAATGCGATGGCCTCGCCAAAAGCAGGTTACTGCGGCCGAGACGATCGTGATGCCGCGCTCCCGCTCTTGATCCATCCAATCGGTAACCGTCGTCCCATCGTCCACGTTCCCCAGACGGTAGGTCCTGCCCGTATAGAACAGGATCCGTTCCGTCGTGGTGGTCTTGCCCGCGTCGATGTGGGCGATGATCCCGATATTGCGCGTCCTATCCAGCGGCAAGTTCTCCATCACCCTAGCCTCCACCTTGTGCTCGATGAGGACACAAGATATGGCGCCTTCAGGCTGAGATAGCCCACCGCGGATAGAGACTCAGATGCGCGTTGTTAAAGCACCGCTTCAGAGACGCTACCAGCGATAGTGGGCGAAAGCCTTATTCGCTTCTGCCATACGATGCGTGTCTTCACGTCTCTTGACCGCATTCCCCGTATTTTGCGCCGCATCGAGCAGTTCGCTAGCCAACTTTTCAGGGAAGGCCTTACCCGAACGGCCCCGCGCGGATTGCAGGATCCACCGAATGGCCAAAGATGTCCGGCGGTGCGCTGGAACCTCCACCGGAACTTGGTAGGTAGCCCCGCCCACGCGCCGTGGCCTGACCTCAATCACCGGCGCCACGTTGCGGAGAGCCTGCTCAAAGACCTCTAGCGGATCCTTTGAGGTTTTCGCGGCGACGATCTCAAAGGCATCGTAAACCAGGCTTTCCGCCAGGCTCTTTTTCCCGTTTTTCATTACGTTATTGATAAAGGCTGCCACCGTCTCGCTGTTGTATTTGCGATCGGGGGCGATGACCCTTCGAGGTGGCCGATACCGTCTCGGCATACTAGATCCTCCCTGCCCTCACAACGTCTCCTGAACCTTGAACGGACGCTACCGTTTGCGCTGCTGCGGCTGAGCGCCCTCTTTGGGGCGCTTGGTGCCATATTGCGAGCGCCCATGCCCACGGCCTTCCACGCCGGCCGCATCCAAGGCGCCACGGATAATCTGATATCGGACGCCCGGCAGGTCTCGCACACGCCCGCCGCGCACCAACACCACCGAGTGCTCCTGCAGGTTATGCCCTTCGCCCGGAATATAGGCCGTCACTTCGACCCCGCTCGACAGGCGCACGCGGGCGATCTTGCGCAGGGCCGAGTTAGGCTTCTTGGGCGTCATCGTGCGCACCTGGGTGCATACGCCACGCCGCTGAGGCGCCCCCTTGCGGGATTGCCTCATGATCCCCTTGAGGGAGT
>JAIOAW010000047.1 GCA_019873625.1 Chloroflexota bacterium
ATCGCCACGAGATCACCTGGATTCAGGATCTGGAGCAGCGCTTGCTCACGACCACGGACGTGATGCAACTCTTGGAAAATACCGTCGTGGCCTTGTGCGACCTGATGCGCTCTCCGTCGGGGTTCATCGTAACGATGCAAGATGCGACCCTAGCCCTGCGCGTAACCACTGGCCCTCGCGAGGCCGCCTCGCGTTTTTTAGAGCGCGCCTCAGCGGAAGACCTCCTGCGACAGTTGGCCAACAGCCGTCAGGATGAGTTCATCTCAAACCGAGATTTCGTCTTGGCCGACGGACACTGGCTTTTGCCGTTGCGCAGCCGGAATGAAAATGCCACGTTGGGCATTTTAGGGGTGTGGGCCACAGGACCGACCCTCGAACTCGATGAGGCCGATCTTGAGGCCGTATATGGCCTGGTGCGCCGCGCCGAAAGGGCGCTGGAGGATATGCGCCTGCAAGAGCGCATTTTCGGCCTTTTACAGGGGTTAGGGAGCGAACTGGAGGAGATTCAGCAGTTCCGTTCTCGCCCGCCCTATGGAGGGCGGCACGTGGCCGAAAGCGTGG
Source organism: Chloroflexota bacterium (assembly GCA_019873625.1). Classification (GTDB taxonomy): domain Bacteria; phylum Chloroflexota; class Anaerolineae; order UBA1429; family UBA1429; genus JAIOAW01. The sequence continues at coordinate 562 of JAIOAW010000047.1, forward strand.
AAGCCAACCCAATAGATTCGCCCGGTTTTATCCAGGTCGTCAAAGATGCGCTGAGCCAATTCTGGGGCGGTCCGAAACTGAGCCAAAGCCCGCTCCTCAAGATGAAGATCGTCTCAGAGCGGCTTGCCCAAAACGACAATGTGCCGGCCAAGGCGGTCCGCGCCGTGTTGCAGGAGGCCATCGAACGCCTCAAGCCGGAAGGGGAGCGGAGTATGGTGGCCGCCGAGTGGATGATCTACAACATCCTCGATTTGCGCTTTGTGCGCGGCCAGCGCATCCGCGACGTGGCGCGATCGCTCGCGATGAGCGAATCCGATTTCTACCGCAAACAGCGCATCGCCATCGAACAGTTAGCCGAGACGCTGGCCGAGATGGAGCGCTCGCGGCGATGATTCATGGGGTGCCTTCCGGCCGAATGGCATAGATGCGCACCGGCCCGTGCGCATAAAGCCTCTCTAGCCAAGGGAGGCCATCCAACTCGGCGAAGGTGAGGCGCCCCCCCAAAGCCCCTATGAAGAGATGCGTTACGCCCGCCTTGCGCAAAAGCGCGGGAAAGGCGGGGTCGCGGAGATCGGAAGCGTCCTCCACCGATGCCGCCAGCGCAATGATTGTTTCTCGGTAGGCGGGCGGCCCCTGGGTGTACAGGATGCAGGGCAGCGTTACCTCATGCCCCGCAAGGAGGGGCAGCCACCATCCGCCGTCGCTTCCTCGGCGCACCTCGTTCATCCACCGCGTCGTGTTGATGAGGAACTTGGCGCCCGGCGGGATCTCTTGGCGCGCCCAACGCATCGCCTCCATATCCTCCGGCGTTACCAAAATCGTCTGGGGGTTGATGATATCCACCATCCCCCAGGCGCCCCAGGCGCTCAGGGCCAGGAGCACAACCCCTGCCCCAGCCGAAAGCCAGGCCTGCCAAGCGATGCAAGGTAGGCGCTTGCCCAACCACGGCACCGCAAGTGCACTCACATCGGCCATAAAGTAGCCACATAACGCGGCGCAGGGCAGCCAAAAGGAGATGACCACGGGCGTGTTCGTGAGGAGCCAGGCCTTGGAGAGGCCGATGAGTTGCGGGTTGGCAGATAGGAAAACCAGCCCACACCAGGCAGTAAGGATAAGAACGGCCTTTTGCCGGCGCACAGCCCCCCAAAGGGCGCCCAAGGCCGAGGCGCCTAAAAGGATCGGCGTATTCCTGAAGGTGAGGAGGGATTTCGGGAGGGGATCCTCGACGGGCATGCGCCAGCCGCCATACACATCGGGCACCACCTCGCGCACCACGGGGATAAACCGCCCTACCCAAGGGGCCACCAGCCCAAGGCTTGCGAGCACGAGTATCGCAGCCGTCGAAAAAGCCTGCTTCCTCCCTTGGCGGCTCACGAGGGCAGCCCCCAAACGGCATAGGGTGTAGGCGACGTAAAACGTCAGGACGCGATAGTGCGTGAGGCCCAGCCCCGCGATGAGGAAGGCCGTCAGCCCGAGCAAGTGCTCATATCCCTTGCTACGCCAGGGGCGCTCGTAAAGCCGCTCGCTGAGCGCCCACAAAGGGGCGAGGAGCACCAGGCCGGCGAGTTGGGTATAGCGCCCCCAACTCGTGTAGTAGGCGGGCATATAGCCAAGGCAGGCCACTACGGCCGCGGCGATGACCCCGGCCCAACGCCTCGGAGTGATCGCGCGGCTCAAGGTGTATGCGGCCAAGGCCGCCAAGGCATTGAGCACCTGCCCATACAGCAAGACGGCTTGATAAGGTTCGAGGTGTGCAGCCATGGCCAGCGCCGCGGCCACGGCGTGAAAGCCAAAGTGGTAATGGAAGCGAATCATCTCGACAAAGGGGGCGCCGCCCGTGGGTACCTGGCCCACATCGGCCATGATTTGAGCGATGACGGTGTGATGTAGCCCATCTACCCAATTGGGCACGATGAGATGACGCGCCTGGACGAACCGCAAAACTAGGCCCATGGCGAGCACGGCGAACAAGACGAGGTCCTCGCGTGCCCAGTGCAAGCGCACCGCTATCCCGTGGCGGCTTTGGCGAAGGCCCCATAGGG